>DAINSS010000005.1:32225-65401 GCA_036741195.1 Clostridiaceae bacterium | reverse complement strand
AGATGCACTTTTGTCGGACCTTGAGAAAGAAATTCAGCTAAGATCAAATGATGCCATGGTAAATCTTAAAAAGAGCATGGAAGACTTTGTTGCAGGTTACAGATCAAGCATAGACAATACAACTCAAACAGTTCGTGAAAACATTCAGGAACTGAGAAACATGAAAAGCTGATAAAAAATTTTAAAGAATAAGTTACCCGCCTAAATGGCGGGTATTTTATAACGGGTGAATTATGAATTTTACTAAAAAACCACTATATATAAGATTGGGAGTGCTTTTCATAGGTCTTGTGCTTTATGCCGTCGGAATTGCATTTTCCGTAAAAGCAGATATTGGTTTGTCTCCCTGGGATGTATTTCATTACGGGATATCAAACATTACCGGAATTACCTTTGGCAGAGTTTCAATTTTAGTAGGTATGGCTATTCTTGCATTCAATTATTTCAGAAGGGAAAAAATCGGAGCAGGAACGGTTTTTAACGTATTTCTTATCGGAGCCATAATCGACTTTATTTTTGCTAAGGACTTTATTAAAACCCCTGAGGCGTATCCGGTTAAAGTTGTTTTCATGCTCATAGGTATGATGACAATTGCCTTTGCCACTGCTTTCTACATTTCAGCCGGTCTTGGAGCAGGCCCAAGGGATGGACTCATGGTGGTTTTGACGAAGCTGTCCAAAAAAGACATAGCCTTAGTCAGAAACGGTATTGAATTGACTGTTACCGTACTCGGTTTTCTCCTGGGAGGGAAAATCGGCCTCGGTACACTAATGACAGTGTTTTTAATGGGATACTTTATAAAGTTTGCCTTCAAAGTGACTAAATTTGATATCCAGAACATTAAGCATGACTACCTGGACAAAGAGCTGTTGGAAAAGATAAAAAAGAGCTTTAAACTGCAGGAATCCTAATATTTTGAAGCTTAAACTTCGAATTATTCAATGTATACAATCAAAAAATAATATTCAAGCATGGTGACTTAAAGTACTTTAAGGCCACCATGCTTGAAATTTTTGAAATGATAATTATTTAGAGAATAATTATTTTATTGGTTATCCCATATAATTTCAGAGTTCTTTGTTTTATCTGATAACTTCAGTTTTACGGGTAAAATCCGAGGAATTCGGATAAGAGGAGGTCAGCTGAGCATACAGCTCGGAAGCATTCAGATCGGGTTTGATGAATGGAGAATCAATATTTTTAAGCGAGTGAACAAGAGGTATATTGGATACTGAATTTGCCTTGGACAATAATTCGGTTCCTTTTTCATTGAAGCCTAAGACCCTTAAAAAGTCAGGCTTTCTATTCCTTAATTCTTGATAATCCGTATTGTTCAGGTTCAAGGCTAATTGAAGCAAAAGCCTCATTATCCTTGTATATGTAAATCTCCTTGTTTTAATCAAGGTTACAAATTGATCTAAATCCTTCATCTTATACAATTCCTGGGAATAATTTAATATCCGATCCCCCAGACCATCGCCTGAATCCGGTAAAGAGAGGAGGGAGCCCGGTCCAAGCCTTAGTTTATAAAGAACTATATCCTTCAATTTCGATTGGTCAGGAGCGATATAGGTCTCAACAAGCTTTTTAAAGTGCATAATGCATTCTTCTGGTACCAGATAGGACGGATCTTGATTGTTATTCAAGAGCTTCCTTATGGATGTAGCCGAAGGGTTTATATTATGATCTACATTTTCCGATTCAAAAGTTTCATGATATCCAAGGCCCTTTCTTTTCAGGGTATGGGGTAGAATCTTTGAGCCGGTAATCTGAAGTGCCTTAAGATATTCAATTGCAAGAATGTTGTTCGGCTGGAATAATTTTTCAGTTTCCCTGTCATCAATATTATTGATTGTATGATTTTTCAAAATTTTCAATAGAGCATTTTGTCTTGCTTCAGGGAATGAGAGTCCCGTTTTAAGCTGGATTCCGATTTCCTCGTCTATTTTAGCTGAGTCGTCTATCAAGATATTTGCAATCGTTTTTAATTTATCAATTTCACCAAATTCCGATCCGAATGACAAAATATCTGCAATGCCAGTTACATTTGCGGAATAAACTGCCCCCTTGGCAAAAAATTCTGCAGATGATACAGAATATACCGTTGGTAATTCTAAAACAAGATCACAACCGCCGAGTACCGCAAGCCTTGCTCTTTCAAACTTATCAAAAACAGCAGGGACACCTCTTTGTACAAAATTTCCGCTCATTATAGAAATAATATGAGACACACCCAACTCACTTTTTAATACATCTATCTGATGTCTGTGACCTTTGTGAAACGGGTTATATTCACTGATTATGAGAGCTGTTTTCATGTATCCAGAATCCTTTCTTGTTGTAATAATATTGTAACGTAAAAACTTGAAAATAAAACATTAAATAGTTAAGATAATAAGAGATAATGTTGTCGTAATTTGGAAGGAGATAAATAATGGATTTCATGTCACGGATGAAAGAGATGGCGGGACGTAACGTTCAGACCATTGTACTGCCTGAGGGTGAGGAAGAAAGAAACCTAAAAGCAGCAGCCCAAATCGCTGTAGAAGGTTTTGCAAACATTGTTCTGTTAGGCGATATTGATAATATTGATACAAAGGCTAAGGAACTGGGAATCGATATTTCAAAGTGTACTAAAATTAATCCGGTAACTGATGCAAGGTATGAAGAATTCGCCAATGCATTTTATGAACTGAGAAAAAACAAGGGAGTAACTATTGAAGCTGCCAGGGAAATCATGAAGGATCCGATGTATTTCGGAACTATGATGGTTAAACAGGATGTGGCTCAGGGAATGGTATCAGGAGCCATACATACAACGGGAGATTTATTAAGACCGGGTCTTCAAATTGTAAAGACCACTCCGGGAGTATCGGTTGTTTCTTCATTCTTCATAATGGAAACAAAGAGTAATTATGGAGAAAACGGTACATTGCTGTTTGCAGACTGCGCAGTAAATCCGATGCCCGATGAAGATCAGTTGGCATCAATAGCAATATCAACTGCTGATACAGCAAAGAATTTAATGGGATTTGAACCAAAGGTGGCAATGCTTTCCTTCTCAACCATGGGCTCAGCACAGCATGAAGTTGTTACAAAAGTTCAAAATGCGGTTAAAAAGGCCAAGGAACTAAGACCTGACCTTGCCATAGACGGAGAACTCCAGGCGGATGCTGCACTGGTAGAAAAAGTAGGATTGCAAAAAGCTCCGGGTTCCAAGGTAGCCGGAAAGGCAAATGTTCTTGTATTCCCTGATTTACAGTCAGGAAACATCGGTTATAAACTGGTACAAAGATTTGCCAATGCTGAAGCCATCGGACCTATCTGTCAGGGCTTTGCAAAACCAATCAATGACCTTTCAAGAGGTTGCAGCGTAGAAGATATAGTAAATGTCGTTTCAATAACATGTGTCCAGGCACAGGCTATAAGCAAATAATAGGATAAGAGGTAAAGGGATGAAAATTTTAGTTGTTAACTGTGGATCCAGCTCATTGAAGTATCAGCTTTATGATATGACAAACGAATTGGTAATGGCCAAGGGATTAGTTGAGAGAATAGGAATTGACGGTTCTGTTCTTACTCATAGAGTTGAAGGAAGAGATAAGTATATCGTACAGACACCTATGCCTGATCATAAAGTTGCTATTAAACTTGTGTTAGATACAATCACAGACAGCGAACAGGGAGTTCTAAAATCGGTTGATGAAATAGCTGCAGTAGGACACAGAATAGTTCATGGCGGAGAAAAATACTCCAGCTCAGTCCTTTTGGATGATACCTTAATTAAGGAGTTAGAAGAAGTAAGTAAGCTTGCTCCTCTTCATAATCCTCCGTCACTTATCGGAATCAACGCATGTATGGAGCTTATGCCTGAAACTCCGATGACAGCAGTGTTTGATACATCCTTCCATCAGACAATGGATAAGGTTGCTTTCATGTATGCCATTCCTTATGAACTATATGAATCTGATGCAATCAGAAGATATGGATTCCACGGAACAAGCCATAAATATGTTTCATTAAGAGCTGCAGAAATGCTTGGTAAAAACATTGATGACTTAAAAATAGTAACCTGCCATTTAGGTAACGGTTCTTCGGTCACAGCAGTTAAATACGGTAAATCAGTAGATACTTCAATGGGCTTTACTCCTCTTGCCGGATTGGTAATGGGAACAAGAACCGGAGATATGGATCCTGCTATCGTAACATACTTAATGAATGAAAAAGGCTGGGATCCTAAGACAGTTGATACAATGATGAACAAAAAATCCGGAGTCCTGGGTATTTCAGGAGTTTCTTCCGACTTCAGAGACCTTGAAAAGGCTGCAGCAGAAGGAAATGAAAGAGCACAGCTGGCACTTGATATGTTCTACTTCAGAGTCCGCAAGTTTATAGGTGCCTATGCAGCAGCAATGGGCGGCATAGATGCAATCGTATTTACAGCAGGATTAGGTGAAAATTCACCTGAAGCCAGAGAATCAATACTTAGAGGTTTGGATTTCCTCGGAGTGGAAGTTGACAGAGAGAAGAACGCCGTAAGAGGTAAGGAAGCCATCTTCTCTAAAGACGGATGTAAAGTTTCCGCATTGGTCATACCAACCAATGAAGAGCTGATGATTGCAAGAGACACTAAGGAACTTGTAAGAAAAGCAAAATAATCAATTTTAGTTAAACTTAAAAAACATGATATAAAAAGAATTTTAATACCAATCCTTGGCAGTACATCTTACTTGAAGTACTGCCAAGGATTTTTTCTTATATTAAAAATAGATTAAGTTTCACCAAACCTATTGATTAAATTGTATTAGTGTACTACATTAGTAGTATAGTAGATAAGAAGAAATAAATCAGTGGGAGGCGAGATGTTGATCAAATTTGAGGAAGGCATTCCGATTTATATGCAGATTGCCAGGAAGCTTAAAATAGAAATGCTATCAAACAGACTTAAAGGCGGAGATAAATTACCGTCAGTCAGGGAAATAGCAGAAACCTATAAAGTAAATCCTAATACGGTGCAAAGGGTGTTCATGGAATTGGACAAGGAGAAATTGACTTACAGTGAGAGAGGAGTGGGGACCTTCGTGACTATGGATAACAAGATAATAGAAAATGTTAAACTTCAGGAATCAAATAAAATTGTCGGGGATTTTACTCAGGAAATGAAAGGCTTTGGATATTCAAACAAGGAGATATTGGACATCGTTATTAAAAACCTAGGAGGAGAGACAGATGCTGGAAGTAAATAAGGTATCAAAAAAATATTTCAAAAACAGAGTTTTAAACAGTGTAGACCTTAAAGTAGGCAAGGGTAAAATAGCCGGATTGCTTGGACCCAACGGCTCGGGAAAAACAACTCTTCTCAGAATGATTACCGGGGAATTGAGAGTTAACTATGGCTCGATTCTTATCAATGGTATTCCTGTAGGAGTAGAAACTAAAAAGGATGTATCATTTTTAACCAATTCCAACATTTTTCCGGATTGGATGACAATAAAGGACGCAGGGGAAGTCTATGATAGCTTGTTCCAGGATTTTGATAAATTCAAGTTCAAGGATTTGTTGACCAAGGTCAGTTTGAGTGAAGACATGAAGATTAAAGCCTTATCAAAGGGTATGAGAAGTAAGTTTGCATTGGCACTTACAATATCAAGAAAATCTCCTCTGATTGTTCTCGATGAACCCTTAGAAGGTGTAGATCCGGTGGCAAGGGAAGAAATTTTAGGACTTATTATAGATGGTTTCAACGATGAAACTACAATACTTGTAACAAGCCATTTGATTAATGAACTCGAAAGGCTTTTGGACGAAGTGTACTTTATCAATGACGGAGAAATAAAATACATGGGTGCCGCTGAAGACCTGAGAAATGAAAAGCATATGACTCTTGATGAGTTATACAGGGAGGTATACAGAAGATGATAAATCTTATTAGATATGAATTTAAAAAATATTTCAGTGAATTCAAGTGGTATGTGTTAGCAAGCGTTTTATTAGGATTAATCTTTGTAGTAATAAATGCGGTTACTAAAACCGACGGGGAAGATCTAATCGGCAGCATCTCATTCGTACTATGTATCGGCACAATCATAAATTTACTTTTGGCTCCGGTCATACATGCCATTTTCATCTATGGAAGGGACTTAAATAAAAACTATGCTGTTATGGAAAGTTCCATGCCCTATACCGGTATAGAAAAGTTTGGCTCAAAGCTGATAGTAGGAGTTAGTTATGTCATATTTACGGGTCTCCTGGCAATTGGTATCGCAAACCTTCTGCTTAATTTTACAAGCCTTAGGCATTATGCGGATAATATAAATATGGTTTTGGATAACAATAGGTATTTACTGAAGGATATTATCCAGAACAATCCAAGATATATTTTGTCCTATATAGTAAAAACCGTGTATTTAGCTGTATCAGCCCTGATTACAATCGGATTTTTCATAACACTTCACTCAGTATTAAGAAATAAGATCAAAGGGGCTGTACCTGTTACAATTTTCATAGGATTGTTATATTCGGTAATAGACTCCTTTATCATGGATTACTTGGGAAAGATTGGATTCTCAATTCAACAGTTGAATTTAAATATTACCCTCCCGGATATAATTGGATTCCTTATGACTGTGGCAGCATTCTTTGCAGTGACCTACATGTTGGACAAAAAAACGGAGTTGGCTTAAACAGGAATAGTAAAATAATACTTAATAAATGGGTCAAGCACAGCTTGACCCATTTGCACATGCAAAGTTTGAATATGGTTTTAACAATTCAGCCTGTCAGGATGAATCTATATTGCTGATGTTATAATCAAAGAGAAAAAACATTGAAAATAAAGGAGTGCTAGTATGAGAATTGGAGTTATTGTCGGATCGTTGAGAAAGAAATCGGCTAACAGAATTTTGTTTGAGAAGATGAAAGAGCTGGTACCTGCAGATGTTGAAGTATATGAGATTAAAACAGATGATATACCCATATTCAATGAGGATGAAGAATTTCCGACAATGGACGTGATTAAGAGACTCAGAGAAGAATTTACAAATAATGACGGTGTATGGTTGTTTACACCGGAATATAATCATTCTTACCCGGCCCATGTAAAAAATATAATCGACTGGCTGTCAAGACCGGTTGAACCCGGAAAGGGTAACGTAATTGCCGGAAAGATTATGACTTATTCAGGTGCAGGACACGGAATAAGCGGAACTACCAGCGCTCAGGACAAGTTGGTTGAGCTTCTGGGATATTTAAGAGTAGACACTATGAATCACCCGAGGGTAACAGTTGCAGGTACACAGAAGAAAACAAATGCTGACGGATATTTGGAGCTGGATGAAGTAACTGTCGGATTCTTAAAAAAGCAGATTGAATCATTTATTAAATTCATTTCCGAACATAAGGGGCTTTCAAAGCAAAGGTTATAAAATAATTCCAAGAATTTTTTATGATTTTGGATTTAGAATTAATTGACATTCATTGTGTCAATTACTATAATTAAGTGTATTCGTCAAAAATGACTTTATCTTACTGCCTTAGGGAGGTGCAATGATGATTATTTCTCTCAAGGATTCAAATAAAAAGAACCTGACAAAGGATTTTGATATTGAATTCGATGGCAATTCTTTTGGATATGATGATGTTGTTTTTACAAAACCGGTCAAGGCAAAGGGAGTTTATAAAGTTATCAGAGGATCCATTGAATTGGAGGCTGATTTAACTACAAGACTTCGTCATCAATGCAGCAGATGTCTCAAAGAATTTGAGGAAGACCTGGAACTGCATGTGGAGGAAAGATTTTCTGACAAGGTTTCGGAGGACGACTACGATACTATCCAGTTATCAGAAGGAGAAGACGTTGATATAACGGATATCCTCACAAAAGATATTATATCCAGTCTGCAAATACAGAGCCTGTGCAATGAAGATTGCATGGGACTGTGCCAGAAATGCGGGGCCAATCTCAACGATGCAGCCTGTGACTGTGATACGGAACAGGTGGATATGAGACTGGAAGCATTAAAGGATTTATTGGAGGAGGTGTAAAAAATGGGAAACCCGGCAAGAAGATTTTCAAAGGGAAGAACAGCCAGAAGAAGAGCTCAGACATTTAAAGCAGCAGCACCAAGCATTGTTGAATGCCCTAACTGTCACGAGATGATGCTCTCCCACAGAATTTGCAAGAACTGTGGAAACTATGACGGAAAGAACGTCGTTTCAGTAGAAGCTGAATAATAATGATATTAGTAAAGTAGCTCTTTAAAGAGCTTCTTTATTTTTTTGTGTTAAAATATCACTAGTTGTATGAATTCAAGAATATTTACGAGGTGATAGATTGAAATTTTCGTTGGATGGAATGGGCGGTGACCACGCTCCGAAGGAAGCCGTAAAAGGCGCAGTAGATGCAGTAAAAGAATATGGTATATCCGTCGTTATCACTGGGGATGAGACTAAGATAACAGAAGAACTTGCCAAATATGATTTTGATAAAAGTAAAATTGAAGTGGTTGGAACTACTGAAGTGATCGGAACTGATGAAGCTCCCGTCATGGCAATAAGAAGAAAGAAGGATTCCTCCTTAAGAAGGGCAATTGAATTGGTTAAGGATGGTACCTGCGACGGAGTAATTTCTGCAGGATCAACCGGAGCTATTCTTGCTGGAGGGTTATTCATAATCGGCAGAATCAAGGGTATAGACAGGCCTGCACTTGCACCGGTAATGCCGGGTAAAAACGGTAAGTTCATGGTTCTGGATGTTGGAGCAAACACTGATTGCAAACCTAAAAACTTACATCAGTTTGCACATATGGGAAAGGTTTATTTTGAAAATATTCTGGGGCATATCAATCCCAAGGTGGGACTTGTAAACATCGGGGTTGAAGAAGAGAAGGGCAATGAACTGACCAAAGCCACATATCCTTTGCTTAAAGAAGATAAGACCTTGAATTTCATAGGTAATTTTGAACCCAGGGAGATACCTTCAGGCAACTGCCAAATACTTGTATGTGACGGTTTTGTAGGAAACACAATCCTGAAAATGTATGAGGGTACGGTTTCAACTCTTTTAGAGATGATTAAAGAAAGTCTCATGTCAACTACAAAAGGAAAGATAGGCGGACTTTTAGTTAAGGATTCTTTAAAATCCATGATGAAAAAGTACGATTATAAAGAAACCGGCGGCTCACCTTTCCTGGGATTGGACGGTATAGTTATAAAAGCTCACGGTTCATCCGATGCCACGGCGTTTAAAAATGCATTCTTCCAAGCTAAAAAAGTCAAGGAAACTGATTTTTTAGGAAAATTTAAGGAAGAAATGGAAAAAAACATATTGCTAACAGAATAACTTTCTACTAATATACAAATGTAGTCAGAATTACTGAAGAAAAATGAAGCATGACAATGCAAATAATTGACGGAGTTGAATAATATGGTATTTGAAAAAATCAGCGAAATTATAGCAGACAAGCTGGGGCTTTCTGCAGACGAAATAAAAATGGATTCATCCTTTGAGGATCTTGGTGCAGATTCACTGGATATTGTTGAATTAATTATGGCAATAGAAGATGAATTCGGTATCCAGGTTTCAGACGAAGAAGCAGAGAAGGCAAAGACAGTCGGAGACGTAGTAAACTACATCAGCACACTTGTAGAGGAAGAATAAAAGTATAATCTGAAGCTGTGTCAGAAATGACACAGCTTTTTTGTTATAATAAAACGATGGTGTTAATACCAAAAAATTAAAAGTTAAAGGGAGTCTATTCCTGAGGTTATCAATACTGGAACCTGAGGAATGGATTTTAGGTGACGATTTGAATAAAATCAATGAAATGGGAATAGAGTTTAATGATGAATTACTCTTAAGAAGGGCTTTATGTCATTCATCCTATGCCAATCAAAAAGGCACGGAAGAGAGTAATGAAAAGCTGGAGTTCTTAGGGGATGCAGTTTTACAACTGATTATAACGGAACATTTATATAAAACTCTGCCGGGAAAAGAAGAAGGCGAGCTGACTAAAATCAGGGCAATGATTGTTTGTGAGCTATCCTTGTTTGAGATAGCAGAGAAGTGGGAGCTTGGAAGATATATCATGCTTAGTAAGGGAGAGGAGCTCACAGGCGGCAGAAAGAGGGCTTCCTTGCTTGCCGATGCGGTAGAAGCACTGATTGCGGCTGTTTATCTAGACAAGGGGCTATTGAATACTTCTGAGTTCTTACTAAAAACTTTTTCGGAAATAATAGAAAAAGCAGTAAAGGATGAATTGATTACCGACTTTAAAACCAGACTGCAGGAGCTGCTCCAAGAGAATGGAGATATAGCTATCAACTACGAAATAGAAAAATTTGAAGGACCTCCTCACAGAAGAAAATTCTTCTCCAAGGTTTCCATAGAGGAAATTACAATGGGACGAGGGGAAGGCATGAGTAAAAAAGAAGCGGAACAGGCTGCTGCCAAGGACGCCTTGTCCAAGCTTGCTTTAAGGGGAGAATAGTACATTGAAACACTATATTATTCCCGTATTTGTTCCTCACTTTGGATGTCCCCATGATTGTGTCTTTTGTGATCAAGCCAAAATAACCAATCAAGAAAGAAGTGTCGTAAATGATGTAACCGGGCAGGATGTTCATAGAATAGTTGATGAGTATCTTAGTACCATGGACACAAAAAATGCTGTAATAGAAATTTCCTTTTTCGGAGGTACCTTCACAGCTATACCCAGATCCAAGCAGGAGGAGTTGCTTTCTGCTGCAAAGCACCATTTGGATAAGGGGGATATTAATCATATAAGATGTTCAACAAGACCTGACTATATCAGCGATGAAATCCTGGACTTTGTCAGCTCTTATGGTATGGATATAATTGAGCTCGGAGTCCAGAGTTTAAGCGAGGATGTTCTTTTGCTCTCAGGGAGAGGCCATGATTCTAAGTCGGTGGAAAAGGCATCCGTCTTAATTAAAAACCACGGTTTGAAACTCGGTCATCAATTGATGTTGGGTCTTCCGGGGGATAATAAAGAAAAAGACCTGGAGTCGGCAAAACGGAGCATAAAAATGGCACCGGATTTTGTAAGGATATACCCGGCCCTTGTCATTAAAGGTACACCTATGGAATCCATGCTATTAAAAGGAACATATAAGCCTTATTCCTTGGATGAAGCAGTGGAGATCAGTTCTGAGATAATAGATATGTTCAATGAGGCAGGAATAAATGTCATAAGGGCAGGTTTGCAGCCTACAGAAGAAATAAGCCCGGGAAATTCTTTGGTGGCGGGTCCTTATCATCCGGCATTCAAAGAGCTAACTCAATCCTATAGTTTTTGGAAGAAAGTAAGAGGAGTTATTTCGAGTGAGGCTGCTCTGTCAAACAATGAATATAAAGATATTCCTGAAAGAGATTCTTTAAGTATTAAAGTAAATCCCAAGGATATATCTGTTGTTTTTGCAGATAAGAAAAAGTACATGTATGAATTTATAGAATTAATGAGTGACAGGAATTTTAATATTCTGACTGAGCAGTCAGCTGGTATAGAAAGAGGGACTGCAATCTGCTCATACAGAGGCAGGGAAGTTCCAATCACCATTTGAAATATTAAGGCGGGAAAATATGTATCTTAAAAGTTTAGAAATAAGAGGGTTTAAATCCTTTGCCGATAAAACAGAATTGGCATTCAAGTCCGGTATCACAGGCGTTGTCGGACCCAACGGATCCGGCAAAAGCAATATTGCTGACGCCGTAAGATGGGTTTTGGGTGAGCAAAGTGTAAAACAGCTTCGCGGCGGCCGCATGGAGGATGTTATTTTCTCAGGTACACAATACAGAAAATCCTTGGGACAGGCACAGGTTTCCATGACCCTGGACAATTCCTGCGGGACCCTCCCAATACCATACAACGAAGTAACAGTCACCAGAAAGCTTTTCAGGTCTGGAGACAGTGAGTACTTGATTAACAATTCCCAAGTAAGACTCAAGGATGTTAATGAGCTTTTCATGGATACCGGTATTGGAAAAGAAGGATATTCAATTATAGGGCAGGGTAAAATCGATGCTATATTATCCGGAAAACCTGAAGAGAGAAGAAGTCTAGTTGAGGAAGCTGCGGGTATAACCAAGTTTAAGAGCAGAAAAGAAGAAGGCGAAAAGAAACTAAAAAATGCAGAAGACAACTTAGACAGGGTAGAGGATATTATATCAACCTATGAAGAAAGAATAGAACCGCTGAGAGTAGACAAGGAGAAGGCTGAAAAGTTCCTTGAATACTCAGGTGAGTTAGTTGGACTTCAAGTATCCGTCATTGTATCAGATCTAAATGAGATGGATAAGAAGAATGAAGGATTATTAAATCAAAGAGAAGTTCAGAATAAAAGATTTGAAGATGCTAAAAAGGATAAAGAAAGCGATGAGACAGAGCTTTCAAAACTAGAAGACAAGCTGAATGAAATCAGTTCGGACAGGTCTCAGACTAGGGAAGATTATTACTTAAGAAAAGGTACATTGGATGAGGTCATTAATGATATAAGATTCGGCGAAGCAAGAATATCCAACGATTCTGAAAAACTTAAAGCAAATTCAATTTCCTATATTACGGCAACTGAAAAGTTGGAGAACAACAAAAATCAGATTATAACGGCAACTGAAGGTCTGAACAACTATGAAAACAAGCTTGCCAAGTCCTTGGATGACGTCACTTCTTTAAGAGATTCAGCTGTGAAGCTTGAAGAGGACATAAGAGATTCCCAGGAAGTAACTTCGAATTTAAAAAATAGGGAAGAGGCTTTAGGAAAGGATTTAAAAGATCTGTCCTCAGAACTTGCTAAGGAAATAGGAAGAAGGGAATACCTTGAAAGCCAGAAGAAAAATCTTGGTTCTGTTTCCGACAACTACATAGCTTCATTAAGGTTGAATGAGGATGGATTATCAAGAATTAATTCCGAAGTTGGTTCAATTGTTGAGAAGAATAAAGATATAAATACCATCATCTCCAAGTTCAACGAAGAAGCAAAAGTGTTGAAGTCTTCAAGAGAAACAGAAGAATCAAACCTTGAGAAGATTAAAAAGGAAATCAGAGACGGTCTTATGAAAGCAAATATGCTCAAAAGCCTGGAGGATTCCTTTGAAGGGTACAACAGATCTGTTAAAGACTTGATGGGTTACTTGAAGAAAACCGGCTCAGCACATTTGAAAGAAACATCTGTGGTAGGTGAGGTAATTGAAACAGAGCCAAGGTTCAGCTTGGCTATTGAAGCTGCATTAGGTGCATTTATCGGGAATATAATAACTGCAACTGATACACAAGCTAAGGAATTGATTTCCGTATTGAAATCCCAAAACCTGGGCAGATGTACATTCCTTCCCAGAAATGTCATAAAAGCTAACAGAATTGCACTGCCTAATTTCAAGACAACCAGGGTGTTGGGATTTGCCAGTGATTTAGTTAAAACAGACTTAAAGTACAAAGAGATAATAGACAGTATTCTGGCAAGGACAATTGTGGTAGAAACCATGGATGACGCAGTCAGTGCTGCCAGGGAAACATCTTACAGAATAAAGATAGTAACTTTGGATGGAGATATCATTGCATCGGGAGGTGCAATGACTGGAGGTTCCCTTAAAACCCAAAGAGGGGGAATTATTTCAAGAAAAGCTGATATATCAATCCTTGAAACTCAAATAGAAGAGAATAAATCAAAAATAAAATCCTTTGAAGATAAAATTACCGGAATCAGAGCAGAGCTTGATGTTATCTATAGTAAAATCAATACTGAAACGGATAAGCTAAGGTCGGGTGAACTTGAGCTTGCAAGAGCTGTTGAGCGTGAAGACGGGTTTAAAAGAGAAATATCAAAGATCAAAGGATTAATCGAGGATCAGGGCAAAGAATCCATTTCTGTGGAGAGTGCTCTTGGTTCTTCATTAAAAGCTATCTCAGGGCTTGAAGAAAAAATCAGTTCTATGGAAAAAGAAGTCCAAGAAATTGAAGTTAAATTAGACGAGGTTAAAAAGTTAAGAACTGAAAAATTCAGGGAGTTTGATGAATTAAAGGATAAAATTACCGAAGCCAGAGTCATTGCCGGTAAAAATGAAAGTGAACTGGAACAGGCAAAGGAATCCATAAACGGTTTAAAGAGCATCGGAATCAGTATTTCCGATGAGATTGAAAACCTGATAAAAGAAAAAACTACCTTGGAACTGGTAACATCCGAGTTGACAAATGAAATTGAAAGCTTAAAGGACAGAAAAAAGCTTCTTGAGGAAGAGATGAAAGAGCTTGATAAAAATACTATTGATCTTGAAGCTGAGGAAACTAAAGTTAAATCAGAAATCAAAGAAAAATCAAGCAAGCTGTCTGTTCTCAGAGATGAGTATTACTCAGCCGAAAAGGATTTATACAAAACCAATCTTCAGCTTGAAAAATATGAATCTGACAGAAATGATTTAATTCAAAAACTTAATGAGGATCTTAATATTACTTTAGCTGAAGCCACTGACAAAGCATTTGTGCTGGAGTCCAAGCCTAAGGCAAGGAAGAGAATCAGTGAAATCAAGGGTATGATTTCAGCTTTAGGTACGGTGAATTTAAGTGCCATAGAAGAGTTTGCCAAAGTCAGCGAAAGCTACAGTTTCCTGACAAAACAAAGGGATGACCTGTTAAAGGCAAAGGAAGAGTTGACGAAATTGATCAATGACATGACAGGTAAGATGAAGTCATTGTTCAAGGAGAATTTTATAGTGTTGTCTAAAAACTTCACAGAGACATTCAAGCAGCTTTTCTCAGGCGGACATGCCGAACTGTCTCTTGGTGCAGGGGATGAATTAACCGGAAATATAGATATCATTGTCCAACCCCCCGGCAAGAAGCTGCAGAACTTAAATCTTCTGTCCGGCGGAGAAAAGGTATTGTCGGCGATTGCCCTGACCTTCGCCATATTGAAAATGAAGCCGTCGCCGTTCTGCCTGTTGGATGAGATAGAAGCAGCTTTGGATGACTCCAATGTTTATAGATACGCCAATTTCCTTAAGGATTTTGCAAAGGACACACAGTTCATTTTGATAACTCACAGAAAGGGTACAATGGAAGCTGCAAACATGCTTTACGGTGTTACAATGGAAGAAAAAGGTATATCAAAAATAGTTTCGGTAGACTTGGATACAATAAAAGGATAAGTGAGAATGGCAGGATTATTTGAAAAACTAAGAAAAGGTCTGGAGAAAACCAGAAATGATTTTGCCGACAGGATTAATGAAGTATTTAACCTGGCGGTGACAATAGATGATGACATGTATGATGAATTGGAGGAAGTGTTGATAACCTCCGATGTAGGCTTTGACACTACTACTGAAATAATTGAGGCTTTAAAAGAAAAAATCAGGGTTGAAAAGATAAATGACATGTCAAAGGTCAAACCTGCTTTAAAGGAAGTAATTTCAGATTTTATGAGTGAGGATGAAGACCCTGTTACATTCCCCGTGATAATGCTGATTATCGGGGTTAACGGAGTTGGTAAAACCACATCCATCGGAAAGCTTGCTTACAAGTTCAAATCGGAAGGCAAAAGGGTAATCATGGCTGCCGGAGATACCTTCAGAGCCGCTGCCATAGACCAATTGGACATTTGGGCCAAAAGATCAGGTGTTGATATAGTAAAGCACCAGGAAGGCTCAGATCCGGCAGCAACTGTGTTCGACTCCTTGTCAGCCGCCAAAGCCAGAAAGGCAGATGTGCTTTTAGTTGATACTGCAGGCAGACTTCATAATAAAAAGAATCTCATGCAGGAATTGGAGAAAATAAACAGAATTATTGACAGGGAGTATCCTGAAGCAAAAAAAATGTCGCTTTTGGTACTGGATGCAACCACAGGTCAAAATGCAATCAATCAGGCAAAAGAATTCAAGGAGGTAGCCGACATTAACGGCATAATCCTTACTAAGCTTGACGGAACAGCTAAGGGAGGAGTGGTACTTTCCATTAAAAAGACCCTGGGAGTACCGGTAAGATATATCGGTGTCGGTGAAGATATTGATGACTTAGAGGACTTTGATCCTAAGGCTTTTGCTGAGTTGATGCTTTAATTAATTTTAATTTGAACGGGAAGTGATGGTATGGATGTAAAAAATAAGGTGAGAATATCTGCAATACAATCTAAAACCTTTATGGATTTGGACGATACATTAAACTATGTAGAAGATAAAATAAGTGAAGCAATGAAGGAAAAACCGGATTTTATAATATTACCCGAAATGTTTTCCTGCCCTTACCGCCCTGACTTCTTCCCTGTCTATGCAGAAGAAGGAAGGGGAAAGACCTGGGAATTTTTAAGTAAACAAGCATCAAAAAATTCTGTCTACTTAATCGGCGGAAGTATACCGGAATCCTATGAGGGCAAAGTATTCAACACTTCCTTTGTTTTTGACAGGATGGGGGAAGAAATTGCCAAACACAGAAAGATGCATTTGTTTGATGTGGATGTTCCCGGAGGGATTTCTTTCCATGAATCGGATTCATTGACGGCAGGTGATTATTTCACAACATTCGACACTGTATTTGGGAAAGCAGGGTTGATGATTTGCTTTGATGTCAGATTCCCGGAACTTACTGCTATTTATAAGAAGATGGGCTGCAGGATGATGTTTGTGCCGGGAGCATTCAATATGACCACAGGTCCTGCCCATTGGGAACTTCTCATGAGAGCCAGGGCTATGGACAGCCAGACCTTCGTAATTGCATGCGCGCCTGCCAGGGATGAAAAGGGTGTTTATACATCATGGGGACATTCAATGATTACCCATCCATGGGGCAATATTGTCGCAAGTCTGGACGAAAAAGAAGGTATTTTAACCCAGGATATTGATCTTGGAGAAATTATTCCCACCATGCAGGGAATGCCGGTTAACCTGGTAAAGAGACTTGATCTATACGAAGTCAAAGTTAAATAAAAAAATGAATCAAGACTTAAAAGGAATATCTAAGCATAAATATACATAATATAAACGAATAATTAAAAACACGTTACCAAAAATCAAGGGAAAACGGGTATAATAGGACTACTATTAAATAAATATACAATATCAAAATTACGGTTATTAGATTTTGTTTTTGATTGAGGGGTTCTAATGTACGGTTTAAAGAAAAATATATTGAATTATTGCAGAAAAGATTACAGTGATAAATTATCTGATTTTAAATACATATTAGATTGTTCCCTGGGCACCAACCCATGGGGATACACACCGGGTTTGGAGTTTCGTAAAGAACTTCTGGAGGGAATAAGAGAATACCCACATACTGAGGAAGAGTTGAAAAATAAGTTAATTGAAAAATATAAATCTTCTGTAGTTTTAGATAATTCAATGATCTGTTTTTCTTCAGGATCCATCGGAGCACTTATGACTTTTAACAGATTGTTTTTGGATAAAGGGAAAACCATTATCGGGGTGGCTCCCCAGTTCCCGGCTGCAACAGATGATTTCAATCTATATGAATCTGTTTATAAACCGGTATTTCTAAGAAAAGAAAATGACTATAAATTTGACTTGGATGAATTCATTGAAGCCGTAAATAGCAATCCGGGAGCTTATATTTACATTGACAATCCTAATAATCCAACCGGTCAGATTATTCCGATAGAGATGTTGGAAGTAATAATTAAAAAAGCCCGTGATGTGGGGAGCTTTGTACTAATTGATGAAGCTTACGGGGACTACATGGATTTTATGGATTCATCGATTAATTTGATTAATAATTATGATAATCTTGGGGTAGTAAGAACTCTTTCAAAGGCACACGGAGGAGCGGGACTGCGACTGGGATATGCCGTTTCCAACAGTGAAATAATTAAACAATATGAGAAGGTCAACATTCCATTCTCTATGACACATTTATCAGGGGTAATTGCTTTGGAATTATTGGATGATGACTGGATTAATGAATGTCATAATAAGGTAGTTAAAGGAAAAAAAGAGCTTTTGGCTTCTTTAAAAAAGCTGAAACACGGAGTGACCTCAGTCAATGTTCCTATAACAATGCTGTACACCGAGGATGATAATATTGATCTTGAAAAGGTAATGGAAAAAGCAGGAATAAAAGTCATATCCTGTGCCGGCTATGAAGGTCTTGGCAAAAATGCAGTAAGAGTTAATTTACACCGGGAAATGAAGACTTTGATTTCCTTGATTAAGAAGGCAGAAGAGTTGATTTAAGAAGTTATTAAAAAACAAATACCTGTTAAGTAAAAATACTTGACAGGTATTTTTATTTTTGATAACATCATCAAGGGCAGGTGATAGTAAATGCAGGACAGACTTGAAATTTCTCTACTTCTTGGATTATACCAGAATCTGTTGACTCAAAAGCAAAGGAACATCATGGGGATGTACTATGATGAAAATTTTTCCCTGGCTGAGATAGCTGATATTAACGGGTCCAGCAGACAGGCGATTTTTGATATGATCAAGAGGACTGAAAAACAGTTGGAAGCTTTTGAAAAGAAACTCGGAATAATGGAAAAAATTAATAATTCAGAGGAGAAGAAATCCCTTTTAATCAAAATGCTTCAAAGTAAGGAACTCTTGACTCCGGAGATTAAGACTTTGATCGAAAATATATAGGAGGAGCACATGGCTTTTGAAAGTTTAGGTGAGAGACTCCAGGCCAGTCTTAAGAAATTAAGAGGCAAAGGAACCATAAATGAGGGTGACATCAAGGAAGCGATGCGTGAAGTAAAGCTTGCTTTGTTGGAAGCCGACGTTAATTTTAAAATAGTAAAAGAATTCATAGCAAATGTCAGTGAGAAAGCCAAGGGCGAGGATGTTATGCGCTCTTTGACTCCCGGACAGATGGTAGTTAAGATAGTTCATGATGAATTGACACTGCTAATGGGTGGTGAAGAATCAGAACTGCATCTTAGGGATTCGGGAATGTCAGTATTCATGCTGGCAGGTCTTCAGGGTGCCGGAAAAACTACAATGGCAGGCAAAATCGCATTGATGATGCGTAAAAACAAGAACAGAAAGCCTTTGTTGGTAGCCTGCGACATTTACAGACCTGCGGCCATAAAACAACTTGAAGTTGTGGGGAAGCAGATAGACGTACCCGTGTTCTCCATGGGAACCGATACTAAGCCTGTTGAAATTGCTAAGGCAGGAATAGAAGAAGCCAGAAGGCTGGGGTCAAATTTTGTAATAATAGACACAGCAGGTAGACTTCATATTGACGATGAGCTCATGGATGAACTCAAAGAAATCAAAGAAGCAGTCAATCCGCAGGAAACATTATTGGTAGTCGATTCAATGACAGGACAGGATGCGGTAAACGTAGCCCAATCCTTTGATGAAAAGTTAGGAGTATCCGGAGTCGTACTTACAAAGCTCGACGGCGACACAAGGGGCGGGGCTGCATTATCCATCCGTCAGATTACAGGCAAGCCAATAAAGCTTGCAGGTATAGGCGAAAAGATGAATGATATCGAAACCTTCCACCCGGACAGAATGGCATCCAGAATTCTAGGCATGGGTGATGTCATGTCTTTGATTGAGAAGGCTCAAGCCGAGATTGACAGTGATGAAGCCCAAGCCCTGGGTGAAAAGCTAATGACCAGGGACTTCAACTTTGAAGATTATCTTTCAATGATGAAGCAGATGAGAAAACTCGGACCGCTGACAAAGATAATGGAAATGATTCCCGGAATGAATAAAGCAGGACTCCAGGGAATGGATTTTGATGAAGGCGAAAAATCGCTGAAAATGAACGAATCCATAATCTACTCCATGACTCCTAAGGAGAGAAGAAATCCTAAATTAATTGATAATTCAAGGAAGAAAAGAATTGCCAAGGGAGCCGGAGTAAGAGTACAGGATGTAAATAAGCTCATTAAGGGCATGGAAGAATCAAAGAAGCTAATGAAAAGAATGGGTAACAACATACCCGGTAAAAAAAGTAAAGGAATGTTTGGAAACTTGCCGTTTTAGGCATGTTTACATATAAATCGGAGGTATTATAAATGGCAGTAAAAATCAGATTAAGAAGAATGGGTACTCATAAGGCTCCTTTCTACAGAGTTGTAGTTGCGGATTCAAGATCACCAAGAGACGGAAGATTCATCGAAGAAATAGGATACTACAATCCGCTGGCAAATCCTAAGGTTGTACAGATCGACGGAGAAAAAGCAAAGGATTGGATAAAGAAGGGTGCACAGCCTACAGAGGTTGTTGTTAAACTTTTTGAAGATCAGGGAATCATTGAGAAGACTGAGAAGAACTGGGAAAGAAAAGCAAAGGTTGATGCAGCTAAAAAGGCAAAAATCGAAGAGAGAATCAATAATGCTAAGGCAAAAGCTGCAGCAGAAGCACCTGTAGTTGAAGAAGCTGCTGAAACTGAAGCACCTGCTACAGAAGAAGCATAAAAGGATAAACCATGAAAGAGCTAGTTGAATTTCTGGCAAAATCACTTGTAGACAAGCCGGAAGAGGTTGTTGTCACCGAAAAAGAAGACGGAGATGCCATTATTTTTGAGCTTAAGGTTGCATCTGATGACATGGGTAAGGTCATCGGAAAGCAGGGAAAAATTGCAAAGGCTTTGAGAACATTGGTAAGAGCTGCTTCTGCAAGGGACGGCAAGAAAGTATTAATCGAAATTATCTAATTAAAGGCAGCTTTGAGCTGCCTTTAATTATTAGACAAAATTGACTTTGTCGAGGAATTCTGATAACGAATTGAAGTATAAGTTAAATGTTGGAAATAACTATTTACTTAATCATATGATAAACTTGATTTAAGGATTCTTAAAATCTTTAATAATCAATATGAAACAAGATAATAAACTTGGCAGGAGCCATATTAACAGGTGCATAAAATGGAGAACAAAAAAGTAACAATAGGACAGGTCGGAAAGCCACACGGAGTCAAAGGAGAGGTTAAAATAATTCCCTTGACCGATGATATCAGAAGATTCAAAAGATTGAGATACGTAATCATTAAGGATGTTGAATATAAGGTTTTATTCGTCAAGCTTCAGGCTGACAGGGCGATTTTGAAGCTTGAGGGCTTTGATACTCCTGAAAGTCTCGGAATATTGAAGGAAGCATTTGTGGAACTGAGAATCGAGGACGCGGTTAAAAAGAAACAAGGCGAGTTTTATATTGAAGAGCTTAAAGGTATGGAAGTTTTTGATACTGAAGGTGTTTCCCTCGGAGCTGTTTTTGATGTCATATCCACGGGTTCAAATGATGTATACTGGATAAAAAATCCTAAGGAACTTCTTATCCCGGCTTTAAAAACCATAGTTACCGATATTGATTTGGATGGAAAGAAAATTACAATTAAGCCCGTGAAGGAATGGAACTATGAGGATTGATGTACTGACACTCTTTCCTGAAATGTTTGAGCCATTGAAGCACAGTATTTTAGGAAAAGCATTAGATTCCGGGATAATTACTTTGAATCTTGTTAATATAAGGGATTTTTCAAAGGATAAGCATAAAAAGGCGGATGATTATCCCTATGGCGGAGGACCGGGAATGGTTATGATGGTCCAACCTGTCGTAGATGCAATCAGAGAAGTCAAAAAAATAAACAGGGGACCGGTGATATTTCTGGGGCCGAAAGGGAAAGTTTTTAAACAGGAAACTGCGAGCAGGCTTTCAAAGGTCACAGATTTGATTCTGCTTTGCGGTCACTATGAAGGTATCGACGAAAGAATTTATTCTGTCATAGACGAAGAGATTTCCATCGGGGATTTTATTTTAACCGGAGGGGAAATGGCAGCAATACCGATTATAGACTCAATTGTCAGATTAATACCCGGTGTTTTAGGCACTGACTCCAGCTCTGAAGAAGAATCATTTTCAGACGGGACCTTGGAATATCCTCAGTATACAAGACCTGAGGTTTTTGAGGATATGACGGTACCTGAGATTCTGTTATCGGGACACCATGAGAATATAAGAAAATGGAGAAGGTATAAATCCCTGGAAGCTACAAGGGAATTACGGCCTGATCTTTATTCGAAGTTGGTTTTAACAAAGGAAGACCAAAAAATTATTTCTAAAATTGATACAATCAGCTCTTTTAAAGGAAAAAGACCCAAAAAAGAAAATAATAATTAACAAAGATTACTGATTATGAGCCTCAATGTACGAAAATACATTGAGGCTCAACACATTTTAGGGTTTTAAGAATTATCAAATCAAAAATTGAGAATATATATTATTCAAAAATTAATGGAAGTATCTAATTTTTACGATTAAAATGGCATAAGTGACAACTTAATTGAAATGATAAAAATGTAACTTATTCCAAAAATTTCAAATTAGATAATATTTTCATAAAAATATGATATAATGCTACTTATCTACTGGAAAACAAGTTAAAAATGAAAATATATAAATAATACGAGGGTTAAAGCAGTTGGATTTTATAAATTATGGGAGGGATATTTATGACTGAGATGCACAATAACACCCCAAGAGAAATATCACTGAAAAGGGCGGAAGAGCTTAAAAGCAAGATTGGATCATATCTTGAAAATGTAGAGAATATTCGTACCGGTCTAAAAGAAAAGGATGATATAAGAGACAGACAGGAAAAGATCAAGGAAATCTTCGGAGTAGGTCAAAGTGAATGGGACGATTGGCACTGGCAGGTTGCAAACAGGATTACAACGGCAGAGGAACTCAAGAAGTTTATACCTTTATCAAAAAGACAGGTTGAAGGGATTGAAAAAGTTCAAAAGAAGTTCAGATGGGCAATTTCTCCTTACTTTCTTTCTCTAATAAACAGTAAGGATCCCGAAGACAATTACACGGATACAACTTTCTTACAATCTATACCCCTGGGAATAGAAGTTGAACATATGGAAGGTAAACCGGATCCCATGTGTGAGGAATTTACCAATCCTGCAGATACAATAACACGAAGATATGCAGACAGGTTGATTATCAACGTTACCAATCAATGCGGTATGTATTGCAGACATTGCCAAAGAAGAAGAAATATTGGTGAATTTGATGCACCTGCAAACAAGAAAGCCCTTGAGAACGGACTGCAGTACATTAGAGATAATCCTGAAATCAGAGACATACTTATTACTGGAGGAGACCCCCTGACCTTAGGTGATGACAGACTTGACTGGTTGTTGACTGAATTGGACAAGATTGAACATGTAGAAATTAAGAGAATAGGAACCAGAATGCCGATTACTATACCGCAAAGAGTGACACCGGAATTATGCGAAATGCTGAAAAAACATCACCCACTATATTTGAACATTCAGTGCAACCACCCCATTGAGCTTACGGAAGATTCCAGAAAGGCATTGGGAATGCTGGCTGATTCCGGAATACAATTGGGTAATCAGGCTGTATTATTAAAAAATATAAACGATGATCCTCATACAATGAAAAAGCTCAATCAGGAGCTGTTAAAAGCGAGAGTAAAGCCATACTATATCTTCCACGCAAAGGAGGTTATAGGCACTTCCCATTTCAGAACCAGCATAGATGCAGGGATAGAAATAATAGAACAACTGGCAGGTTATACATCCGGTATGGCAAGACCTACATATATCATAAATGCACCGGGTGGGAAAGGAAAAACTCCTATGCTGCCTGAATATATGATTTCAAGGGGCAGGGAGAAAGCTCTCATGAGAACCTGGGAGGGTGAGGTATTTGAATATCCCAACAAGGATTCAGAGTGGTCAATAAGGGATTTTGAGTATACGGAAGAAATGGATGGATTTTATTAATAAAACCGATTGATTCTTGAAATTATTTCGTGTACAATATTCTTTGTGTTAATACGCGGGTGGTCCGCTGGAGAATATGGTCCAAGATCATCAAAAATTAGATGGAGGTATGCACAATGAACGAATTAATCAAGGCTATTGAAGCCGAAAATCTTCGTCCTGAACCCTTAACAGCATTCAATGTTGGAGATACCATAAAGGTACATGTTAAGATCAAGGAAGAAAAAAGAGAAAGGATCCAGATATTTGAAGGTACTGTAATAAAAATACAGGGCGGCGGATCCAGAAAGACTTTCACTGTAAGAAGAGTTGCTTATGGTACAGGAGTTGAAAGAACATTCCCCTTCAATTCACCGACAGTGGATAAGATTGAAGTTACCAGAAAAGGTAAGGTCAGAAGAGCTAAGCTATACTATTTAAGAGATAGAGTAGGTAAGGCAGCAAAGGTTAAGGAAAAAATCTAACCGAGCAAATATCTGATTAAATCATTTAATTATGAAATATTGGGACTGACTTCTGTTAACAGCAGATTTCAGTCCTATTATTTTTTAGATTTTAGGTTAGAATAAAAATTGGAAAACATTAATATCGGAAAACATTAGAATTTGAGAATATTGGAATAAAAAATACTATCTAAAAGTGTATTTAGAAAAAATAGATCATAATAATTAATTTAAAACTTATAGAGGAGGTATCATCATGGCGATTAACTGGTTTCCCGGGCACATGGTCAAAACCAGAAGGGAAATAACTGAAAATCTGAAATTATGCGATGCAGTAATAGAAATTAGAGATGCCAGGATTGTAAAATCCTCAATGAACCCCGAAGTTGATAAAATCCTGGGTAATAAACCGAGGTTGATTTTATTGAATAAGGCGGATCTTGCTGAAGCGAAGATAACAAAAAGGTGGAGTGATGTTTTAAGCAATGATACAACTGAAATTCTTGAAGTCAATTCACTGACAGGGGAAGGGTTGAATAAAATCAGACCTACATTGGAAAAACTGCTCTCTGAAAAGATTGAAAGAGCTAAAAGCAAGGGATTGAGAAACTACATTATGAGAGTCATGGTTGTGGGTATCCCAAATGTGGGTAAAAGTTCCTTTATAAACAGAATGGCTAAAAATGCCATTGCAAAGGTCGGAGACAGGCCGGGCGTAACCAAAAATAAGCAGTGGATAAAGACCGGTCAAAACATGGAATTGTTGGATACACCGGGAATATTATGGCCGAAATTTGAGGATGAAAGGGTTGCTCAAAATCTGGCTTTCACAGGGGCAATAAAAGATGAAATCATGGATACCGAAACCCTTGCATTGAGGTTAGTTGAAAGACTTTCAAAGCATTATTCGGACAGACTGATTGATAGATACAAGCTTGAAAGCTTAAGCGGGGACGCCCTTGCAGACATGGATTCAATTGCCGTAAAAAGAGGATGTATCTTAAAAGGCAATGAGATAGATTATTCCAGAGTTTCAACCATGCTCTTAGATGAGTATAGAGGCGGAAAACTCGGAAGAATAAGTTTGGAGTGGCCGGGAGACAGTGAATCGGAAAATTCATCAGGTAAGACGGAATCTGAAAATCAAGGGGAATCAATAAATGAGTGATGGATTTTCGCTTGATCTTGATTTAATGAATGCAAATGAAATCAAAATCTTCATAAAAGAGAATATGACAGAGTGTATGGCTCAAGGGGATTTATTTATTGAAATGCTCAGGTTGGATAAAAGAACTTCCGTTAATAACCTTGCCGATACCATGGTTAAAACCAGAGAAAAGTTAAAGCAGGAAAATGACAGAATTAAAGCCATGTACGAATTCGACCGTAAATTCGGAAAGCTTGTTGCCGGAGTTGACGAAGTAGGCAGAGGCCCCTTAGCAGGTCCCATTGTAGGTGCATGCGTAATATTGGAAGAAGGCCCGGGAAATGAAGACTTGATATTAGGATTGAATGACAGTAAAAAGCTTTCGAAGAAGAAAAGAGAGGAATTGTATCCCATAATAATAGAAAGAGCTACTGCCTGGGCGATTTTTGAACATACCAACGAAGATATTGATAATCTTGGAGTATCCTTTTGCAATAACAATATATTCATCGGCGCAGTAAAGAGCCTTAAAATTAAACCGGAGTTTATATTGAGCGACGGTTATCCCATCAGAGGTATAGATATCAGAGGGAGAAGCATAATCAAAGGTGACAGTAAAAGTGCATGTATAGCGGCGGCTTCTATAATAGCCAAGGTTTACAGGGACAGACTGATGGAGCAAATGGACAGAAGATATCCGGGGTATGGATTTGATATGAACAGTGGCTATGGTTCTGCCGAGCACATCCATGCAATAAAAACACTGGGACCTTGTCCCATACACAGAAAAAGCTATATCAGAAACATAATAAAATAGTTGCAAGCATCCTGTTTCCGGACTAAAAAGTCATGGGACAGGATTTTTTTTTAGATTAATCAAATTTTTGTTTGTCTTAATTCTCGATATGAATAATTCTATGTAAAAGATTATTCGAAAAAGAAGGAAAACAAAAATGAATAGAAAGATGCTTAGCTTTTGGTTGAGCACCGGAAAGTTTACTCCGGCGGAGAGGATGAAACTTAAGGGTGATTATGGCATTTTGTACAAAGAATACATACTTAACCCGAGGGGATTGCCCATTGGAGTATTAGAAGAGATATTTAAGGATACTTTAAAAGTGGTTGATGGATTTATTGTTCCCGGGGAACCGTTGTTTGATAAAGTGTTTAATAATTACGCAGATAAACCCTGTGGAATATTTTATAAGGGGGATATTAACCTGATAGAATCCAGATGTTTTACTTTTGCAGGATCAAGAAAACCATCGGTATATGGAGTTCGAGCCACCAAAGAAATTATAAATTATATGAAGGGAAGTGAAATTTCAATTGTTTCCGGTGGTGCTCTAGGCATAGATACAACGGCACATAGGGCAGCCATGGAGGCAGGACTAAAAACAATAAGTGTATTAGGCTGTGGAGTAAATTACACCTATCCCCCTCAAAACAGGGGTTTATTTCAAAATATATTAAGGGCAGGTGGGTTGATTCTAAGTGAATACCTGCCTGACAGAAAGCCTGAGAAATATTTTTTTCCTGAAAGAAACAGGATAATGGCACAGTTGGGGGAGATATTAATTATACCGGAAGCCACCGAAATTTCAGGCTCTCTTCACACCGCAGCTTGTGCAGATTCCTATGGGAAAAGGATAATAACAATTCCCCACGAAATTTTCAATGAGTCAGGGAAAGGCTGTAACAGCCTTATTGCAGTGGGGGCAGAAATGTTGGGTAATCCCACGGAGATATTAAATTATATATGATGCACTTATGAATATTTACCCTGCTGAAGTATATTCTGACGGAATGAATTATTTTGTTTTTTAGTTTGGGTAGTATTAAATAGATATTTGAATCAAAGTTGACAATGCTTAAAATTCTCTATAAGATTTAAAATTGTTCAGAGGTGAAATTTCAGATATATATAATGAAGAAAATTACAAAGGAAGAATAAGATAATTATTTTTGTCTGGAATTATATGTTTAAAACCCGAGAAAGGAGGATATGCCGTCTTAAAAATGAGACTGCATTATGTTATGGCAACTAATCTAGTTATAGTAGAATCACCGGCGAAAGCTAAAACCATAAGTAAATACCTTGGTAAAAATTATGTAGTAGAAGCATCCATGGGGCATGTCAGAGACCTGCCTAAAAGCCAAATGGGTGTTGATGTTGAAAATAATTTTGAACCTAAATATATATCTATCCGCGGAAAAGGAGACCTTCTAAATAAATTAAGGAAGGAATCCAAAAAAGCGGATAAAGTTTATCTGGCCACTGACCCTGATCGTGAAGGGGAGGCAATTTCCTGGCATCTTGCCAATATATTGAACCTCAACGGAAAAGATAATATAAGGATTGAATTCAATGAGATAACCAAGGATGCAGTTAAATCTTCAATTAAAAAAGCAAGACCCATAAATGAAGATTTAGTTGATGCACAGCAAGCCAGAAGAGTACTGGACAGACTGGTGGGGTACGAAATAAGCCCGATTCTTTGGAAAAACGTTAAATGGGGTTTATCAGCCGGAAGAGTTCAATCTGCGGCATTAAAAATAATATGCGACAGAGAAACTGAAATACTCAACTTCAAACCGGAAGAGTATTGGACAATAGATGCTGATTTAATTAAAGGGAAGGATAAGGTAAATGCCAGACTTTCTCAAATATCAGGTAAGAAGTCCAAAGTAACGTCGAAAAAAGAAGCCGAAGCCATAAAAAACGAACTGGAAAATGGTTCCTTTACAGTGGGTAAGATAGTAAAAGCGGAGAAGAGAAGAAATCCATTACCTCCGTTTACCACATCCACACTTCAGCAGGACGCCTCCAAGAAATTGAATTTTCAGACAAAGAGAACAATGAGCATTGCTCAGCAGCTGTATGAAGGTGTAGACATCAAAAAAATGGGTACACTTGGTTTGATTACTTATATGAGAACCGATTCGGTCAGAGTATCAACTGAAGCTCAAAATGCAGCTCTCGGTTATATTAAGGATAAATTCGGGAACTCCTATGCTCCGGGAACTCCAAGAGTATATAAGGGGAAAAAGAATGTCCAGGATGCCCATGAAGCCATAAGACCTTCAGATGTTTCACTTGATCCTGAAATGCTGAAGGATTCCTTAAAACCTGAGCAGCACAAGCTGTATAAGCTGATTTGGCAGAGATTTGTGGCAAGTCAAATGTCTGCAGCAGTAATGGATACAGTATCGGTAGATTTTATAAACGGCAAATATACTTTCAAGGCTTCCGGTTACAAGATAAAGTTTGATGGTTTCATGAAGCTTTATGAATACAAGGATGATGAGGAAGAGAACACTTCAATTCCTGAGCTTAAGGAAGGCGAGACACTGGTAAACGGCGGAATTAAGACAGAGCAGCATTTTACCCAACCACCGGCAAGGTATACGGAAGCATCCTTCGTTAAAACCCTGGAAGAATTGGGTATAGGAAGACCTTCGACCTATGCTCCAACCATAAGTACATTGTTGGCAAGAGATTATATTGAACGTGAGAAAAAATCAATCAAGCCTACGGAACTGGGTAAAATAGTTAACACCATAATGGAGGACTACTTTAAATTCATAGTCAATGTGGAATTTACCGCCGATATGGAGGAAAGACTGGATTCCATTGAGACCGGTGAAGAAGACTGGAGAAAAGTAGTGGGAGATTACTACACTCCTTTGAAGGTTGATATTTTAAATGCAGAAAACGAGGTCTCAAAGATTACTATTGAAGACGAGGTTTCAGAAGAAACCTGCGATATCTGCGGCAAGAACCTCGTAGTAAAAAGAGGCAGGTTTGGGAAATTCCTCGCTTGTCCGGACTACCCGGAATGTAAATTCACGAAACCAATAGTGGAAAAATTGGATGTTAAATGTCCCATATGTAATACAGGTGATGTGGTAGTCAAAAAGAGCAAAAAAGGCAATAAATTCTACGGATGTTCCAACTTCCCCGAATGTAAATTCGTATCATGGTATGAACCGACCAATGTTTTATGTCCTAAATGCGGTAAGATCATGAATAAAAGATATTCCAAAGCCAAAGGTACATATCTTCAATGCTCTGATGATACATGTAAGCATGTCAGCAAAATAAAAGAAGAAATAAACAAAGACGATAATGAATAGATAGATGAGGCAATGGCTGAAGATTCAGATTTGAATCAATTGTTTGAAACGATTGAAAAGTATTTGAATTTTTAGACAATTTATTGCCTCTCTTTTTTTGTTGTGTTAGATTGATATCAGGATATTGTGGAGGGGATAAACTATGACATTAATAAAAAAACTAAGAAAATTCAATAAGCTGTTACAGGGAGCAATAAATAACTCCGTGGGACTGGATGAGGTCACAACGCTTTTAAGCGAAGAGACGGATGCTAATATATACCTGTTTTCAACGGATGGTAAGCTTATGAGTTACAGCAACTCATTGGAATACATCATTTTGGATGACTATAAGAATATCTTCAGCGGTAAAAAAATACCGGAATCCCTGCTTTCAGGACTTAAGGAGATTAACGGACCGTTGCTTGAATTGGACGCATCCGACAATTTGTCTCTTAACATGGAAAAAGGTGCCGATATAAGAAATAAGTCAACTTCATATTTTCCGGTTTTCTTCCTGGAAGAAAGATTGGGTACATTGTCCCTTATGACCTATGGACACAAATTGACCGATGAAGACTTAATACTGGCGGAATATGCTGCAAATGTTTTTTCAATCCAGATAATTAACAAAATAAGAAACGACAGAGACGAGGATGACCGAAATCTTGAGGTTGTAAAAGTGGCAATTAATACATTGTCATACTCCGAATTAGAAGCAATTGAGCATATTTTCAATGAGTTTGAAGGCAATGAAGGTTTGATAATTGCGTCTAAAATTGCAGACAAGGTTGGTATAACCCGCTCAGTTATTGTAAATGCCTTAAGAAAATTTGAGTCTGCCGGTGTTATCAAATCCAGGTCATTAGGAATGAAGGGAACGCACATACAAGTTTTGAATCCAAAACTCACTGATGAACTTAAAAGAAGGTTCTAAAATGGTAAATAAATCGGAAATGGGATTTATGCAGCAGCCGGAGCAATCAATAGTTGGAATCCCAAATTCTATAATGAAATATTTCGGATTGAATCCTTTCCATTCGACTTTAAGTATTCTTGAAGGAAAGTTAAATGAAAACCCCAAAAACGTTGTACTACTGGTGGTGGATGGCATGGGAAGTAAGTTTTTGGAGACCGTACTGAAAAGTGATGCTCCATTTTTAAATAACAGGCTTACTGATATTAAAACAGTGTTCCCGGCAACAACCGTGGCTGCAACAACATCATTAAAGACCGGTCTATATCCCGTTGAACATGGGTTATTGGGATGGAGCATGTATTTTAAGGAGTTGGATGACAATATAGATATTTTCCCAAATACGGGATCTGATGGATTGGAATTCAAAGAATTTCATGTGGCTTCAAAGTATCTGCCTTTTACTGATATAGTTTCCCTGATCAATGCAAATAGTTTGGAGACGGGTTCAGACAAGTTGGCAATTGAAATATCTCCTTTCTCTGAATACAAGATAAATGGCATAATTGAATTAACCAAGGCAATATATAAAACTATAATCATCAATGGAAATTCCAAAAAGTTTATTTATGCTTATTTACCTGATTTGGATACTAAAATGCATCATTGGGGAGTTAAATCAAGGGATGCAATAAAAACTTTGAAGAGGATTCAGGATGAGATTATGAATCTTGTCAACGTTAGTCGTGATACATTATTTATTGTAACCGCTGACCACGGTCTGATTGATACTGAGAATGTTTTTATAAATGATTATCCGGAATTAGTTTCATTGTTAAAAAGAACTCCTTCCATTGAGCCCAGAGCTTTGGCGTTTTATGTCAAAGACAACTGCGGTTCAGAGTTTGAAAGGGTATTTAATAAATATTTTGGGAATGATTTTTTACTATACACCAAGGAAGAGGTTATAAATTCCGAAATTTTCGGAAGAGGTACTGAAAATCACAGATTCAGGGAAAGCATAGGCGATTATTTGGCAATTGCCACGGGAAATAAGGCAATTTTCAACAGAAGGGAAGAAGTAAATAAGCTTAAAGGGAATCATGCAGGATTAACCCCATCTGAAACTACGGTGCCTTTGATTGTATTTAATACGTGATGTCATTGGAGGTAAATCGATGATTAGATATAAAGCAGAGTATAAAATACCTGAAACAACAATAAAAATATTAGACGGGAAAAGATATATTGAGTTCAATGACTTAACAAAGCTTGGTGTAACCAATTTGATGAGCACAAAAGACATGGATCTGGGATTTACAACCAACTATGGTACCGGAACAGTGGAAGAACAATACGCAGAACTGATAAATGCAATGCCGGGGGAAGTGAGGGATCTCTATATCATGAGGCAGGTCCACGGTGCAGATATTAAGGATACTTCAGATTTTGAAGCAGACCGGGAAGGAATGTATTTGCTCGATGACTTCAAGGTCACCAAGGGGATTGATGGTATGGTTACAGACAAAGAGGGTTCTGCAATATCGGTTACCGTTGCGGATTGCGTTCCCTTAGTCATATACGATCCGGTAAATAAAGCAATTGCAAATCTTCATTCAGGTTGGAAGGGGACATTATTGGAAATAGGCAAGAAAGGCTTGGAAATACTGATAGATAAGTATGGTACAAATCCCGAATCCTGTCACGTACTTTTAGGACCCCACATCGGAGCTGAAGATTTTGAAGTGACTGAAGAACTGGCAGTAAGATTTAAAGAAAAATTCGGTGAGAGATATCAAGCAAAAAAGGATGAGACCCACTGGACCATAGACTTGAGCAGTATTATAGCTGATATGTTTAAAGAACTTGGCGTACATCCGGACAACATATATGCTTCAGAAGAAAGTACATTCTCCGACCGGGATTTGTACCACTCTTACAGGAGAGACGGAGAAGCATTCGGAATAATGAGCCTTACGGTAATGATTTAATAAGTCTGTAACATTGGATATTTATCAATTGTTCGAATCCGTTTGATGTTTTATTTCCGTAAAGTTACCCGGAAAAGAAATTTTAAGTACTACGGTTCTATTGAAATGTATATTAAGTTGTGGTAATATTTATAGGTATAAAATACACACATCCGTTATTGAAAAAGCTTGGTTGAATCTAATAATTTTTTAAACGGATGGAGGAAAAAACCAGGAGGACAAATATGTCAGTAATATCAATGAAACAGTTACTTGAGGCAGGTGTTCATTTCGGACATCAGACAAGAAGATGGAACCCTAAGATGGCTCCTTACATCTTCACAGAAAGAAACGGGATCTACATCATAGATCTTCAGAAGACAGTCAAGAAAGTAGACGAAGCTTACGATTTTGTAAGATCAGTTGCAGAAGAAGGCAAGGACGTTCTATTTGTAGGAACAAAGAAGCAGGCTCAGGAAGCTATTCAGGAAGAAGCAGAAAGAGTTGGAATGTACTTTGTAAACAACAGATGGTTGGGCGGAATGCTTACAAACTTCAAGACAATCAAATCAAGAATCAACAGACTTGAAGAGCTGAAGAAAATGGAAGAGGACGGTACAATGGATGTCCTTCCTAAGAAAGAAGTTGCAGCACTTTTAGGCGAAATGGACAAGCTTGAAAAGAACTTGGGCGGAATAAGAAACCTTGATAATGACAACATCGGAGCGATGTTCGTTGTTGACCCGAGAAAAGAAAAAATAGCAATAGCAGAAGCACACACACTGGGAATTCCGGTAGTTGCAATAGTTGATACAAACTGTGATCCTGATGAAGTTGATTATGTCATCCCCG
>DAINSS010000005.1:30519-32215 GCA_036741195.1 Clostridiaceae bacterium | reverse complement strand
GATGACGCTATAAGAGCAGTAAAGCTTATAGCTGCAAAGCTTGCAGATGCAATAATCGAAGGAAGACAGGGAGAACAGTTCGAAACAGCAAAGGATACTTCAGTTGAAGAAGACCAGGCTGTTGAAGAATCAGAAGAAACAGAAGAGGCATAGACTTAATTTGAAAGGTAGATGGACTTCCATTTACCTTTTATTTAGGAAAGCTGTAAATAATAGGATTTAATCCCGAGTTGACAGGGTAAATCCGGAAATATATAAAAAAATCGGAGGAATTAAAATGATAACTGCTCAGATGGTTAAGGAATTAAGAGACAGAACAGGCGCCGGTATGATGGATTCCAAGAAGGCTTTACAGGCTGCAGACGGAGACATGGAGAAGGCAATTGAAATATTAAGGGAAAAAGGACTTGCTCAGCAGGCTAAGAAGGCAGGCCGTATCGCTTCAGAAGGTGTTATAGCAACATACGTTTCAGAAGACATGAAGAGTGCCGGTATGGTTGAATTCAACTGTGAAACAGACTTTGTTTCAGCAGGAGAAGAGTTTATAAAGACAGCTGAAAGCTTTGCCAAGGTTGCAGCTGAATCTGACGCTACTTCAGTTGAAGAACTGAAGAATGAAAAAGTCGGAGAATTGACTATTGATCAGGTTGTTGCTGAGCTTATTGCAAAAATCGGTGAGAACATGAACGTAAGAAGATTCGAGAAATTCGTATCAGAAGACGGACTTATAGCAAGCTACACACATATGAACGGAAAGATCGGTGTTTTAGTCCAGGTTAAATCCGACAACGTTAATGATGATGTCAAGAAAGTAGCCAGGGATGTAGCAATGCACGTTGCAGCTACTAATCCGCTGTTCCTTTCAAAGGACCAGGTAGATGCTGAAACTTTGGAAAAGGAAAAGGAAATATACAGAGTACAGGCTTTGAACGAAGGAAAGCCGGCAAACATAGTTGAAAAAATGGTTATGGGAAGAATTTCAAAATACTACAAAGAGGTTTGTTTGTTAGAGCAGCCGTTTGTAAAGAACCCTGACCAGACTGTTGCTCAGTATGTCAAGGATTCATCCAAAGAATTCGGTGCCATCGAAATTGTTAAATTTGCCAGATTCGAAAAAGGCGAAGGCATTGAGAAGAAACAGGAAGATTTTGCCGCAGAAGTTGCAGCACAGATGAACCAGGGCAATTGATGGCTGGACCCCAAGGCGTGGCTTATGGGAAACAACGGCTGTTAGATAAATCAGAAGGGTCGGAGGATTTCCGGCCCTTTTTTCATGGGTGAATAAGGTTTATAGTTGAGTAATCCCTATTAATTGATTAAAAATAAGTAGGGAGAGCTTACTTTATGTTAGAATATGTATAGTAATTTGTATTAACCGGAGGATAATAAATGGAAGCCAAATATAAAAGAGTGATGCTGAAACTATCCGGAGAGGCATTAGCCGGAACCAATGGCTTTGGAATAGACTTTGAAGTTGCGTTGAGGATTTCAAGGGAAATTAAGGAATTGGTGGATATGGGCATTGAAGTCGGGGCTGTGATAGGAGCCGGTAATATTTGGAGAGGACGCCAGGGCGGCGGGATGGACAGGGCAACTGCAGATTATATGGGAATGCTTGCAACCTGCATCAATGCATTAGCACTCCAAAATTCTCTGGAGGATATTGGTGTGGAGACCAGGGTGCAGTCAGCCATCG
>DAINSS010000005.1:26572-30509 GCA_036741195.1 Clostridiaceae bacterium | reverse complement strand
AATGAGAGAGATTGCAGAACCCTATATCAGAAGAAGAGCCATAAGACATCTGGAGAAGGGCAGAGTTGTAATTTTTGCCGCTGGATCGGGAAATCCGTACTTCTCAACGGATACTGCCGCTGCATTAAGAGCTGCTGAAATTGAAGCGGAATGCATTCTTTTGGCAAAGAAGGTAGACGGAGTTTATGACAAGGATCCAAACACAAATTCCGGTGCCGTAAAATTCGATACTCTGACATTCCAGGAAGTATTGGAAAAGGACCTGAAGGTTATGGATTCACCTGCAACAGCGCTTTGCAAAGATAATAACATTCCGATAATTGTATTTGCATTGGATGAACCGGGTAATATAAAAAGAGCCATAGTGGGCGAAAAAATAGGAACTTTTGTTTCAAACTAGGAGGAGTTTATGACTATTAAAGAAATCTATACCCTACACGAAGAAAAAATGAAGAAGACAATTATCAATCTTGAATCAGAGCTTGGAACTTTAAAAGCCGGACGTGCCAATCCTCAGATGTTGGACAGGATTATGGTGGATTATTACGGTTCCATGGTAGCTTTAAACCAAGTTGGTAACGTCAGTGTACCTGAAGCCAGAATGCTGGTAATTACACCATGGGAAAAATCCATGTTGAAGGTTATTGAAAAAGCCATTCAAAAATCCGATTTGGGAATAAACCCCACAAACGACGGAACTGTAATTAGACTTGTTGTACCTGAGCTTACGGAAGAGACAAGAAAGAATCTTGTTAAGACCGTAAAGAAATCCGGAGAGAATGCAAAAGTTGCAATAAGATCAATCAGACGCGATGCCAATGAAAAAATTAAGGATCTTAAAAAGGATGATGTTGCTGAAGATGTCATTAAAAAAGGCGAAGAAGATATCCAAAAGCTTACTGATAACTTTATAAAGAACATTGATCAGATTGTAGAAGCTAAGGAAAAGGATGTAATGAAGGTCTAAGGGGTGGTACCGGTGTCAATCGAAAACATTGAAAATAATGATATTAACAGGATGATGCCGGATAAAGAACGGATACCTGAACATATAGGAATAATCATGGACGGGAACGGCAGATGGGCCAAGGCCAGAAATCTGCCCCGATCCATGGGGCATAAAGCCGGAGTGGAAACCATCAGGGAAATTATTAAAGAATGTAATTCACTTGGTGTAAAGTACCTTACTCTTTATGCATTTTCAACAGAAAACTGGAAAAGATCCGAGAAGGAAGTTGGATTCCTGATGGATCTTTTAGTCATGTATTTAAGAAATGAGTTCAATGAGCTGAATAAGAATAATGTTGTAATTGACCACATAGGGGATATATCTGCCCTTCCTGAAGTCTGCAGAAAAGAGTTGGTTTCTGCATATGAAAGAACTAAGAACAATACCGGAGTTCATATGTATCTGGCTCTGAATTACGGCGGCCAAAGGGAAATTGTGGATGCAGTGAAGAATATTGTAACCAGTATCAAGTCCGGTGACTTTGATCTTAAAGATCTCAATGAAAAAAGCTTCAGCAAATTTTTATATGCAGGAGATATTCCTGAACCTGAATTAATAATCAGACCTTCAGGTGAAATGAGGCTTTCTAATTTTATGATGTACCAGGCAGCATACAGTGAATTTTGGTTCTCGCAAATTAATTGGCCTGATTTTAAAAGGGAAGATTTAAGAGAAGCAATCTGGGATTATCAAGGCAGGGACAGAAGGTTCGGAGGAGTTAAATAGCATGGATGCAAAACTTTCCGACAATAGATACTTTGGAGTTGTATTTCTGGTGCCAATCCTTGCTTCCTTCTTCATAGGCGGTATTTTTCTGCACTTGATGGTTGGCTTGATGAGTATCAGAGCACTGTATGAATTTTATACCGTAGTTTCTGTAAAAAAAGAAAATCCCATGACAGTATTAGGATATGTAATTGCCATTTTTATGTATTCAATAATTTATTATGTTGTTGACGACATTAACGTCATTGCAGTAATGATTATTTTAGTCACGGTAGGTACATTGGTGATTTCTGTTTTCGACAGAAAATACAGCTTTAATGATGCTGCTTTGGCAGTATTCGGATTTATTTACACCTGTGTATTCTTTGCATTGATTCTACTTATTTATGATATGAGTAACGGGAATTGGTATATCCTTGCGATTTTTACAACCTCTTGGGTAGTAGATACCTTTGCATATTACTCAGGAAGATTTTACGGAAAAAGGAAGCTTATCCCTGAAGTGTCTCCTAAAAAAACCGTAGAAGGGGCAATCGGAGGATTAATCGGCGGCGCCTTAGCTACATTCATTCTGGGAATTATTCTATACTTTACAATTCCGGGAATTATTCATCCGATCCATTTTCTTATCTTTGGAGTATTAGGATCGGCCATGTCCCAGATTGGGGATCTTATGGCATCTGCTATTAAAAGAGACTGCGGAGTGAAGGATTATCCCAAATTAATACCTGGACACGGAGGTATTTTGGATAGATTTGACTCGGTGCTTCTCGCAGGAGCTTCTTTATTTATATATCTGTCCTTGGTGGCAGGTCTTTAAACCGGAAATAATTTCGATTCAAACTGTTGATTTTTAAATATGAATATGCTCCCCGTAAAGAAGTCACATCTGTAGACTGCTTCACGGGGAGCCCTTCTTTAATGATATTGAGCTGAATTTCGGGTTGTTACAATCTGATATAATGTATTTAGGAAAGATGGGGGATAGTATGAAAAAAGTAATTATTATCGGAGTCACAGGCTCCATTGGAACTCAAGCCCTTGATGTGATCAGAAAATCGGAAGATATAGAATTGGTTGGATTTTCTGTTAATAGAAATATAGAGTCACTTAAGAGTCTCATAGATGAATTTCATCCTAAATATGTTGCTATTACTGACATAGGCGGAGTAAAGAAAGCAGCAGAGATTATTTCAACCTATGAAGATGTCATTTTTTATACCGGTGAAGATGCCTTGGTTCAATTAGCTTCTGTAGGCGGTTATGACATGCTTTTGACTTCAGTAATGGGGTTGGCCGGACTTAGCGCTACTTTAAAAGCCATCGAAAACGAGAAGGATATTGCTTTGGCCAATAAGGAAACCTTGGTGGGTGCCGGAAAGCTTGTTATGAACCTGGCAAGAGAAAAAGGGGTAAATATCCTGCCCGTGGACTCGGAACATTCTGCAATATTTCAATGTTTATCAGGATATACCAATAAGGATATAGAAAGAATTATTTTAACGGCCTCCGGAGGACCTTTCAGGGGCAGAAAAATTGAAGAATTAATGGATGTGACAGTGGAACAAGCTCTGAAACACCCTAATTGGACCATGGGTAAAAAAATCACCGTTGACTCTGCAACTCTTATGAACAAGGGGTTGGAGGTTATTGAGGCAAAATGGTTGTTTGATGTGGACCCCAAAAGTATTGATGTCCATGTACATCCTGAAAGCATAATACATTCAGCGGTTGAATTTAAGGATAATTCCGTAATAGCCCAGTTAGGCAACGCCGATATGAGACTGCCTATACAGTTTGCACTTAACTATCCCAAAAGAGAAAAAGCAATAGCAGATAAGCTGGACTTGTTCAAAGTTAAAAGCCTAACCTTCGAAAAACCTGATATGATTACCTTCAAATGTCTGAGGTTGGCATACGATTCAATAACAGACGGAGGTTTAAGCTCATTAATTTTAAATACTGCAGATGAAATAGCAGTAGAATTGTTCTTGCAAAGGAAGATATCCTTCCTTGAAATCGGGAATCTTATAGAAGCATCCTTGGATGAATTCAGAAGCAATATAAAAGACCCGGGACTGGAAGATATATTAGAGAAAGACAGAGAAATAAGGAAAATTTTAAAGTTAAGATATGCTTAATCATTAAAATATATACTTAAAAAACGGAGATTGATATATGCATATTATTTTAGCGATACTT
>DAINSS010000005.1:21707-26545 GCA_036741195.1 Clostridiaceae bacterium | reverse complement strand
GGATTTGGACTTTTGGTATTGGTCCATGAATTCGGCCATTTTATTGTGGCCAGGTTGAACGGAGTTAAAGTTGAGGAGTTTGCCATAGGTATGGGACCTTCTATATTAACCCATGAAGGAAAGCAAACTAAATATTCCATAAAGGCACTGCCCATCGGTGGTCTTTGCCAGATGAAGGGAGAATCAATCGGAGAAGAGGACACCTCCGATGATTCATTTCAAAGTAAGACTCCGCTTCAGAAAATGAGTATAATCCTTGCAGGACCCATGATGAATATTATCACAGGATTTATATTCTTTACATTAATTGGATATATACAAGGATATACAACAAATATAGTTAGAGAGATCAGCCCCGATACACCGGCCACCTCTATCGGTCTTAAAGCAGGGGATGCCATCGTTTCTATTAACGATAAAAAAACAGCAACCTTCAATGACATTGTATTCAGAATGGCTGAAAACGGCGATAAACCGATAAAGCTCAGTGTTATGAGGGATTCTGTTCTGAAAGAATATGATGTGGTTCCTAAAAAATCTGATGGAGGCAACTATGTCATAGGCTTTTATCCCGTAATAATAACCACACCTTCCTTCCCCCAGGCTTTCTCCCAAGGTATTAACGAGGCTTATTCCATGATAAGAATGACGGCAGCATCCTTGGGCATGCTTTTTACTGGAAGAGTGGGATTAGACCAGATGAGCGGTCCCGTTGCAATTGTGGGAATGGCTTCTGAGGCTGCTAGGGTAAACCTGCCCGGATTTTTCAGCTTCCTCGGATTCTTAAGCATAAATCTGGCAGTTTTTAATCTGCTTCCTTTCCCTGCATTGGATGGCGGTTGGATGCTAATTTTTATATTTGAATTATTGACAAAGAAAAAGCCGTCTGAAAAGTTCATGATGGTTTGGAACGGAGTAGGCTTTGTTTTACTCATGACCATGATGCTGTTAGTAACATTCAAGGATATATTCTTTCCTTTGAAGCTGAATTGATTGCAGATGATGGTACATATTTAGGAGATACTATGGAAAGACATAAAACAAAGAAAATAAAAATTAAAGATATATATATAGGCGGGGATTCTAAAGTCACGGTCCAGTCCATGACTAATACGGATACAAGGGATTCTGAAGCCACTTTAAAGCAGATAAGAGAGCTGTATTCAGCGGGATGCGATATTGTAAGGCTTGCAGTTCCTGATATGGAGGCGGCGGAGTCATTAAAGAAAATCATTGAAGGGACTTCCGTTCCTCTGGTAGCTGACATTCACTTTGACTACAGGCTTGCCTTAAAAGCCATTGAATATGGAATTTCAAAACTCAGGATAAATCCAGGCAATATCGGATCCAAGGAGAAGATTGAGGCGGTTGCAAAAGCAGCTAAGGCCAAGGGAATCCCAATAAGAATAGGTGTGAATTCAGGATCTTTGGAAAAGGATATTTATGAAAAATACAACGGTGTTACACCGGAAGGATTGGTTGAATCCGCCCTGAGACATGTGGAATTATTGGATCAATCAAATTTCCATGATGTGGTTATTTCGATAAAATCTTCCGATGTTTTAAAAACGGTTGAAAGCTACAGGCTGCTTTCGAAACAGACCGATCTTCCTCTGCATATCGGTGTAACTGAAGCCGGAACTCCATGGAGAGGTACAATAAAAAGCGCCATTGGAATAGGTACATTGTTAAGTGAAGGAATAGGGGATACTCTTCGTGTATCACTAACCTCTGACCCCATTGAAGAAGTAAAAGTCGGCAGAGAAATATTGAAAAATACAGGTCACTTAAAAGAAGGGATTGAATTTGTATCCTGCCCGACCTGCGGAAGAACTGAAATAGACTTAATCGGCATAGCAAATGAAGTAGAGGAAAGGCTTAAAGACTCCAAGAAGCAAATCAAGGTTGCAATAATGGGTTGCGTTGTAAACGGTCCGGGAGAAGCAAAGGACGCTGATATCGGAATAGCCGGCGGTAAGGGAGTAGGGCTTATTTTCAAAAAAGGCATAATCATCAAAAGATGCAAGGAAGAAGAATTAGTTGATGCACTTTTAGCTGAAATTGAAACCATGTAAAGGGTGAAAAAATGGAATTTAGAAAAACCCTTGAAGGTAAAGTAAAGGGACTGATTAGGGAGAAAGACCTTAAAGTTATTAAGGCTGAATATTTTAAAAGCCACAATAAAATGAAAATTTATTGTATAGCTGATAGTGAATTAATTATTGATGACGAGAATATAATCAATGATTCTGTAGATGAGATCATGGGTACGGCTTTAACCTGCGAAATTTCGGTTGCCGTAAGAAACAAAGAAATAGATTTTGAGAACCGTGAATCCATTTTGTCATTGATAAATAACATATTTTCAGGGGATCCCCTGGCGAAAAGCTTTTTTAAGGATACCAGGATTGCAAAAACGGATGAAGGTTTGATTTTTCATCATATCAACGGCATTTTAGTCAATCACTTCAACAGGAAAAATATTCAGGATTTGATCAATGATTATATTTTTGAGTTCACAGGCACAAAGTGCAGAATTGATATCCTTCATGACGCAAGTATGGCACCTGTGCAGATTTCCTTTGAAGATAACGGAAGAAAGAATAATGAGTCGGAAGAAAGAAATAGCTTCAAAAATTCAGAAGCATATAGTACACCTGAAGCGAAAATACCTCAGACTCCCGAAGTTGTTCCGTTTACACCTAAAAAGATGGCTCTTAAAGACATCAAGGACGAAGATGACACAATTATCCTCGGAAAATCAATTAAAGATATGCCGACAGATATCAAGGAATTGACTGAGGGACTAAAAAATGTGGCAATCTCAGGTGTGATTTTTAAAATTGATGACAGGGAGCTTAAAAACGGAACAATTTTAAAGACTCTGTATGTTTCAGATAATACAGGTTCCATCATGTGCAAATGTTTCCTGAAAAAAGGCGATGCTCAGGGACTAAAAGAGGGCATTTTTGCCAAGCTTAAAGGCTCCACCGACATAGACGCATACTCTAAAGAATTCTGTCTTAAAATTAATCATATCCAGAAGCAAGAGTTTATTGAACGTTCCGACAAAGCTCCTGAAAAAAGAGTTGAGCTCCATGCCCATACATTTATGAGTGCCATGGATGCGGTTGTGGATGTCAAGGACCTTGTAAAAACCGCAATTAAGTGGGGGCATTCTGCAATCGGCATAACAGACCACGGAGTTGTACAGGCTTTCCCTGATGCGATGTTGGAGGCTAAAGGAAAGATTAAAATCCTGTATGGCGTTGAAGCGTATTTGGTGGATGATATATCTCCGCTTTACAATTCAGACAAGCCCCTTGATTTCAAGGGGGATTTTGTTGTATTCGACTTGGAAACAACGGGCTTTTCCAATCTTAATGACAGGATTATAGAAATTGGTGCCGTAAGAATTAGCAACGGTATTATTAAGGATAGATACTCCGCCTTCGTTGATCCGGGAGTAAGATTGCCGGCTAAAATAGTTGAACTTACCAATATCACTGATTCAATGCTTTACGGTCAAAGAAAGATAGATGAGGTATTGCCCGAGTTCCTTGATTTTGTAGGAGACTCCCTTCTTGTTGCCCATAATGCTAATTTTGATATGGGCTTTATAAGGACAAAAGCAAAAGAGTTGGGAATAGAGTTCAATAACCCACAGTTGGATACAGTTTCTCTGGCCAGATATTTATATCCGGATCTTAAGAGACACAGATTGGATTCCATAGCAAAACATCTGAATATTTTCATGGGAAGTCACCACAGAGCCGTGGATGATGCTGAAACCACTGCTCAGATCCTTTTAAGATCCTTTGAAAAACTGGAGAAAAAGGGTATTTCAGATATGTTTTCCCTTAATTTGGATTATTCAAAGAATTTTGATATCGGCAAAGGAATGCCGTCGCACGTGATTATTTACGCCAAAAATCAAGCCGGGTTAAAAAAGCTTTATGAGCTCATATCAATTTCGCATTTGAACTATTTTAATAAGAATCCAAGAATTCCCAAAAGTCTCTTGATGAAGTCACGGGAAAATCTTCTTCTTGGCTCTGCCTGTTCAAACGGTGAGCTGTTTAAAAGCATCTTAGACGGAAGAAGCGATAAGGATATAGACTCAATTGCAGAATTCTACGACTACTTTGAAATCATGCCAATATCTAATAATGAATATCTTTTGGATGAAGGAAGATGTACGGTTAAGGAACTAAAAGAAATTAACCTGAGAATAATCAATATGGGTAAGCGTTTTGACAAGCCTGTTGTTGCAACGGGGGATGTTCATATGCTGAATCCCGAAGATGAGATATACAGGAGGGTTATCAAGCACAGTCAGGGCTTTACTTCTGATTTGAGCAATACACCGCTGCCTTTCTTGACGACAGGGGAAATGCTTAAGGAATTTTCCTATTTGGGAGATACCATGGCAAAAAAGGTTGTTATTGACGAACCCAACAGGCTCGCATCCATGTTGGAGGACATACTCCCGATTCCGAAGGAAACCTTCCCACCCAAAATGGAAGGGGCAGAGGATGATATCCGTAATATGACAATGGAGACAGCTTACAGAAAATATGGGAATCCACTTCCGGAAATTGTTCAAAAAAGATTGGACAAGGAGCTAAATTCCATAATCGGAAACGGATATGCAGTACTTTATCTGGTTGCGCACATGCTTGTAAAAAAATCCTTGGATGACGGATATTTGGTAGGATCAAGAGGATCGGTAGGGTCATCACTTGTTGCCACCTTCACGGATATTACGGAAGTAAACGGATTGCAGGCCCATTATCTTTGCCCGCAGTGTAAATATTCTGAATTCATTGAATCACTTG
>DAINSS010000005.1:0-21697 GCA_036741195.1 Clostridiaceae bacterium | reverse complement strand
TGGTGGTTCTTCAGGTGTGGATCTTCCGCCTAAAAATTGCCCCGAGTGTGGCCATGAACTGGAAAGGGAAGGACATGACATACCATTTGAGACCTTCTTGGGATTCGAAGGGGACAAGGAACCGGATATAGACTTAAACTTCTCGGGTGTATATCAACCTGTGGTACATAAATACTGTGAGGAAATATTCGGAAAAGGCTATACCTTCAGAGCAGGTACAATTGGTACCATAGCAGAGAAAACAGCCATGGGATATGTCAGAAAGTATTATGAAGATAATTCAAAAGCTTTTAACAGGGCTGAAATGGAAAGACTTGCCAAGGGCTGTACCGGAATTAAAAGGACGACAGGACAACATCCGGGAGGAATAATGGTTGTTCCTTCGGATAACGATATACATAATTTCACACCGGTTCAAAGACCTGCTGATGATAAAGAAACGGATATTATAACAACTCACTTTGATTATCATTCCATATCCGGAAGATTGTTGAAACTGGATATTCTCGGTCATGATGATCCTACAATGCTTAAAATGCTGCAGGATCTGACGGGAATAGACCCTAAGACCATACCTTTGAATGAAGAAAAGGTAATATCTTTATTCAGGTCCCCCGAAGCCTTGGGAGTAACCGAAAAAGATTTGGATTGTCCGGTGGGAACCTACGGAATACCGGAATTTGGAACAAAGTTTGTAAGGCAGATGCTTTTGGATACTAAACCGAAGAACTTTTCCGACCTGGTAAGGATCTCCGGTTTATCCCACGGTACCAACGTATGGCTTAATAATGCACAGGAATATATTAAATCCGGTCAGACTGATTTGGAAGGCTGTATTTCCTTAAGGGATAACATAATGCTGTACTTAATCGGCTGCGGATTACCACCTAAGGAAGCTTTCAATATAACTGAGAAGGTAAGAAAAGGAAAAGGCCTAACCGAAGCCGAGGAAGCCACCATGAAGAGCTATGATGTCCCTGATTGGTATATAGAATCCTGTAAGAAAATAAAGTACATGTTCCCGAAAGGTCATGCCGTTGCCTATGTAACAATGGCTGTGAGGGTCGGGTGGTACAAGATATATTATCCCCTCGAATACTACGCAACATACTTCACCGTCAGGGCAAAGGACTTTGATCTGGAGCTTGCACTAAAAGGTGAGAGTGCTGTAAAGGAAAAACTGGATAACATTCTGTCACAGGGTAACTATGCAACACCGAAGGATCAGGCAATGGTTAGTGTATTGGAGTTAGTCTACGAAATGTTTAAAAGAGGCTATTCCTTCAGCAGGTTGGACCTTTATAAATCCAAGGGAATGGAATTTATTGTAGACGGAAATAAACTGATTCCGCCTTTCAATTCCCTGGCAGGAGTCGGTGATAATGCCGCTATGGCAATAGAAGAGGCTGCCAAGTCGGGAGAATTCTTCTCAAAAGAAGATTTTAAAACAAGGACGAAAGCAACAAGAACTGCCATAGATGCACTGGATGCAATGGGATGCTTTAAAGACCTGGGAGAGACAAACCAGATCTCGTTTTTCAACCTATAATCCGCAATTTGATTTTATGCAAATATTATGGTAGAATTTTATTACAATTATAAGAGTACTTAGAGGAGTGGGTCGAGAAACCCGCTCCTTTTGATTGAAACCCGAAGGGTAAAATAACAGGGAGATTTTTATGGATATTGAAAAAAAACTGGAAGAAATAATTAAAATGACTGAACCTGCCATTGACGGACTGGGCTACAGGATTTATCACCTGGAGTACGTCACTGAGGAAGGGGAAGAATACCTTAGATTTTATATTGAAAACAAAAGCGGTGAGGACATCACACTGGATGACTGTGAGAAGGTATCTCGTAAAGTTAGCGATATCCTGGATGAAAAAGACCCCATCGACGTTCAGTACTTTTTGGAAGTTTCATCACCGGGTTTATTTAAGCCGCTTTTCAATGCCGAACATATAAAGGCTGAGATAGGTGAAAGGGTTGAAATTAAGCTTAATTCTGATGATAAAAGTAAAAACAGGATTTTAGGAGTTTTAAATTCCTTTGAAAATGACATTTTAAAAGTTGAAACAGATAAAGGTTTAAAAGAAATAGAATATAAAAAGGTCAAGAGTATAAATCTTGATCCGGAGGTATAAAAAAAGAAAATGGCTAGGGTAAAAAAAGAGGACAAGAACAGCAGAAGCGCCGAAATTATTAATGCTTTAAAGGAAATATCACTGCATAAAGGAATAGAAGAGGGGCTTTTGTTCACCACATTGGAAGATGCATTGACTGCAGCTTACAGAAAAAACTATCAGGATACAAATACTCAGGATATAAAATCTACGGTGGACAGGGAAAAAGGCGTAATCAAAATCGTCAACAGAAAAAAAGTTGTTGAGGAAGTTGAGGACGGGGCTTCCGAAATTAGTTTCGAAGATGCAAAGGCTTTAAATCCTATATACTCCGTTGGTGATGTGGTAGAAGTAGATGTTACTCCGGATAATTTCATGAGGGTAGCGGCTCAATCCGCAAAGCAGATAGTTACACAGAGGATAAAGGAAGCTGAAAGATCAATAATTTACAATGAATTCTCAGAAAAGGAATTTGATCTCATCTCCGGAATTGTTCAAAGAAAGGACAAGGGAAACGTATATGTGGACCTTGGGAAAATTGAAGCAGTCATAGGACCGTCAGAGCAGATTCCGGGTGAGGAATATGATTTTAACGAAAGAATTCAGCTGTATATAGTTGAGGTTAAACAAAACACAAAGGGACCTTTGATTACAGTATCCAGAACCCATCCCGGTCTCGTAAAAAGACTCTTTGAAAGGGAAGTACCTGAAATTTTTGACGGAGTTGTCGAAATTAAGAGCATAGCAAGAGAACCGGGCTCCAGAACAAAAATAGCAGTACATTCAAACGATGAAAATGTGGACGCAACAGGCTCCTGTGTCGGTAACAGAGGTTCAAGGGTTCAAAATGTTGTAAATGAACTGAAGAATGAAAAAATCGATATTGTTGAATGGAACAAGGAACCGGCTCTCTTTATTGCAAATGCTTTATCTCCGGCAAAGGTAAAGGATGTATTTGTAAATGAAGAGGAAAAATCTGCAAGGGTTATTGTTGAGGATTCACAGTTATCACTTGCAATCGGTAAGGAAGGTCAGAATGTAAGACTTGCAGCCAAGTTGACCAACTGGAAAATAGACATAAAGAGCGACAAGGACAAGGAAGCTTACAATGTGGATACACTGACTTTGATTCCGGATAAGTCTGTATTGGAACAAGCAAATAAGGAAGAAGAATAATCTAATTTAAATTATTTTTGAAAGAGAGGTATTTTATATGAAGGTGAAAAAAATACCCATGAGAATGTGTACTGGTTGCATGGAAATGAAACCAAAAAAAGAGCTCATCAGGGTAGTCAAGAACAATGAAGGCGAGGTATCCTTGGACCCCGTAGGCAAGAAACCGGGAAGAGGAGCCTATATTTGTAAGAACAAAGAATGCCTTGAGAAAGCATTTAAGAGTAAGAGATTGAATAAAAACCTGGAAACAAATATAGATGAATCTATATATGAGGCCATGAGGGCAATGATAAATGAGTAAAGTATTGAATTTTCTTGGTATTGCTCAAAAAGCGGGTGCTTTAACCCTTGGAGGAAATCTTACGGAAGCAGGAGTTAAAAAGAATAAGATTCTATTAATTATGATATCCGAAGATGCATCTGAAAATACCAGAAAAAGATTCAACCCGGCAGCGGAAAATACTAAATATCAGCTGTTGGAGCTCCATGAAACCATGGAGGAATTGGGAAGAGCTACAGGAAAATCCAATATCTCCGTAATCGGGGTTACCGATGCGGGAATTGCAAAAAAGCTTAAGGAGCTGGCGATGATAATGTAGAGCTTAAAGACAGGAGGAATTATGTCTAAATTAAGAGTTTATGAACTTGCGAAGGAACTGGATATTTCCAGTAAAGAACTGATCAAGATATTGTTTGAAGAATTCGGCATAGCTGTAAAAAACCACATGAGTGTAGTTGAAGAAGAAGATGCCGCTTTAATAAAGGAATTGATAGCCGGAGGAAACAAGAGTGAAGAAAAGGTTGAACCGGCAGATGAAGTTAAGGTTACAGATAAACCGACAGAAAAAACAGAAAAGAAAACTGAAGATAAAAAGACTATTATTGACATTTACGAAGAAGAAATTAATGAAAAGGTTAATAATCAAGCCAAGAAAAAGAAAAAGGGCAGAAAGTCCGACGGACAATCAGCTGTCAAGGATATAGAGATAATCACCATGGGTGATTTTATAACCGTGGGGGAACTTGCTGAAAAACTCCATAAACCGATAAATGAAGTTATCAAAGTTTTGATTATGAACGGAGTTATGGCGGGTATAAATCAGGAGATTGATTTTACCACAGCTTCAAAGCTTGCTGAAAAATACAGTGTTCTTATCGAACAGGAAGAAACAGGTAAGCTTGATGAAATAGAAACTGACGAAGATGAAGATGATGCAACACTTGTAAAACGTCCTCCGATAGTAACCGTAATGGGTCACGTTGACCACGGTAAGACATCATTATTGGACAGCATCAGAAAAGCCCATGTAACCCAGGGCGAAGCCGGTGGAATAACACAGCACATAGGTGCCTATACAGTTGAAATCAAGGGCGAAAAAATAACTTTTCTTGATACACCGGGGCATGAAGCATTTACCCAGATGAGAGCCAGGGGATCACAGATAACTGACTTGGTTATTCTTGTGGTTGCAGGTGATGACGGTATAATGCCTCAGACAAAAGAATCAATATCTCATTGTAAAGCAGCCGGAGTTCCTATGATTGTAGCCATTAATAAAATGGATAAGCCACAGTCAAATGCAGACAAGGTAAAACAGGAACTTACGGAGTTCGGTCTTATTTCAGAAGACTGGGGCGGAGACACAATCATGGTTGAAGTTTCGGCAAAAAAGGGAATGGGAATTGACAAGCTTCTTGAGATGGTATTATTGACAGCTGAAATGCAGGAGCTTAAGGCAGATCCGGCAAGAAGGGCAAGAGGAACAGTTATTGAAGCAAAACTGGATAAGGGTAAGGGTTCTGTTGCAACACTTTTAGTACAGAACGGTACTCTTAGCGTAGGAGACTCAATTATAGTCGGACATACCTACGGAAGAGTCAGAGCCATGTTTGATGACAAGGGAAAGAAACTTAAGTCTGCAGGACCTTCAATTCCTGTATCCGTATTGGGTTTATCTGACGTACCCCAGGCAGGAGACAGGTTCAATGAAGTCAAGGATGAAAAGACGGCGAGAATGATGGCCGAATCAAGACAGATGAAAGCAAAGCTTGAAAACCAGAACGCCGGAAGAATGTCATTAGAAGACCTTTATTCCCAGATTTCATCAGGACAGGTCAGGGAATTGCCGATAATTATAAAAGCAGATGTTCAGGGCTCTGTTGAAGCACTGAAGAGTTCCCTGGAGAAGCTCTCAACGGACGAAGTTAAAGTTAGAGTAATCCACGGCGGAGCCGGAGCTATCAACGAAACAGATATTATACTTGCAACTGCTTCAAATGCCATAGTCATGGGCTTCAACGTAAGGCCGGATGCCAATGCTGCAGCCATAGCAGAAAAGGAAGGCGTAAGTATAAAGACTTACAGAGTTATATACAATGCCATTGACGATGTAAGGTCAGCCATGATAGGAATGTTGTCCCCGGATATCAAAGAAGTTGTATTGGGTACTGCAGAATGCAGGCAGATATACAAGATATCCGCAGTTGGAACAATAGCGGGTGCTTATGTTCTTACAGGTAAAATCGTAAGAAATTCACAGATCAGACTTATAAGAGATGGAATAGTTATTTTCGAAGGTATGCTGGCTTCACTAAAAAGATTCAAGGATGATGTGAAGGAAGTAGCAGCAGGTTACGAGTGCGGACTATCTGTTGAAAGATATAACGATCTTAAAGAAGGCGATATCATAGAAGCCTTTGAGATGAAAGAGATCAAGAGAAAGGAGCTGTAATATGGCTAAGCACAGAATGGGCAGAATCAATGAGGAAATGAAAAAAGAATTGTCTAATGTCATCCTCAGAGAGTTAAAGGATCCCAGAATAAAAGCCATGGTTTCAGTAACCGGAGTTGACGTAACAACGGATTTAAAATATGCAAAGGTGTATTTATCCATTTTCTCACCTGATAAGGAAGAGGAGAAGGCTACTCTTGATGCAATTAAAAAGGCATCCGGATTCATAAGAACCAGATTGTCCAGAACCATCAATCTCCGAAACACACCGGAGCTGATTTTCTTGGAAGATACATCAATAGATTACGGAATGCATATTGACGAACTGTTGAAAAAGGTCATTCCTGCAGATGAAAAACAAGCGTTGGCTGACGAAGAGAACACTGATACAGATGATGAAACCACCTCTGAAGAAACTGAGAATGAATAACATCAAACAAATGAAGATAACTCATAATCAGATAGGATAGTATATGTTCAATTTTTTAGAAATAATCAGTAAAAAGAAAAAAATAGGGGTGGCATGCCATACCTTCCCCGACGGGGATGCCTTAGGCTCAGTACATGCAATGGTACTGGGCTTAAGGAAGACAGGCTTTGATGCCTATATTTTGAGTAAGGACAAGGTCCTTGATACCCTAAGGTTTTTGCCCTTGACCGAGGAAACCGATGCATCGGATTCTGAAGTTAAACCCGGGACTGACCTTGTTATCGTCTTGGATTGCGGTTCCTTTGACAGGGTTTCTTATGATTATAATACTAATGTTAGATTTCAATTGGTAAATATTGATCATCACAGAACCAACGACAGGTACGGAGATTACAACTATGTTTTACCCGAGGCTTCATCCACGGGAGAAATAGTTTTTGATCTTCTGGAATCCGCAGGAATAAAAAGGGATTCAGCCATTGATACCTGTCTTTATACCGCAATAACTACCGACACCGGGTCATTTAAATATCAATGTACAACACCGAGGGCCCACGAAATTGCAGCAAAGCTCATCGGCGGAGGGATTCCTTTTTATGAAATCTCAAGAACGGTTTTTGATGAAAAACCCATGTCGAGATTAAAATTAATGGGTAGAGCCTTGAATTCAATGGAAACCTATTTTAATGGCAGAGTTAATTTAATGCTTTTAAAAAGCAGTGATTTTACCGATCTTGAAATTGCAGACAAGGACACAACAGACATTGTGAATCTTGGATTGATGCCCAATGAAGCAGAGGTTTCAATGATTCTGAAAGAGACTGAGGATAAAATAAGGGTTTCTGTAAGGACTAAGAAAAAGGTTGATGCCGGAAGATTTGCAGAAGTTTTCCAGGGAGGCGGGCATATCAGAGCCGCCGGGTTTACCTTGATGACACCTTCATTTGAAGAAGCGAAAGATTTAATCTTAAGAGAACTGGAGGCTTATCTTTATTGATAAACGGTATTCTTGTTGTAAATAAGGAAAAGGGGCTGACCTCTTTTCAGACAGTTAATAAAGTAAGGAAAGCCTTGGGAGCTAATAAGGCAGGGCATACAGGAACTCTGGATCCCCTTGCCACAGGGGTACTGCCTGTTTTACTGGGTACATACACCAAGCTTGCAGATACTTTAGTAGACGGTGAGAAGGAATATATTGCCACTGCCAAATTCGGCTTAACCACGGATACTTTGGATATCACGGGAAGTATCACCGAGGAAGTTGACAGGGAGACGCTCTTTGAAAGAACTGTTTCAACTCAGACATTAACCGGTGTTTTAAATACATTTGTGGGAGATATCAAACAGGTACCTCCCATGTATTCTGCGTTAAAAAAAGATGGGAAAAGACTCTACGAACTGGCCAGAATGGGCGTTGAAATCGAGAGGGAACCAAGGGACATAACAATTTATAAAATAGAACTTCTAAAATTTAATTTCCCTGAATTTACTTTTAAAGTTAGATGCTCAAAGGGCACATATATCAGAAGCCTGATAAGGGATATAGGCCTGAAGTTGGACTTACCTGCGGTAATGACTGATTTGGTCAGGACTATGACCGGCGGATTCACTTTAAACGACGCCGTTGATATGGCAGATATTGACACAAATGATAAAAGAAGTAGAATTATTAAGGCTGATACAATTTTTTCCGAATATCCAAGAATTAAGGCAGACGACAAATTTTCCAAGCTTTTAATAAACGGAGTAAAAATAAAAGACCCTGCTTTGGTGGAAGGTATCAAAACTGAAGGAATGTTGAGACTTTATGACAGTAAAGATGAATTTCTCGGCTTAGCAGAATTCAATAACGGAGAACTCAAATTAAAATACAGGGTTTAACATGGATAATAATATGATAATACTAGACAATGATTACAATAAAAAACTTGAATATAAGACATACATTGCATTGGGTAGCTTCGACGGACTCCACAAAGGCCATATGGCACTGATTAACAGAGTTGTTGATGAAGCTCTCTTAAATGACAGCAAAAGCCTGGTTTATACATTTACCAACCATCCGCTTTCTGTTGCATGCCCGGAAAGAGTTCCTAAACTTCTAATGGATAATGAACAGAAAATCCATATTTTGAGAAGCGCCGGGATCGATATAGTTGCTTTGGTGGATTTTACCTTTGAGTTCATGCAGACCTCACCCGAGGACTTCATAAGACTTCTCCTTGAAAAGTATAACGCAAAGGGACTTGTAATAGGGTTTAACTATAAATACGGATACAAGAATATGGGCAATGCACATACTCTGAAAGAGTTATCCGACAAACTTGGCTTTGAACTCATCGTCATTGACCCTGAAGCCGATGAAGATGGATTGTATTCCTCAACAAGGATCAGAACCCTGATTCAAGAAGGCAGAATCAGTGAAGCAAATAACCTTTTGATTGAGCCTTTCATGTTAAGAGGTACAGTCATACCAGGGAAGAAAAACGGGAAAGCAATGGGATATCCTACAGCAAATATGAGCTTCGATGAAAATATGCTGATTCCAAAGGACGGAGTATATTACACAAATGTAGAATTAGACGGAGAAATTTACAGAGGAATTACCTCAGTAGGAACTAACCCGACTATTTCAGACAATAATCCAATCACTGTAGAAACCTATATACTGGATTTTAATAAAGATATATATGGTTCGGAAATAAAGCTCTACTTCCTTGAATGGATGAGAGGAATGATTAAATATGACACCATAGATGAGTTAAAGGAGCAGCTAAGACTTGATAATAATTATGCAGCAATAAGACCCAAGGCTGTTTTAAGGAATGAAATCAAGTAATAAAAAATCTCAAGTTTAACTATATAAGTCAAATTCAATTATTAAAAATTCGTTATTGTGGATTAGTGTACTATCTGCTATAATGACTTGCGGAACCTTTTTCTGAGTAAGTGGGATGCCGTCCCTTTTCACGGATAAAGGCGATTAAAAACAGGAGGTAATGTCCATGTTAGATAAGGCAAAGAAGCAAGAAATCATGGCTGCTCATGCAAGACATGAGGGTGATACCGGTTCTGCCGAAGTTCAGATAGCTGTATTGTCATACAGAATCAACGAGCTTACAGAGCACTTAAAGGTCCATAAAAAGGATCATCACTCAAGGAAAGGTCTTTTCATGATGATCGGTCAGAGAAGAGGACTTCTTAACTATCTTATGAAGGAAGATATCGAAAGATACAGAGATATCATAGCTAAGCTAGGCATAAGAAAGTAATCAAAATAGGTTTATTAAAAGGCTCTTGTTAATCAGGAGCCTTTTTTTCGTGAATAACTTATTAACTGATGAGAAAACAAGAGAAATGTATTATTTTATTTGTTATAATGAAATGTGAGTATTTGTCCCGGCAATATATATTTAATTATAATCCGGACCTCTCAGGACAGTTTCTGAGATGTGCGGTATATAATTACGTATATATTCCAAAGGGGCAGCTTAATAAGGAGAATTTTATGAAGCCAAACTTAACCACTCAGGTCGCAGGCCGCGAAATGGGTATGGAACTTGGAGAAATCGGTTATTTATCTGATTGTGCCATGTTCGTAAATTACGGAGACACCGTGATATTAGTAAACGTAAATATGTCAGACTCTCCAAGGGACGGAGTTGATTTCTTCCCCCTTTCTGTTGACTACGAAGAAAGACTATATGCAGTCGGTAAGATCCCGGGAGGTTTTATCAAGAGAGAAGGAAGACCGTCAGAGAAAGCTATCTTAGCTGCAAGAGCGACAGACAGACCTTTAAGACCTTTGTTTCCCAAGGGATTAAGAAATGATGTACAGGTAGTTTGTACCGTTGTTTCAGTTGAAAATGATAATTTACCGGAAGTGCTTGCAATTAATGCAGCAAGTGCAGCACTTTATACTTCCTCAATTCCTTTCACCACTCCCATTGCAGCAGTGCAGGTGGGATTGATTGAAGGTAACTTTGTTTTGAATCCTACTTCAAAGGAAAGAGAAGCATCCGATCTTGATTTACTTGTAGTTTCATCCAAGGAAAGGGTAATGATGATTGAAGCGGGAGCCAAGGAAGTCGATGAAGAGACAATGATCAGAGCCATAGAATATGGCTTTGAAAAATCACAGCCGATTATAGAGCTACAGGAAGAATTAAGAAAGCAGTTCGGTAAGGAGAAGAAGGTAGTAAAAATCCATGAGATTGATGAAACCTTAGAAAAATCTGTAAGGGAATTCTCATCAGACCTTATCAGAACCGTGTACTCCAAGGCCATCAAGACTGAAAGAAATGCAGAAATGGATGCTGCAACAACAAAGATTACCGAGCATTTCACTGAGGTTTACGGTGATGATTTCGGCAACGTTAAAAATGACATCGGTGAAATCATCTATCAGATGCAGAAAGAAATCGTAAGAGATTTGGCTATCAACGAACACAAAAGAGTTGACGGCAGAGCCTTTGATGAGATAAGAGAGCTTAAATCAGATGTTTCCATTTTACCGAGGACCCATGGTTCAGGTCTTTTCTCAAGAGGACAGACTCAGGTTATGACTGTTGCAACATTAGGGTCAATAGGTGAAATACAGAAGCTGGACGGAATTTCTGAGGAAGAATCCAAAAGATATATCCATCATTACAACTTCCCTTCGTACTCAGTCGGAGAAGTTAGACCGATGAGGGGTCCGGGAAGAAGAGAAATCGGTCACGGTGCATTAGCTGAGAAAGCCCTTGAACCGCTTATACCAAGTGAAGAAGTATTCCCATATACAATCAGACTGGTTTCAGAAGTATTGTCATCAAATGGTTCCACTTCACAGGGAGCTGTCTGCGGATCTACCCTTGCATTGATGGATGCAGGCGTGCCGATAATCAGACCTGCAGCCGGTATTGCAATGGGATTATTCACTACCGACGACCTTCAGAGGGAAGAAGTAGTTACGGATATCCAGGGTGTTGAAGATTTCTTCGGAGATATGGACTTTAAAGTTGCCGGAACAGAAAAGGGTATTACGGCAATTCAGGTTGATACCAAGATTGCGGGATTATCTCCATATGTTATAAGAACAGCAATTGAAGATGCAAAAGTCGCAAGAATGAAGATTCTTGATGTAATGCTTAATGCTATTCCTAAGGTAAGGGATGAAGTATCCAAGTATGCTCCTAAGATAATCACAATGAAGATTGATCCGGACAAAATCAGGGATGTTATCGGTTCCGGCGGAAAGACTATCAACAAGATAATAGCCGATACCGGAGTCAAGATAGATATCAATGATGACGGAAACGTATTTATTGCATCGGACGATATTGCAGCAGCTAAAAAAGCTTATGCAATTATTGACGGCATAACAAGGGATGTTCAGCCGGGCGAAGTATATCTTGGTAAAGTAACTAAGATTATGAACTTCGGTGCATTTGTTGAAATACTTCCAAACAAGGAAGGACTGGTTCATATCAGTAAACTGGCAAAAGAGAGAGTCAACAAGGTTGAAGATGTTGTTTCCGTTGGCGATGAGATACTGGTAAAGGTATCAGAGATTGACCAGCAGGGAAGAATAAATCTTTCAAGAAAAGATGCCTTGATTGATGCAGATAAGAGCAAAGAAGAAGGCAAAGACAATTAAATAAAAAAAGGTCCTGAGCAAAAGCTCAGGGCTTTTACTTTTTAGAAGGAATTTTTGTTTGTTTCCTACGGACAGATTTTAAGGATAATTAAATGTTGATAAGCTTATAATGGTATAACAATTTAATTTTTTAGTGTTCAAGAGGAGTTAATCATGGCTGAAAACAAAAATATCTTTAACAGGAAAAACATACTTATTGGAATAGCAGTTGTTGCAGCAGCTTTTATTCTTTTCGGTTTACTGAGAATGAATGCGAAATCCAGTGAAGCTAAAAAGGAATATACTTTCTTGACATTAAGGGAAAAGGATCCGATTCTTTTAAAAGGAAATTCAACTCCTAAGAAAATACAAAGTATCACGGTTGATGCATCAAAAGGAAAGGTCAATGAAGTCCTTGTTAAGGACGGACAGGAAGTAAAAGAAGGGGACAAACTGTTCACATATAAAAGCGATGTTTTGGATTCTCAAAGATCGGAGGCTCAGTCACAATATAACAGGGCTGATGAAGCATACAATAACTCTGTCTCAGACTTGGAGGATGCCAAATCCAGACAGGATGAAAATATAAGAGGCTATTATACGGCAAAGGCAAATTTGGAAGAAGCAGAAAACTCAGGTAATGTAATGGACATTCAGACATACACCGCTGATGTCCAAAAGTTCGAAAGCAAAAAAGAAGCTTCTCAAACTGAGGTTAAGCAGCTGGAAAGAGCTGTTTCACAGGCTGAATCCAATAAGGAAGATGCTTATACAAGACTTGAGAATGCTAAGAAATCAGCAATAAATGATGAGAAGGCAGATTTTGACGGCATAGTGGTACTTCATGAGGAAAACGAGAAGGGATCAATGGGATCACCATTTATAGAGGTTATTACCAAGGATACATTAGTAACCTCCTCCGTTACTGAATACGACTATAACAAATTGAATGTGGGCAAAACAGTCAAACTTAATGTAGTGCCATTAAAAAAGACTATGGAAGGGGAAATCACAGACCTTGCCCTTCTTCCTGAGAATTCAGCATCCGGTGCTCAATCCCAAATGGTGGGCTCTGCAGGAGTAAACTATAAATTCAAGGTTAAAACCGGTGAACCTATACCCTATGGGTATTCAGTTGAAATAGCAGTCGGAACCGGAGAAATATTAGTGCCGGCAAGTGCCGTCATCCAGGAAAACAACAAAACATATTTGTGGACAGTCCAGGGTGAAACCGCACATAAAAAAGAAGTTACGTTAAGGGACAGCGGGACTTATTTAACACTTCAGGCAGGGTTAAAATTAGGGGATGTCATTATTGATAATCCTGACAGTGGATTGACCGAGGGCAAAGCTGTCAAGGTAACCAAATGATAGAACTTAAAAATATCAATAAATACTACAGGACGGGAGAAGAAATACTTCACGTCCTTAAGGATTTTTCCTTGACCATCAACGAAGGGGAATTTGTTGCCGTAATGGGTCCCTCAGGTTCTGGGAAGTCAACTTTGATTAATCTGCTTGGGTTCATCGATTCAAAGTATGAGGGTGAATATCTTTATAACGGGAAAAGCCAGGATATTAAAAATGATGATAATCTGTCCAGAATCCGAAATGAAATGGTTGGATTTGTATTCCAGAACTTTTCATTGATTGAAACAAACACTGTTTTGGAAAATGTGGAGCTCCCACTTTTATACAAGGGCTATTCAAGTAAAGCGGCTGAAAAAATAGTGATGGATTTTTTAAGAAAAGTAGGTATTGAGGAAAAAAGGGATAAACTTCCAAAACAGCTTTCCGGCGGACAACAGCAAAGAGTTGCCATAGCCAGGGCAATGGTGAACAGTCCTAAATTTATTATTGCGGATGAACCCACCGGAGCTCTTGATTTTAATACATCTACAGAAATTATGAAGCTGTTCCAGACTTTGAATAAAGAAGAGAATGTAACAATAATCCTCGTAACCCATGACCAAACAATGGCAAATTATGCCGACAGGATAATCAGAATCTTTGACGGCAGGATTATTGAAGATGACAGGAGGGAAGAAAATTGAGGACATCGGAAATACTAAAGTCTTCAGTTGCTGCTCTCATTAAGAATAAGAGAAGAAGTATTCTGACAATGCTCGGAATAATCATAGGAATTTCAGCCGTCATAACGATAATGGCATTGGGAAAAGGGTTTGAACTTTCAATGATTTCAAACCTAACCCAGAGTGAAGGGTCTGACGTGGTGGTAAATGTCATATTCAGACCCGATGATTCAAACCTGTTTTCTTCTTCAGTTCAGCTCTACGGTTCTTCTGATGTGGAATTGGTTCAGAATATCGAAGGTGTGGCAAAAGTAGAAATTGAAGAAATCAACAGGGGTTTTGAAATTCTAAACGGAAGATCCTATTACTCAGATGGAGATAAGGGTCTAATGATAAACCGAAAAAAATATGTGGGTCCCATGCTTTACGGCAGAAACCTGGATCAGTTGGATTTACAGAATGAGAGTACGGCGGTTATAGTATCCAAACAAACTGCAGATGAAATGTATGATGGAAATACAGATGCAGTTGGACAGACAATATTGCTTCAAGGCAACATGTTTAAGATAGTCGGTGTATATAAGGGTGCCGATCCAATGGATTTTATGAACATGGAAAGATATGACATGTATATTCCGGACTCAACCTATGTCAAATACTTCAGGCCTGAAAATTCAGGGAATAACCTTAAAGTTACTTTAAAACCCGGAGTTTCTCCTAAAACAGTGACTGATGAAGTACTTTCTAAATTGAAGCTGATGGGTACAATGAAAAACAGCGGTTCTTATACAGCCTTTGATATGTCGATGCTGACCCAGGGAATCGGAAATGTCCTTCAGATGATTACTTACTTCTTATCTGCAATTGCAGGGATATCCCTTCTTATTGCAGGGGTGGGGGTAATGAATATGATGTATATTTCAGTTTCTGAAAGAACAAGGGAAATAGGTATAAGAAGAGCATTGGGGGCAACCCAGAGCTCAATCAGAAATCAATTCTTGTTCGAGGGTATTATAATTACTTCAATCGGTGGTTTTATAGGATTTATAACAGGTGTAGCAGGGGCAGAAATAATATCCAATTTTATTCCGTTCAGGGCTTCTGTTGCTTTGAATTCAATAATATTAACTGTAGTCATATCAATCACCATAGGATTGGTGTTCTCGGTTATGCCTGCAAATGCGGCAGCTAAAAAAGATTTGATTGATATTATGAGATAGAACAACAATTGTTATCTTCATTTTATATGCCTTAAAAGTTAATCAGATTAACGATATAAAAATTCAGGGAATGGTTTTATTAAGTACAGCCATTTCCTTTTTTAATATGCAAACTCTCAGGAATAATTTTAGTTTTGGTGGGTATGGATATATTATGTAAATTATGTGAGATATGGTAAAATAAAGGTTGGAAAGCAATTTGAATCCGATTTTAGAATTGGATTTTTGAAATTGGATTGAAATATATATTCAGGAGGTGAGATCTTGACGGAGAGGAAAAAGCCTGTGAGGAAAAAGACTGCGGGCACCGGCAGGACATCTACTACCAAAACAAATACAAATAAAACAGCATCAAATAAATTCTATTCCGGTATGGGCAATGAGGTGACGGGAGTTCTTCTTATCGGGTTAGGATTATTTCTCACTGCCGGTATTTTTACGGATAAAATCGGAAGACTTGGAGAGTTCTTTAAAAATCTTGTATTTTCAATAACCGGGTTTACCGGATATTTTGTTCCCATATTATTCATCTTGTGGGGATTTTCTTTCATTATAAGAAAATCAGGACTGTTTGCAGGGAGAAGGACAGTTGGAGTAATAATAATACTCTTATCTCTTGGAATCATACTATCGCTTAAAAATACACATTTAGGAGATGAACTGGGCTTTGCGAAAGCATTGTCTGCAATTCCCAATCTTCCGGAAAACAACCACGGAGGCATTTTAGGGTTTGTTTTGGCATATCCCGTGGAAAAATTGATCGGAGTTGCCGGAACATATATTTTCTCGGTAATCGGAGTTCTTTTAGGAGCAGTTCTCCTTCTAAACACTACTTTCTATGATTCGTTGAGGAAGGGCAAGCATGCCACTGAAGCCTTGAATACGCAGCTTAAGGACAGGATGGCGGAAAGACGTGAAAGACAAATACTTGAGAAAAAAGAGGAAGAAAAACGAATCCTCTTGAATAAAATGGAAGTACCCGAGCTTGGCAGAAATAAAGACGGGCAAGCCAATTCATTGTTGAGTGATGAAAATGAGATAAACCAAGAAAGTGAAGAGTCAGCCCTGACCTTCAAGAATTTCAAATTCGGACCTAAGGGCAAAGACAGTCAGGAAGAGCAAAGACTTAAGCTCCCTGATATTTATATTCATAATGAAGGTTCATCTGAGCTTACCTATGCCGGAACTGGAGAAAACCAGAATCCTGCCAACAAGTTCAATATTGAACTGAAGAATACCAAATCCGGTGCGAATCAAAGTATTACCGGTGATAACAATGTATCAACTCCGGAAATAAAGCCACCGTTTAAAGGGAAGACAGGTCTTGAACTATCAGATTTAAAAGCAAATCCTGAAGAAGATATAGATGTAAAAGATGAGGTTATTACCGAGCAGGAAACAGAAACCAAATTAACCGATAAAAATAAAACTGTTGATACACCTGCAGCACCTATAACAGAGGAAGCTCCTTTAAAGGGGAAACAGCTGTCTGTTGATTCACCCGAAGTGAAAAAGAAGAAACCTTATAATTATCCTGAGGCATTGTTACTAAAGGAAAATATAAAGGGACTGATCCGTGAGGATGACAGAAAAGAAATTATTGACAATGCTCAAAAGCTTCAGGAAATACTTAAGAGTTTCTCCATTGATGCCAAGGTTATAAATGTAAGTAAGGGACCAACCGTAACAAGGTATGAATTACAACCGAAACCCGGTATCAAAGTATCCAAGATTGTGGGACTATCGGATGATATAGCAATGGGTCTGGCAGCCACCGGCGTCAGAATCGAAGCACCGATCCCCGGTAAAGGTGCAGTGGGTATAGAAATACCAAACAAGGAAACAAGTCCGGTATTTTTAAGAGAAGTCATAGAATCAGACAAATTTAAGAAGACAACACAGAAATTGGCAATTGCATTGGGAAAAGATATAAGCGGAGAAGCAATAGTTGGTGACTTGACCAGATATCCCCATGTATTGATTGCGGGGGCCACAGGTTCGGGTAAGTCAGTATGCATCAACTCTCTGATTGTATCATTGCTTTATAAATACACTCCGGAAGAGGTCAGGCTGATTATGGTCGACCCTAAGATGGTAGAGCTGTCAATTTACAACGGTATTCCTCATTTATTGATTCCGGTTGTCACAGATCCGAAGAAAGCTGCCGGAGCATTAAACTGGGCAGTAAACGAAATGACCAGGAGATATAAGCTGTTCGCCGATAATTCGGTTAAAAATATTGATGGCTACAACGATTTGAAGCTAAAGGGCAAGATAGATGAAAAGCTGCCGTATATAGTTATCATAGTGGATGAGCTTGCCGATCTTATGATGGTTGCTGCCAATGAAGTTGAAAATTATGTTATGAGACTGGCTCAAATGGCAAGAGCTGCAGGCATGCATCTGGTCATTGCAACACAAAGACCTTCGGTTGATGTCATAACAGGCGTCATTAAAGCAAACATACCTTCAAGAATCTCATTTGCAGTTTCCTCCTATGTTGACTCTAAAACCATCTTAGACCAAGCCGGAGCTGAGAAACTCCTTGGTAAGGGTGACATGCTTTATTGTCCTGTGGGAGTCCAAAAAGCAAAGCGTATTCAGGGAGCCTTCATTTCTGAGGAAGAAGTGGAAGCCATTGTGGAGCACATTAAGGTTATTGAAGAAGAAGTTGAATACGATGAAAACATAATAAACCACATTGAGTCCGGTATACAGGAAGACGGCACCGGCGGTGAGGATTCCGATGAGCTTTTGGATGAAGCCATCAGAATAGTTGTGGAGAACAAACAAGCTTCCACATCGTATTTGCAAAGAAGAATGAGAATAGGTTATAACAGGGCGGCCAGAATAGTTGACGAACTGGAGCAAAAAGGTGTAATTTCCGGTCCGGACGGTTCAAAACCAAGAAGAGTTCTTTGGGGACCTGAGGATCTAAACAGATAAAGGGATATTAAGGATAATATATGGAAGATAAAAAATATACGGTAGGCCTGGTAAGTCTCGGTTGTGACAAGAACAGGGTGGATTCGGAAATAATGCTGGACATTATGAAAAATAAATACAAGATTGTTCCTGATCCCATGGATGCAGAAATTATCATTGTCAATACCTGTGGATTTATGGAGGATGCGAAACAAGAATCCATTGATACAATTCTTGAAATGGCCAGATATAAAGAAGAAGGCAAATGCAAGCTGTTAATGGCAACGGGATGTTTGACGCAAAGATATGGTAAGGAGCTCATGGATGAAATGCCGGAGCTGGATGTTCTTTTGGGAGTAAATTCCTACGGAAGATTAAAAGAACACGTGGATAACTTCATAGAGAAGAATGAAAAAATAATTGATATTGCATACTCAGATTTAAATATCAATGAAGGCGAAAGGGTGCTTTCAGATACCATTGGTACCAGCGCATATATCAGAATCTCTGAAGGTTGCTCAAAGAACTGCACTTACTGCATTATCCCTAAAATCAGGGGCTCATACAGATCCAGGAAAAGAGAGCATATCATAGAGGAAGCTCAAAAGCTGGCAAAATCCGGGATTAGGGAGCTTATAATCATAGCTCAGGACACGACTATGTACGGTGCCGATATATATGGTAAGCAGACATTGCATGAGCTTCTGGCGGAGCTTGAAGCGATTGAAGGCATAGACTGGATCAGACTTATGTATATGTATCCTGAAGGTATTTATGGGGAACTTTTAAATACCATATCAAACAGTAAAAAGATACTTCATTATTTTGATATGCCGATTCAGCATGTAGCAGATACTCTTTTAAGAAGAATGGGAAGAAGAACATCAAAGAAGGATATTTTAGATAAAATCCATACTATAAAGTCACTGATGTCCGATGCCATATTAAGAACTTCGTTAATCGTCGGATTCCCCGGTGAGACAGAAGAAGAGTTCTCCGAACTGATGGAATTTATAAATGACATCAATTTTGACAAGGTGGGGGTATTCACATACTCCAGGGAAGAAGATACACCTGCTTACAACATGAAGGGTCAGATTGATGAGGAGGTTAAGCTCGACAGAAGGGAAAGACTTATGCTTGCTCAACAATCCATATCATTGAATAATAATTTGAGTAAAATAGGCAGAACATATCAGGTGCTGGTTGAAGGCAGAAATGAAACAGGCTTTATTGGAAGAAGTTTTGAGATGGCACCGGAAATCGATGGAAGTATTTTTATTGAGACGGAAAAGGAACTTATTGCAGGGGATATGGTTATGGTCAAGATAATTGATGCAATTGAGTATGATTTAATAGGAGAGGTAATATAGATGAATTTGGCAAATAAGCTGACCATGTTCAGGATAATACTTATACCGTTTTTTATTCTCTTTATGTCTGTTGAAACATTGCCTCACTGGGCTTTGATTTCATTGATTATTTTCGCCGTAGCATCCTATACTGATTATTTGGACGGAAAGATAGCTAGATCAAGAAATCTGGTCACAAACTTTGGAATATTCATGGATCCTTTTGCCGATAAAATGCTTGTTACGTCAGCTTTCATTCTCTTGGTGGACAAAGGATTGATTCTTGCTTGGATTGCCATAGTCATCGTCGGACGTGAATTTGCAGTGTCTGGATTAAGAACAATCGCTGCCAATGAGGGAAATGTAATTGCCGCTTCAAACTTAGGCAAATTAAAAACAGTTCTTCAAATGGTTGCAATTGTTGCAATGCTTTTAAAGCTTGTTTTGGAAAATGATACATTCTTCTCTTTTATAAACGGACTGAGCCCGGCAATCGGAATTCTTGCAACAATATTAATGTATGCGGCAGGATTCATGACACTTTATTCCGGAGCCGACTACTTTATAAAGGGATGGAAATCCATAGATCCAAGCAATTAAGGGAATTTATACTGACAGATTTGATTCCGAAACTAATGATACATAGTAGAACATAAAGTACATAAATAATGCGTATGATTTAACTGCCGTGATATTCGGTAAGAGTCATACGCATTATTTTTTGTGAATTTTTAGTGATATATATAGATATTATTTTAATTAATATTAAATTTCTCTGTAGAAACCGATAAAGTGCCGTATAAAAGTTTATCCTTTAAATAGAAGATCATTCTGAGTTCTAAATGGACTTTTATTACATAATATTGATCACACAGGAGGAAAAGCATGGGTATTTTTAGTTGGATTATATTCGGTTTGATCACCGGATGGTTGGCAGGAAAATTTACAAAAACAAAGTTTTCTATACTTCACAACATAGTTTTGGGAGTTGTAGGTGCCGCAGTCGGAGGATTTATAGGTGAATCTCTTGGATTTAAGGGAGTAACATCCTTTAACATCGGATCCTTTGCATGGGCTGTAATAGGATCAATTTTGGTGCTATGGTTTATGAATAAATTCGTTGGTAAAAGATAATCTTACAGCTTAAAATTCATATATTAAGAGGACGCATCTTTTTGATGCGTTTCTTTTTGTAAATTGTTAAATAGGGAATTTACGGTTAAAATCAAATTAGTTTGTTTAATAATATGTAACTGGTCAGGATATTGGAGGATCAATGGTTAAGACGGTATTATTTTTTGCTGGGTTCATCTTTAGACTCATCGGGACCCTTCCGGAGCTTTTTAAGGCAAGGGCTTTAGTTAAAGAGGGTAAGGACAAAGAAGCATTTTTAATCGGAGCAGGGGTTGGAAAAAAGTTCGGAAATGCCGCTTTAAAGTCAACAGGCGGGGAATTCATTGTTAAAGGAATAGAAAATATCCCGAAAGAAACTTGCGTGTTCATAGGAAATCATCAAAGTGATTTTGATATTGCATTAATGTTGGCCCTGGCTGAAAAGCCTTTGGGTTTTGTTGCAAAAAAAGAGATGAAAAAAGTCCCGATTCTCAGGGAGTGGATGGAAGTTCTTAAATGTTCATTCATGGACAGAGAGTCACCCAGAAAATCCATGGAAGCTATTGTTGAGGCCATAGACAGTGTCAAGAAAGGATATTCCCTTGTAATATATCCTGAAGGGACAAGAAACAAAGGGTATTTGGACCTTGAATTCAAACCGGGCAGCTTTAAACTGGCTACTAAACCCGGAGCTGTTTTGGTACCTGTGGTTGTTGAAGGTTCCTATAAGCTTTTTGAAGCAAACAATAAGAGAATCAAACCGGCAAAGGTAGTGCTGCAATTTCTTGAGCCCATAGACACAAAATCACTTTCCAAAGAAGATTTGGAAAAGCTTCCTTCTAAAGTAGAGACAATGATAAAAGAAGAGGTCCTTAAACTAAGATCAGAAGTTTAAAACTAAAAAAATTCAGGTGCAATTAAGAGAGAGTGAAAGTTTTTCTGTAAATACAAAAGGTCTTCTATGATAAAATCA
>DAINSS010000004.1:87456-118211 GCA_036741195.1 Clostridiaceae bacterium | reverse complement strand
TTGGATAAAAAATGATGCTGGTAAATATTTACCAACACCATTTAGTGTAGAGCCCATTTTATGATTAATGCTTATGTTATGTTTCAGAACTTAAGCTTTGACAACAATTCAAGGCATATCCGATTTGGATATGCCTTGAATTGTTTTAATTTATTTGTCTTAAACCTGCGGATTATTAGATAAACAGGTTGATAGCTGATTCTTCTGCTTCTCCCAGGTAGTAGCCCACTCCGCCGACCTTGACGCCGTCAACAAGTTCATCCAGCTTTATGCCGAGAAGATCCATGGACATCTGGCAGGCAACAAGTTCTACGCCGTTTCTTACAGCTGTTTCCATCAATGATTCCAGGGAATCAACATTATTGTCGTGCATTACCTTTCTGATCATCTTAGGACCCATTCCGGCCATGTTCATCTTTGATAAGCCAAGCTTTCTTGTACCCTTAGGCATCATCATTCCGAACATCTTCTCCAATGGAGTCTTCTTAACTTCAGGAGCAACAGATTTTCTTAATATGTTCAATCCCCAGAAGGTGAAAAACATTGTCACTTTACCACCCATAGCGCTGGCGCCGTTTGCGATAATAAAGGATGCTATCGCTTTATCAAGTTCACCTGAGAATACCACCATGGTCTTATTTTTAGGCTCACAGGCATTGACGGTTGTATCTGTGGGAACTGCACAAGCCAAATCAGCTTTTTTGATTTTCGCTTCAACAAATCCCCTCTCTTTTGTTAAATGTACAACTTCGTTACCCGTACGTCTCGCCCAGGCTTTTACATCCTCAAAATAACCCGGATCGCTGGCTCTGACACTTAAAATATCTCCGGGATTAACCTGATCCATGGCTTCTCTGGTTTTCAGAAGCGGTCCCGGACATGACAGTCCACAGGCATCAACTCTGATAGTTTTTGCCGGTTCTACTTCCGGTTCAGGGCTTTTTTTTTCCAATATTGAAGTACCGTCTTCATGTGTAGCCATCAAATTCTTCCTGGGTTGATCATTACCCTTGGTTCTCTCGATGGTTTGTGTAACTTCACCCATAGACTGCAGTCTGTAACCGCCTCCGATGTTGAATACTTCAAATCCGTTTTGCTTCAAGATTCTGGCAGCAACATAGCCTCTTAAACCTATCTGGCAATAAGTCCAGTATCTCTTTGATTTATCCAGAGTTCCCAATTTTTCCCTTAAGGAATTTACGGGTATGTTTACGGCTCCTGCAAAGGCTCCGTTTTCGACTTCGATTTCGTCTCTAACATCTAAAAGGACATCAGTTTCTGGATTGAATTCTTTTTCAAACTCTGTGTAAGTTTTTGTCTCCATCAGGCCTTCAAAGTAGTCCTGTCCGACAAATCCAGCAACATTCGCAGGTGATTTTGCTGAAGAGTATGGTGGTGCATAAGCAAGATCCAACTCTGACAGGTCATTTACGTTTCCTCCGAATTTAATTACAGTTGCAAAAACGTCTATTAACTTATCAACACCGTCGTATCCTACAGCTTGAGCTCCGAAGAGTTTGCCTTCCTTATCCGTCAATACCTTCACCGTCATCTGCATTGCACCGGGATAGTAACCTGCATGACTCATTGGATGAATATAGAACGCTTTATATTCAAGATTCTTTCTGACAAGCTGCCTTTCATTATTTCCTGTCGAAGCTGCAGTCAAGTCAAATACCTTGAGTATTGAAGTACCCTGTGAACCTTTATAGGTCTTATTCAATCCGGCTATGTTGTCAGCGATTATTCTTGCCTGTCTGTTTGCAGGTCCTGCCAAAGCTATTGTTGCAGGATCCTTTGTGACATAGTCTATAACTTCAATTGCATCACCGGCTGCATAAACACCTTCCACATTTGTTGAAAGGTCAGGATTAGTTTTAATGTATCCCCTCTGATTCATTTCAATATCGCTGTTTACAAGGAAAGCTGTATCGGGCTTAACACCAATTGCTGCAACTACAAAATCACTCTCAAAGGATTTACCTGAAGCCAATGTAGTTACAACTTTCTTATCATCTCCTACGAAGGATGAAACTCCGTCGTTGAGCTCTAAATAAACTCCGTTATCTCTGAGTTCTTTTTCAACAATCAAGGAAATTTCAGTATCCAGCGGTGCCAGGATATGAGGTGCCGCTTCTACTAAAGTTACTTTAACTCCTCTTTCAATCAGGTTTTCTGCGACTTCGACTCCTATGAAGCCTCCGCCGATAACAAGTGCTGATTTGTTTCCGTCATCAACCATTTTTTTGATTTTATCAGTGTCCGGTACGTTTCTTAAGGAAAGTATTCTTTCATGATGAATACCGGGAATCGGAGGTTTCATCGGCATTGCACCCGGTGAAAGGATTAAGTAATCGTAAGATTCGGTATATTCACCGTTGTCCCTTGATTTTACAGAAACGGTTTTATTCACGGTATCAACCGCTGTAACTTCGCTGTTGTTTTTTACCTGTATTCTGAACCTGTCCCACAATGCTTCCTTTGTGGTTACCAAAAGGCTTTCCCTTTGCGGAATAACTTCTCCGATATGATACGGAAGTCCGCAGTTTGCAAAGCTGACATACTCCCCTCTTTCAAAAACAATAATTTCCATCTGTTCATCAAGACGTCTCAGTCTTGCAGCAGCAGTTGCTCCTCCGGCCACTCCCCCAACGATTACAACTTTTTTACTCATGGTTTACTCCTATAGCTTTTAATAAATTAGAGATGCGCTCATCCCCTATTGTGTAATAAATTTCTGTGCCCCTTCTTTCCGTCATGACTGCCCCAAAGGATCTCAGTCTTGAAAGGTGTGTTGAAATTGTGGATTGAGGTAAACCAAGACAGCTTACCATATCGGTCACATTACAACCGCCGTTATCCACAAGACCTTTCAAAATGCATATCCTGACAGGATGTGCGATACCCTTGATAAAGTCTGCTGTTTCCTCAAATTTCTTATAGTCCTTATCCAAATCTCACCCTCCAAAATTATATATCGTAAAATCTCAATATCTTGATATTACAATATAGTAAAAAAAAAGTAAAGTCTATTTACAGACTTTACTCGTAAATATTTAATTATTTTTTCACAAGAAAAGATAATCAATGTTACATATTTTTATTAGCTTATTACTGCGTAGTAATTATCGTCACCGTCATTGAAGTAAAATGTCCTTTGGTCTCCGCGAGGCACTATCTCACTGGCAAACTGACCGTCAGCAGTTAATTTTTCATGGAGCTCATCAATATTATCCACTGTGAATAGAATAGACGGGAAGTTATCTGCAACCTCCGGGGCTAATTTTTTGATTTCATTTTTGTCAAAAATCGTTACGGAATATGATCCTCCCATGGATAGAACATAAGCCGTTGTCCCGCCGAATTCAAATCTTGAAACCTCCTTGAATCCCAAATATTTCTTCCAAAATTCGACTCCCTTTTCCGGGTTGTTCTGGTAAATGTTAAGCATTGTATTTTTTATCATATTATCACCTTATAAAAAAATCAGACTTGGATGAAAGCAGTTTAATCCTCATCCTAAAGTCTGATTTTATATTATATTTTTTACTTTTATATCGGCTACATACTTAATTTACTTATTGTTTCAAGTTAATTCTGAAACCAGCCAACCATATTTCAAAATGATGTTTTTAAATCACCTTTTTTATGACTATGGCTCAATTAGTATTGGTTGAAAATTCAGGAAATCACCTGATGTCATTATATACTCAACTCCGTTTCTCATTCCTTGCATAACGTTTTTTAGTGCAGCTCCGTGGAGATGACCGTATATGACTTTTCTGACCCCATATTTTTCAAAAAGGTCTGTGAAGATTGAGTCATGTCCGTATTCATTTACGGGAGGATAGTGAATCATTGCGATAATATCCTTATGCCCTGCATCTATAGCTGATTTTATGGATGCTTCCAGCCTCATGCCTTCCCTGGTATATATTTTAAGATCATCTTCCGAGAATTTTTCACTGCCTTCGCAGATCCAGCCTCTTGTTCCGCAAATAGCGGTTTCTTTATAAGAAAAGTGGTTGTTCTGTATAAAATCAAAATCCGTGTACAGTGAGTTCAGTTTCTTAATCGAAGTCCACCAATAGTCGTGATTCCCCTTAACGGCAATTTTTCTCCCCGGAAGTCCGGCAATGAAATCAAGCTCCTTCATTGAAACATCAAGTCTCATAGACCAGGATAAATCCCCTCCGAGAAGAACGGTATCCTCTTCTTTAATCAAATTTATCCAGTTTTCATATATTTTTTTATCATGATCCTGCCATACATCTCCGAATATCCCCATGGGTTTATCATCAGTGAATGAAAGGTGAAGATCAGACAGTGCATATAGTGCCAAATTTCACATCCTATTCCAGGACAAGTCTGTAAAACTTTTTCTTACCGCGTCTTATCATAGCCGATCCGTCCACGAAATCAGCTTCTTCCAAGGTCCTGTTTACATCGTCTATCTTGACGTCATTCAAGGAAACTCCGCCCTGAGTCATATTTCTTCTTGCCTCGGACTTTGAAGGGAATACTTCACCTTCGGTAAGCTTATCAATTAAAAGCGTTCCGATTTCACTTTTTTTGATTGTAATTGTAGGAACGGTTGAAAGGTCTGCTCCGCCGCCGAAAAGTGCCTCAGCCGCAGTCTTGGCGTTCTCTGCCTCCTCTTCCCCGTGGACAAGCTTAGTAACCTCGTAAGCCAATATCCTCTTTGCTTCATTAAGCTCCTGGCCTTCCCATTTCTCCATGGCTTCAATCTTTTCTATAGGATAGAGGGTTAACAGTTTAAGGCATTTAATAACATCCTTATCATCAACGTTTCTCCAATACTGGTAGAATTCATGAACAGGAGTCTTCTCCTTGTCCAGCCATAGCGCTCCGTTAACTGTCTTACCCATTTTCTGACCTTCTGAATTGGTAAGTAAAGTACAGGTCATGGCGTAAGCCGGTTTGCCTTCTTTTCTTCTTACAAGATCCATACCTGCCAGCATGTTGGACCACTGATCGTCTCCGCCTAACTGCATGACACAGTTATATCTTCTATTTAATTCCAAAAAGTCATAGGCCTGCATGAGCATATAGTTGAACTCTAAGAATGAAAGTCCTTTTTCAAGTCTGAGTTTTATTGATTCAGCCCTAAGCATATTATTAACTGAAAAATGAACTCCGATTTCCCTTAAGAAATCGACATAGTTCAAACCCATGAGCCAATTGGCATTATTATCCATTATGGCTTTGCCGTCGGAAAAATCTATAAATCTCTTCATTTGCTCTTTGATGGCCATGGCATTGTTATTAATTGTTTCATATGTCATCATGGTTCTCATGTCGGTTTTGCCTGAAGGATCTCCTATCATTGCAGTCGCAGCTCCCAGTAAAGCTATTGGAACATGCCCTGCTCTTTGCATATGGCTCATGAACATCATTGCAATAAAATGTCCTACATGCAGCGAGTCAGCCGTCGGGTCAAAGCCGATATAAAAAGTGATTTTTTCATTTTCCAACATATTTTTAATTTCATCAGGATGTGTTTCCTGTTTTATAAAGCCCCTTCTGTGCAGCTCTTCATAAATAGTCATATTCTTTTCCTCCTAGGCTATTCCTATACATTTTTACTTTATATATATTAACATATTAATTTTTCCATAACTATGAGTCAGTCTTAATCTACTGCTTAATCCAACAACTTTTTTATTGCATCATATATAAACTGCACTCTCTGACCGATAATGATTTGGACATTCTCATTACCTACCTTAATCATATTTATGGCACCTGCTTCGATAATTTCATCCCTGTCAATCTTTGATATATCATTTATTTTAACACGCAGCCTTGTGGCGCAATAATCAATATTTTCTATGTTATCGCTTCCTCCAAGACCAAGTATCAATTTCGATGCCGTAACACTGTCTGATGTCTTTACGGTGCTTGGATCTGAAGTTTTCCCGCTGTTTTTATCAATATCTATGAAGTTGGTTTCCGTATCGGATCTTCCGGGTGTTTTCAGGTCAAACTTTAAAATCAGGGTTCTAAATACAAGAAAATATACAAAGAACATTACCAAGCCCAGAACCAACAGCTTCTCCGGATGATTAGCCATGGGAGTTCCGCTGGACAATACCCAGTCAATAAGTCCTGCAGAAAAATTAAAGCCTGCAGTCCAATGCATTGTGACTGCTACAAACATAGAAACAGCAGTCAATAAAGCATGGACAATAAATAACAGGGGGGATAAAAACATAAAAAGAAACTCTATTGGCTCGGTGAGTCCAACCAAAAATGCAGAAAACGAAACCGCCAACAGCATTGAACCCACAGATTTTTTATGCTTTTCCAATGCAGTAGAGTAAATTGCCAGGCAGGCACCCGGAAGTCCAAACATCATTATCGGGAAGAATCCGCTCATATACCTGCCGGTGACTCCTTTTACACCTACATTTGACCAGAAGTTGCCAAGATCATTAATATTGACGGTATCAAACCAGAATACAGCATTTAAGGCGTGGTGCAGCCCCGTCGGTATGAGAAGTCTGTTTAAAAACCCGTATATACCGGCACCGGTGGCACCCAGGGATGAAATATTCTCACCTATTGAAACAAGGAGATTGTACAAAGCCGGCCATATAAAGTATAGAATCACCGATACCAGGATCATTGTAAATACCGTTATTATAGGAATCAGCCTTCTTCCTGAAAAGAATGACAAAGCTGAAGGAAGCTCGGTTCTACTGAATCTGTTATAAATTAATGAAACAAGGATACCTACCAGAATACCGATAAATACGTTATTTATTTTTGTAAATGCCCCATTGGACAGGTCCAACTGGATTTTGCCCATGGCGGCCAGGGTCTTCGGATTTAAAATATTTTGGATTATCAAAAAACCCACGAGTCCGGATAATGCTGATACACCATCCCTTTCTTTTGACAAACCAACCGGTATACCTACTGCAAACAGAATCGGAATATTTTCAATTAAAGCAAGGCCTGATTTAATCATCAGACCTGCAACTATATTGCCGTGCCCCCACACTGTTGAATCTATGGCATACCCTATTCCGAACAAAATTGAAACCACGGGAAGTACGGATATAGGAAGCATAAGGGATTTACCTAATTTTTGTAAAAAGTTCTTCATAATAAATCCTTTAAATATAACCAATAAAAAATAAAATCATTTTCGGTTTAAATTTATTTTCAAACCACTTCAATTATATATTAATTAAACGATTTCTAATAGGAGACAGCATCAAAATATGATTATCCGCAAAAAAATAAGGAAATGCTCAAAGCATCCCTTAATAATTATCAAATATCTTATTCTTCATCATCTGAAAAAATGAATAATTCCTCTACTGTTGTATTTAGAATTTTTGCAACCTGCATTCCAAGCTTTAGAGATGGATTGTATTTTCCGGACTCCAAATGTACAATGGTTTCTCTTCTCACACTTGCCAGCTTTGCAAGGTCATCCTGCTTCAGACGAAGTCTGGTTCTATATTCCCTGATCCTTGTCTTCAACATGTAAACCACCTCCGAGTTATCTGATTATAACCTAACACGGAGATGTAAATTTTATGTTATACCTTTGAAAAAAACATGATAAATATATTTAACATTTTAATGAAATCGACCGGGGCGTTTCCGCCTCCGGTCCATTAAAAGGTTATGCTATTTCCACCTTGTACTTTCTAAGGTAATCTGGTACTTCATCATTATCATTCAAAGTAAAGAAAATCGTGATCTTATTATCATCAGACAGTGAAGCCAGCTTGTTGAATTGCTCTTCGGCTCCCTCCTGCTTAAGATCTATACCGCTCATCAATCCATCAACGTAAATTTTTTCCACATCATAGTCCTGAGCAAGTATTCCACAAATCAAGCCATAAAGAGTATTGAAATCAGTTATTTCATAACTTTCCGTATTGATAAACCTTATATCCCTTGCCAATTCATGCATTGGTCTGTTGTCGTCATCAATAAATACCAGATGTCCGCTGGTCTGCTTAACAGACTCATTGGCATGGGCTATCATATGCTTGCTTTTGCCGGAACCTCTCTTGCTCATAAATACCTGTATCATGATAATCACACCCTTTTCTTTTATTTATATTAAGTTGTTTATATTAATTATAGTATCGGAGTGATTGGATAGCAAACGTTTAAGCCAAATTTATTTCGCATTTATTCTCAAACTCTTTGCCATTTTATCAAGACTTTTTGTTTTAATCTCAGATTGGAAAATTTTGTTCAAATCGTCTTCAAATATTTATATTTCTGCATATTATCCACTATTCTTTTATTTTTCATCATGATACAATATATGGGAGCGATGAGCTAATATTTTACAGAAATGAAAAACAGGTCCCGTCCTACCAAGGCAACCTATCCGTTTTTATTGTCTGTTGCCACAGGAGGAACCAAAATGGAAGATAAGACCTTAGTTTGCAAAGATTGCGCCAAGGAATTTGTTTTCACTGCAGGAGAGCAGGAATTTTACAAAGAAAAAGGATTTGAAAATGATCCAGTAAGATGCCCTGAATGCAGAAGAGCTAAGAAAGCTCAGAGAAACACAAGAGAGAGATAATTAAACTGAGCTTCGTGCAAACGGAGCTCTTTATCATTTATATTAAAATAAAGTTGAATATACAATATAATGTGTATATAATAAATCTAATTCAAAAATTGGCGTTATTAAGGAAAATATAGTAACTCAAGCGGCTGTATCCAGAGATTCTCCGTCGGTGCAAAGGAGATTGCAGAGCTTTTGTGAATGGGGTTTCCGAATGCCTTTCGGAAGAAGTAACAGTAAGCCGGAACGAATTGTCATCGTTAAATGACTCAAAGTTAGGCCGGGAAATTATCCCTGTCCTTAATTTAGGTGGCACCGCGGATTTTCGCCCTATGCATTTTGCATAGGGCTTTATTTATTTTATGGAGGATGATTTTATGAAGGAAGAATTAAAGAAGGAAACGGCAGGCGTAAGTAAAAAAATAGTATTTTCAGGCATCCAGCCCTCCGGAAATCTGACCCTGGGCAACTACCTCGGAGCAATAAAGAATTGGGTAAATATCCAGGATGAATATGACAATATATTCTCCATAGTTGATTTACATGCTATTACCGTAAGGCAAAAGCCCGAAGAATTGAGAAAAAGATCTCTTGAGGTTGCAGCGACATACCTTGCATCAGGAATCAAAGAAGATGAAAGCACAATTTTCATACAATCCCATGTTCCTGCTCATTCAGAATGTGCATGGATTTTGACTTGCTACTCATATATGGGCGAACTGTCCAGAATGACACAGTATAAGATGAAGTCTGCAAACAAGGAAGGAGAAGCCATTGAAGCAGGCCTATTCACCTATCCCGTGTTAATGGCTGCAGATATACTCTTATATCAAAGTAATTATGTTCCCGTAGGGTTGGATCAAACCCAGCATGTTGAGCTTACAAGAGATTTGGCAATCAGATTCAACAATATTTACTCTGATACCTTTACCATCCCGGAGGTAATGATCCCGAAAAACGGAGCAAAAATCATGGACCTCCAATTCCCTGAAAAGAAGATGAGTAAGTCTGCCGAAAATCCAAATGGCTTCATTTTAATCAGAGATGAGCCGGAAGTTATAAGAAGAAAGCTTTCCAGAGCAGTTACCGATTCTGTGGGAGTAGTCAACTACTCTGATGATCAGCCCGGTGTTAAAAACCTGCTGGGAATCATGTCGGCAATCACCGGAAAGGATCCGGAAAATCTGGTGGCTGAATTCAAGGGAGTGGGCTATAAAGAATTCAAAGAAGCTTGTGCCGATGTCATTATTTCTGAGCTTAATCCAATCAGAGAAAGGATTAACAGCCTTATGACAGAGAACAAATCAGAACTGGAGCGTATCCTGAAGGAAGGCGCTGACAAAGCGGAATACAGAGCTCAAAAGACCTTAAGAAAGATGCAGAAAAAGGTTGGCTTTGTACCAAGATACAGGTAAGAACAAACAGGTTAAACCTTGAGACAAAACCTTATGACAAAACTTTGTGACAAAACTTTGTGACAAAAAGGGATTCAAGCTGAGAAAGCTTGAATCCCTTTATACATTTACTATTGTTATTTACCTCAATTACTTAACCGGTAAAAGATTTTAGTAAAATATCCTTTACTCTTGAGGAAGCTCCAGAAAATCAACAATTTCTTCCGGATCTATCCTGAAGGTTGAACCTAATCCCTGGAAGAAGCCATGGTCTCTGATAAGGTGGATACTGATATCAGTCCAACTCATATGCTTTCCGGTTTTAAGATTTGTGGCATCTGTTATTCTCTTGCCTGCTTTTCTGTTGTCTTTGAAAGGGCAAAGGGCATATCCCATGTACTCCGTAACTTCTATTTCATAGCCATCTACTTCAACGGCATCCCCGAGTGCATCCATTCCTTTAAGGGTTAGCTTTCTCATTTTTTTGCCGATTTCAAGTGCTGTCACATTAAGCTTGTCCAATACCTTCTTATCGGCATCAATGATTTCATTTAAGGTTCTTTTGTCCTCACCGAGAAATCCGTCCAAGGATAGTCTTCCGGGCTGCATATCTTCAACAATATTCTTGTTTATCGGGTTTTCTTTCATCTTAAACCTCCTAGAATTCGTCGTAGTAAATCTGAGTTTCTTTATCGAAGCCCTTCTTTTCCAGAACTTCATTCACAGATTTTAAGAATGCCGGAGAACCGCAAAGATAAGCTTCCTTGTTCAGTGCTCCTACCTTGTCTTCAAAATCCCTTTCAAGCAATTCGGTTACTCTGCCCTTTTCACCGTTCCACTCGCCCTTTGGCCTTGAAAGTGTCGGGATATAGGTAAAGTTCTCATGCTCCTCTGCAAGCTTCGTAAATTCTTCAACATAGTATAGGTCTTCCTCAGATCTTGCTCCGAAATAGAACACCATTTTAACATCAACATTTTTGTTCAGATTGTCATAAATCAATGCTCTCATAGGTGCAAGTCCTGAACCGGCTGCAACCATGACCATGGTGTCACAGTTTCCTCTGTACCAGAAATCACCGTACGGTCCTGAAAGAATCTGGGTATCCCCTTCTTTAAGAGCAGTATGTACGAATGTGGAACAAATACCTTCCGGAACCTGTCTGATACAAAGCTCAATATGATTCTTATCCTGGGGAGGTGAGGAAATTGAGTAGGCTCTGAATACTTCCTCATTAACCTTTCCGTAAGGCTTTGTATAGAACTGCATGAACTGACCGGCTTTGAAGTTGACTTCTTCTCCCTCAGGCAGCCTCATTCTGACTTCCTTTATATCGTGTGTCAGGTCCTTTATGGACTCTACTGTAGTAACGTATTCCTTAATGTTGAATAAATCCTCAGGAATGAGAAGCTTCATATTTGTTTTTACTTTGATCTGACAGGCAAGTCTGTAATTCTCGTTTCTTTCCTTCTCAGTCAAATACGGTTCTTCTGTAGGAAGAAGAGGTCCGGCTCCTTCAATAACCTGCAGTTTACATAGTCCGCATGTTGCTTTACCGCCACAGGCTGATGGAATAAATATCTTTTGGGAAGCAAGTGTCGACAGAAGATTTGATCCTCCATCCACTACCAATTCCCTGGATCCTTCATTAATATCCAGCTTGCATTCACCGTAATTGTTCAAATACCTTTCCGCAATGGAAATTATTATGGCAAGTGCTGCAGAAATGGCTGTTAGTATTGCCGTTGTTCTTAAAACATTCACTATCATATCCATATTTCCCGTCCCCCTACTGAATTGTAAAGATTCCGGAGAATCCTATGAAAGATAAGGCCATGATACCGGTGATGATAAATGATATTGCTACACCCTGAAGTCCGTTTGGCAATTTGTTTCTGGTCATTTTTTCCCTTATTGCTGCAAGCATACAAATAGCCATCCACCATCCTATACCCGATCCAATGTTAAACAGGACAGTCTGTAGGAAGTTATAATTTCTGATTACTTGGAACAAGGTAGCTCCCAAGACTGCACAGTTAACTGTAATCAAGGGTAGGAATATTCCAAGCTTTGCATGCATGTCTGGTAAGTATCTGTCCATGAACATTTCCAAAATCTGAACTATGGCAGCTATGACCATAATGAAGATAATGAACTGCAAATACTCAATTCCAAGGGGTATTATTACAAATTTATACAGAAGCCAGTTTGCTGTATTTGTTATCACAAGTACCAGAACAACTGCTTTTCCAAGGCCGGTGGCAGTCTTGTATTCAGATGAAACCGAAAGGTATGAACACATGCCGAGGAAATTCGATAAAACCATGTTGCTTGTTACGATTGATGCGAAGAAAATAACTATCGGAGAAATATTAGGTGCTGCTCCCATTACTAGTTACCTCCTTCCTGTTTTTTCTGAACTGTAAGATTTCCGGATCTTACTATACCCTTCTTCTCTTCCTTCTTGGCTTCATATACGTTAAGCATCCATATGAAGATACCGATAATGAAGAAAGCAGCCGGAGGCATAACCATCAATGTCCACTTTGTAAAATCGAAAGGAAGCGGCATTCCAAATATGGTTCCGAATCCCAGGGATTCACGGATGAATGATATTGCAAGCAGAACAACTGTATAGCCTGCACCTGCAAAAAGTCCATCCAGCATTGATACGAAAGGCGGGTTCTTTGCTGCATATGCTTCTGCCCTACCCATTATGATACAGTTCGTGATTATCAAGCCGACATATGGTCCCAGCTGTTTCGAAACATCCGGTAAAAATGCCTGCAAGACTATATTGACTATAATAACGTAGAATGCGATGACAAGTGTCTGGATAATCATCCTGACCCTTTGCGGTATGTATTCTCTCAAGACTGACAATGTCAGACTGGATAATGCAGTTGCAAACATCAGACCTAATCCCATAACCAGGGAGTTTTGCATACGGTTGGTTACAGCCAGGGAGGAACAAATTCCCAGTATCTGTCTTAATACCTGGTTATCTTTCCAGACATTACGTTCAATTACTTCTTTTACTGATTCGGTAGCCATTATTTACCTCCCCACTTCTCAATAACCTGTGTTTTCGCGTCATTGAGTATTCTAATTACAGAATTGGAGGTAAGGGTGGCACCTGTTATGGCGTCAATTTCTTTATCTCCAACTTTTCCATATTTGAGTTCACCCTCAGGCATCATCATTCCGCGGAACTGCTCTTTGAAAGGCATCTCATCGATTCTTCCGCCGAGTCCCGGGGTTTCATTCTGTTCTGTGAAGGTCAATCCCTTAACTTCTTTTAAGTCCTTATCCAAGGCAATATAACCTTTGATCTGTCCCCATAGACCTGACCCTTGGAAAGGAAATGCATATCCGATTTCTTCTCCGTTTTCGTTTAACTGAGCAAAGGCATCAACACCGTTTCTCGAATCCAGCTTTATGAACTTATCAAAGTTCTGATTAACTTCTGCATTCGTACCCTTTGTATCCATATTGAATGCATACATAATGGCCTTTCTCACGAAAAGTGTCTGGTTCTCATTTATCTTGGGTGTCAGCGACCCCTGTGTAAATGCAAGCACAGCAGTGAAAATAGCCGCACAAAGCATTGTAAAGACTACTGTATAAAGATATCCTTTCTTCATGCTTTTGCACCTCCTGCCTGAGCAAGCTTCTCTTTCTGCTTTGCTTCCCATATTTTGACATTTCTGTCTATCAATGGAGCGAATGAGTTTCCTATGAGGATTGCAAACATAATACCCTCTGTAAACAAGGAATATGTTCTTAGAATTACAGCCAATGTTCCGATTAATACACCGAACAGGATTTTTGCTTTATCCCTGGATGGTGCAGAAATCGGGTCTGTTGCCATAAATACGGATGCAAACAGAAGTCCTCCCGACAGCATGCTGAATACCGGTGAATAAGGAGTCTGCTTCAAAAGATACAGAACAGTTGATGAGACCAATGCAGATCCCAATACTGATGCAATAATCTTCCAGCTTGCAGTTTTAGTATAGATAAGATAAATTCCGGCGATAATGATAAGAATCGCTGATGTCTCACCCATTGATCCGGCAATATTACCAATCAACAGATTCAAGGGATTAGTCGTGATTCCGTTCATTTCCATATTTATCATTGGAGTTACGGTAGTTGCCATATCAACACCCGGAGCCCATTTCAGAAGTCCCCCGGGGATTCCTGTGAAAGGATTAGCCCAAGTAACCGTCATTGGAATCGGGAAACAAACATAGATGAAGCATCTTGCGACCAAGGCAGGATTGAAAATGTTCTGCCCGAAACCGCCGAAGACACACTTACCTATAATTACTCCGAACAATATGCCCACAACGGCAATCCAGATTGGGATTGTGGGTGGCAATGTAAGAGTGAACAGTGCAGAAGAAACAAGGACAGCCTCTGATATTTTGGCTTTCTCCTTATTGATCATTTTCATGATCCAGAGTTCGCCCAGGCAGCCTGCAAGTGTGACTGCAGCTAATACCAGCAGTACTCTCCAACCGAAGAGATAGATTGCGAACAAGTAAATTGGAACTAGTGAATACAGTACCGTCCGCATCATTTTTTGCTTAGTGAAATACTTTTGAATTTGCATGTATAAGACCTCACAATAATATTGATAGTTCAATTATAATTCGGATTATTTTTTAATGCTTCTTTTTTGTAAATAATTCGATGGTTTAGAAACAATCTAATTTAATTATTCATCACATTTATGCATATATTTTTGATTTAAACTTAATTAATAATGAATTTTTAGTAAATTTTATTAAATATCGAAGATAAAAATAGAAAATCCTTAATTCTAATGAATTAAGGATTTCAAAGGGTTATTCACATTATTTATTGATAAATATTATACTTGCGGTGATCCGCCAGTCTTATCCTGAGGCTTGTTATACTCTGCATTATAAATACCGGAAAAATCAACCTTAGGAGCAACTCTCTCTTCCTGAGCGATTTCGAAGAACTTCTCAGGAGTAAATCCGAACATTCCGGCAATGATATTTGTAGGAACAACCTGTATTCTTGTGTTGTACTTTTCAACTGTATCATTGTAGAACTGTCTTGAGTACCTGATTTTTTCTTCAGCATCTTTCAATTCAGCCATTAATTGCTGGAAGTTTGAATTTGCCTTTAGGTCAGGGTAATTCTCAACTAAAACCATCAATCTGTTCAAAGCTGATGTCATCTCGTTGTTTGCCGCCATGGATTCCTCAGGTGTTGAAGCATTCATAACCTGGCTTCTTGCCTTGATAACCGCCTCTAAAGTTCCTCTTTCGTGACCTGCGGCACCCTTTACAGTTTCAACCAAGCCCGGAATCAGATCCGCCCTGTTTTTCATCTGGACATCCATCTGTGCATATGCATTTTTAACATTGTTTCTGATGGAAACAAGTCCGTTGTACATAGATACAACCATTACAGCCAATAGAACTAATACAATCAATACTATCCAAATAGGATTCATAAAACTTTCTCCTTCTCATCTAGATTTATTTATTTTGTTTAACTTTGAATATTTAACTTCTCTTTATACAGCAACTAAACTGAAATAGAATTTAGAATGCTCCGCCGCCGCCACCGCCGCCTGAGCCACCGGAAGAACCTCCGCTGAAACCTCCTCCGAAGCCTCCTGATGAAGATCTTCTGGATTGAGCAATCTGCTGTGTCCTTATTGTATTGGAAGCTGTTTGTACCGCACTGTTCATGGCATTGTTCATCCTGTTGAAATGACCGCCGTAGTAGAATGTGGGATAGAAGCCTTGTCCCGTTGCTGTTTGTATTTCTTCGGGAGAATATACAAATGGCAGCTGTTCAATAACTTCCTTGGCAACTCCAAGGGATGTGGCATAAACTAAATAGTGGTTCCAAATAGTTAAAGCCGGTATTTCAGCTTTATCTAGCTTTGAAAATGTAAGCAGAAACTTTTTAAATGCATTCCACATTGAAGTTTGGTCTGCTCCGAATTGTGTCAGCTTTTGTTTGAAGGACAATCCTGTACTTGTAATAAGTATGAGAATGCCTCCGATTATGGGAACCAGTCCCACAAAGTTTTCGTATAATACCAAGCCTAATAAGCCTACTGCCATTATTCCGAGAGCAATCAGATTGAACTTTCCAATTCCCTTAGTATTGTTTCTCTCAAAGAAATTCTGATTTACAGCCTCATCATTGACATACATTTTGAATCTTTGGAAATCAGCTGTGAATTGTCTGGCATTGCCTGTTTTCTTTAGCATTTTTTCCAACTCATCCATGGCGATGGATCCGCCGCCTGCCAAATCATTTATAAACCAATCGTAGAGGAATTTCTCATGTGTAGCCAAATTGGAGAAATCCCTGTTATCCGTCGGTGAAATTACATAGTCCACATCTGTCCTGGATCCTAACAGCCTTCTGACCTCAACCTCAACAGGTTCTATCTTGATCAGTTTCTTCCTTGATAAATCCATCAAGGTAGCCATAATATCCTTTGATTCCACCTGCCTGTTGAACATCAGATAGCTCATAACAGCAGGTGTATAGTCTCCCGGAAGCTCCCTGTAATAATCACCTTGGAATTGAGATTTTCTTTCCTTTCCGAATTTGGATGCAATGAATGCCATAATTCCCAGGGCTCCTGCACCGAGTGCTCCAAGAACAGGCGTGAATTGTCTTCCGAAAGCGAGCTTCTCCTCCCTCTTTCTCTGAGCCTCCAACATCCTCTCATATTCTTTTTGCGCTTCTTCCCTTGCTTTATTTGCAGCCTCAGCATTTACGGCTTCCTGTTGCAAAATTGTCGGGAGTCTAACCTCATTAACATATCTTGGGGAATCACTTATAAGATCCTTTGGGAAGATTGCCAGGGTCTCCACGGTTTCTCCGGGATTAACAGTTGCAATTGAAACCTTGTATGTATTTCCGTCAATGATTTCGTCCCATCCTGTCAGATCACCGTGGGAGAAAATACGCAGATCCTCTTTTTTTGCACCTTCCGGTATTTTAATTGTCGCCGTGACATTATTTAACGGAACGGTCCAGTTTCTGTCCACAATCTTTCTGTTCAAAGTACCTATGTCATCATATCTTGTCGCCAAATTTTTAAGATTGAACCTTATACGGAAGGTTTTCTTCACAGAATCTGAGGCTTCATAAATTTTTATTCTCATAATTCCGGGACTTTGCTGAAAATATTCAAAGTTACCTTGCTTTCCTAAGCCCTGGTCAATCATGTACAGCTCACGCTCATTTCCGTTTTCAAGAACCGAGACACTCAGATTGTCAATACCGGAGGTTCCGTCAGTATCAATATCCCTGAATACTCCGGAAAAGCTGCCGTCAAAGTTATAGGTAATATCCTCTGTGACGTAGACATCTCCGTTTTTTCTGACATCGTACAACATTTCATACTTGTCAATGGTAAAATCCCGAGCAAATGCAACCTTCGCAGGTAATAAAATTACAGAAAATGCGAAGATCAGCAGGATAAGTATATTATTCTTTTTTAATCTCATGATCCCTATCACCGCCTTCCAAGGTCAAATAACAAATCTTAGTCAAATCTTCTTTGGTTAAATTTTATCCAATTCCCGGCTAATATAATTGCAAAAGTTAGAATATTAATCCTTTATCCATACTTTAGAAATCTTTTAGGTTGAATTTAACAAAGAGCTTTGTGTTTCATGAATTTAATGATTCAAGTATGGCAGAAATTGATTAAAGCAGTATTAACACCCGGTAAATATTATTAATCTACACAAATCGGTGATTTTAATCAACTTGACCTATAATGGAATTGAACATATACAAAAATCAAAATATAAAATAAGTTTTTCAGGAGGTTAAGAACATGTCGATTATTGCAGCATATTGCGTACCTCACCCACCTCTGATTATCCCTGAAATCGGCAAAGGTGAGGAAAAACAGATACAGTCCACTGTCAATGCTTTCACCCGTGTTGCGAGAGAAATTGCCGACTTGAAGCCTGACACTATTATCATTACATCTCCCCACGTGACCATGTACAGGGACTATTTCAATATTTCATCCGGCAAATCGGGACACGGTGACTTTAAACGCTTTGGTTACAAAAACATTTTCTATGATGTGACTTACGATGAAGAATTGATAAGCAGAATCTCGGACAGATTAAAGATTGAGGATTTCCCCGGCGGAACGGAGGGTGTTAAAAATGAGCCCTTAGACCACGGGACAATGATTCCCCTGCATTTCATTCAAAAAGAATTGAAAAACCTTAAAGTGGTGCGGGTCGGTGTTTCAGGACTGCCTCTTCAAGAGCACTATGAGCTTGGAGTTCTTATTAAAGAAGAAATAGAGAATTTGAACCGAAGGGCAGTTTTCATTGCCTCCGGTGACCTGTCACATATGTTAAAGGCTGAAGGTCCCTATGGTTTTAATGAAAACGGTCCAGTTTATGACAGGAGAATTATGGAAATACTGTCTTCGGGAAACTTTGGAGAGCTTTTGGCGTTTAACCAGGCTTTCCTTGAGGATGCCGGCGAATGCGGGCACAGATCCTTTACAATAATGGCCGGTGCTTTGGATAAAACCGCTGTTGAAGCTGAGCAATACAGCTATGAAGGTCCCTTCGGTGTAGGATACGGTATTGTCGGATTCAAGCCCAAGGGGCAGGATCCGAAGAGGGCTTTTCTAGATATCCAAGAGGATGTTGAAAATACAGAAGCCCCTATTTATGTACATCCCCTTGTAAATCTTGCCCTATGCACAATAAAAGCTAAATTGGAGGGCAAGGAGTTAAACCTATCGGATTATATAAAGACGGCAGATATGCCCAAAGAATTTTTATCGAATAAAGCCGGTGTCTTTGTCTCACTAAAAAAGTACGGTGAATTAAGAGGTTGTATAGGTACAATATCCCCCACAACTGAATCTGTTTGTCTTGAAGTAATTCAAAATGCAATAGATGCCGCATTCGGAGATCCAAGATTTTATGGTTTAAGAAAGAATGAATTTAAGGATATCAAATGTTCTGTCGATGTTTTATCCCCGTCAGAACCCATAAGTGATTTATCGGAGCTTGACGTCAAACATTACGGGGTCATTGTAACCCAGGGAAGAAAAAGGGGCTTGCTCCTTCCTGATTTAGATGGAGTAGACACAGTTGAAGAACAGTTGAGCATTGCAAAACAAAAAGCAGGAATAAAGGACAATAACTATTCAATCGAAAGGTTCAAGGTGGTGCGATACTCATGATCCGTTGTGAAATATGCCCCCATAATTGTGTCCTTACCGAAAATTCCACCGGACTCTGCGGTGTCAGAAAAGAAATAAACGGAAAATCAGCACCTTTAAACTACGGAATGGCAACAGCCCTGAATTTGGATCCCATTGAAAAGAAGCCTTTGTACCGTTTTTATCCCGGTTCTATGATTTTATCCTACGGAAGCTTTGGATGTAACATGAAATGCAGCTTTTGCCAGAACCATGATATTTCCATGGTCAGAAGTTCTATAGGTACTAAAATATCACCCGAAGAATTGGCTAATAAAGCTATATCACTTAAATCTTACGGAAATATCGGCTTGGCATTTACATACAATGAGCCCACCCTTTGCCCTGAGTTCATTGTAGACACAGGCAGACTGATACGAAACGCCGGTATGAAAAACATTGTTGTAACCAATGGATATATGACCGAAAAAACCTTGGATTCTATATTGGAAGTAGCTGATGCATTCAACATCGATCTTAAAGCATTTAAGGAAGATTTTTATAAAAACATGGGCGGCGGCTTTGAAGAAGTAAAAAACAGTATCATTATCGCTTCGAAATCAGCGCATGTGGAAGTGACAACACTTATAATCCCGGGTGAAAATGACTCTGAAGAAGAAATTGAAGATTTAAGCAAATGGCTCTCCTCAGTTTCCCCTGATATCCCCCTCCACCTATCCAGGTTCTTCCCTTCCTACAAAATGCAGGATCGGAATCCGACTCCGGTAAGCAAGCTATATAAACTAAAAGCAGTGGCTGAACAACACCTTAGATACGTATATCCGGGTAACGTTTGAGGCAACCATTCACTGAATCAAGTGAAGGAAGATTAACCTTTGACGCTTATCTGATTAAAGTGATGGAATCTTCGGAAGAAACCGATAAATTCAAAGTTCTTTCACAAATAGTAAAGTAAACATATACAGTTTCTATGATATTATATAGAAAAGAACTTCGTTTTTTCTGTAAGGAGGATACTAAGAATGGATGAATTAAAGAAAAAAGCATATGAAATTGAAGAAGAATATTGTGATGACAACTGCCAGTTCGAAAGAAAATTCAGAAGTCATGAAATAGAGGACGAAACTTATAAGGAACCGGTTGAAGAGGTTGATCATTCAAACAAGAATCCGGATATCGTAGCAGTATGGGATCCTGAACATAAAAACAACCCGGATACAGACTATTTTTCTGTTTTGGCAGAAGATGATTCCTATGACGGAGAAGGTAAAAAAAAACTGAGGTAGAAGCAAAGCCCCTTCCGCTTGGTGAGGGCTACAAAGCTGAACATCTCCCAATTGACGTCAAAAAACCTAATGTGGATCTTTTAAAAGACGAAAACGCAGAATACTTTGATGAGCCTTTGGAAATGCCGGAGGATGAATTCATCGATTATTCCAAGGATGATAATTAAGCAATGATCAAAGGCACCGATGGTGCCTTTTTTTAGTGACAAAGCGGGACAAAATCTATATACTTATAATGTTTGATTTTAATAAGCTTGGGAGGTTTCCCTTTTGGAAAACAATAGAAAAGAAATAGAAAGAAGGCGGACATTCGCCATAATATCACATCCGGATGCAGGTAAGACAACTCTTACCGAGAAGCTCTTGTTATACGGAGGTGCCATCAGGGAGGCAGGTTCCGTCAAAGCCAGGAAAGCGTCCAGACATGCAACCTCAGACTGGATGGAAATTGAAAAGCAAAGAGGTATATCCGTAACTTCGTCAGTAATGCAGTTCAATTATGAAGGTTTTTGTATCAATATATTGGATACCCCGGGCCACCAGGATTTCTCTGAAGATACATACAGAACATTGATGGCTGCAGATTCGGCAGTAATGGTTATTGACGGAGCAAAGGGTGTGGAAGCCCAGACTAAGAAGCTATTTGAAGTATGCTCACTCAGGGGAATACCTGTTTTTACCTTTATCAATAAAATGGACAGGGAAACCAGGGATCCTTTTGAATTACTCCAGGAAATTGAAGATGTTCTGGGAATTAAAAGTGTTGCCGTAAACTGGCCCATCGGATCCGGTCAGAACTTTAAGGGCATCTATGAGAGAAATACTGAAAATATACTGATGTTCTCCGGTGGAAAGCATGGTTCTGCAGAGTCCCACATAGATACTGTAAACATAAGTGATGACAAAATAAATTCTCTGATTCCCTCAGACTTTTTAAACAAGCTTCATGAAGATATAGAGCTTATGGATATTGCAGGAAATGACTTTGAACTCGATAAGGTCAGAACCGGAGATCTGACTCCGGTATTCTTCGGATCGGCACTGACAACCTTCGGAGTTGAACCCTTCCTTGAAAGCTTCCTTAAACTTACGGAATCACCCCATGCAAGAAAATCCGACAAAGGAATTATTTCCCCATTTGAGGATTATTTTTCTGCCTTTGTATTTAAAATACAAGCCAATATGAACCCTCAACACAGGGACAGAATTGCTTTTATGAGAATTGTTTCGGGAAAATTTGAAAGAGGTATGGAAGTTTATCACATGGAAGGCAATGGTAAGGTAAAGCTTACTCAACCTCAGCAATTTCTGGCACAGGACAGGGAAATAATCGAGGAAGCATACGCCGGAGATATTATAGGAGTTTTTGATCCGGGTATTTATTCCATAGGAGATACCCTTTGTCCTCCGTCGGAAAAGTTTAAATTCGAGCCCATACCCGCCTTTGCACCTGAACTATATGCAAGAATCAGGCCAATGGATACCATGAAAAGAAAGCAGTTTGTCAAAGGTGTTACACAGATAGCACAGGAAGGCGCAATCCAGATATACAGAGAAGATTACGCGGGCATGGAAGAGATTATTGCCGGAGTTATTGGAGTACTTCAATTCGAAGTATTGGAGTACAGACTTAAGAATGAATATGGTGTTGATATCAGAATTGAGCATCTGCCTTATAGATTCGTAAGGTGGATTGACAAATTCCCGGAAAAATTAGAAACCCTGAGTCTGACATCTGACTCCAGAAGACTTGTAGATATGAAAAACAGAAATGTCATAATATTCTCCAACGAATGGGGAATAACCTGGGCTTTAGACCATAACAAGGGCCTTGAGCTTAAGGGCATCGGTAACTAGGATTAAAAATTACAAGAAGGTTTATCAATGGATGAATTTGTAATCAAAAAGTACGGAAGAACGGATTCTATTCCCATATCGGAAATAAGAGAACTTGAGAAAATCAGCAATGATCACGACGGAATCAAATTAAATATTTACCTGGGAAACGATATTAATGTATCAGGGGACCTTAAATCTTTATTCATTCTGTTCATTGGCGGAAAACCGGTAAGTGCATTGTCCATGTTTGTACCTACGATTTCTGAAGGAGAAATTTCAGGATTTACTCATCCGGAGTATAGAAAAAAAGGATATTTTTCAAAGCTGCTTGAATCTGCAAAGGAAGAGCTGAAGAAATTTAATGTGGAGAAAATTCTGTTATTAGTAGATTCCGATTCAGAACCGGGCTTGGAATATATTAAAAACAGAAACGGAGAATACTCCTTCACTGAAGTGCTTTTTAGATACGTAAAAGTTGAAGACACCCCTGAAGATAAACCGGAATTTAAATCTGATACCATGAAAAAGAAGAGGTTCCTTGATGATACTTCCTATAAGGTCAGGGAAATAACTAAAGAAGAAACCAGGGAAATGGCAAAGCTTTCCCATTTGATTTTCAACAGGAACTATGAGACCTCACTGGCTTTTGCCGAAAAAGCATTTAATGCAAGAAATAAAACCCAATACTTGTTACATCTGCCCCATGAATTAATTGCAATGGCCACTACAACCGTAGATGACGGTATAGCATATATTTCAGGTTTTGGAGTCAAAAAAGAATACCAGGGAATGGGTATCGGAAAAATATTGATGAAGGAAATTATCAATATCCTTCTGGAGAAAAAAATCCGGATCATTGAATTGGAAGCAGACGCATCAAATATAATGACAATGCAATTCTATTCTGATTGTGGGTTTAAAGCTCATTACTATACCCATTACTACAGGATTGATTTCTGATGAAGAAAGCTACACGAAAAGTGTAGCTTTTTATTATTTCATATCGATTTTTGAAGCCTCATACATGAGTTTCTCATTCTCAGCATGCTGTCTTGCAATATTATCATTGAACATTTTATTTATTTCATACATTTTAGCCTGTTCTTCCATCCATATCTTGTTGGAATCAGTCATTTCATCATTGATTAAGTCCCTGGAGAGTGAGTGATTATTAAATCCCTTTCTTTTCTCCCCGGGTATTTGGGCATATTTTTCAGATGATTTATATTGATTTTTAGCATTTTTATTTTTTGTCGTACCGCCGTTCAACTGCTGATTTGCTGAATTCAATTCTCTCATTACCTCATTTTTAAGGTCAGAAAGTGATTGGATGCTTCTGCCTGCAGAACCTGTATACTCTTTTTTATACTCCTTGAAATCATCCAACCTGTACTTGTTGTTATATGTTCCCTTTGAGCCTTTGCTGGCTTGAGAAACACCACCTACCATGGATACAACTACAAAAATTATGAATAGAAAAAATAGAAAATCCAATTATCTCACCTCTCCTTTGGTGTAAAATAAATCAGGTTAAACACAGGGTCTTAGGTAAAATGCCGTATACCTGTGGCTTTAATCAAAATTGTAGCATGGAATGATTAAAAGTGCATGAAAGATATTGATACCTGTTTTCCCTGAATATTATATAAAATAAAAAGAGGCTATGTTAACATAGCCCGTTAAACATAGCCCCGGTTTAGTTTTTCAAATTTCTATTTCTTCCAAAGTCCGTGCAGGTTGCAATACTCTCTTACATAATCAAGATCTTCTGCCGCAACATTGAATACAGCCTCAGGAGCTTCTCCCGGATTCAGGTTCTTTCTGCAGATAGTTCCATCCTTTGCAACGGCTTCGATGAACATGATATAGTGTTCTGCCATCATTGGGTGAGCTACAGATCCAACTATTACTTTTATCTTTCCGTTTCCTAGATCTTCAACCACCGGAACGTGCTTTTCCTTTGATGCATCAACCGTGTTTTCCGTCATGAAAACCATAGGCTCGCCGCAGCATACCATTTCCCCTTCTCCTGCAACGATAAGTTCTGAGATGTTTCCGCATAATTTACAAACGTAAATCCCGTTTACTACATTTTTCATACCAAATCCTCCTATTCGTAATTGATTAATACACTGATTATTATACTCTAAAAGAATTAACTTTCTTTGAACTGTCTGAAAGTGTTACCATAATTTAATTATTTCAGGAATTGATTATGGAGAATTGATAGTGATAATCAAAGTAATGCCATTAACTTTTTAATAATTATCCGCCCTTTTAAGATAAATAAAATGAGTTGATGGTATACTTTAAAAATTGGATGAATAAGTTGATTTAAACCGACTTGTTAAGTTTTTGGAGGAAATATAATTGACCGAGCTATTAATAAAAATGTTTGTAAAAGATCCTGACTCTGATGCACCTTCTGTCAGGGAAAGATACGGCTATCTTGGATCCATTGTAGGGATCGCTTTAAATATATTGCTGTTTGCTTTGAAGCTGTCAGTGGGACTCCTTGTAAACTCAATTTCTGTCATTGCCGATGCCTTTAACAACCTTTCGGATACTGCATCCTCACTTATAACCATGATTGGTTTTAAGTTAGGTTCAGCCCCAGCAGATGACGATCACCCCTTCGGACACGGAAGAATTGAATATTTTTCAGGGCTTATTGTATCAGTATTGGTTATGTACGTCGGAATACAGTTTTTAGTATCTTCATTTAAAAAGATAATTTCACCTGAGCCTTTAAATTTCCAACTGGTACCGGTGCTGTTATTGGCAGTTTCAATATTGACGAAAATCTGGATATCAAGATTCAACAATAAGATAGGAACCAGGATAAATTCCACGGCACTTAAAGCTTCAGCTTTGGATGCCAAGGGAGATGTAATGATTTCCTCCACCGTTGTTCTTGGACTTTTGATTTCTAAGTTCTTCAATATAACAATTGACGGATATGTGGGAATATTTGTCGCCGTTATGATACTTAAAAATGCCTTGGGTCTTATCAAAGATACGATAAACCCGTTACTTGGTGACAGTCCCGATGCTGAGCTTATAAGCAATATCGAAAAGACGCTTCTCGAATTTGATGAAATTTACGGTGTCCATGACACAGTGGTTCATAACTACGGTCCCAACATTTCAATGGGCTCCACCCATGTGGAGGTAAGGGATGATATATCCGTTACTGAAATTCATGACATAATCGATAAGGCTGAAACGTTAATAGCTGAAAAGTATAACATCGAAATTGTGGCACACATGGATCCAATCAGAGTATCCGACGAAAAGAAGGTAAGACTGATAAAAAATATTATAAAGGAACTGAAAGCCATTGAAGGGGTTTCTTCAGTCCATGATTTAAGAATCAGGGATGAGGAGGAAACAGGAATTGTTTATGCAGACCTGGTTGTGGATACTGCTAAAATACTTTCCTTTGATGATGAACAAGAGCTGATTCAAAAAGCATCCTCTGTTGTAAAAGAGAAATTCAATCTTGATTCCGAGCTTTTAGTTGACAGGAAAAATCTTGTGGTGAGGACCAATGGTAAAATATAAGCTTAAAAGAGAATTTGATATAAGCCTCGGGTCCTATGGCGGGAATCAGATGTGGCATTCAAAAAAAATCCATGTAAAAACCGGCTGCGGACCTGTTGCCCTTTCTAATTTATTTGCATATCACATGGGACTTAAACTCGACAGAATTGAGCTAGTAAACCTCCAGGAGGAAATTTTACATTTTCTCAGAGGTCCGGTTATTTTCCCCGGTCAGTTCATAAGAGGTGCAAGGAAGCTCTTTAAAACACACGAATTGGATATTTCTTCAAGAAGTGTTACTTTGTTCAGTATAAACAGCAGTAAATACACCGTTCTTATCGAATTGATTAAAAGCTCACTTGACTTGGACAGACCGGTTGCCCTCCTCACAGGCCCAAATAAGCCGTTTCAGGGGGGAGTATACCGCCCTGATTTTAAAAACCATTGGGTTCTTATAACAGACATGGAGTATTTTCCGGAATCCAGGGAACATATTATTCATGTCAGCTCCTGGGGTGAGTGCTTTGAATTAAATCTGGAAAAATTAATCAAATCCAAGATTTTTGTATCTGTGGTTTCAATAAAAGTCTTAAAAGAAGAACAACACAGTTAGTTTGAACTCATCCATTAATTTGGATCAAATAAAAATACTGTGTTGTTCTTTTATTTTTGACTAGATAAATCTTAGGGTTATAGGATAAATCTTATTTATCCTTGGTTGATAACTGTCAGATCATGCAATGCCCTTGTGCTCATAATATACTTTATAAGGTCGGGTTTCTCCGTTTCAGGCTTCGAATCCACAAGGATTACACCGTCAAACTCAAGACCTTTACTTAGGTAGGCCGAAAGAAGAAGAGTATTTGAAGAATACACACCGTCCTCATTCTTTATGAATTTGAAATTAAGCCTTCCCTTCAACGCTTCATTTAAAAGCTCTGCCTGATCAAAGTCCCTGGTGATAATGGCTATTGTTTCCAAGTCTCTGTCCATAAAGGATGAATACACATTAATTATTTCTTCCACCGTTTCTTCAATGGATGAGGTTCTTAATATTTCAACTTCATCACCCTGCCTTAAGGACTCTACATTAAAGTCATCCTCAAGATAGGTTCCTGCATGCTCCACAATCTGATTGGTGGACCTATAGCTTCTTAACAAATTGAATTTACTTGTATTATCCAGAATCTTCTCACTGTCCAGGAAGCTTTCGTCATCATATCTTATGAGTCTTTGGTTTATGTCTCCGACAATCGTCCAATCCTTGCATCCGGTGACTTCTTTCAGGACTGCAATATAATTCAAAGAATAATCCTGAGCTTCGTCTATTACTATGTATTTTATTGGGTGTGACAATTTTATGCCTGACAGCTTTTTCTTAAGATACAGCATTGGTATCAAATCTTCATGGGTCAGAATTCTGAAGGTATTCTGTCTTCTGTACAGCTCCACGGGGTCACCCTTTCCCAAGTATCTGATTTCATCTCTGAACTCAATGACCTTTTCAACCAGCTGTCTTATTGCTTCACGTCTTGAAATGTATTGGTCCTCTGTAAGAACCTCACCGCTGTCAACTTTCTTTTCAATGTCCTTGTTCTTCCTGTTTATCTCCTGAAGCCTTTCATTTCTTACAGTCTTCATTCTGTTGATAATTGTCCTTTTAACCCTCATTCCCCTTCTGATCAGCGGAAGGAAGGAGGTTTTATCGGAAAGGTCATGCTTCATTTCTTCTTTTGTCATTATGGTTTTTCCAAGGAATACAATATCCTTGGCTTCATAAAGATTCTCTTCTAAGGATCTGTAGTATCTTTCTATTGATTCAAGATACTCAGTGGATCTTTTTAATTTTGCATCCTCATACAGCTCAGTATCACCCTGGGCTATGGACTCTATAAAGTCCTCCTGGGATAAAACCTCAATTTCTTCTCCAAGTAACTCCATGATGAAATCATTCAGGGTGTTTTGCCTTACTCCCTTTTCTCCAAGTGACGGTAAAACCTGTGAAATATACTCCATGAATATATTATTGGGTCCAAGGATCAATATTTTATCCTCAACCTGCTTTCTGAAGTTATAAAGTAGATAGGCAATTCTGTGAAGAGCTATTGTAGTTTTGCCTGATCCTGCCACGCCGTTTACTATGACTGCTCCGTCTTTGGGTAGTCTTATTATATGATCCTGCTCTTTTTGGATTGTCATTATGATGTCCTTCAGTTTTTCTGAGGAAGGACCTGAGAGTACATATTGCAGTATCTCATCCCTGACTTCAACGTCGGTATCAAACATTCCGAGCATCTTTGAGTTTTTAATTATGAACTGCCGCCTATTTGTTATATCTGCTTCCTGGAGTCCCTGGGGAGTCTTATAGGAAGCACTTCCCACCGAACCGTTGTAGAACAGTGAGGCAACAGGAGCCCTCCAATCTATAATCAAGGGGTCGTAGCTTTTATCATTTATAAACCCGAACTTTCCTATATAAATTTCTTCATCCGAACCGGGTTTTCCCTTTATGATATCCCTGAAAGTGATTTTGCCAAAATAGGGACTTCCGAGAAGATCTTCCAGCTCATTTATTCTTTTAATTACGCTTTTATAGGATTCTTCCTTGGCAAACATCTCATGGTCGAAGGCATCAAGAGGCTTATCCTCGTCGAACTTATTCTCTTCAATCATTTGTTTTCTGTAATCTACAAGGTATTCAGAAATAAGCTTCCTTTGGGATGCCAAATCCTTCATATTATCCAGTATGGTTTCTTCAACGTAGCCCAGGTGACTGATCTCCCGGGCTACGTCTGGTCTTGTTATATCTAAATTTGATTTTTCTTTTGTCAATATATGTCCTCCGTTTACCACATATCAAAGAACAGATAAGTGGCAACAAATTATAACCGGCTGTGTTTACTTAACTACAGGTTGTCTGCCGGCACTATGTTCGGTTCAGGAATTTCAGTCCCCGGGATTGTAGCCGAAGTATCTGCAGTTACTGCTTCTTCTGTCTTCTCGGTTTTTATGAAATCCTCACCCTTAAATTGCTTTATTATTTCAACTAATTCAGCACCGGTCAAAGTTTCTTTGATTATCAGCTTTTCAGAAGCTGCAACCAAAAGCTCTTTGTTTTCTTCAAGAATTGATTTCGCCTTATCATGGCATTCTTCAATTATTTTTCTTGTGGCTGAATCAATTTTGGTCTGTGTTTCCGGAGAAACATTGGATACGGGCCTTCCGTCTAGATAAACATTGGATACAGACTCCAGTGCCATCATTCCGAATTCATCGCTCATTCCGTACATTGAAATCATCTTTCTGGCCATGGAAGTTGCTCTTTCAATATCATTTGATGCACCTGTGGTTATTGATCCGAACTCTACTTCCTCTGCAGATCTTCCTCCAAGGAGGATTGATATTTCCTGAAGGATTTCTTCTTTTGACATTAGATATTTATCATCTGTAGGAACCTGCATTGTATAGCCCAGGGATCCCATTGTTCTCGGTATTATTGTTATTTTGACAACCGGGTCCGTATTCTTCTGAAGAGCTGCAACAAGTGCATGACCTACCTCGTGGAAAGCGACAATTCTCTTTTCCTTAGGTGACATGATCCTGTCTTTTTTCTGCTGACCCGCTATGACAACTTCAATGGCTTCCATTAAATCTTCTTGTTTTACAAACTGTCTTCCGTTTTTGACGGCTCTTAAGGCACCTTCATTGATTATATTGGCAAGGTCCGCACCTACGGCTCCCGGAGTTGCTTTAGCCAGCTCCAATAAATCAACGTCATCCCCCATTTTAACTTCCTTGGAATGGACTCTTAAAATGGCTTCTCTGCCCCTTAAATCAGGTGCGTCAACTATTATTCTTCTGTCGAATCTGCCCGGTCTTAAAAGCGCTTTATCCAGTACTTCCGGTCTGTTTGTTGCAGCAAGGATGACTACTCCCTTTGTGGAGTCAAAACCGTCCATTTCAGCTAGAAGCTGATTCAGGGTCTGTTCCCTTTCATCATTCCCACCCGGAAGTCCGCCTGTTTCACGTGATTTACCGATGGCGTCAATTTCATCTATGAAAATAATACATGGTGCTTTAGCCTCTGCTTCCTTGAATATGTCACGGACCCTGGCTGCTCCCATACCGACAAACATTTCAACAAAGGCTGAGCCTGACTGAGAGAAGAAAGGCACATTTGCTTCCCCTGCTACAGCCTTGGCAAGGAGGGTCTTACCTGTTCCGGGAGGGCCTACAAGGAGTGCTCCCTTGGGAAGCCTGGCTCCTATTGCAGCATACTTTTGAGGATTATGGAGGAAGTCAACTATCTCAGTCAGAGATTCCTTCGCTTCATCCTGTGCCGCAACATCTTTAAAGGTAACGCCCGTGGACTGTTCATAGAGCTTTGCCGTACTCTTGCCCAGTCCCATTATGCCTCCGCCCTTTGAATTCATAGACTTTGAGAACATTCTGAATATGAACACAAACAGGAGAATCGGCAATACAAAGGTGGTCAGTACAGTGAAGATCATGCTTGTCACATCACTGCCTTTGACAAATTCAATCTGGATTCCCTTGGCTTGGGCTTCTGTCGTAATTAATGCAATTACAGGTTCTGCAGCTTCCGTCTCAAAAACGGCACCGTTTTTCAATGTATATGTTATGTTATTTGTTGTTTTGTCATATTTAATTACTTTTACATTATTTACGCTGATTTCATGGGACAGATCCGAGTAGGTTGATTTTTCTGTACCTGTTCCCCCAAGTCCCTTCAACGTATAAAACATTATGATCATGATAATCATCAATGCACTCAACATCAGTGATTGCTTGATATCCGGCTTAGGCGGCTCATTCCCGCCAGGCTTTCTGTTTTTATTCTCTGACATATTATCTCCTTATATGTTGGAAAGTTTATACATTGCATTGG
>DAINSS010000004.1:80348-87446 GCA_036741195.1 Clostridiaceae bacterium | reverse complement strand
AATGAAGCCTTCATTAAATCCTCAATATGAATGTACTCATCTGCAATATGTGCTACTTCATCTCTCCCCGGGAAGTTGGCCCCGAAGGCAACTACATTGTTCATGGCTTTTGCATAGGTGCCTCCGCCTATTGCAATTGGTTCACTTTCCGTATCACCTGTAATATTTTTATAAACATCCATCAGCGTTTTTACCAAAGGTTCATCCTTTGGGTAGAAAAGCGGCGGAGTATAGCTTTTAAATTCTGTATTGAAGCCCTTTGCCCTGAATGTCTCACGGAGCGGGCCTTCCACCTCTTCACGTTTGACTGTTACCGGAACCCTTAAGTCCAAAGTCAAGGTTAAAAGGTTGTTTTCTAATTTAATCAAACCAAGGTTTATGCTTAATTTACCTGATTCTTCATCTTCAAAACCGATGCCCAGTTTGGCTCCGGTTGTATCCTCCAGTCCTTCATTTAGGAAATCCATATCTTCCTTGAGGCTGGGGTCTATTGCTGTCATGGCTCTGATAATTTTCAGAGCGGCGTTCTCTCCTTTTTCGGGAGTTGATCCATGGGCTGACTTACCCTTTAAAACCAGTTCCTGGGTTTCATCCCCAATTTTATAAACCAATGTTGCTTTATCGGGAACCATGTTTGGTGCATTGCCCCCTTTTAATTCAACAATCTCAATATTTTCAGGAACTATTTTCTTGGTGACTACAGCTCTGATAATCGATTTTTCAGCGTTTATCACCGGGAAATCTGCATCAGGAGTAAACCCTGCCTTTGGATGCCCAAACTTTTCTACAAATTTCTCCACATCAGGTCCGCCTGTTTCTTCGCTTGTACCGAATATAACCATAATCTTTGAACCCGGTGTTTTCCCGCTGTCAGCTATTGCTTTTAATCCGTATAATGCAGCCATGACCGGTCCCTTATCATCAGATGTACCGCGGCCGTAAATTTTACGGTCATCTGTTTCCCCTGAAAATGGATCATGATTCCATCCGTCTCCGGCAGGTACAATATCTAAATGACCTAAAACGGCAACATATGGTTCACCTTCACCTATGGATGCATACCCGGCATAGCCTCCTACCCTGCCTGTTTCAAACCCAAGTTCCTTTGAAATTGAGAGTGCTTCAGCCAGACAGTCGTCTACTGCTCTTCCGTTGTATGCTTCACCTTCAGGAATGCCTGCAACAGAATTATATTTTAAAATTCTTTTGAGATCCCTGATCATGTCGTCCTTATAAATGTCCATATTTTCTATTAAATTCATTTTACTTCCTTCCGTTTACGGTTAAACATTACTAAACCGTCTTAAAATTTTCGGGCTTTTAACCGAATATATAGTGAAAATCCATAGTATATCTGAAATATTTTACACAATGAATATTAAAAACAACTTAATGCATCAATGCTTTTTGACTATCCCCGGAACACTTTTGCTATAATGTCCCGTCTTTCTATATATGGATCAGTCCAAAACCTTGAATCAAATGACTTTGGCCTGTTGTCACCTAAAAAGAAGAATTTATCCATAGGGACTGTAAACTCACCTGAAAAATCGAAGTTTTCCTTAACATAGGGTTCATTCAGAACGGTTCCGTTTATATAGACAATGCTATTCTTTATGGAAACTATGTCATTGGGCATACCGATGAGTCGTTTAATCAAGAGCTTGTCCATGTCAAAAAATGGTGATTTTTCTGTAGACCTGAAAACAAGCAGGTCCCCTCTTTTAACTTTTTTAGTGCTGCCAAGTCTCATGACGGTGATTTTGCTTCCCTCTTTTATCGTCGGATACATGGAGGAAGTCGGTATTTCAATTTTAATAAAATAATGCTTATAAATTCCGAAAGCCGCTGAAAACAGAGCCAGAATAACTAAGGCAACCTTGGCAAATTCCATAATTTACACTTTCCATCGCTGATTTTTATTCGTTTTTTCACTATCCTTTAGTATACCACACATTGGTGATTATTAACCTTTGAAAAACAGTTGGGTATCCGGCAACCGATTTGTAATCTCCTTGTGATAATATTAATATGGCGTTAATTTAACGAGCATATAATTATTCTATTCAAATGTGTCATTATTAAATATTAGAGGTGCAATCATGATCAGTTTTAAGAATGTTTCTAAGGTTTATGGCGGAACAAACAAAGCAGTTGACGGTCTTACACTTGATATCAAGGAAGGTGAAATCTTCGGCTTCCTGGGTCCCAACGGTGCCGGAAAATCCACAACAATAAAGATGCTTACCGGCATTACCCCTCCTACCGAAGGTGACATAGTTATTAACGGAATTGATGTAATAAATGACCCTTTGGCCGCCAAGAAAGAAATTGGATATGTCCCTGATAATCCCGATGTTTATTTAAGATTAAAGGGTATTGAATACCTTGATTTCATGGCCGACATGTATTCAGTCCCCGGAGAAGGAAGACCTGAAAAAATAAGCTTTTTAGCAAAAGCCTTTGAAATGGAAAATGCTCTTGGTGATAAAATACTTTCCTATTCTCATGGTATGAGACAGAAGATAGTATTGATGGGAGCTTTAATACATGACCCCAATGCTTGGATTTTGGATGAACCCATGACCGGACTTGATCCGAAGAGCTCCTTCCTTTTAAAGGAGATGATGAGAGACCATGCGAATAAAGGAAATGTAGTCTTCTTCTCAACACACGTATTGGAAGTTGCAGAAAAAATTTGTGACCGTGTGGCAATTATAAATAAGGGCAATCTTCTTTATGTCGGCGGTGTTGAGGAGTTAAGGAAGACATTGGGAGAAAATACTTCATTGGAAGATATGTTCCTGGAGCTTACTGCAAATGAGAAATAAAACATTAGCCTTATTAAAAGTAATGATGAAAACCGAAGATGTCATGGAGATGTCCTCGAATAAAACCGGAAAGTTAAGACAGGGTCTTAAAGTCATCGGACTCGGAATCCTTCTCCTTATCGGAGGATTCTCCTTTGCTCCGATGATTGTTGAAATGTTCAATCTCTTAAGTCAATTCGGATTGCAGGATGTCATATTAAAGCTTCTTCTTTTTGCATCCTCCATACTTGTGGTTGTATTTGGCTTCTTTTTGATAATGAACGTTTTCTACTTTTCAAGTGATGTTGAGAATTATCTGTATTTGCCGGTCAAGCCGGGAAGCCTTGTAATTTCTAAATTCACAGTGGTGCTGTTTTATCAGATATTAAGCGGAATTACACTTTTTTACCCATCCTTTGTGGTTTATGGATTCTTGGCAAAGGCTGACATATCCTTCTACATTAAGTCGCTGATAGCCATGATCATAGTACCTGCAGTTCCTTTGGCATTGATTGGTATATTAACCATGATATTGATGAGATTTTCAAAAATCTTTAAAAACAAGGATTTGTTCACCTTAATTTCCACCGGACTTGCCGTTTTTGCATCAATCGGACTTTCGATTTTCATTCAAAATTTTGCAAATACACCAAGTGCCGGCGCATTACCTCCTTTCTTTACGGGAGAAGGAAATATTTATAAGATACTTTCGGCGGTTTTCCCGGGAACCTTCTTCATGCACAAAGCCCTAATAGGTGATTTAGCCGGATTTTTGATAAACCTTTTGATAACTCTCGGTATTACAGCCTTGGTTATTGCTGCATTCTATATGGTCGGAAATATGATTTATATAGACGGTGCAAAGGGATTGAGGGAAACGGGAACTAAGAGAGAGAAACTTTCTGCTAAGAGGATGTCTGAATCCGGAAGAGGCTCAAACCCAATGTTTGCAATTGCAAAAAAGGAACTGCTGATTTTGTTCAGAACCCCGGTTTACTTTATAAATTGTATTATGCTGTCATTTATTATGCCCCTGTTCCTTGTTATGCCTTTCTTGTTCACACCGAAAGGCGGAGGAGCAAATACGGGCGATATGAGCCTTGGAATGCTTATAGAAATGATGAAATCAAGCATGAAGCCCGAATGGGTTGCTCTTGGCGTAATGATTCTGGTCGGATTCTATTCAAGTATAAATCTGATTCCGGCAACCTCCATCTCAAGAGAAGGAAGCAACTTCCAGATAATGAAATATCTGCCGGTATCTTACAGAACTCAGATCATTGCAAAAATACTTCCTGCTTTTGCAATACAACTGCCCGCCTTACTATTGGTACTGGTTCCGTTGATAGTAATATTCAGGCCTTCACCTATGGCATTGGTAATTGGAATAATCTCAGGCTTGTTGATGTCCTTGCTTGTTTATACCTCTTCCATAACCCTGGATATTGTAAAACCTGTATTGAACTGGACATCTGAACAAAAAGCAGTCAAGCAGAATTTAAATGCAGTAATAACCACAATTCTCGGTATGGTAATTGCTGGCTCTCCTGTTATGATAGCCTTGTTCACTAAAATGAACATATATCTGTTGATTGGGATTTATTCTGTTATCTGCCTTGCAATATCGGCATATCTAATATTCGTACTGCCCGGAATTGCAGAAAGATCCTTCAGAGACAGATAACTAAAACATAATAATACATCAAAAAAAAGTAATTTTTTCTAAAATATCCATTGAACAACAGTCAAATTGTTTCAATGGATATTTTCATTGTGGAATCTGATTTTTCATTCTAAAATTGGATTAAGATTGATGATGGGTTTATCTAAAACCTTTAAGTCATGTTAAATAAATGAGGTAAGAAGTGAATTTTAAATATACAAAAAAACAGCTTAATGATTTATGCAAAAAGGATCCCGTATTAGGAGCAAGAATTAAAAAAATCGGTCCAATAGAAAGAGAAACTACCCCGGATTTATTTGAAGCATTAATGAGTTCCATAGTTTCACAGCAAATTGCCAAGAAGGCTTATTTTACGGTGTGGGGAAGACTGAAAGAACTGCTTGATTTCGACATAACCCCGGCGAAAATTTTAAAAACTGACAGGCAATCAATTAAAGATTGTGGTCTAAGTTATAAAAAAACTGACTGGATAATTGAAATTTCGAGGAGGATATTTGAAGGCGAAACTAAGCTTGACCATATCAATGAGCTTTCCGATGAAGAATTGACGAAGGAGCTTGTAAAATTGCCGGGGATTGGTTTATGGACATCAGAGATGCTTATGATTTTCGCTCTAAACAGGATGGATATTCTAAGCTATGGGGACTTTGCAATAAGAAAAGGTATTATGAGAGTCTACGGACTCGAATCCTTGGATAAAAAGACCTTTAATGAAATAAAAGAAAGGCTGTCACCCCTTAATTCTCTGGCCAGCTTATATTTTTGGGAGATCTCAGCCGAATAAAAAACAGGAGGATTAATCATGAACAGAAAGGATATACCTACCCCCGCATTGTTAATAGACAAGAACATAATGATGGATAACTTAAAATTCATGCAGGACTATGCTGATTCTGAAGGTGTTCATTTAAGACCCCATACAAAAACCCATAAAATGCCCTACGTAGCTTTAATCCAAAAAGAGCTCGGAGCTCATGGTGTAACGGTTGCCAAGACCGATGAGGCTGAAATAATGGCTCAAGGCGGTATAGACGATATTTTCATTGCCAATGAAATCATCGGAGAAGATAAGCTAGAAAAAATAAAAGAGCTATCAAAGACCATAAACATTTCTTTTGGATTGGACAGCATTGAAGGGGCTGTTATTGTAAATAAAGCCTTTGAAGGACATACATCCAAGGCTCAGGTCCTTATCGAAATAGAAGTGGGCGAAGAAAGGTCCGGAATGAATACCATGGAAGAGTTTTCAGAATTATTGGTTTTCTTGAAGGATAACTGCCCTAATATAAAACTCCTCGGCATTTTCTCCCATGACGGCTCTTCTTACTTTGCCGAAAACCTGGAAGAATTGGCGAAAATCCATAGGGATGCCCAGATCAGAACCCTGTCCTTTGCAAAGAAAGCAGAGGAACTGGGTTATAGTCTTGAAAGGGTAAGCATTGGTTCGACCCCTTCTTTAATGCATGGATTTCCCATACTAAAGGGTGTCACGGAAATCCGTCCCGGTACCTATGTTTTTATGGATGCTTCACAGGCTAACGGAATCGGTTCTAAAGCCAGATGTGCAGCTACAGTTCTTGCTCAGGTAATGAGCAGACCGACAGAGGAAAGAGTGATTCTGGATGTCGGAGCTAAGGGAATTACAATGCAGAAAAGGTCCCGTGGTTTGTGTTCTTCCGAAGGTTTGGGAGATATTAAAGAATTTCCGGGTGTCCATGTCTTCGATGTTTTTGATGAGCATGCAATAATCTATTCCAAGGAAATGAAGGACTCTGTAAAGGTCGGGGACAAGGTATCCATCATCCCTGTACATATATGCCCCGTAGTAAATCTCCATGAGAATGCGTACTTCATGGACGGAGACAGGGTAATTGAAACAGTACCTGTCCTCGGAAGAGGAAAACTAAGATAAAACTGTACCTGGCATTCAGTTCTGATGCTGATTGCCAGGTACAGTTTTTGATTTTTATATTTCCAAATATTTCATTGCACAAATAGTTTTTGAATCAATAATTTCACCGTTTTTAATGAGCTCTATAACTTTCTCCCTGGGGATAAACCCGATTTCCAGAAATTCGTCGGTATCAAGGTTATTCTCCCCTTCAATCAAATCCTCGGCAAGATAAATACTTATAATCTCATCAGAATATCCGGCAGCTAAAGCAATATCTCCGAGTTTCCTGATTTTACCCGCCGTAAATCCTGTTTCTTCTTTCAATTCCCTGGTTGCAGCAGCCATCGGATCTTCCCCTCTATCAAGCTTTCCTGCGGGAATCTCTAAAATAATCCTGTCTAAGGCTGCTCTGTATTGCTTTTCTATTAAAATATCCCCTTTATTATTCAATGCCAGGATTGCGACCGCTCCCGGGTGTCTGATGACATCCCTTTCCCCTGTTTCACCGTTGGGTAGCGTTACCGTCAACCTCTCCACGTTTAGAAATATACCTTTATAAACAGTCTTAGCCCCTGTGATTTTCTCTTCAATCCCCATTTTTAATCCTCCAATCTATTTCACTTTGTCCGTGACTTTTAAGAAAATCATTTGCTGTTTTAAAATGACCGCAGCCCATGAATCCCCTGGAAGCCGACAACGGTGAAGGATGA
>DAINSS010000004.1:76818-80338 GCA_036741195.1 Clostridiaceae bacterium | reverse complement strand
GTTCCTTTTAAGAGTTCTGTTTTTTTCTGCGCCGGTGACCCCCAAAGCATGAAAACCATGGGCTCTTCCCTTTCAGCAAGCTTAATTATGATTTGGTCCGTTAAATTCTCCCACCCCATTTTCTGGTGGCTCATGGGCTCCCCAGCCCTGACAGTCAAAATAGTATTTAAAAGCAATACTCCCTGCTTTGCCCAGTCCATTAAATATCCGTGGTTTGGAATATCAAACCCGAATTCCAATCTGATTTCTTTGTAAATATTTAAAAGCGAAGGTGGAATTTTTACACCCCGTCTTACCGAAAAGCTCATTCCATGTGCCTGACCCAAGCCATGATAAGGATCCTGCCCCAAAATTACGACCTTTACGTCACTATAGGATGTTGATTTGAGTGCGTTGAATATGTCATGCATATCCGGATATACTCTTTGTGTTTTATATTCATTTATGAGAAATTTTCTAAGTTCAAGATAATAGGGTTTTTCAAATTCACTTTTTAAAATATCATCCCAGTCATTTCCGATGTTAACCATTCTGCTTCTCCATGTTTTTAACTTTGATTTCAAATATAATATATAATAAGCATACAGGAGTTACAAATTCATCAGATCCACCTTTGGAGGATATCAATCATGCATAAACATATTATTATAATTTCCCTTGATGCATTAGGTACCGAGGATTTCAACAAAATAAAGGATACAGAGGGCTTCAGATATCTTATAGAAAACGGAAGCTTTTCTTCCAATGTTAGGTCGGTATACCCGTCTCTGACTTATCCTGCCCATGCAACAATAGTTACGGGAAAGCTTCCGAGAAACCATGGGGTTATTAACAACACCAAGATTCAACCGGACAGGAGCAATCCTGATTGGTTTTGGTTTAAAAAGGACATCAAGGGTGAAACCTTGTATGATATCGCAAGAAAGCAGAAGAAAACTGTTGCCAGCCTATTATGGCCGGTAACGGGAAGATCCGGTATAACCTATAACCTACCTGAAATATTCCCGGTAAAACCCTATCAGACCCAGGTAAGCCAGGTTCTTACTGCAGGTTCTCCAAGATATTGCCTCGAATTGGACAAGAAATTCTCCCACTTGAGGCAGGGTATAGAACAACCCTATTTGGACAACTTCACACACGAATGTGCTAAATATACCTTTAAAAAATACTCACCTTATATGACCTTGATTCATTATGTTGAACTGGACTCCATGCGCCATATCCATGGATTCGATTCAAAGGAAGCAGGAGAATCCCTGGTAAGACACGGTGAGAAAATCAAGGACTGGATAGACTTTTTAAGATCTGAAGAAAAGCTTGAGGATACACTTATCGTGGTTTTGGGTGATCACTCCCATCTGCCCGTTGATAAGGTCATAAAACCAAATGTATTCCTGAAAAAACTTGGTTTAATCAGAATGCTTGAAAATGACATTATTGACTGGAAGGCTTATTTTAAATCCTGTGACGGATCCGGATACATTTATGTCAAAAATAAAAAAGATACCGAACTTCTAAACTTGATAAGAGACAATCTGACAGTTTTGTCTGCCTATGAGGAAAACGGAATAAAGAACTTTATAGACGGAAGATTTGCAGGAATAATGGGTGCCGACCAAACATGCACCTTTATGTTGGAAGCACAAAGAGGATATTATTTCTCTGAATCTCCTATAGGCGAATATATAGAAGACACAGAGGATGAGAATGGTCCTATCCCCGGATTCTTACAATCCTCCCATGGCTATCATCCTTCCTACGATGATTATAAAACTGTGTTTATCATGGCAGGACCAGGTGTTAACAAGGGAGTTGAAGTACCGGATCTTTGTCTCATTGATGAAGGCCCGACTATTGCAAAGCTTATGGGCAGTTCCCTATGGGGAGTGGACGGGAGGATTCGTTATGAGTTCATTGACCATGACAGTCTCTGATACCCGTACTTTTAGGTATAAACTATGACAGGAGTGCTTATAAACGCAGCTTTTGTTGCAGTTGCAGGAATTCTTGGTGTTTTATTTAAAAAGAAGCTCCCGGAAGGTATATCCGAAAGCCTTATAAAAGCACTTGGATTATGTGTCCTGGTTTTAGGCTTATCCTCTGCCCTGAAAACTCAGAATATTTCCCTTGTCATGCTGTCTGTTTCAATAGGTACACTTACAGGGGAATTGTTGAAGCTTGATGATTTGGTAAATAATGCCGGAAAAAAAGTTGGTGAAAAGCTTCATTCTTTGGGCGGCGGAAGTATTTCAGAAGGATTTATTGCAGGAACTCTTATGTTTGTAATTGGATCTCTTGCAATAATCGGTTCAATAGAAGCAGGTGTTAGTAAGGATATAAGTTTACTGATATCCAAATCGGTTCTAGATGGAATTCTGGCTATATTTTTGGCAGCAACCCTAGGTATAGGCGTAGCTCTTTCTTCCATATCCATCTTGATAATCCAGGGATCACTGGTACTGATGGCTTCAAGCCTGACCTCTTTTATGACCCCCGGATTCATCTTGGAGATATCTGCCGTGGGAGGAATTCTTGTTGCAGGAATCGGATTGAACTTCACAGGAGCTACAAAACTTAAGATAACTAATATGCTTCCGGCTCTTGTTATCCCATTTATCTGGTTCCTATTTATTTAAAGTAGTAAGGAGGCTATATGAACATAACCTATTCGAAAATTTATTCCGAATCACTCGGAAGAGAAATTGAATATAAGATTTACGGCCATGCAGGAAAGCCAATTATTGTTTTTCCCTCATCCGGCGGAAGCTTTTATGAATATGAGGATTTTGGCATGGTTGGTTCAATCTCAGACTTCATAGAGAACGGCAGGATAATCTTGATTACTCCTGACAGTATTGACAACGCAACCTGGCTAAACTACGGAGGATATCCTGCAGACAGGGCAAGAAGGCATAACGCCTATGACAGGTTTATTGTAAATGAACTGATACCCCGGTTTAAACAAGATCACGGATACACCGGTCAATTTGGTGCGACAGGATGTTCCCTGGGCGGATACCATGCCCTGAATTTTTATCTGAAGCATCCGGATGTTTTTGACCTGGCAATTTCACTGAGCGGGATATATGATCTCAGACTCGTAGTAGGAGAATCCTTACATGAACCTGATGTTTACTTAAATTCACCCGTGGACTATTTAAAGAATCTGACTGACCCGTGGTTTTTGGAACAATACAGACAAAACCATTTATTCCTCTGTACTGGACTTGGAAGATGGGAAGAAACCACAATTAAGGATACCCTTGCAATGAAAGCAATCCTTGAAGAGAAGAACATCCACGCCTGGATTGATTTCTGGGGTAATGATGTGGACCATGACTGGCCCTGGTGGAAGATTCAGATGCCCTACTTCTTAAACGAGCTATCTATAAACGGAATAATATAAAACTTTGCACAAATATAACACCGGGTCTAATAGACCCGGCGTTTTTCAATTTCTCATTCTATTTATTACTTTAAAGTATCCGTTCCCTCAACCTTAGTGGTTTTTAAGAAGTTG
>DAINSS010000004.1:68203-76808 GCA_036741195.1 Clostridiaceae bacterium | reverse complement strand
TGAAGCTCCTTGAATGCCAATTGGAGCTCTTCCCTTGTATTCATGACAATAGGTCCGCCCCAAGCCACAGGTTCGTTGATCGGAGAACCTGTAATGAACATGAATACAGCTCCGCCTTCTCCTCCGGTTAAAACAATCTCATCTCCCTGGGTTAATAATACTCCGTTTTTCTGATGAACATTTTCTCCCCCCGGGAATACAACATTTCCCCTGAAGATAAACATGAAGGAAGTATCCCCTTCTTTGACCTTCATCTTGAACTGTGCCCCTTCTTCAACCTTAACATCATAAATTTCCGGCTTGATATAATCCGGGGCAATAGCCCCTTCAACGCCCTCGTAGTTTCCGGAAACTATTCTCACGGTTAAGCCTTCCCCCTTATATTCAGGCATTGACTTGCCGTCAACTTCCCTGTATTTGGGAGGCATCATCTTAGTGTCTGCAGCCATGTTGAGCCATAACTGGAAGCCCATCATCCTGTCAGACTTCTGAGGCATTTCCTGGTGCATAATACCGGAACCTGCTGTCATCCACTGAGTTCCCCCCGGTAAAATCTTTCCTTTGTTACCCAAGGAATCCTCATGATCGATTTCCCCGGAATGTAAGTATGTTATAGTCTCTATTCCCCTGTGCGGATGCATGGGGAATCCTAAAATATAGTCATTGTAATCATCTGAATCAAAAACATCCAGCATCAAGAAAGGATCAAGCTTTTTTATCGTAGCGCTGCTTAAAACTCGTACAAGATTTACACCTGCACCATCCCTGCCATTGAATCCATTAATAATCTCTTTGATGTCTCTAACCATTCCCATCCTCCTAAATTTAATTATTCTTAGTACACCTATATTATATTCCAATTCTCACTGTCAATATCCCAAAATAATCATGAAATAGTACCTTAATTCATAATTTCCGGAAGATAGAAATTAAATACCTCCGTACCCTGCTGAATTTCAACTTCAAATCCAGACCAATCGCTTCTTTTTTGTCCATTCAATGATAAAAGCTGCACTAACGTGCAGCTTAATATAGCTATATTGATTTAGACAGCCAAATTTCTAAGCTGCTTTTTTAAGAAACTCCATGACTTCCATTTCAAGTATATGGTGAGAATTTCTCACTTCTTTTACTGTAAATCCTGTTTTCTCAAAGATATGCTTAGAGCCTTCATTACCTTCTTTTATCTTTGCGATCATCTTTTCGTATCTTAAATTAAAGAATGCTTCATTTGCAGCCAGTTTCAATGCCTTGGTGCCTATCCCCATATTCCACATGCGGTCATCACCGATAACAATGACTATTTCACAGTCCGCTTCCTTTTTGATGAGCTTCAGGTATCCTACAGATCTTCCGTTATGCTTGATCATGTAGAAATTCCCACCGTTGCAGAATAAATGAGTTACAATCGGACAGGTAGTGTATTGGATTGTCTTCTTTATTTCCCTTCCGATTCCGCTGCCTTCAGAAATATATTTTGTCACATGGTCATTCTCAAGCCAATCAGAAATTTTATATGCATCTTCAAGAAAAATCTCATCCTCGAGAGTTATGATGCTGTTCAAAAATATCGCCCCTTTAAAAATCATTCCCAAATACCATAGCATATAAGCTTAAATCAACTGTTTCGTTTTTATCGGTTTAAATGGCTTTAAGTTGGGTTCCCTAACTTTATCTCAACTTTACTCCCTTTCCCTATTTAACTCCTTTGAAATTCAAGGGTATTTTAGCAAATGTTAATATTTCATCGATATATTAAGCAAGCCTAAATATATCGCATTTTATTTTAGGTTTGCTCAATATTCCAAAGTTTTATTTCAGGTTTTCCTATTCCATATTATTATTTGCACCCCTGTCCTTCAAAGAATTCCCTAATGCACCCAAAGAATTCCCAAAGTGAATCAAAAATGCTTAAAACAAAAAACATCCCGAAGGATGTTTTTTGAAGTATTATTTTTTACTACATGAATAACGGTGCGAATACCAAAGCAATGATTGTCATAAGCTTTATAAGAATGTTAATTGAAGGACCTGAAGTATCCTTGAACGGATCTCCAACAGTATCTCCTACAACTGCAGCCTTATGTGCAGGTGAACCCTTACCGCCGTGTGCTCCGCCTTCAATATATTTCTTAGCGTTATCCCAAGCACCACCGGCATTAGCCATCATTATTGCCAAGAGTACTCCTGATACCAATGAACCTGCCAAAAGTCCTCCCAGTGCTGCTTTTCCAAGGGTAAAACCTATAAGAACCGGTGACACGATTGCTATAATACCCGGAAGTAACATTTCTTTTACTGCATGCTTTGTTGAAATTTCAACACATTTTGCATAGTCAGGCTTTACTGTGTCTTCCATTATGCCCGGCATTTCTCTGAACTGACGTCTTACTTCCTTGATCATTTCTTCAGCAGCTCTTCCAACTGAGTCCATTGTGAGTGCAGTGAAGAGGAATGGAAGCATTCCGCCTATTAATAGACCGATGATTACCATTGGGTCCAAAAGGTCGATTTTTTCAAGTTTTGCAACCTGTGAATAGGATGAGAACAGTGCCAATGCCGTAAGTGCCGCAGAACCGATTGCAAAGCCCTTACCGATAGCTGCCGTTGTGTTACCTACTGAGTCAAGTGTATCAGTTACTTCTCTTACGCTGTGCGGAAGCTTACTCATTTCAGCTATACCACCGGCATTATCCGCAACAGGACCGTAAGCATCAACTGAAACAACCATGGCTGTTGTTGAAAGCATACCAACTGCTGCAAGTGCTATTCCGTAAAGACCAGCAAACATGTAAGCAACCCAGATTCCTAAGCTTATTATAAGAATAGGACCTACTGTTGAAAGCATACCTACTCCAAGACCTGAAATTATGTTTGTAGCAGCTCCTGTTTCCGACTGTTCAGCTATTTTCTTAACTGAGCTGTAGCTGTCTGATGTATAAATCTCTGTTACTTTACCGATAAGTACTCCGACTAAAATACCCGAAATAATTGCATAAGCCGGTTGAAGTGAGTTAAAGCTCATCTGACTTAATACTACCGAAGCAACCAAAACAATGGCACTGGATAAATAAGTACCCATATTCAAAGCTTTGGCAGGATCCTTTTCACCCTTAACATTCATGATACCTACCATGGATGCTAATATACCGATTCCTGCAATAAGAAGCGGATACATTGATCCTTCCAATATCGGAACATCAAACGCCTTACCAAAGTTAGGAGTTATAGTAGTAATAGTTACTGCTAAAGTTACTGCTGAAACTATTGATCCGACGTAGCTTTCGAAAAGGTCAGATCCCATACCCGCAACGTCACCAACATTGTCACCAACGTTATCAGCGATAACTGCCGGGTTTCTCGGGTCGTCTTCAGGTATACCTGTTTCTACTTTACCGACAAGGTCAGCTCCAACGTCTGCTGCCTTAGTATAAATACCACCACCGACTCTTCCGAATAATGCAACTGATGATGCACCTAAACTGAATCCTGTGATGACACTGTAAGAATCAACTCCAAGGAAAATCAAGCTTGCACCGATACCGAACAAACCAAGACCTGCTACGCAAAGTCCCATAACGGCTCCCGATCTGAATGCAATCTGAAGTGCTTTTCCCATTCCGTGGGATTGTGCGGCACTTGCAGTTCTTACATTACCAAGTGTGGCAACGTTCATGCCTATTGCTCCAGCTAAAACTGAAAGAATGGCACCAAACAAAAAAAGTCCCCCTGTAAGGAAATTTATTCCGAATCCAATGACTAGGAACATTACAGCTAAGACTGCCACCATGTATTTGTATTCCTGTTTCAAGAATGCCATTGCACCCTCTCTGATAAATCCGGCAATTTCTTGCATCCTGGCATTACCTGCCTCTTGCTTCTTAACCCACTGAGTCAAAAATAAGGATAGAATGATTGCTGCCAGACCTACTAATGTCGAAATTAGTATCCAACTATTCATTTAAGTATCTTCCTCCCACAAAAATAATGTATAAGCATATATAAGATTATATAAGAAATTAAATGTTGGTAAAGCATTGTTAAATTATTGTTACAGAAATTTATTTAAAATAGTTTCAATAAATACATTTGTCTCTTGATTGAATACACGAAAATCTTTTATTATTTTAGCACTATCATGTATAAACCACGCATTGAGTACTCAATTATCATTTTTCAAGATATTTGTCCCACTTCTATGTCAGCTGGTTTTATTCAGTATTACTAAATGTTGAATTTATGACTGTTTTTTTTATAGAACACCTAAAATGTAAATTAATAACAGAGAACATCATTTACAATATTCAAAAGTATTTCCGCTTCTTTCTTCGGATCACTTGCTTTCATGATCCCACCTGACAAAGAGATTCCTGAAACACTGCTCCCCCTAAGGATTCCCAGATTGTCCTTGGTCAATCCACCGATGGCGACAACAGGCAGTCTGCTTGTTTTTTGAATATTATTAATAACACTCACAGGGGTCACCTTTGCTTCCTCTTTAGTGCCTGAAGCATATATTGCACCGCTGCCGATATAATCCGCACCTTGAGCTGAAGCCATCAATCCCTGTTCCTCAGTTTTTGCGGTACATCCAATAATAGCATCCGGTCCAAGTATTTTTCTGGCAATGTCAATCGGAAGGTCCTCCTGCCCCAGGTGCACTCCCGCTGCTCCGACAGCCATGGCAATGTCTATCCTGTCATTTATTATTAATGGGACACCATATTTATCGGTAAGCTTTTTAATCTCAACAGCTCTCCTATAAAAATCTCCCGACATCATATGTTTTTCTCGAAGCTGCAGCATGGTGACTCCACCTTGCAACGCTTTCTCCACTTTATTCAGAAAACCGTTGTCACCCAATCCATTGCCGTCAGTTATCAAATAAAGCCTCAAATCAAACTTCTTCAATTAATATCCTCCTTTCATCCGCCTATATGTCTAACTATAACACTTGAATACACTAATGTTCCAAATTAGAAAAATAAAGAAATCGAAATCCAAAAGATTCCGATTTCTTTATTTTCAATTATTTTATTTTAGTAGCCTCTTACAATTCCATAAATACTCATTGTATAGAAGTTAAGAGATCTTATTTCTACATTTCTGCCTACATCCGGTGCATGGATTATCTGGTTGTTACCAATGTATATACCCGCGTGCTGGATTGAACCGTAGCTTGCGTATATTATGATATCTCCCGGCAGCGGTGTTGATACCTTCTTCAATCCGTAATACTGCATTGTCGCCGTTCTTGGGATTGATATTCCAACTTGCTTGTAAACCCACTGTGTCAGACCTGAGCAATCAAATCCGCTCAATGAACTTCCACCGTAAACATACGGTACACCCAGTGCAGATTTTGCTGCCGCAACAAGCTTGGAGCTTATATCATTTGATGATTCTGTTTCTGCAACAACCGGTGCTGCTTTTACAGCTTCCGCTTCTTTAAGATAAGCATTTGAAGCCCATCCGGTGTATGAACCATAGGTTAACTTATCCCAACCATTGTTGGTATCAATGACAGTTACCTTTGAAGCAACCGGAATTGTAGTCAGGATGCTGTATGAGGTTGAACCGCCGGTTCTTAAATTCAAGTAATCTGTAGTGTACTTTACAACAGCTGTAGCTTCAGGTGCTGCTATGAACTCTGGTGCCGGTGTTGGAGCCGGTGCAGGTGTTGGCGCCGGAGCCGGTGCAGGTGTTGGCGCTGGAGCCGGTGCAGGAGTTACTGTTGTAGTTCCTCCTATTAAATAAGCACTTGATGCCCAACCAATTGTGCTGCCATACTTGACTTTAGTCCAGCTTCCGTCGGCTGAAACACCAAGTACTGTAACCTTTGCTCCCTTTGGCATTGTGAGCATAACTCCGTAGGAAGTTGATCCTCCGGATCTTAAATTCAAATAATCACTGGTATATTTAATTACTTCTTCGACAATCGGAGATGGATCAGCAACCGGGGCTGCCGTAGTTCCTTTTAAGTATGTACTTGAACACCATCCAATTGTGGTTCCGTATGAAACCTTGCTCCATGAGCCTGAGGTATCAAGTATTGTTACCTTTGCTCCCTTCGGCATTGTCAGTATAACTGAGTATCCGGTTGAAGCACCGCTTCTTAAATTTAGATAATCTGTAGTGTATTTAATTTCATCTGCATTTATTTGTTGTACCGGTGCAGCTACAACAGGTGCTGCAGGTGCCTGTACAACCGGCGCTGCTGAAGTCTCCGGATATACCTGTGCCCCATTAGGATCATAGACTTCAAAACCGGGATTCTTGCTTGCTAAAGTAACAGCATTATCATAATATCTGAATGAACCAAGCTGAGATGCCCTGTTAGTCCAGCTTTCTCTGACTGTGTAGTAACCAGATGATAAATATGCTTCCGGTGCCGCCTGTACTGGAACGCTTGGTAAAAGCGTAGTACTTATACCGATACCGAGAATAGTTACGATAGTTTTTATAATATTCTTTCTCATATTCTCTCCTTTACAACTGTGAATTCTCCACAGCAGGTCTTCAGACCGTTTTACAAGGTGAATATTACAAAAATATGACAGCTTTTTCAACTAATTTTAAACTGAAGAATCCCCCGTTCTTGGGATTTTTCCATATTTTTTAATACATTTTTAATTATTTGAACAATTCAAGACTATTAATTGCGTTTTTCAATTAAATTCCAATTAATATTTATGACTTGAGTATTTGGATTTTAGCATAATTAAGTACTTAAAACGCTTATATCTTCTTCATATCCTCTTTATATCTGCCAATTTAATAATAAAAATCCAAAAAATCTTCTTTACATGTGACAACTTCATTCTTAAAGTAAAATTGCACCGGCGGCGGATTAATTCCTGTATTTTCCCCTGGTTCTGAATACCCCTTAATTAAATAAAACCTGTCTCAAGAGTGAGGCAGGTTTTATTTAACATTTGGAAATTTCGTTTAAATCCTAAACCAGGTATCTTTTGAACAGAACGCTGTTTTCTTTTGCAACATGCAGGAAAATGTCATCAGTAAGTTCGTGGAGCTTTGCGAATACTGCCAATACGGTGTTACAAGCATAATCAGGGGCTGTAAAGCCGTTTGTTATTCTTATAATGTCCTTTAACAGGTCTCCCACTGCATCATGGTCTGATTCAAGTTCTGCTACCATGTCTGCAATTACTTTTATCTGCTCTGGAGTCTTGTTCTCTTCCTCCATTAGTGGGAACAATTCTGCTTCTTCCTTTACAAAATGCTCTTCAAGTTCCATTTTAAGAGTAGCAAAAGCTCTGTGCAGCTCCAAAAGCTGTTCTTTGCCGTGATCATAATGTACCCTTAAAATCTTGTTTACCATTTTCTCCAGTTCAGTCCACAGATTTCTTTCCTTTTGATGATGCTTATAAAGTATCAGGTCTATCAATTCAATATCGGTTAATTCATTTACGGGTGTTTCCTTATCCGGCTCCTGAAGGTAGCTTTCATAACCTTTCTTTGCTTCTTCAATAAAATCCTCGGAAATTTCACCTGCAGCAACCACCTCTCCAAGAGTTCTGTCTCCCTGGCAGCAATAATCGATCTGAAGCTCATTCAGCTTTTCTGTAATTCCGGGGTAATGGATAATCAGTTCTCCCAAGCTTGTATCCTTAGAAATATTCAATGTATTGTTCATATATGTTTCCTCCGTTTAAATTAGTTTCTTTACCTTTTATCTACATTCTATATATGTATTTAAAGAAGTACTTTGACTTAAATCAAAATCTGAAAAAAGTTTTTTATTTAATCTGTTACCAGGTAAATGAGAAGAGGGTATAAATAAAACAAAAACCAGTGATTCTTTTTTGGATCCCCGGTCTTTCGTTCCTTGCTGTAAATACTGAAATATTGAGTTTTATTTTATGTTTTATTAAATCACCTTAAATTTTTCAGTAAAAAGAATAAAACAATCAGCCAGATTATGACAATTGGTATTGAGTAATACCACTTCTTCGGCTCTCCGTTGCCAGTATTTTCAGCTTCTTCAAGTGCTTTATCCCAAATCTCTTTTGGAATGAATTTTATTGTCAAAGAGGCGAGAACCGGCAAAATTACCAAGTCGTCCAGGTATCCCAGGATAGGAATAAAATCAGGGATCAAATCAATGGGAGACAAAGCATACACTATTGTCATCATCCCAAAAATCTTTGCCGGTTTAGGTGTGTCCTTCCTTTTCATCACTATTATTATGGCTTTGATATTCCTTTTAACTTTATAGGTCAGATTGGATATTTTTTCCTTAAAGTCCATGCTGATTGCCTTATTTCACAAGGGCTTTGGCAGTCTTTCCCGCTATATGCTCAAATTCAACCTTTATTATGCTTACAATGGACCATTCCCTTTCAATTTCCTTGTTCCCTTCTTCTTTGAAGGAAGCGGAATACTTATCGACCAAAGCGTCCAGGGCAAATCTTTTTTCTTCATTATCTTCGACTATACTTGCTCTTCCAAATCCAATCACACTGTAGTAATTAGTTGAAAATGTGTTGGGAACTACCGTATCTTCTGCTACTACGGTGAAGCTCACTTTATTGTTTGCTTTAATAGCATCCATCTTATGTCCTGTAAGAGCACAGTGGATATA
>DAINSS010000004.1:22734-68193 GCA_036741195.1 Clostridiaceae bacterium | reverse complement strand
CCGTCTTCGTAGGTGTAATTCACGGGAACTGCATATGGATAACCGTCATCTCCGATTACTCCCAGTACACCAGTTGAACTTTTTAACATTATCTCGTTTATTTCGCTTTGCTCCAGTTTCTGTCTGATTCTTCTCATTTCCCTGAACATAACTTAACCCCTTCTACTCAAATCCATATTTTTTTAATGCTTTATGATATCCATTCCTATAAAAATCATAGAACATCATAACATCTTCCTCTTCAATGCCTGCAGCTCTTAAAACATTGGCGGTAAACTCCACCGGTGCATTGCCGTTTGCCGTTACAAGATTATTATCTCTCACCGACTCTTCTTTTTGATACCGTTCATTCCCTGTATATGCCTCAAAATCCTTCATTTCTGCCAAGCTGTTTAATGTATGATCATAGTTGTTTAAAACTCCGGAAAGGCCGAGGTATGTTGCTGCATCACATATCGCTCCGACCACCTTCCCCCTGTCAATGAACTCCACAACATTTTCTTTTATTACATCAGTTTTAATCTTTCTCCAGGAAGCATTAGCTCCTAACAAAATCAAAATATCCGTGTTCCTTGGTATTTCATAAACCGTCATATCAGGCAGAACAGTAAGTCCTCCGATAGAAACTTTAGGCAATTTATCCAAGGATGCATATTTTATTTCATGTTCGATACCCAACTCTGAAAAAGCCACGCCCATGTAGGCCCCTTCCCAATCTGCAAATTTATCCAAAATTATTGAAACTATTTTCTTCATAATGTCCTCCGATAATATTATCAAAACCCTTATATTTTCTTTACGTACCTAATTGGCCGGGGGTTACTTTTTTCTCCTTGGGTGGAAACTTAGAGTCATATTCCTCCAATTCCCTCTCCCTTATGTTTTCAAAAACCTCTGGCTCCATATATTTGCCTCTGATACCAATCAAAGCACCCTTATCCAGTTCGAGACACATAAACGCATCGAAGTTATTTCCGTCCTTGGTTGTTATCCCATAACGTGATGCACTTACAAACCCGAATTTACTGTAATAACTTGGATTGCCGAATATGAAAACGGCCTTATAGCCAAGCTCCGAGGCTTTTGAAAGTGTCCTTTTTATTAACTCTGAGCCTATACCCATATTCTGGTACTCAGGATCAACAGCTACAGGACCAAAGGTTGTCGCCTTCACCGGGAATTCCTTTGAACTATCCTCTGAGATGATTTTTGATTCCGTATAGTAAATTGATCCGACAAGCTTCCCATCCAATTCAGCCACAAGTGTGAGTTCAGGAATATAGGAATCATGTTCTCTGATTTTGGTTATTAAAAAGTGTTCCGAACAACCGGGATTGTATATATTCCAAAAGGCTTCCCTCGTAATTTCTTCACTTTCAAGAAAATCCCTTTCCTCTTCTCCTCTAAAAATGACTTTATCTGAAATATTCATTCCCTGATATTTTTTCCTTATCCTTCATATCTTATTTTATTTCCCAAACCATAAGAATATTTTCTTCAAGTGTTATATCCTGAGGGCTCATATCAGGTGCTCCGGCCATTTTCATTGACGTTTCTATGGCAAAATTATCTCTTGCATATACTGTCGGAGAATATAAATCGAACTCTTTTTTACCGTAGTCAATTGAGATCAAATTATCCAGTGAAACACCCGACGCCTGAGCCAATACATCTGCTTTAGCTTTTGAATCCTCGACAGCTTTTATCAAAACTTCCTTAATATATTTATCTTTGTCCTTTACCGTGAACCTTACGTCTATTCTTGGTTTGGCCTCTAGAGTTGAAATTTTACCAAGTAGCGCAGTTAACTTATCCATATCCAAGTCAAAGCTTAAAACCATTCCCTGATCGCATTGGTAACCAACAAATTTTTCTTTGTATATGTTATCCACATATATACTTTCATATTTGACTCTTACAGAAAAGTTGGTTGTTTTAATATCCTCTTTATTAAATCCGACTTCAGTTATAGCTTCTATTATTTCTGAGGTACCTTTTTCAGCTTTTACCATAGCCTTCTCATAATTTTCATCCACTGATTCCAAAAACAAAGAAACTTCTGTCTGATCAGGTTTAATGAAAATTTTCCCCAGTCCCTTTATGCTTATAGTTCTGTTCATTTTAAATCCTCCGAGTATTTTTCACTGTTTTAATTTACATATTTATTTTTATGTGAATTAAAAGTTATTTCTTAAGCTGATATCCATTTTCTTCCAAAAGTTTTTTTAAAATTGACAACCCTTTGGGTCCGAATCCATGAAGGGCTAACAGCTCCTTTTCCGTATACCTGGTAACATCCTTTAATTCAATTATTCCTATTTCTTCAAGTGCTCTGATTGCCGGAGCACTTATTTTAATATCCTTCAACAGTTTTCCCATTCTCAATTGCTCCAATACCAATAATTAAAAACTTGAAAAGTTTTTACAGTGTTTCTACAAACTTCTTAACATCCTTACCTACAAAAGCTTTATTCTCAGTTACAAGTATGGGTCTTTTTATCAACATACCATCCGATGAAAGTATCTTGTATTTTTCTACATCAGTCATGGTGCTGATTTTATCCTTCAGTCCCAATGCTCTGTAAACCTGTCCTGCTTTATTGAAAAGCTCCTCCTGTGATACACCGCTCAGATCCCGGATGTCTTTCAGCTCTTCTGCGGTTGGTATATCTTTGTCTATTTCTCTGTATTTATATTCTATGCTTTTGTCTTTCAGTAATTTTTCAATTTCCCTGCAATTGCTGCAATTTTTTAATCCTATTAGTATCATATGTCCTCCAATTATATCCGGAAAAGGCCACCAGTAACCTGATGGCCTTCATTTTATCAATATCTGAATATGGCTGCAGCTCCGGTGTCCGAAGGCATTTTATCCTTTGGTAGGATTACTATCTCTCCTCCGCCGGCCATGACATGGGAGACTATAGATTCCAACAAATCTGATTTTTCATTCTCTGTAAGAATTTCTCCTGATTCATCATCCAATTCGCCCTTGATCACTCTGTTCTGTTCCACCATTATAGTTTTGATTCTGCTCTCCACTGCTGCTTTTGCAATTCTCTCAAGATTGTCGGTACTGGAAATTGTAGAAAGTCCGTTATTAAACTCTTCAATATCCTTATCTACCTTACCCTGATTTTCCCTGTCTATTATCTCCCAAATTTTATCCTTCATTTGAGATGGATTGAATGACTCTAATGAAACCTTCAAGCCTTCTTTCAACAGATAAGGGTTATTGCTTATTTTTTTAAATTCCGTCTGGTATTCATCAAGGGAAACCAAAATTAACGGAAGCTTTGAGGTTTTCGAAAAATTCTCAGTGACTGCTTTATCAATTACCCTGAAAAACTTTTCTGTATCCTTATCTATTTCGTCCTTTCTTCCGCCGGTTCCATGGAAGGCTGTTCCGCTTCCTCCTCCGGATCTTGAAAGAGTGGCTTTTGATACAATTTCTTCACCTAACGCATCCTCAATGGTCTTAGGTATTTCATTCGGTATTTCAGTTTCCTTAAGTCCGAACTTATCACCTTCATAAAGCTTTATTGAATTCCTGTTAAGTCCGAGTACCTGATACTTTTGGTTTGCCTGGAAATATTTTATCAGAGGTTTAATATGGAACTTTTCCGAAACAAAAACCTGATTTTCCAGTTTCATTTCTAACAGATAAACAATGCATTCAGATTTGTTTGCCAGTACAGCGAGTCCATCCAAGGTATTCAACCAGAACATCTTGTCATCCCTTAGTTCATAAAGCTGTCTTAGAATGCTCTCTTTTTCACCGTTTTTGTCTTTGAGCTCTTCCTCAACTTTCTTTAACAGATTCTTGAATACTATGATATCCGCTGCATTATCAGGTGAATGCCTGTGTGTTTCCTGATATAGAGAAACACAAGTCTCACCCTTCTTATAAATAATATCGTTTGGAAACTCCCTAACAATTTTGTAAGCCATAACAGTTCCTCCCATAAAAATAGATTTTCAGAGAAAAAGCCCGATACAAATCTAATTTTGGCATCGTACAATCTATTCGTTAATTCAAATAGTGTATCTAAAAGCACGTTCTTGGTCGAAAATTAACAGAAACTTGAATGGAGCAAATTTCTCTTTCAACAAGCTTACCATCCAAATCAAGGTAATTATGATAGTTAGTCAAAATTTGTCAGAAATATAATTTTTTGTTTACTTTAATCAGAATAACTTGCTAATTATTCATATCCTCCAGAAATACTGGTTCAACTGATTTTCTTCCCGATATCAAGATGACCACTGCAATTACCAAACACATGACAAAGGGAGCAAAATAGCCGTTTGTAGTGTTTAAAAGCGCCCCAAAAAGAATTGGGCCGAAAACTGCAATCAAATATCCTAAAGTTATGGTAAATGCAGCAAGGTTTGTCGATCCTTCCGTGGTCCTTGTCCTCATATTAATCAGCCTTAAATACCCGGGAATCACCATGTTTCCTTCACAGGCAAAAATTACCCAAAGCCAGGATAGTCCGCCACCCGGTGCAAACAGGAAGCCCAGGATTGCAATCATATAGCATGCAGTGGATATTTTCATGATCAGGTATGGTTTCTTCATCTTGGATAAAACCACGGGTACGATCATTGAATGGATAATCCCGAAAACACTGTATAAGGCTACCATGGAGTTGGCCGTTTGCGCTTCATACCCTACACTGCTTAGATACCCCGGCAGGAAAGTCAGAAAACTAAAATCAAGGAAGAAAGCGACACCGACGGTTATTCCCAATGCCCATGCATTTGTCCATTTTAAGGAGCTATAACCTAAAACCTTCTTTTTCAAAGGCTCTTTCCCAATCGAATAATTACTGTTCCCTGTTGCTTTTAAAACCCGGATTGATAAAAGAATCCACGGAAGTACGGCAAGTGCTGCAGGAACTGCATATACTCCGATGGCCAATCTCCAGCCGCCCTTGTTTAAAAGGCTCACAGCTATAAGTGCAGGCAATCCGCTGGAAACTGCCCTTAGGGCTGAATAGGCTGCAGTTAGCGGTCCCACATGGTTCGGGGTATATTTTTTAAACAAGGGAGGTAGCAAGGCGTAGGAAAAGCCAATTCCCATGAGTGCTATTGAAGATGTTGCAATAAATATGAGAAAGCTTGAGGTCAACGCTCTCAACAGCTGCCCCACAGCAATCATAAACAAGGAAATGGCAACTGCCTTCTCCGTAGTAAACCACCATTCAAACCTTTGAACAAACAGTCCTGAAATAATAAAAATAATTATTGGAAGGCTCCCCGTAAACCCAAGATCAAAGCCCTTCATGTCGTATGAAATTTCAGTTGCAACAGGAGCAATGGAGGTCAGTGGTGCCTGTAGGTTCAGTATGCAGACAATAACTGCCAGCACAAACAAAACCCCACCTTTAACCATGGGCTTATCTTCAGCCAAACTATAACTTTTCGTTTCCCCGATTGGACTGGTCCTCTCTATTAATTCTTCATCCATCTTTTTACCCGCTCAGTTAATTTTTAGATGTACATATAAAATACTGTTTTGTTAAATAAAAAAAATTCACTATAAGATTAGTTGTGTCAAAATATCCAAGGCTTTTAATCTATCTTTAGCTCAGAATATATTTCCCGGGTATCCTTTCTTTTAAAATGCCAAGGTCCGGGTTTTGTGCCTTCCTTGGGATATCCTATTTCAAAAATAGTTATTATTTCTTCATTAACCCCAAGGTCTAACAGCTCCTTAGCCGTATTACCGTTTATATCTGCAATCCAGCAAGCTCCGAGACCAAGTTCCTCTGCCATGAGCATAATATATGTTCCGACTATTCCTGCATCAAGCATTGCTAGATCCCACCCATCCGGGCGTTTCCAACTTTCTTCGGTATCAACTGTAATTATGAGGTTAATGGGAGCTTTATAATTGCAGGGAGTTATTTTTGTAAGTAAATTATCTGCCCCTTCCCCGGTCAGCTTATATATTTTAAAGGGTTGATAATTATGTGCCGTAGGTGCGATTCTTGCAGCCTCAACAAGCTGCTCAACCATTTCATTCGGTATTGGCTTATCCTCAAACCTTCTTACGGAAAATCTTTTTTTCATGAGCTCTGAAATGTTCATGTATTTACACCCTCATAAATCAAATTGTTATTGTAGTTTGCCAATTTATCTATATTTACTCTAACATATTTATACTCTTAATTTCATATTATTAAAGTATTAACAGATATTAACTTCATAAAGTGCAAATCAGTTATATTTAATATAAAAAATATGAGTACTCCTTCTCATCTTCGCTGAACATCCCGGTGAAGCTGAATCCCAGCTTTATTAAAAGCTTTTCTGATGCAGTATTCTCATTTGAAACAACTGCAATTATGCTTCTTGCACCAATGTCCCTCAGAACTGCCTTCAGTTCTGTTACAGCTTCAAACATATAACCTTTTCTTGAATATTCCGGAGATATGGTATATCCGAGATAATAATCTGATGAGCTTTTTTGAAGATACATATCTCCGATTAATTTCCCGTTTTCCTTGTTGATAACGGCAAACTGGGTGCCTCTGCTCAGGTTATTTTCCTTTAGCAGTGCCGTTCTGTATTCTTCCTTCGTTTTACCCTTGAAGCTCTGATATTTCATCCACTCCGGGTTATTTCTGTAGCTTATGAAATTATTGAGGAATTCCTCTTCAAACCCTTTTATTGTAAGTCTTTCAGTTTCAAAAAATACTGCCATTTATATCCCGCTTCTCTTTCATCCCTAGTTATATTCAAGCTGTTTGACATTAACAGTCATTCATCTATAGTGAAATTATAAGACTTGAAACAAAGATTAAAAAGCCATTGGAGGAAGTATCAATATGTTAAACAACAAGGGCTCGGAGAAAATAGTGACTTTATGGACCAGACAGAAAATAGACAGTTTAAAAGAACTTGAAAAAAACGGTGTAATCAGAATAACCAGAAAACATCTTGAGGAAAAGTTTGACATTATCACAGATTATTTTACAGAGCTTTACGATTGGTTTGTGACAGAGGCTTCCAAAAGAGTTCCTAAGCCTGAAGATGTAACCTATCCTATCTGGTGCTCTGCAAGAGAAGAGTATATGTTACGGCCGGTGGGTGACGAGGTTGTCTTTGTTGTTGAAATCCCTGAGTCCCAGGTGATATATTTCGACGGCACTAAATGGGACCTGGTTTTAAACCATACATATGTGCCAAAAAATCAGAAAGATGCAAAAGAATTCTCCGATTTAGCAGCGTCGAAGGGTTTGGGAGATGGTTTTTCCTTCCTGGATAAGAAAACAACTCACTTCTATCCAAAAGAAGCAAAAATGGTTAGAGACAGCTGGGTAAGAGTATTTGACATCGACAGCTGGGAGACGGACTTATACAAAATTCAAGCCAATATTTGGGAAATAAGACCTGAGATGATAAAAGAAATTATTTATGAGGATAAGAATAATAAGTAAATGGCCGTTTAGCAATAAATTGTAAATTTACAGTATCAGTTTATGAATATTTATCTACACTTTGTTTTGTGATATTGGGTCCATGTTAAAATATTACTAAATTTGTTAGATTCAGAATAACTATATTACTTTTCTTACGGAGACTCGATTTATGACTGAAGATGAAAAAAAATTAGAGAACATTGTTGAAAACAACGAAGATGAAATAACAGGAGAAAAGATTGAAACCGTAATGCAGAATCTTATATCCGATGTCAAGCCTGCTGCTGAAGCTGCCCTTGATTTCAAAAGAAAAGATTATAAGTATGAGGCCTTCATAAGCTACAGACATATAGAGCCTGACGCCACCATTGCCTCAAAAATTCACACCATGATTGAAACCTTCAAGGTTCCCAAGGAATTCAGTGTCAACGGAAAAAGACCGCAGTTCAGAGTATTCCGTGACAGGGAAGAATTAACTACTTCAAGCCTTTCCGATTCAATCCATGATGCATTGCAAAACTCCAAATATCTTGTAGTTATTTGTTCTAAAAGGACCAAGGAAAGCGAATGGTGCTTGAAAGAAGTTTCAACCTTTATTGAAATGCACGGAAGCGACAGGATTATACCCGTGCTTATTGAAGGTGAACCAAGCGAATCATTTCCTCCTCAGCTATTGACATTAAAAAAGGAAAAGTTAAACGAAGATGGGACCGTAACCTTGGAACCCCATGAAATATTGGCTGCAGAAATGAGACCCTTTGAAGTTCAATCTAAATCCTTTGAGGGATATGCATCCATTGAGAAAAACGATCCTGCCAAGCTTAAAACATTGACGGCAAAGGCTGTGGATCTTCTTAAAACTGAGAAATACAGGATAATGGCCGCAATTTTAAATATGTCCTATGGAGATCTTAAGCAAAGGGATAAGGAAAGAAGGACCAGACTTCTTTTAACCGTATCTTCCATTGTAGCCGCTGCACTTTTTATCTTCGGAGTATTCATGGTAAATGCTTATAACCGTGAGAATATAGCAAAAAAGGATGCAATTCAAAACAACTCTGCCCTTCTCTTGAATTCTTCAAGGAACTACCTTACAAACGGTGACAAGATAAAGGCTTTAATGGTTGCCGATCTTGCCATGAAACCAATAGAGAAGGATATGAAGAAATATGTGGATTTAAAGAACCAGCATATGGGTATAATCAATGATTCGGTTTACGCTTCGGGAGCTGATATCAAAACCATCATTGACACCCAGAATTCAATAACCAATTTTGATTTTACCGCGGACGGTTCTAAGATTGTTGCAGGTTACGGTTATAATCAGGTCGGAATATGGGATGCAGAAAACGGTGCACTGATTAAAACATTGGATGCCCATACCGAGCAAATTTCTACTGTGGATGTAAGCCTCGACGGAAACTTCTTAGTCACCGGTGCCCATGATAAAAAAATAATGATTTGGGATCCAAAAGGTGATATGAAGGAGCCCATCAAAACCTTAACCAGTGAAACACAGGTAATCCAAGCCAAGTTTACGGATAATGGAAAATATCTCCTGGTACTCAGTGACGGCTTTCTTGTTATAAACCTGACCGCCTATGATACAAGCACCTGGTTGCCATTAAACGAACCTCTGAAGCTTAAAAATACGGCTAATACATATGTGGAAAAGATGAATTCAAACCCTGACGGTTCTAAATTCCTGGTCGTTTACGGAGGAGCCGGTGTAAAGGGAGATGCGGAGAATCCTACCATGGTACTGTATGACCTTAAAACAAATGCCCTGATTAAAAATTATCCACCCCTAATTATGCTTGGTTCTGACTTTGACTTAAAAACAGGTGTTTCAACAGAAAAGGATGTGCCCTTCTACTATAAGGCAGCCGTTTGGTTGGATGAAAACAGGATATTAACGGCAAATGACAATTACATAGTCATAGTTGATGCAAAAACAGGGGCAAAGCTTAAACAAACAGAAAAAATTACGGAGTTCAACAGGGAAAGCAAGGTCTTTTCTACATCAAAAGATAAAAAGACCTTCTATATAAATAAAAACTACACTGTTGATAAATACGATTCAGAAACTCTAAAACTGATTGACAGCACTGAACTTATCATTAATAACGTAAAAAACTACAATATAAACGATGAAAATGAATTGATAGCCCTCCACAGCGATAACACAATTACCTATGCCAAAAACGGAAGACTGGAGTCGAAAAGCGTATTTTACGGCAATAAATCTGCCGATGTTGTTACTTTATCTCCGGACAAATCCCAGTTTGCAATACTGTCTAAAAATGACATGAATATTAAACTGGTATCCCTGAGCTCCTCTGAAACAGTCGAATCCATTGACGGACAAGTTGCAAGAACATCTGCCAACGGAAACTACACCCTGATGTACGGAGACAAACTGTACTACAAGAGAAACAATATTACCGAGGAGATGACCCCTATATCTGAGGATGTCTTAAGTTCAAACAGCTACTATTTCAGTCCCTCTGAGTTCAATAATGCAATTATCTCCGGTGACGGAACAAAGGTTGTCGTCAACGGTTTTAAAGACAAGGATGGGAACAACGCTACCACCAATGACCAGTACAGAGCCGTTGTAGTTTACGACCTTGACACAAATAAAGAGCTCTTTGAGTTCACTGAGAATGTGGTAAATGCAGTTTATGACTTTTCAATGGATTCAAAGTCATTGATAACCGTATACCATTCGGGAGATCTGGAAGTTCGTGATGTTAAAACAGGAGAAATTAAATCAAAATATACTATCCCCTTAGGGTTTATTTACGGATTAACAGTCTCAGACAACATGGATTCCGTGGCAGTAAACTACGCAGAAGGAAATTCATCCCTGATTAGTCTAAAGGACGGAAATCAAATTAAAAACCTGCCCGGACAAACACTTTATATTACCCATAAGGAAAATGGATCAATTTTGACCTACGGGGTCTATAATAACTATGCCCTGACCTGGTCCGAAGGTGAAAAAGAACAGCTTGTACAGCTGCCTCCGGAAAGAATAACCTTTGGAGAAAACATTGACAGGAATATCAGGAACTATGACTTCTATAATCCTGCAAAAGGATTGCTCATGAGCATCAGGTCAAAGAAGGATGCCAACGATAATATGTACGTTTATCTTACTGATTTTAAGAGCGGAGTCCTGTTGAAGACCTTCACTGTAACTGCAGGGAGTATGATAGACATGGTTTATGGTTTTATAAGCCCTGACGGAAACAGCATAGTTTTGGACAACAACTACCTGACTGTCTCCAAGGATGATGGAACAGGGGGAAACAATGTCACCCCTGAAATGGAAGTATTTAAAACTTCCCTGAAGTTTGATCTTTTGGATTATGAAACTCTTCTTAGCCAGTCCTCGAAATTCATAAAAGGCAGAAACCTTTCAGATTCAGAAATGAAAAACCTTGGGATACAATGATTTAACCATATAGAAAATTACACAACCTAAATAGTAAACTCTGAGAACAGCTTATATAGCCGTATCTCAGAGTTTTTCCATGATGTTATTCAGTTCTTAAATCGGGTTTAATCGAAACTTAACCCTTAATTTACTTTTCTCTCAGATCACTTTCACCTATAACCAGGGTTGAAAGAAAATCAAAAATAACGTAATCCCTTCTTGTTTTTAAGAATATGTCCCAATCATCAATGAGGCAGTTATGAAGCTTTAGTACTTCATTTTTAGCATCTGAATACTTAAAATCTTTTCTGTAGTAGAAAGAATTCCATCTCTTGTGTTCAATTGAAGTCAGGTAGTTCAATACCGGGTCCGACTCAATGGCTGCCACCTTTTCTTCATTGGATTTATTTTCCATTAACTTCTTCCAATCGGAAATCATTTCAGAAATTGATTGCTTGTTCCCTTTAGCTTCGGCAATTCTTTTTAACAAATCTACCTTCACGTACCTGTGCATTGTTTGATAAAAGGATGATTCCTTGTGGAGTGAATTCAATTTTTCCCACTGCTTTTCAAGAGTTTCCTTTGGGGGATCCCATCCCATTAAGAATGCTGAATAAGCTGCATACTCCCCGTTGAACTTTTTAGTTGATTTATATACTTCCTCGTTGAATATATTCTCAGGTGACAATATATCCTTCATATTACCGAATACGGTCAGCATTGAATATTTTCTCAAAAGCGGTGTCAACAAGGGTTCAAACACACTTACATTGTCGCAGTATATAGCTACCGGAATATCCCTGAAGTATTCGGAATATCTTTCCAGGCTAAGCAGGGATCCTTGTGTATCTTCTATGGTATAGACCACTGATGTAATGGGCTCTTTACCTGAGATCTCCCTTAATCTTTCCCTGGTTTCCTTTGAGGTTAATCCTTTGGAAATCAGTTCAATATCAAGGACATGGTGTATCTGCGGTATGAAACCCTCATATTGGGAAAGCAGAGAATCCGCATTTCGGTCCAATATGGTCACCTTCATCTTCTTGAAAAGATTTATATTCCCCTGATTAACGGCCATATTCAGTATCTGTTGTCCAAGTCCCGAGAAGCCGATCAGTAATAAGTGAGGTCTGCCTATTTTATCCGATATTGACTGTTCACTCGATATATCTTCAATGCTCCACTTCTCATCCCACCTGTCAGTTCTGTGCAGCTTGAACCGGCTTCCTGAAATAAGCTTAACTGCAGCAAGTTCATTGGTGTTGAAATAGTGCATGGAGAAGTTGGTGAGAAGATCCATTTCTTTTTTTATGATATCCTTCAATTCATCATTTTCGGTTGAAACCCAGACATCATAGGTTCTGTTTCCCCTCTTGCTGTTTGCAAACAGTTTGGAGATGATAGAAAGGTGTCCGTAACAAAGAGGTTCATCCTCGAAGGACACTAATGCTTTAATTCCGTCGTGATATAGGCTTTCAATAAATTTAATATTCGAAAGATGAAGTGCATCTTCGTAAATCAAAGGAATTGTATCTATTCCAAGACTTGTTGTCTCATTCTTATATCTGGCTTCTTCCTTCAGGGGTAAAATTACGTATATGAATGGGTTAGCCTTACTTTTCTTCAGGTGTGAAATAAAAAATCTGCTCTTTTCATTGAAGCCCAAAATCAGATATGTATCCTTTCTTTTGGGAGTGAAAATCAATTTAATCCTATCCCAGATTCTGTTGAAAAATGAGAAGAATCCAATGACGGTACCTAAAGGACAAATCCATGCTGCAAGCAGGTATGCCAAGGGTAACTCTCCCCACAGCCCTTCAGTGGGTGCAAATGCAAAAAGTTTGATAATACTGTAGGGTATCATGGAAAACAGCTTTGGGGTCAGTCCCATTTTAGGGAAATAAACCTGCCAGCTTCCGATGGCGCTTAAAATCAACCCCAGCAGAAATACCAGGTTAACAAGTGTATGTTTATAGTAGATGCTGATTTCCTTAAGTTTTTTAATCATGTCTAATTCTCCTCGATTCCTTAAGTAACCTTTCTTTTGTTTGTCTTATATGTTAATTACATCTCCGGTTGCCATATAGGAGATTTTATCTCCAATGATATTTTTCAAAATTCCGAATGAGTTGAGCCCGGTACAATGACCTGTATAAAAGGTTATTCCCGTATTTTTAAGATATTCTCCTATTTTTTTAACCAAGTCCGGATTTTCATCAAGACCGGCTGAAGGATTACTCAAATGGAACCCTCCCAGGACATGGGTGGGATAGGATCCCAATACCTTGTTGCAATGCTCAATGATATTGACTATTCCTCTGTGGGCACAGCCTGTAATAAGAACCTTGTTTGACCCTTCGGTAATTACAAGATTCTGCTCATGATCAAAGTCATCCAAAACTAAAATCTTATCTTTTTTGACTTTAAGATCAGAATTCCCTGAGGGATTGAACAGCTCTCCGGATACATCTGAGAAAAGCTCCAATCCATTGTCTATTTTATGAGAAGACCCTGTTAATACTACCTGGCTGTTAGTTTTTACATTCTTGTCTATTCCAATGTCTTCCAACTCACCTGAAGGAAGTTCTGCCACCACATCTTTAAAAGCCGTGCTTCTGATAAATATTCTTGCCTTATCATTGTTTTTCAGGAATGTATTCAATCCGCCGCCATGATCATAGTGACCATGTGAAATTATTAGATATTCCGGCTTACTGATATCTTTGCCAAGTGTAACGGCATTTTCTTTAAAAATTCCGGTTTCGCCCGTGTCAAACATAATGTCTTTATCCAAAGCTTCTATGTACAAGCTCAAACCATGTTCGGATCCCAATTCGGGAATATTTGAAATATTCTCAAGCAATACAGTTATTTTCATATTATTCTCCTCTCCCTCTATTTTTCCCATTGGTATAATTATAATATGATTCTTGGTTCTATACACGAAAAAAGAGGCTTTGAAAATTCAAAGCCTCTTTTTAAATCTAATTCTGTCCATGAATACCATGGTATTTCAATTCCAATTATTTTTTTACATTGCCTAATGGTAATACTGTTTTTCCGTAAACTTCATTGAGAACCTGTGCTATTGCTGCGTAGATTGCAGTAAATCCACAAATTATTCCTTCAAAACCGGCAAGCTTACCTATAAATTCTGAGCCTGTAAAATCTCCGATGGCCAGCAGAAGGAATAATACCGTCAATGTCCCGAAAACTGCCTGAAGAGCTTTGCTTATTTTTAAGGTACCAATGAAGAGGAAGAATGTTAAAAGTCCCCACATAAACAGGTATGCAGCCATTGCTTTGGGGTCAGTCTTTTGTCCAAGTCCCATCTCAGGTAATAAAATCAATCCGACTAAACTAAGCCAGAAGAAACCATAGGAAGTAAAAGCTGTGGTTCCGAATGTATTGTTCTTTTTCCATTCCATAACTCCTGCAATTACCTGTGCCATACCGCCGTAGAATATTCCCATTGCCAATATCATGGAATTCATCGGAAAGAATCCCGCATTATGGATGTTTAGTAGTACTGTAGTTATACCAAAGGCTAAAAGCCCCAACGGTGCAGGATTGGCTGTAGTATCCTTAATAATGTTTGTGACTGTGTTTGATTTGTTCTGGTCGTTATTCATGTAAAAACTCCTAAATAATTATCTTTGTTAAAAAATCCACCAAGGCAGATTATCACAAAGAAACCTGTAAAGGTCAATTAATTTCCATCTTAAAAATAACTTTCAGATTTCAATATAAATCGTCACTCATTAATGAGAATTTATAAAAAATTACCTGGTTTTTACCATGGAAAAGATTCTGTTTTCACAATTATCCGCTAGATCAAATTTCCATGATTGCTAAAAACATCCACTGCATCCTGCAACTTGGACTTGAAGAGTATATTTCCCTGCTTATTACTCTCATATATAAAGTCCCGGAGACTTTTACCCGTGTATTTCGAAAAGTCTCCGATTATAGCCAGCTTCATTTTATAATTGGTAAATTTTTGAAGGATGTCTCCTGCTATTCTTGTTTTTAGATCAAAAAAATCCTCTGTTATATTAGATTTGGATAAAATAAGTGCATCAGCCCCTGATTCATAGCTCACGGTTGCAATAAGATCCAAGGCTGATTGGACATCCTTTATCAATATATCTTCATCTTCTATAACAGCTATTATTTTTCCCTTTGTGTTGATAATTTCGTAGTTCACAAGAATAACCTCCAAAAAAATTAATTATACTTTCAGCTTTCCCCTGAAGCCTCTGACTCCGTAATAGCTTTCAGCACCGTTATGGTATGTAAAGACAGTGTCGTATCTCTGTCACAGAAAAGACCTCCGCCAAGTTTTCTGATTTTCTCAGGGGTTGCAATCCAGCTTGAGGTCTTCAAATCAAACTGTCCTAAGGTCTGAAGAAACCTATAGTCTTCCTCTGTCAATATTTCAATCCCAATGGATTTCGCCATTCCAAGAGCGCTGTTTCCGGGCTTATGCTCCTTTCTTGAAGCCAGTGCTTCAGGATCATAGCACACATTTCTTCTCTCCTTTGGAGTTTCAGCTGAAGTATCAAAGAATAAGTACTCCTTCTTTGACGGATCAAAAGCTACTACATCCGGCTCTCCGCCTGTTCTTTCCATTTCCCATAATGCCTCAATTTTCTTAGGAGCCTTCTCTAATTTTTCCTTAACCTCCGACCAGGCAATACCGGAATGTCTTTCCATATTTTTGTTGAATCTTTTTTCAAGAGTTTCTAAAAAAGACTCCCTGAATTCTTTCTTAAACTTAGATGTAAAATCCAACCCGCTGTCATTCTTTTCTTCACTCTTTGACTTTTTAACTGCCATAACCCACCTCAATCAATAGATTTTAGTTGATTCTATTATTTGTACAATTTTTTACTCTAAATGATGCCTGTCTGTCCATGCTGTTCTTTAATACTATCACTCTTCATTGATGCCTTTGTTGCTTTCACATAAATGAAAAACATTATTATCAGAAAATTTCAAGTTAATTAATTTATAACAAAATGGAACTCCGCTTTTAGGAGTTCCAATGAAATGCTATTTAGCTAAAAATCTTTTAATATACTTAAAAAGTAATTATACTTCCCTTGGTTTTAACAGCTTGCTTCCGAAATTTACGACTAACAGGCCTAAAACAATAACGACTCCCCCTGCCCACTGAATTGAGGTAAGCTTTTCCCCCAATACCAATTGAGCGGTAATTAGTCCAATGATGGGAACCAGCAGTGATAAAGGAGCTACCTTTGAGGCGGGATACTTTGAAAGTAAGGAACTCCACATGCCGTAACCAAACAGTGTGGATAATATTCCAAGGTATAGTACTGCAAGAATGGAAGTGGCATTCAGTGTTGTAACTGTCGCTAATAGTTTTTGCGGGCTGTCCATTAGGCTTCCCAGTATAAGTACCGGTATAGGCGGTATAAGGCTTGACCATACAACCATAGACAGCATGTTTACTTTTTTACCCTTACTCATGGCATCCTTCGTGGCTAACTTAACTATTATATTTGAGGTTGCCCACAATGATGCTGCCAAAACCGTCAGTAACAGGGCACCGGTGGGAATAGCCGTCAATTTATCAACACCAATGTTTGCCCCTATTAAAAACAATCCGACGGCCGCTATTCCCATGCCAATAATTTGATGGGATCCCATCTTTTCTCCCAGGGTAATTGAAGCAAAGATTGGGGTGAAAAAAGCAGCTGCCTGGAGAACAATAGAGGAAACACCGGCAGGCATACCGATGCTCATTGCATAGAACAGCAATGAGAACTGGCCTACTCCCACAGTCAAACCATAGGCGATAATATACTTTAAATCCAAATCCGGTTTTTTAACTAAAAATACTGCCGGAAATGCAGCTGTAATATATCTTAGGGCTACAAGAAGCATTGGGGGCACACCTGCCAGCCCCAGCTTGATAACCGTAAAATTGGCTCCCCATATAAGAACAATAAAAAGTGCTATAATTAAATCCTTTTTCTTCATATTACTCCCCGGAATCCTAATACATTAAGAATTTAATTGGATGATTCCTGTTTATGAATGTCTTCAGATTTAATAATAGCACTTTTATTAAAAGTTTATTTGTTTTTACTTTTCCTTGATATAAATTCCTCTTGTGGATACTCCGTAATTCATTTCTCCGCCTTCTTTGATTTTTGACATTTCTATATAGTCAAAGATCATAAGAACCTTAAGCTCCCCATTTTCTATGGTATAGGTCATATCCTTCTGATCAACCGGAGTTTCTTTTCCTGTTCCCAGGGGATACTTCTCTAAAATCGTCTTTGTATATCCGCTGAAATCTTCAGTAAGAACTACCACTCCGTCACGTTTTATCTCAAGTATGGGGAATGTCCCGCCCTTTGTACCGGGATTCCAGTTTATGGTGTAGCTGCCTTTATTGCCTTTGAATTCTGAATTTCCATATTGCCCCATGCCCATCCTGACACCGCTTATTACCCATTGGTAATCACTGATGTCCTCGACTTCATTATTTGAAACAAGCATTGAGTATAACGGATTCTCCTGAGGCACTTCATTATTTGTGTAGTATTGAATGTTAAAGCCCATTGTATCGCTGTATCTTTCATAGTTAAGGTCTTTTCTTACAAACCACTCCGGTGTTTTTTTATACTCGGAATAGAGCAAAAAGCTTACTGCATCGTAAATATCCTGCTTTACCTTGTTGGAAGGCTCAGTTGTTGCATGTACGATTTTATTTCCCTGGATCATACCCTGGCTTGTAAGGAGGTTTTCCAGCCTCTTTGTCTGCTGACTGCCGGGGAGGTCCACAAATCCGATTATCGGAAGAACTGTTACCACTGCCATAACTGAAGTAACAAGTGCTATAAGTATGTGGGCTCTGTTCCCTCTTATAATCAAAAGTATTGCAGAAACCATGGCAACAATCCAAATTACGATAAACATATATTCTGAAGTCTTCAAACCAAATTTTTGCAGCTGTGTAATGAGTGCCCAGGCTTCAAAAATTAATATAAATATAACCGCAAAAGGAAAAACCTTTTTGTAAAATACAGCCGTTTTTGATTCGGCATGGGTGATTAATATGTGTAGTAACAACCCTCCCACTGCAAAGGAAGTAGATACAATATAAAGATTGTTGAATTGAATATCCATACCACCTGTAATGGTCCTTACTGCCCATAATACCAATACAACGGTCAATACAAGCATGATTGGAACCAGAACGAACTCAAACAGCATTGCTATAAACTTTGGCTGTTTTTGTGCCGTTTCACGGTGTTCATCATCAGAACCCTTCCTGAAGTCAGGAAAATATCCGACAAATATGCAGAAGGCAACGAAAACCACCAAGTCTAAAACATACCCGAAAACTTTGATGCTTAAATCCCTGTATAACAATGATCTGATTGCAAATACAATTCCTGATGTACCGATGCCCAGTACCAATCCATAAATAAGAGCAAGGAAGAAGGCTTTAAGCGTCATGAATAAGGAACCGGCTATGTTTGCCTCATCCAATTCTGAATCACTCTTGGTCGACGATGCAACTATAAACCCAATAATAGAGATCAGAATAGCCGCAAAAATTCTTGAGCTGGCAATTCTAGATAAAAAAAACGGAAAGGATGTTTCATATGCAAGCTTCTCTGAGGATAGCCTTCCAAAGAAATATAAATAGAAGAATGCAATGGCAGCTGCAACCATGCCTAAAATATTCGCAGTTAAAAATGAGCTCTTTGTATTATGCCTGCTTTGAGAATAAGTTATGGCAGCGAGGCTGAATATTGCCCCGAATGCAAAGGCCAACTGAATACTGTTAAGCATGAAGTTATATGGTCCTATCTGATTATAGTCCATTGAATTCTTTATCATTGCAACGATTGTAAATCCAATTGCGTTAATTATTGATGCGGGGAACCGTCTGAATGCTTTAACCGCATTTTCAAGCACTCTGGTTATTGTAGTTGAAATATTACCCATAATAATCCTCTCTTAGCTGATATAAGCTTTTATAAAAATTAAAAATTATGATAAAAACACATTATTTATTACCACTTGCTGTTAATCATTTCTTCACGCATTTCCTCAACTTCTTTTAGTTCAAATCCCGAAAAAATCCTTCTGTCACCCTTGTCTAAAAGTCTGTAATGTTGGGACAGAATATTTTGCTGGATTTTAAAGCCCTTCTTTTCAGATATTGTATCCCACCATGTCTTTCCTCCCCAGGTCTGCGGATAATCAACATCTATATCCTTGAAAGCCACGGCAATGATGACATCACTCATGTCCCCTCCCAAAGCGTCACGCAGGATGGTGCTGTCCGAAAATATGCTTGCCAAGGCTACAGAACTTGTCCAACCAAGACTCTTTCTGTTTTTCTCTATCTCAACCAAAGTCTTTTTTGATATACCAAGAATTCCTGCCATTTTGTCCTGTGTCAAGCCGAACTCTATCCTTATCAATTTCAGCTTACTGTCCATCACATTTACAAATGTCTCTTTTTCCATTAAATCACCCTGTAAATAGTTATCTTATAGTGTAATTTTACACTTTTAGTATGGTTTCTTCAATAGGTACCCTACTGCAGAATTGTTATATATGTGTAAAACTTCCGAAATCAAACAACCGCTGAAGCTCAATAATCAGAGCTTCAGCGGTTGTTTATGGGTTTTACTATAAAATCTTAACCAAAATCTTAATCTGTTTCGTTAAACTACAAATCTATTCTGTATTGGCATTTTTCTCTGTCTCCCAGAATATACATATCCGTATCCGGAGGCAACTCCATTATCTGTTGCAAAACTCCGCCCGCATATTCAATGGATTTTCTTGATGCGATATTTTCAGGGCTGCAGGTTATTATGACATAACCCATGTTATGTTTTCTAGCTAAATCCAGGAGCAACCTTGAGGCTTTTCCCGCATAGTAATTTCCTCTGAACTCAGGAATAACAGAATAACCGATATTCCCACCGTAGTAGGTGTTTCTGTTATGCTCGATTCTCAGATCAATTATCCCGACAATCTCATCCCTTGAATTACATATATTGAAATGGTATGCCGGTACATACCCCTTCTCCGGATTTCCGGTACTTGTATTTATCAGTTTTAAGCTTATTTCTTCGTTTTTCAAAAAGTCTGTTATATAAAACATTTAAGTCATCCTCCGGTTTCAATATCAGCTTTTATGGTCATCCTTATTGTCTGAATCAAATTCTTCCTTATATTCCTCAGCAGATTATTTCCCAATATCCATTCCCATTTTCCCATTCTTGATTAAGACGATAATATCATATTTGAAACCGTACTGTATTAGCAACTCATAGAATTCACCGGATTTTATTTTTCATTCATCCCCTGATGGCGTGCTTAAATTTGGAATGGAGTAATCTAAAAAACCAACAGATTCGGTTTATATTCTGCCGGAAGCTCTTCCTCTTCAAGGAATTTAAATCTGTCGTCATTCAGCACTGACATAAATGCTTCAAAGGGAGGAACTGCAAATTCGCTGTTGTAGTTACTTGCACCAAACCACTTACCCTCTTTTGTGCTTAGATTTAAATCCCTGGCAAATTTTGTACGGTTGGAGCAGTCATGTACCGCAATATCCCATTTTTCATCGTCTGCCATCTTCATAAGCTTAAGGGTGAGTTGCCTGCTCCAAATGGGAGAAACATATCCCATTCTGGACATGTACATTTTCTCTCCGAAATAGTTCTCGATATTATTCTCATTTAAATGAAGTTCAGCGCAGTTTATAAAGTCCAAGCCTGTTTCTAAAATCATATGCTTCTTCTTTAGGAATGCATCAAAGAATTCAGGAGTCATGGGTGTTTCTATTCCTACGCTCGGTATATACTTTTTTGCAATCCCAATGTTTTTTATTACTTTATCGGATGTTCCCGAAGCTCCGAGATTGAATCTCAGCTCGTTTAAACCTGCTTCTCCAAGTGCTTTTAAAGTCTCCTCCGTTGCAAGGGTTCCGTTTGTATATAGATGTTGATAGATTCCGTGAGCCTTAAACTTTTTTATAACACCGTAGTACTTTTCTATCTCCATGAATGGCTCCAGATAAACGTAGGAAACACCTGAAGGCTTCTTTTGAATGGACAGGAGAAGATCTATGTCCTTTTCATAGAATTTGGTTTCTCCGATACCCCACATATCTGCTCCTACTGGCGGAATGTCATCCAACTCTCCGTAGTTATAACAGAATTTACAGTTTAAGTTGCATTTATTCGTCTTTCTTATTGCATTCAATCCGGTGCCCAATAAGCAGGACTTGCAGCCCCTGGGGAATTTGTCATCCCTACCCACATAGTAGGATCTGTTTTCCAAGGTTTTTAATCCCTTGATCTCACCCATGAGCCTTTCATTTTCTGCTTCCACGGCAGCTTCAATCTGAGCCAATACCGAGTATATTATTTCTTCATCCCTGACAGTGATTCCTTCTTCATCTCCCATGTTTGAATAATGATCAAACCAGAGCAGAGCATCGCTTTTTGATATTTTCATTTTTTATCTCCTAACAGACAACAGTCCCATACATCCACTTTAATAAGTTATTATACCATTTTCAATTCACATGGACCCTACGCTGAATCAAAAGAGAAAACTGACACTTCTTGTACAATAATGTCAGTTTCAGCTTGTTTTTTGAATTTATCTTATGAAGTTCATTCTGATTTTCTTTTCTCTTTCCGGTGCAGGATGTACTTTTTTACCTTCCTCCACTACTTTCATAAGCCAGGCCATGTTCTTCCCGAGAATCCTTGCAATCTGCTTTCCTTCTTCATCCTGCTGGACTTCTCCCGGAGCTGCACCATGGATTACGTTCCAATAATTTGTTGTCGGCAGCACCATTTCTGCATAAAGAAGGTACCTGTTTAATGCATCAAATGCAGGTATACCCCCTGATCTTCTCACAACTGCAAGAGCTGCTCCCGTTTTATGTCTGAATAATCCTCCGTTGTTGCTTGAAACATAAAAAGTTCTGTCCAAAAATGCCTTCATTACTCCTGAAATTCCGGAAAAATGTACCGGAGAACCTAGCAAAATTCCGTCGGCTTCCTTCATTTTTTGAATCCAGAGGTTTACATCATCTCCGGATAAAACACATTTTTCATCCCTGTTCTTAGCACACATACCGCATGCTATACATTCCTTTACCGGAGCTCCGCCGATATGGAGTATTTCAGTTTCTATGCCTTCCTTTTCCAGTTCTGCCATGACCATGCGAAGGGCTTGATATGTATTTCCCTCTTTGTGCGGACTGCCGTTTATAGCCAAAAGCTTCATAGATTTCCCCCATTCTCAAGATTAATTCTCTATTCCAATTATATACCATTCCTCTGAATATTTATAAATGTATTCTCATTTTGTCTGAATCGCCGATAAAACCTTTTACCTTAGCAATTTAAAGAGTAAAGTTCAATTATTAACATTCTTTGAAAATACAAGTGTATTTCGTACGCTTACTATTTTCTTGTTGTATAATAAAATAAATTTCATGTTTAACCATTCAAATGGCAATTATCTATTTCATTACTGCCGACGGCAATTTTTTTTCATGATCCTATTCTTTTAACGGACTGTACCTATCAATCATCAATTTTTATCAACAAGAGGTATTATGCTAAATCTGGACAAAATGAGAGAACTTTATGAAGATGAACTCATCGAGATAAGAAGAGACCTTCATATGAATCCCGAACTAAGCTTTAAGGAGTTCAATACCACACAGAAAATCAAGGACAAACTCACGTCACTTGGTGTGGAAATCGTTGATATCGGTATTCCTACTGGAGTAATCGGTCTTCTTAGGGGTGCCAAAGAAGGTCCGACAATTGCTCTAAGAGGGGATATTGATGCACTCCCCATATTTGAACTTAACGAGGTCCCGTACAAATCAATGATTGACGGAGTTATGCATGCATGCGGTCATGACATTCATACCACCTCCGTACTTGGTGCAGCTTCAATCCTGGCATCAATGAAAGATGAGTTGGAAGGAAATGCCATGTTTATATTCCAACCGGCAGAGGAAATAAACAGGGGTGCAAGACTCATGGTTGAAAAAGGATTGTTTACCAAGGTTAAAACAGATCTTGTCTTTGGATTGCATAACAACCCTGAGATACCCTGGGGAAAAATTGCAATCAAACGGGGCGGATTAATGGCCGCAGTTGATACCTTAAGAATCAGGGTTATTGGTAAAGGCGGTCACGGAGGCATACCAAATGCAACCAAAGATCCAATAATCGCTGCAGGAGCAATGTTGGTCAATCTACAGACCATTGTTTCAAGAAACGTTAGCCCACTTGATCCGGCTGTAATTTCAATCGGTACTATACATTCCGGTACTGCGAACAATATAATATCCGAGCTTGTAGAGATGTCAGGTACTGTCAGAAGCTTCAGACCTGAGGTACGCGATCTCCTTGAAAAGAGAATCAAGGAAATGTTGAACAATACTGCTGATGCATATGACGTCAAAGTAGAGATTGATTATATCAGAGAGCAGGCAGCTGTGACCAACAGCGATGAAATGACCGATCTTGCCTATGCAGCGGCTGAAGAAATCGTAGGATCGGAAGGCATTGTAGACCCCACCCCTTCCATGGGAGGAGAGGATTTTTCAATATTCATGGATGAAATCCCCGGATTCTTCTTCTGGCTTGGAGTCGGCAACAAAGAGAAGGATATGAATTATGTGTGGCATAATCCAAGGTTTGACGGTGATGAAAGAGCAATGATCTACGCCTCCACCGTTATGGCTAATATGGTTTTAAAAGGAATTGAATATATCAATATTAAGAAAAAGAGGTGACGAATTTGAAGAACTACAAACTGCACTTATTAGTACTTGCCATCGTTATTGTTTCTGAATTGATAGGAATTATTAACATTCCTCTCGGAGTAGGCAGAATAGTTTTGCTGCCGATGCTTTATGCCATGGTAATAGGATTATTGATCACTCCGAAGTTCCTGAATATTGCCAAAGAAAAGGAAATGTCTGATGCAGGTTCTCTGATCGGTTTAACGCTGATGCTTTTAATGGCAAAGTACGGAACTAACATTGGTCCTACTCTTCCGAAAATACTGGCAGCCAGCCCGGCACTTATACTTCAGGAATTCGGAAATATCGGTACCGTACTATTCGGAGTACCGCTTGCAGTCCTCATCGGACTTAAAAGAGAGGCAATCGGCGGTGCCCACTCAATTGCAAGAGAGCCTAACGTAGCACTCATCGGTGATAAATTTGGCTTGGACAGTGAGGAAGGACAGGGAGTTTTAGGAGTTTACATCGTTGGTACGGTATTCGGAACAATCTTTATAGGTCTTATGGCAAGCTTTTTGGCAGCAAATACACCGCTGCATCCATATTCCCTTGCAATGGCATCAGGAGTCGGCTCTGCCAGTATGATGACTGCAGGAGTAGGTGCATTGGTTGCAATGTTCCCGGATATGGCAGAAATGATTACGGCCTTCGGAGCAACAAGTAACATGCTCTCCGGACTTGACGGACTTTATATGTCCCTGTGGCTCGCTCTGCCACTTTCTGAATGGTTATACAAAAAGATGTACAAGATAAAGTATAAAACAGATCCTGAGCCCCCGAAAACAAAGGAGGTAGTGTAGTATGAAGCTTAAAGAATCCGTTATAGTTTTATTGATAACTGCGGCTATATCCCTTGTGGGTAATTTTGTAGGATACAAAGTAAACATGTTGGAAGCAATACCGGGTATGCTTATATTGGTGGCTATTGCTGCTGCAGGTATAATACTTGCCGATGTACTTCCAATCAAGATTCCGAGTGTTGCATATATAGTAACCCTGTCAACGATACTCACGGTTCCCGGTTTCCCCGGTGCTGAAGTTATCTCAGTTTATGTATCAAAAGTTAATTTCCTGGCACTGGCTACACCAATACTTGCCTATGCAGGTATCTACACAGGTAAAAACCTTGATTCCCTGAAAAAGACAGGTTGGAGAATATTTGTACTTGCAATATTCGTAATGATAGGTACATACGTGGGATCCGCTGTCATAGCTGATGTCATTTTAAGAATGATGGGACAGATTTAAACCTGACATTACACAATTTAAAAAGTATAAGAGAAGGAAAAACCAGGCGCAAGCCTGGTTTTGAATTTTAGTTAATATCTGATTTTTAAATTTCTCCCTTAATCGCAGCTTTAGCCACTGTGTAAGGTGAAGCAAGGTATATTTCCGCTTCCTCGGAACCGATTCTTCCCGGTGAGTTTCTAATTGTAGTGGTAATGGCCACATCATCGGGAGATAGAACTCCAAAGTGCTTACCGGGGCATGGACCGCAGCCCGGCGGCATTATTACGGCTCCGCTGTCTCTGATAATTTTTGTGATTCCTTGTTTCTCCATTTCATCGGCAATCCTGTTGGATGCCGGTGTTACAATCAAGGTTAAATCTTCCGGAACCTTATTACCTTTCAGAATTTCTGAGGTAACAAGCATATCCTCCATACGGCCTGCAGAACAACCGCCGATGATGGCAACGGTAATCTTCTTCCCCTTAAACTCCTCTATGTCATGGACATTTGTGGGTCCCGGGGGTGCTGCTAAAAGTTGACTGATATCTGATACATCAACGGTAATTACTGATCCTTCATCTTCGTATCCTTCAGGTTCAACATAGGCTGTTACGGCTCCGGCTTCCGGTATCAGATTGCATATGGTCATTTTACTGTCCATTGACGCATTATTGATGTATGTTCCCTTCAGTGCAACGGCTTTGCCTTTTACGGTATCACCCTGCCTGCCTAACAGGTAAAGGGCGACATCCCTTGCCATGACATTGTCCTTAAGTTCTCCCTCAAGGTATATTGTTAAAACCTCCGGGACTTTTAAGGAGTATAATCCTGAATTTAAGGACGGTACCAGCTTATCTCCCGATACAGAGAATGCAATTGCCCCTCTGGCACCGGCTGTCGCTACATGGCCGTCAGCTCCCACCAGGATCATCCCGGGTTTTAAATCTTCCCTTTCTGCGATAACCTGGTGAAGTACTCCTTCACCATGGTTATACAGCTCGCATTTTCCATCTTTGCAAATTTCAGCCATTTCCTTTTGAATACCCCGGTCTTCAACCGTCGGTGCAGGATAGGCATGGTCTACAGTAATTATGAATTTTTTACCTTCTGCCAGTTTAAGTTCAGTTTCCTTCCAGGCATTTAAAACTTTGGGCCAGGTACCGTCATGTCCTAATAACAGATCTACCTTGACCTTTATTTCATCACCGGTTTCTACCTTTTCCAAGCCGGATGTCACAGCTAAGGATTCACTGAAATACTTCATGTCAATCGCCTCCCTGTCTTAGTTATTTACATTTATAATCAAATTAAATATCTTTATCCCGTTCTTTTTAAGGGATTCTTAAAATTGTAAATAACAGCCAGCAAAGGATGGCTCCGAATATAGCCATGGAGAAGCCCCAAATCATCATGCCCTTATAAATAGGTCTTGAGTCTACAGAATCAGGTGCTCCTGAGATAAACACGGCTCCTGTAGTGGACAACGGGCTCATGTCAGTTAAGTGACCTGCAACTATAATTGTTGAAATCAGCGGCATCAAGTCTGAAGCCGGTGCTCCGATCTGAGTCAGAAGAAGCGGTGCCATTGGCAGGAATGCAGGCATGATAACACCGGAAGTACTTGCATATGCAGAAACTAATGCTGCAAAGAATCCAACTACCAATGTAGCTGTCATAGGAGTTGAGAAATTGGACATTATGCTTGCAAACAGATCCATTCCTCCGACGTCCTGCATAAGCTTAACCATTACTGTAACACCTGTAACCAGAAGGATTGCTCCCCAAGGCATTGACTTGAATGCTGCCTTTTCGTCTCCGGCTTTCATCAGTATAAGTATTGAGCTTAATACAAAAGCGGTGAAACCGACATCAAATTTAAAACCAACTACTGCAATAACCAATAAAGCTATTGAAATCATTGTCGCTTTCTGGTTGAAGGTGAAAGGCTCAACCTGCAGATTCAAGAAAGCATCTACCTTTTCATTCTTTTCAACTTTCCAAAGTTTTCTTCCGCCGTATATAAAGTATGCAGCGGCAGCAACTATAACGTGAACAACCAACATGTTCATCCAAAGCTTCATGGATACACCGGTTATTCCCATACCTTCCAATACCTTGTTACCTACAATTCCGTTCGGTGCAAGAGGTGACATTGCTCCGGCCTGTGCTCCGTTACCGACAACCAGTGCCATTAAAAGCGGTGGTATACCTACTTCTGCTGCTAAAACCATTGCAGGTGCGGCAAGTAGAGCTGATATTGATATCTGTCCGGGACCTAAGGATGAAAGTCCGAAAGCCAGGAAGAACAGAACGATCGGTATTAATGCAACCTTTCCTTTAACCAGCTTGACCGAGTATCTTGTAACCTTGTCCAAGGTTCCGTTTGTCTGTGCTATACCGAATAAGAAAGTTACTCCCGCCAGGGTCAGCAATAAGCTGCTTGGGTACCCTGCAATAAGGTCCTTCAGCTTCATTCCTCCGATGAGGACTCCGATGATATACGCCAATGCAAGGGATAATATACCCAGATTGACATTCTTCCATATACTAACAACAATTGCTACAACAAGAGCTACCAGCGAAATTACTCCACTATTCGCCGCCAAGGATTCTAACATTTACTTTTTTCCCCCTTTTAATTGGTTATTATTTTAAAGGATATTCTTAGTATTCTTTTGTAAAACTTAAATGATGAATTCTTAAACATTTTTATTTACTCTTTGATTTCCAATATTGTCTTTGCCACAGCTTTGGCTGCCGTACCGAGCTCAACCTTGTATCCAAGCTCATATAAGCCCATTTCTATGGCTCCCAGAATGGCATAAATTTCCATTTCATGCAATGATCCAAGATGACCGATTCTCATAATCTTCCCTTGAATCTTTTGCAATCCTCCTCCAATGATTAAACCGTACTTCCTCCTTAATAATTCAGCTATTTCTTTATATTTTATCCCCTCCGGGAGATAAACTGCTGTAATTGTATCTGATTCATACCCGTCTTCGGCAAATAACTTAAGTCCCATTTCCTTAAGTGCATTTCTTGTGGCGTCACCCAGCATTTTGTGCCTTTTCCATACATTTTCAAGGCCCTCTTCCTCTAGCATGTTAATTGCTTCTCTTAATCCGAAGAGTAATGTGGTGGGTGGTGTGTATGGCATTTGCTTTTCTTCTAATTTTGCCTTTACTGCCTTATAATCCCAGTACCATTTCGGAAGCTTGGAGCTTTCATAAAGTCCCCATGCCTTTTCGTTCAAGGCAACCATGCTCATTCCCGGCGGCAACATGAAGCCCTTCTGTGATGCAGATATTGCTATATCTACTCCCCATGCATCCATTTCAAAAGGAAGGCATGCCAGGGAACTTATAGCATCAACAACCAACAGTGCCGGATGTCCTGACTCTTTCATAGTTTTTGCAACAGCTTCAATGTCATTGCTGATTCCGGTTGCAGTTTCGTTCTGCGGTAAGCAAACAAGCTTGATTTTTTTGTCTGCGTCTTCCCTCAGAACCTTTTCCACATCCTCAGCTTTTACGACTTCACCCCACTCCTTTTCAATTCGAATAACGTTGACGCCATAGGATTCAGCTATTTTTCCCATTCTTTCGCTGAATACTCCCAGGCTGACGACAGCAATAGTATCACCCGGTGACAATAGATTTACGATGGCAGATTCCAAGCCTCCGCTTCCTGAACTTGGAAAAATCAATACGTCATTATCAGTCCTGAATACTCTTTTTAACCCGTCGATACAATAAACCAACAGCTCCTCGAATTCCGGTCCCCTGTGGTTAATCAGCGGCATCGACAATGTACGGAGTATCCTGTCCGGGACATTTGTCGGTCCCGGTACTTGAAGATATGCTCTTCTGTCCAATTTCTCCCCCCCTTATATATCCATGATTATTTCTTCAACTGTTTTAATTGTCTTATTAACTTCCGTCTCTCCGATACCGTAATGTGTTACCATCCTGAAGGATGTCGGAGATATTCTCTTAGCCTTGATCCCTTTTTCTTTCAGCCTTACCAGGAATTTTTCAATGGTAATATCCAGATTCTCAACAGACCCTGTGATGATATTGGTATGTATCCTTGAAACATCCACCAAAAGTCCTTCAATCTCAGATAATCCCGTGCCCAATAACTGAGCATTATAGTGATCTTCTTTAATTCTTGGAATCATTGTTTTTAAAGCCACTATTCCGGGTGCCGCCATGAATCCGGCTTGTCTGAAGCCCCCGCCCAGTCTTTGCTTAATCCAGCGTGCTTTTTCGATGTATTCCCTATCCCCTGCCAGAATTGCTCCAAAGGGTGCTGCCAAGCCTTTTGTCAAAGCAAACAGTACAGAATCCACATTCTTTGCAATTTCCTTTGCAGGTATCCCTGAAGCAACCTCAGCATTGAATATTCTGGCTCCGTCCAAATGTATGGGAATACCCTTTTCCTTGGCCAAGGTGCAGACTGCATTGATATTTTCAATTGGTACCACAAAACCCGCATTCAAGTTATTCGTATCCTCGATACAAATAAGCGATGTCTTGGCATTTTGTATACCTGGTTCCCGGATCAAACTTTTTATTTTCTCAATGTCATATACCCCGTTTGGTACTTCCAACGGTCTTACCTGCACCTGGGATAATGCTGCCAGGCCTCCGACCTCAAGATTAAAGATATGCGAGGTATCACCTACAATTACCTCGTCTCCTCTGTTAGTCAAAGCCATAACTGCTATCTGGTTTGCCATTGTTCCTGAAGTTACGAATAAAGAAGCTTCCTTACCGAGATAATCAGCAGACAGCTCTTCTAACTCCCTTACGGTAGGATCTTCTCCCATGATGTCATCGCCCACCACAGCATGGTAAATAGCCTCCCTCATTTCCTGAGTAGGCTGTGTAACTGTGTCGGATCTTAAATCAATGTATTTGTTTTCCATTCTGAGTCCCCTATGATTAAAACTAGTAAAAGATTGCTACTTAAATAAGCAAATAACATGCCAGTTTTAAGTAATTCAATTTTTCTGTTGATATATGTTAATAATTGCAGGTTTCAGCAACGATTGTGTTTCATTTAGTGAAACATAACCGTTACGTATACGTTTCAGAATTGTTGCTAAAATGTTACATCTCTTTTTTATTCCATTTTCAAACAATAAAAAAAGCCATGTAAAATACATGACTTTTCTCAAATCTATTCAATTTCTTCATTCTTACTTTATTTAAACAGATCCAATTCGTCTATTTCAATTCCATACTTTTTCATCTTTCTCCATAAAGTAGTTCTGGAAATTCCAAGCTCCCTGGCAGCATAGTTGATTATCCCTTTGTTGGAGACTAATGCCTTTTTGATGTTTTCAGCTTCGGGCTCGTAATCCAAATTTCTGTCCGAAACAGAAGTATCATTTAAATCTTCCAACCTGCCTGATACATCTCCACCGGATTTTTCTGAATATGCACCGTATTTATTAAACTTATCCTCGTTGTAATTATAGTGGGGAATCAGGTAATTATCCCTTATGGCTTCTTTATCAATAACGGTTTTTTTGGATATAACCATTAATCTTTCTACGAAGTTTCGAAGCTCTCTGATGTTTCCGTGCCAGTCATAGCTTTTGAGATATTCAAAGGCTTCATCCGTTATTTTAATAAAGGGCTTACCGTGATTCTCACTGTAATATTTAATAAAATGATTGGTTATCAAAGGTATGTCTTCTCTTTTTCTTCTAAGAGGCAGCATGACTATGTTCAAAACATTGATTCTGTAATAAAGGTCTTCCCTGAATTTTCTTTGAAGCACCAGGTCATAAAGATTTCTGTTAGTGGCAGCAATTACCCTGATATTAACCGGTATTACTTTATTGTCCCCTATTCTCATGACCTGTTTTTCCTGAAGTACCCTTAAAAGCCTTCCCTGGATCAAAGGATTGATTTCACTTATCTCATCCAGGAAGATAGTTCCGCCGTGGGCAAGCTCAAATAATCCTCTCTTTCCTTTTCTGTCGGCACCTGTAAAAGATCCGGGAGCATAACCGAAGAGCTCTGATTCAAGAAGATTCTCGGGCAGTGCAGCACAATTGACCACGACAAACGGTCCGTTGGCTCTTTCACTGTAGTTATGGATACTTTGGGCCATGACTTCTTTACCTGTTCCGGTTTCGCCCTGAATTAGAATAGTGGAATTTACCTTGGCATATTCCTTGCCTATTCTGATGGTCTCCTTGGATTCCTTGCTGACTCCGATGATATCCTTGAAGGTGTATCTGGCACTGAAGCCTGCCGAGGTTATTTCACGACGTATTTTTTCTTCCATCTGCTGAATTTTTCTTACGTCCTGAAGCATTGACACTGCGTCAACTACCTCATCTCCCACCTTAATGGGAATGTTGGATACCATTATTTTTCTGTCATTGATATTCTTTATTGTGTCCATTTCCTCCATTCCGGAGAATATGGTTTCCGTCAATTCAAGCTCGGGAAGTACGTGGTCCACGTGTTTGCCAATGACTTCCGCGCCGTTTATTTTAAGAAGCTTTTCAGCCGCTTGATTGAAAATACTGATATAACCGTCCTTATCAACGGAAATGACACCGTCATTGGAATTATCAACAATTGTTTTGAATCTTCCCCACTTCTTGTTTTCTTCCCTTGTTGCCGCAACAACTCTTAAGGCTTCTTCTATTGCACTGACAATTGCTTCTTTTCCTGTTTTGAAAACTACGGTATTTATACCGTACTTCTTGCTGTATTTAGACAGTACACCGCCACCCACAACTACCTTGACCTTCTTTGAGGCCAGCTGTGCCATCTTTCTGTCAACATCTTCTTCGTTGGAAACCAGAATCAGCCGGTAATTATTCCCTGATACCTTTATAAAGCTTTCACTGGCGGCAAGCATATTGTTAAAGGCTAAAATTACTATATTTTTATCGTATTTCTCCGCTTCTTTGATGGCGCTGAAAACATCAGTTACCGTAATGGGAATCGGTACAGTAGGGATGCTTATACCGCTGTTTTTAAGCAGAAGCTGAGTACCTCCCCTGGCAACAATGACATCAAAACCCTTGGCATCATATTCCTTGGCAAGATCCAACCCAACGTTCATTGAGCCGCCGATAATATGTATATTCTCTTCGAATTCTGACGCCGCAACCTTAGCAACATCCACCAGGTCTTCCGGTACTATTACTGCAATCTTGACCATATGATTTTCCTTTCTCGAGTTAGTGTTGGTTCTATTTTAAAATTTAATTTAGATAAAATACATTATCAAAGGTTTGTACCCATATGAAATTACATCATTCTCAAAAACACGTGTCGCAAGTTGCAACCGGTAAAAGCTTTGTACCCATATGAGATTACATCATTCTCAAACCTGCCCACACGATATACCCTGTCAAGGGTTGCTTTGTACCCATATGAAATTACATCATTCTCAAACATTATAGGATTTCCGTCAGCATCATATTGTGCTTTGTACCCATATGAAATTACATCATTCTCAAACGGGTCTGTTTTGGGCGTAAGCTCATATAAGCTTTGTACCCATATGAAATTACATCATTCTCAAACAAGCCCTTGCTTCTGATACACGCATACCAGCTTTGTACCCATATGAAATTACATCATTCTCAAACGCAGGGTGGTATGGATATCTTAATGTCACTGCTTTGTACCCATATGAAATTACATCATTGACCCTTCCCCTATAAACTGGACTCAATTATCTCGCACATGCGTCGATTCTCGTAGAATTGCTTCGTTGTCCATTTCACATAATACTCCCCAGGGCTTGGGACCCACCTAAGCTCCATCATCATACCTCGCCATCAAGGCAACCGCTCCGCGGTGCTTCGCAGCCATGACGGCATCGGATTGGCAGATGGAGCTAATGGGTAGCCCAAAGCCCTTAGGCTGCCTTTTGACCGTTCATCCAGGCTTTGTAATACTCCTCCGGGGTCATATAGTCAAAAGCTTCGTGCAAGCGCTTCCGGTTGTAAAATACAAACACATACTCAAACACCTTGCTCTTAGCCTCTTCGATTGTCTTGAATCGGTGTTCATTCAGCCATTCCATTTTCATCTTGCCCCAGAATGATTCCATGGGCGCATTGTCCCAGCAGTTACCTTTTCGAGACATACTGCAGGTGTAGCCATATTCTTTTAGCTTCTTCTGGTAGTCATGAGAGCAGTACTGGCTCCCTTGATCACTGTGAAGGATCGTGCCTTTTGGCTTCCCTCCACGCCTGCGGGCATCCTCCAGGGTATCGATTACAAGCTGTTTGGTCATCCTTGTCGACATGGATAGACCAATATTACGTCCACCAAAAAGGTCGTTGATGGCAGCAACATAAAGCCAGCCTTCATCAGTTGTGATATAGGTGATGTCTGAGACAAGCTTTTGGTTGGGCCTGTCCGCCTCAAACTCGCGATCCAACAGGTTTTCTGCAACCGGCAGCTTATGGTTTGAGTTGGTCGTTGCTTTGTATTTCTTGCAGACTTTGCTTCGGATTTCAAGCTTTCTCATGAGGCGCTCGATGCGCTTATGATTAATCTGGCTCCCTTTGAAGTTACGCTCCTTCAGGGGTTTCTTCAAAATTGCTTTCTTAATCTTTTTCCCGCCGTACACCCCGTTTGAAGCGTCGAAGATTGCCTTGATATCTTTCTCTAATGCCTTGTTTTCTGCAGTTCTGGGGGTATCTGGTTTCTTGATCCATGCGTGATAGGCACTCTTGGAGACCTCGAGTACTTTACACATCCTCGCGATTGAAAATTCAGCTTTATGGGCCCGGATAAATTCGAATCGTGCTATTTTTGATTCTTCGCGAAGTAGGCCGCCGCTTTTTTTAATATTGCATTCTCTTCTTCAAGTTCCCGGTTCTGCTTCTTTAACAGCCTCAGCTCTCGTTCCGCGTCCGTTGGATGAAGCGCATTCTTGATACCACGGGAAGGATCCGCTTTGTATTTACGAACCCAACCAGACAGGGTGGTCCCGGAAATTCCCAGTTCCTCCGCCACTTGGTTTTGACTCATTTTCCCATCCAGGGCCATTTTGATTGCTTCGGTTTTGAATTCATCTGAATATCTCTTGGTACTCATTTCGTATACTCCTTAAACTCCGTCTTGTTTAATAGTATGCGAAAACACTCAGTCCATCAAATAGGGTATGGGGCACATTCTCAAACTTCTTAGTGTAAACTGCCATATCGCTTGCGGCTTTGTACCCATATGAAATTACATCATTCTCAAACGGTTTTGTAGGAATAATGCTCTTTATCGCTGCTTTGTACCCATATGAAATTACATCATTCTCAAACGGAGAATCACGTTTTAAAAAATATCCCGCCGCTTTGTACCCATATGAAATTACATCATTCTCAAACCAAGAAAATTCTCTAATCCTACATCATCCTGCTTTGTACCCATATGAAATTACATCATTCTCAAACGACTGTTTAAATAACTCTCTTGTAGCTACAGCTTTGTACCCATATGAAATTACATCATTCTCAAACTGGTTTCTTCATAGTTTCTAAGGACTTCTTGCTTTGTACCCATATGAAATTACATCATTCTCAAACGAGAGGGAGAGATATAAAAAAAGAGCTCAAGCTTTGTACCCATATGAAATTACATCATTCTCAAACCCTTTAACGGATAAAGCGGAAGAAGTAGTCGCTTTGTACCCATATGAAATTACATCATTCTCAAACTCACTCCTTGCTGTTCGTATTGAATAATTGGCTTTGTACCCATATGAAATTACATCATTCTCAAACATGTATCGGCTGTTAGCATACCTGCTAATAGCTTTGTACCCATATGAAATTACATCATTCTCAAACTGATCAATAATTGTTCCTACTGCATCTAGGGCTTTGTACCCATATGAAATTACATCATTCTCAAACGATAACTTACCTGCTGCCGGCGAATCGATGCTTTGTACCCATATGAAATTACATCATTCTCAAACAGGTGGAATGATGACAAGAGAACAAGAAATGCTTTGTACCCATATGAAATTACATCATTCTCAAACATGATTGCAGTAGCAGATGCTTTAATAAATGCTTTGTACCCATATGAAATTACATCATTCTCAAACCAAACGGTATAAAGGAAATCTACTCTTTTAGCTTTGTACCCATATGAAATTACATCATTCTCAAACATGACGTAACCATAGCATCTAACCTTTTAACTGCTTTGTACCCATATGAAATTACATCATTCTCAAACAGTCATTTGTGATGGATAGAAGTGATTAGAGCTTTGTACCCATATGAAATTACATCATTCTCAAACTAGTGAGCTTTCTACTGCATCAGCAGATGCGCTTTGTACCCATATGAAATTACATCATTCTCAAACTTGATTTCGATTATCCACTGGTTGCCCATAGCTTTGTACCCATATGAAATTACATCATTCTCAAACGACAAGCTACGAGGTAAACCCGGTTTTCCAGCTTTGTACCCATATGAAATTACATCATTCTCAAACGTATTGGCATTAACAGCTGTTGCGATTGCAGCTTTGTACCCATATGAAATTACATCATTCTCAAACGTAGGCTCATCTTAGTTATTAAATCTGGTAGCTTTGTACCCATATGAAATTACATCATTCTCAAACGGGGGTTAACGTATGGCAATAAAAACATTGTGCTTTGTACCCATATGAAATTACATCATTCTCAAACATAACAGGATATGTTTCATCAGATCCATAAAGCTTTGTACCCATATGAAATTACATCATTCTCAAACTATGCTTTGGTAAATTCCGTCAAGGCATATGCTTTGTACCCATATGAAATTACATCATTCTCAAACGTAAAGTTAATTTTTTAGATGGCATACAGCGCTTTGTACCCATATGAAATTACATCATTCTCAAACTCGCTTTCTTCTTATCAAATCCTTTTACACGCTTTGTACCCATATGAAATTACATCATTCTCAAACAACCTATTACGTTAGGTTCGAAATCGAGATGCTTTGTACCCATATGAAATTACATCATTCTCAAACATGAGAATGCCTTGCTCTTTTGCTCTTGCTGCTTTGTACCCATATGAAATTACATCATTCTCAAACCGGAAGATACAGGAACCACAGGTGGACTGGGCTTTGTACCCATATGAAATTACATCATTCTCAAACAGAGCTGTTAATATATCTTTTTTAGGTGTTGCTTTGTACCCATATGAAATTACATCATTCTCAAACTCTATGTACAAACAGCCGTATTGCCCGCCCGCTTTGTACCCATATGAAATTACATCATTCTCAAACTCCGCTCTTGACATTACACGATCTTCAACCGCTTTGTACCCATATGAAATTACATCATTCTCAAACGAGCATTTAAGCAAGACCCAAAAGGTGAAGGCTTTGTACCCATATGAAATTACATCATTCTCAAACCATCTGGGAATATGTCACTATAAATTATTTGCTTTGTACCCATATGAAATTACATCATTCTCAAACAATTGGACGGATTATTAATTGACATGCAGAGCTTTGTACCCATATGAAATTACATCATTCTCAAACCATACCATGACTCTTGTTTAAATCCAATCAGCTTTGTACCCATATGAAATTACATCATTCTCAAACTGTCTGAACAGTGGTATTATTTCGTGACGTGCTTTGTACCCATATGAAATTACATCATTCTCAAACTATTGTTGGAGAGAAGAGGATCTCTTTTAAGCTTTGTACCCATATGAAATTACATCATTCTCAAACATACATTAGCAGTGCCATTATTAGGAACAAGCTTTGTACCCATATGAAATTACATCATTCTCAAACATGTGGCTCTTAGAGTAGGTGATACACATGCTTTGTACCCATATGAAATTACATCATTCTCAAACAGGTACTTTTTATTAACGTAATAACTTACGAGCTTTGTACCCATATGAAATTACATCATTCTCAAACCGCTTCTTCATCTCTTCAAGTAACTTAGCTGCTTTGTACCCATATGAAATTACATCATTCTCAAACATTAGGTGAGCCTTTTAACTCAGCCAAGTTGCTTTGTACCCATATGAAATTACATCATTCTCAAACAACTGGTGTCTGTTCCATCTCGATTACTTCGCTTTGTACCCATATGAAATTACATCATTCTCAAACCTCAAATTTGAGGTAGAATCGCACCATCATTTGCGGTAATTTCATATGGATTAAGCTAAAGTATTCGGCATAAATCATTATCAAATAGTATTATTTTTAGATGATCATGCTTTAAATGAGATAATAATGCTCTTTCAATATCTATTATACATATTTCTTGCTGGGTAATATAATCCAATAACTGAGCTTGCTCAGTCTCGTCTAAATATAGTAGGAGATTCGAAACCACAAGGACCTTTATATTTTTGAACTCTAATTGAAGATCAATATAGTTAATCACTTTCTCAATAAATGACTCTGAGGTATCTCTGATTTCTAACCCTACAGCTTTAAATATTTGTTGTAGATCAACATTTTCTGAGATTCCTAAAGGAATATCTGATTCAAAAATCAGATTCTCCACATACTGAGTAATCAAGCTTTTTATCTCGAGAGTATTAACATAATTGAATTCATTATTTGCATAGGATTCCAGAGATTTCTGAGCCATTGCTGCAATCTTTCTATCGCTAAAATCTAACTCAACTAGGTTTAAAGCATTCTCAATGTACTTTGGATTAATCTCCTCTCCTTTGTCATAGTAAACAAGCTTAGAATTATTAGTATTTACTCTGAAAAGTAATTCTCGAAATTCTTGAGTATTCTCAATTGCTACAACACATATTTCTCCAGGGTTAATTACTACCGGCTCGTTCAAAAGTTCATATATCAGATTCATAGAACAACAACCTTTTTATCATTATTTACAGTTTTGGAATTATTCAATCCTACAATATTTTCTATTGAATTAAACTGTTTCTCTGTAATAGAAAGTATTTGAACTAGTCCATATTTAGGCTTATTTTTATAAACTCTATCTTTAATGGCAGTCACTGAAGTTTGATTCAAAGCAATCTTTGTATAGACTGATTTTTGTAGCATAACAAAGCCTTCTTTGATAAGTGATTTCCTAAATACGCTATATTCTTTTAATTGCTCTCTTGTTTCCATCGGTAAATCAAATAATACAATTACTCTCATAAATCTATAACTCATAATATTAACTCAAATTGCTTCATACAAAGTAGGTTGCCACTTTCAATTGCTTCTATTACGTTTCTTGTGAAAATTGAAATTGCATTTGAAACAATACATTCTTTATTGTCTATAAATACAGTTTTTTCTGACAATCCAAGTAAATGCGTTTTTTCTTCTGTATCAAACTTTATCGGCTTTAATTCTAATACCATGGAATCAACTATTGGCCTAAATGGTTCCATTAGATCACTAGATAGATTATATTGGTTGAATTGATTATCATGGAAGATTCCCAATTGTGTTATCAGCCCATTATTAGCGACTTCTTGATTAAAAGATGATAGCAGAATTGAATACCCATAGTTTAATGCTGCATTTAACGGTGTATCCTCTTCCCTCTTAAATCCTTTTCCAAATAAAGCATTAAAGTAAACTTTTGCGGCATGTCCTTCCCTGTTAGTTGCATCACCAAACTCTACTTCTTCAGCATAATTTCTTAGCATCCTGAATTCTTCTTTTTGATTCTTAAACAGTACATCTGCTTGTTTTGATATTTTGTCTTTTACCATCTCAGTCCAAACAGCAGTTTTATTGGCTTCCATCCAATTAATTTGTCTTTTAACCATTAAACTGGAATTGTGTTTGCAATAATAACTAGTTAACTCTCCAAAAGGGTTGTGTTTCTCATCACAAAAAATGACTTTAACTTTAGCTCTAGATAATTCTGCTAATAAAGCTGTAGTTATAGAAACTTGAGTTGTATCTAGAACTAGAGTCTGAATTTCACTAATACTAATTTTACTAATATCATCCTTTCTAACAACTAAATGATTAAGTTTCAGGTCGAGCTTAGCCCGACCTGAGATTAAAACAGTTCTCCAACCCATTACTTGTTTAATATTTCCTCCTTTTCATAAATTCCTGTTACAGATTGGTAAATTACTTTCATAGCATCTTCCTTTTTTATTACTTTATTTGTTGTAGTCATTCCAGAAAATTTACTGCCTTCAATCATTGTTAAATCAATTCCTACATTTACAGCTTTTGTGTAGTCTAATAAACCCAGAATTAAATCACAAAGAGCCTTTTTAGGTAAGCTTATTTTTTCAGCATCCAGAGTTCTGACAATATCCGGAACATTAATTCTGTCGATGTAAGGGCGGGAGTTAATTTTTGTAATTAGTTTTGAAACTAATTCATTAAGCATAGAAAGCTCTAAATCTTCACAGTAATCTTTATCGTATTTTTTACTTTTCTTTACTGCATTTGTAACCTGTTTTAATTTAAATGTTGTATCTATATCCCAGTATGGTTGATTATTTGATTGGATAATTAATCTGTTGTTTGTTCTTCCATTTAATAAGTACCTAAAGTTGTTTATCTCTAAAACTGTTTTAGTTAGAAGCTTATCTATTAATATTTTAGGCTCTTTAAGTTTTAAATCCTTAACACAGTAATCTAAGAGATTTAGTTTCCCACTTTCAATTTGTTTTACCAAATATAAAGGGACTTCCTCTATACTCTTTATTGTTTCATTCTTTACTTTGTGCTGCACTACCATAAAGTATGCGCCGGATATATTGTTATATGCTCCATACTTACTAATATCACTAATTTTCTCATCATTCTTCAGTGGTACATACTTAGTATTCTTCTTTATGTTGTCCTTTCTCTCAATAGTGGCATTGAATAACCTTCCATGTTGCTCATATTGTTCTGCTGTAAATAGGACTGATGGTTTATTAAGAATACTCTTTACTTTAGGTATATCCTTATCTACATTCCAAACATTTTTAGAACCCGCCCCTTTTATGTCCTGTTTAAATAATTTATTCAAGGTATATTTCCCATGGTTTTTCTTAACAAACTCAAGAGCATTACCTGTGAATTTAGTATAATAACCATTTCCAACTATAATGTTTAAGAATGCATCATGTGCATGGTGTAAGTCATTTACATCTCTTTCTTTAAGCAATTTGAAATCTTGTCTGAACTCAGAAACTAAACCTGCTTTTACATAAACAATTTTCGATTCTTTAAAAATGTTTTTTAAAAGATCGGCAATTACTTTCGTAGATTGTCTTGTTTCAACCAGTTGACGATTAATAAACTCAGCCATTTCTTCATCACTTAAAGGACTACTCCTCACAAGTCTTTCATACTTGGTTTTTTCAATTAACCCCTTACTTAGAAGAGTATTCCAAAGTTCTATCTTTTTTAATTCTGGTGGAACCGGATATGAATCACCCTTAACACGTTGATTTAAATCCTTCAAAACTAAAACTTTATTGAGTAAAATAGAGTCATCCTTCTTTTTAGACCTTGGGATTATATGGTCAATATCGTAAAGATTCTCATTCCATAGATCAGCTAATTCGATCTTATTTCCTGAATACATGCATTTTCCCATTTGGGTATAATATAAAAATAATTTTTCTGATCTTAGTTCACTTTCGGTTTTCAACTTGAGTTCTTCGACCCAATTTCTTTCATCACTTTCAATAAATTTATAAAGTTGAAGAAGTTGATATTTCCTGGATTCTTTTCTTTTGGGTTCTTCCTCTTTCCCTCTAGCCATCTCAATAAATATTCTTTTTGGCTCTTTTCCTAAAACATCAACTATCTCATTTGTAATCTTCATTACCTGCCAAATCATCTTTTTTACAGAAGGCGAAACAAATAAGTTTTCTACCATCTCATAGCTAATTTTATTCGGCAAAAATGACTTTTTATATTCGTCTATGTCTTCCGTGAATGAATAGTTTCCGCTCATTAACTGCATTTGATTGTCATCAGTGTTCTCTAAAAAATGGATAATAGTCCCCGTTTCTCCGGTTTCCTTATTCACTCCTTCGAAGCCATTTAAGTATTTTTTAGAAAACCTTCCCCAGTCAGAAAATCTTAATTTCCCGATTTTTCTAATCTTTTCATCATTAATATCAGGGAATAAATCCTTAAGGTTTGATAGTAAACTTGAAGTTTCACCGCTATGAATTGTTATCCATTCAATCAGAGATTCTGCTTTTTCTAGATTAAAACTATTTCCAAGGATTTCTGAAATTTCTATATAAGAAGACATTGTTGACTTAAGATCACGATCAAATCCACTCAATACTGATTTACTGTCAGCAAGGTTGTTTTCGATAAGAAATTGCTTAATCCTATTAGGAGTTACTCTTTTAAATTTTAGGAAAACTTTATTAAAGATATCATTCTTAATTGATAGAGGAAGTTTCTCTCCATCAACCCTTAAATTATTAAGTTCATTTAAAACATTATATTTGGAGTAGAGAATCGAACTCTTAGGAAGTACCTTTTCATCGGGGAAATATGTGCACTGCCTTGTCATTCTTTTAATAAATTCTTCTTCACATTTCTCAAGATTAACAACTTTCTCGAAATTCCATGGTCTGATTTTAGTACTTTCCTCATTTTCATTCTTAATAATCCAAGAATTACTGTTATGACTATCAACGTGCACTGAATTTAGTGGCCCTACAAAGTATGGAATCCTAAATGTAAATAGTTTTTCTATTTTTTTCCACTTCTCAATATCATCTTCTAATTTCTTAAAACTTGGAAAGTCCCTCACTAAATTGAATAAAATTTTCTTAAGTTCTATCAAGTGAATCTGGTATGGAATAATACTATTTAAGTTAGTAATTTGCTTCGGAAGATACTGTTCATTATTAATATCATCAATTATTTTTTTATATCTTGGATCATCTTCATTTAATATCTCTTTAAGAATTTTCTTTAGAAAATCAAAAAATTCAGAAGAACTGCATTTCCCAACTGTAATTTTCTTTCCGTTTTTATTTGTTGAGCCAATATAATTTACATAGTTAGACTTTTCATTTTTGTTAGTGAATATTTTTTTATAATAAGTTGAATTCTTATCTTCTAAACCTCTAACCAATTGTTTTAATTCTGCTAAATCTTCTGCATGTTTTTTGTATCTAGCAATCTGAGCACTACTAATGCCGTCTTTTCCTTTTAGAACCTCTTGGAGTCTAGAATAATCGTATATTGCTTTGATAACTTCTATTATTTCTATACGACTTCCTAGTTGAGATTCAAGAGATTCCAGAGCGTTCTCATATTGCTCACTTGTAAAATCTATATCTTTGATTTCCGTCTCATTTGATTCAAAATCATTAAAAATACCTATTACAGGTGATTTACCACCAATTAACAACTTAGTTATATTTAATACTTGTTTCTCTTGGATTTTATCAAGATTTAATCCAACCACCATTGGTTTAACCACATTTGTTTTATCAGTTCTTTTTAAAGTACTGTCACTGACTATTTTTATTAGCTCGTTGAAAAACTCAGGTTCCAATTCAATATTGAAGTCTTCGTCCCGAAGTATCGAGTCTAATGATTCGATATAAGGAGTAACATCTGAAATATTGTCGATATTCTGATTTTGGAAAAGAAAATGCCCTCTTCTTTTCATCATTTGATTAATTGCAAGAAAATATAGTCTAATATCTCTTTTTTTCTCTGAAGTCATTAGATCAGATCTTAGGTGGAAAACTGTTGGATACTTATTAAAAAAGTCTTTGTCAGTAAAGTTTTTATCATTAAATAAACTAAATTTGCCCGATACTTTCTTATCTTCTTCCCATAATCTGCTTTCATTAATTCTCGAATAGAATTCTTTATCTATTTTATTTATCTCGTCCTCAAAGAGTTCTCTTAAAAGTTGTAGTCTGATTTTTTTCCTATCGTTTCTTCTTCTGCTGCTGCGATTAATACGTCTCTCCTCAGCTGTTTTAGCCTCTTTAAAGGTACGTACTCCCCATAAGTCTTTTCCTTTAGCTCTTAAAAGGTTGTATTCTTCGTCAGTTACTGCCCAACCAACAGAATTAGTACCAACATCTAATCCCAAATAATAATCTTTGTTGTTGGACGATCCATTCTTACTCATCTTGACACCTCACACTATCCTTGCTAATATTAAGACATCTCATGTACCCATATGAGATTACATCATAAGTTCAAATAAAAATTTATTCACATTACCCGTAAGGGCTCGCATCGGCGAATTAAACAAATCTATTAATTTAGGTTTGTTTTTATTTTTTGATGTAATACTCATCTGATACAGATTCGTTTTATTTATTTAACATACAAATAAGACAAATTATAAGCGTTTTCATATATATTATAGGAAATGTTTTTCAGAAACAAATTATTATATTGGCAATATATTCATATTTTGGGTTATAGGACAAAAATAGTTGGTGACTAATCCCAGTCATTTTGAGTTATAGTAGTTTTATGAAGATCGCTCCATACTACTGAGTCACCCCATTTTTGTATTGTACCCTCTAGCTTATTCCTATCATCCATTTTATTATATAACTCAGAGATACTTTTATCAGTTGGCATTACTTTTAGTATTTCTGAAGCAGATAGCGGGTTTGGTGAGTGTTGATAGCACCACCAAAACACCGCTTTTATTCTTCTATCAATTCTGAGGCCTCTATGCTCTCTTAACATTTCTCTTAATCTTGAGTTCACGCTTCCTTCAATCCTATTTGTTGTTGAAGGGATTTCCATATCTTTATTTAGCTCCTCATCAAGGTAAAGAAACAATGCATTCTCATTTAACAGCTTGAATACTGAGTTTTTTGCTTTTATTAATCTTTCATGAGTCGGTCTATAGGTCCCATTAGCATCTCTTGTTTTTTCTTCGAGAAAACTTTTGTACCGAAGATCCCTTTCAAATAGCCTTTTTATCCATTTTTTAGATTCTTCTTTGTCGACTATATTAAGTAGATCTTTCCCTAATTGGTACAATTCGAAACCAGCCTTAGTTTTGGGATTCGTTGTGGTATATCTTCTTATTTGGCAAAATACATGGAACATCTTTGGTGTTTTGATTTTCTCCATTCACCTTTCAACGCTTTTCCAAATCCAGTGCCTCCATCTGATAAAACTATTCTTGGTGCAGCTATTCTATGCATTAATGCTCTCCAAGCTCCAGAGTGTTCATATCTACACAAATACCAACCTAGGACATGCTTATCATCACAGCATGTTAGTATGCATGCATTCCTCGCTAAATAGATTCCATCAACATAAAGAACATCTCTTGTATCTTCAATTTTGGGTGGCATTGGCCAAATATCCCAAAATTGCCTCGTTTTAAGCCTGAAAGTTCTCCCTTCACCTGTCATCTCTTTCTGAGTTTCCTTACTAAAAAGCCAATCTAAGAATGTATTAAGATCCTTGGTTGTAGTATCAATTTGATTAACAAAAACGTTCCTGCACTTCTTACACTGCCATCTCTGAGTCCCAGCAGTATTTTTACCGTATTTTATACTATTTCCAAAACATATTGGACATTTTACATGGTTCAAAATCTCTTCCCCCGAAACATTAATTTCACAGGAAGATTAAACCGTACTTTTCCTTCTGGTATCAACACATTTTTAGCTTTTTACCAACTATTTTTGTCCACCCTCAAAGTTGTTTTAAAAAAGATTCAACCCTTTAAAACTCAGTAACAGCAACTATTACAAGTACTTTTTACCAACTATTTTTGTCCTATAAGCCCATATTTTATATAATAAACCATATAGAATCTTATCTATGTTGAACTATTGAATCAAAATTAAATTGTTTTTACATAAACTGATAAATTTCTAGACCTAGAGATTGGGATTTTTGCGGAAGTTAAAGTTTAATCTAATATAGAATAATTAGAAATTATGTAAAAAAAATTGCTTAATCAACTCAGGTGAATTTTTTAGATTCACCTGAGTTAACCAGCAATTCTCTCATTCACATCATTTATTTTAAACTGTGTCTCATAAAGCTCGGTGTACAAGCCCCCCTTTGCAAGAAGCTCAAAATGAGTTCCTCTCTCTTCAATCCTGCCTTCGTTGATTACTATGATTTCATCAGCTGAAAGGATTGTGGAAAGCCTGTGGGCAATGATTAAGGACGTTCTGTCCGAGATTAGGCTCATGATCTCTCTTTGAATGTTGCTCTCCGATATTGAATCCAAGGATGAGGTTGCTTCATCGAATATTATTATGCTTGGATTCTTCAACAAAACTCTGGCTATTGAAAGCCTTTGTTTTTCTCCCCCTGAAAGCTTTAAGCCTCTGTTTCCGACAATAGTGTCATAGCCATCCGCCGTATTTATTATAAAGTCATGGATATCCGCTTTTTTACATGCTTCCACTATTTCTTCAAAGGTTGCACTTTGATTTGCGTATAAAAGATTATCCCTGATTGTTGAGTTGAACAAATATGTATCTTGGGTAACCATGCCGATATTGCTTCGTAAACAGCCAAGATCAATGTCTTTGACATTTAT
>DAINSS010000004.1:2344-22724 GCA_036741195.1 Clostridiaceae bacterium | reverse complement strand
TCCCGTCCACTTCGACGGAACCTTCGGTTGCATCAAACAGTCTTGGTATCAGATTGACAATGGTACTTTTACCTGCACCTGACCTTCCTACAATTGCCACGCTTTTTCCGCTGTCAACCTTGAAATTTAGGTTGCTTACAATAGCCTTTTCATTATTGTATGAAAAACCGACATTTTTGAAATTAATATTTCCTTCAATCTTATCCGGTACGACTGCTTCCGGTTTGCTTTCAATCTCAGGCTTAATGTCCAAATACTGGAATATTCTGTCAAACAAAGCCATGGATCTTATCCAATCAACCTGAATACTCATGAGTGAGTTAGCCGGCATGTATATTCTGCCAAGTAAGGCAACAAGAATGGTTATATCACCCACGGTAATAGCTTCACCGTTTTTAATCATGAGCAAGCCACCCACAAGATATATTGCCATTGGACCGACACTGGAAAAAGTTCCGATTGCAACTCTGAACCATCTTCCCGCCATGGTTTCCTTAATGTTGAGATCCGTCATTTTTCTGTTGGCTTTTTCATAATTTTCTTGTTCAAAATCTTCTTTGTTGTGCAGCTTGACCAAAAGCTGACCGCTGACAGACATCTTTTCAGTAAGTATTGTGTTTATCTCATCCTGACCTTCCTGAGCCTCCTTGGTCAGACCCCATCTTGTTTTACCTACAAGTCTAGCCGGAAGAATAAACAGGGGAATCAACATCAAACCTACCAGAGTCATAGGAATGCTTATTTTTGCCATGGTTAAAACAGCAACTATCAATGTAATGATATTTGATATTATTCCCGTCAAAGTACCGGTCATTATCTGTTGTACTCCGGAGATATCACTGGTCATTCTGGTAATTATATCCCCTTGGTTGTTTTCCGTAAAAAACCTGTGGGACATGGACTGCAGATGTCTGAACATTACATTTCTAAGATTAAATGTCAGATTCTGTGCAATCCAGGTATTCAAGTAGCTTTCCAACACTCCTATCAGATTGGCTGCCAGAGTTACTCCAATGGACAAGATTATGAATCTTATAAGTGCATTTAAATCGCTCTTCATAAAACCTTCATCTATTATCTTTCCGGTAAAAACCACCGGGAGAAGTCTCATATAGGAGGATATCAGTATAAGGGTCAACACCAATACCATTTTAGGCAGATAGGGTTTAATATACCCGAATATTCTTTTCAAAGTTGCAGTAGTTATTACCGGCTTATTAGCCAACTCATCCGGCGAAAGAAACTTTCCGCTTCTTCTGCCAAATCCGTTTTCCACTAGGCATCACCTTTCTCTTGTTCAGTAACCAATGTCAACCCGTCTCCAAGCTTAATTGTCAGCTTGGTCATGGTTTCAATTTCTTCATCAGTCAATATCTTCCCGATAAAACTGTTCATCTGCCTTCTTTCTTCATTGAGTTCATTCAAAAGAGCAACACCGCCCTCATTGAGCTTCACAATGAATATCCTCTGATCTTTAGAATCCCTTTCACGTGAAATAATATTCTCCTGTTCCAGCCTTGAAAGCCTCTCATTCAAGGATGATGTTCTCATACCCAAAGACTCGGCAAGCTCTCTTGTAGTTATCCCCTCGTTCTCATTTATTCTCCTTAAGAGCCTGTAAACACCTCTTCCAAGATGCTGTTTATCCTGTGGTCTTCTTCTTAATAATCTCATTACTCTATCTATTGAATTCAACATTGCTTCTTCTCTGTTCAAAATATTTCACTCCTTCAAATTTATAAACAGGTACCTGTTCTATTTTTATTATACAACAGGTACCTGTTTATTTCAATAGTTATTTTTCTCAATCTCAATTTGCTTCAAATAGAAAAGAAGTAATTCCCCACAGAATTACTTCCATTCTATTCAATCATAAAAATTATTTTACTTTCCAAAAACCTCTGCTGCCAGGTCCATATTCTCCATTACGGGAACTGAGAACGGGCACTTTTTTTCGCAGCTTCCGCATTTAATGCAATCTGACCCATGGTTCTCAAGGTCAGAGTATTTTTCCAAGACATAATCCGGAATGTTTTTGACATCCAACCTTGCAATATCCAATTGCCTGTGAACTCCTGCAATATCTATGTTTGAAGGACAAGGCAGGCAGTGGCTGCAATATAAGCAATTGCCCTTGAATTTACCGTTGTATGCTTTGCCGAATTCGGAATAATCTTTCTCCTCATCAGTCATTGTAAAATACTTCATTGCATCTATGACTTCCTGTCTGCTTGAGTAGCCTGCCAATACACTTTTAACTCCCGGTCTTGTAAGAGCATAGTGCATGCACTGAGCCACTGTCATCGGTTTATGGAAGGGCGTCAGATCTTTATTTAAAAGCCTGCCTGCACCAAATGCTTTCATGACAGTGATTGGTATATTTTTTCTCTCGCACAGGCTGTAAAGCTCTGCTCTTACGTTATCAATCCCTGTATACTCAGATTCTTTAAATGAAGATTTCATATTTGTCAGAGTGTTGATCTTTGCCGGAGTCATATCAAATGCCAGGTTAATACTGAACATCATGGCATCAACAAGGCCTGTATCAACTACTTTTATCGCAGTTATAGGATCATGGGATGTGAATCCAAGAGCTCTGATTACACCTTGCCTTTTTAGGTCAAGTGCATAATCTATAATCTTAGAATGGAAGACATCATTAAAATCCTTATCCGTGTCGATGAAGAACAGCATTCCCAAGTCGATATAATCTGTCCCAAGTGAGGACAGCAATTCATCAAAATATCTTTTGGTTATATCCATGTCCCTGGTTATATCGTATTGCTCATTCAAATCGCAGGATCCAATCTGCCCTTGAATGTACATATCCTTCCTTCTGCTTCCCAATGCTTTACCGATGTTTGTCCTTATTTCTTTACCTGGCATAAATAAATCCATTATGTTTATACCTTGGTTCAGGCACTCATGTATTACTTCTTCTACTACCTTATATGGCTTTCCATCCAGTTGTTCTGCTCCAAGCCCAAGTTCACTGACTTCCCACCCAAGGTTTCCAAATTTTCTGTAATTCATTAAATTCATCCCCCATTGACAGAATAATCTTTCTAATTAATTATACACTTTTTCCCCTGTTAAAATTTAGAAATCAATATTTTTCCAGCCTTGATTTAATAATATTTTGAATTATTATGCAAAATATAACCATACACATAATAATTATTCTCACATGCATTTTTTCAACCTCTACCTTGTTAGGTCAATGTAGATAATAATGACTAACTTAAAACGGAGGAATAAACATGAAAACTAAAGAACTGATGAGAAAAATCACCGGTACTTTGATGCTGACCGCATTTTTAGCCGGCTGTGCATCCCCGGCAATGCCTGCAAATTCCGCTTCTGCAAATGAAGTAAAGGCAGCAAGCACTTCTGCCCAGACCGGGACAAAAGAAACAATAACATTACAATTGATGAAGCTGCTTCAGAAGTTATTGTAAAGTCCGGAAAAACTGATACATTCATCCAGAAGATAGATTTTCTTTGGGATGATTCTGAACCTCTTTATCAGGGAGAAGCATTTAATCTCGGAGTTAAGTACAGTTTTGAAATTTATACTAAAACAGGCGAATTCAAAAAATTGAATATGCCTATGATGAAACAAACCCACATTATTAAGGTGAAGCACTGAAAGACGGATATAAGGTAGTATTCGAACTTAATGCAAGGACAGGCTCCTGGTCAAAGTGTGATGTGGGTAATGATAACTCCTGGGATGACTTTGCAGGTTCACTATCAAGTCTGATCAGTATGAATGAAGCAGCTAATATGGTTATCTCAAGAAGCGGACAAAGCAATACCTTCGTTCAGAAAATCGATTTCCTTTGGGACGACTCAGAACCTCTTTATCAAGGCGAAGCCTTTAATCAGGGAGTCAAATACTCCTTTGAAATCCATGCGGATTCCGGTACATTTAAGAAATTCGATAGAAGCACCGGTGATGAGACCTGGAGTGAAAAATACTATAACGTAAGATAAACAGTGTCTTATGTTCAATCCTTAATTGGTCTGACAATTCAACGGACACCTCGTAATAACAACAAGTAAGCCACCCTTCCGGGTGGCTTATATCTTTTAGTAAATTAATCATCATCGAATTCGTCGTCATCAAACTCATCATCATCAAACTCGTCATCATGGAACTCGTCGTCATCATAAAAATCATCATCGTCGTCACAAATGTCATAATCATAAATATCATCATCGTCATCTACATCTATAACCGGAACTTGAGGTATTATTATCTTTACCTTTGTCAGCTGATGGATGTCCTTTTGCCTTAAAGGACCTTGAATTTAGTTATCTTCCGATTCCAGATTTCCTATAACAGTTGCATATTTAGAGATTTGAATATTGTTGGTCCTTGTATATTCAACAAGCTTCTCTAAATCCATGGAGTTGATTTCTTCTGTATTCGTGAGTTTTTCACCCGATATTATGGCTTCTTTAAGTGAATCTAAAGCCTTGGTTCCTTTTTCACCTTCAGATATATTTCTGATTAAAACTACTGTTTTATAAGACTTTGTACTTATTAAATCAATCAGATCCGACTCCAGCTTGTTCTTCATTTTATTTGAGTTATCATCTTCTTTTGCTGATACTAGAATCATTTTTTTAGCTTCTTCAGTATTAACTGTGGCTTCTGCTTTATTAACCAACCATAAAACTGCCTTTTCATAGTTTAACTTATGCAAATCCAGGACCTTTATCAGATTTCCAGCTGACCCGTTGAGAGGAGTGATATTTGCTACATCACCGTTGACTCTGACTTCCATTCATAGGCTTGGATTTATATCCATATAAACTGTACCCACTATTCTCAGACTGAGGTAGTAATACATGGATGTAAAAATTGCTATGCTAAAAACTACAGCTAACATCGCAAACTGTTTAAAGTTTATAAGGGATGGCAACATATTCGGTTTTTCGATAACTGAAGCAAACTGTGCCGTTATTTCATCATGCTGAGCCATTTTTACAATCATAGTATTTTCTATCTCTTCAAGCATATTCAAAGGTACACTGTCTATTGCTCTTTTAAGACTGTTGTTTATTTCCTGTTCTCTCATCTGCCACCCTCCTTTTCAATGAAATCCCTTAGTTTTCCATGGTGCTGCCTGTCAGTATAAAAGAAAATGTTACTTATTCCGATGAAGAATCCTCAGGTTTAAATGATGTTTATGAAAAGTCGGGGATGGATAAAGTATTGGTGGATTTGGGAAAATCAGATGAACAGGTTCTTCTGAGGATTCTTGACGATGATGGAATTGATTTATCCGGAGGACAGTTACAAAAGCTGTACCTGGCCCGCGCTCTTTATAAAAAAGACTCGAAGCTTCTGATTCTGGATGAACCTACGGCAGCTTTGGATGCCCTTGCCGAGGGTGAACTGTACAAATCCTATGCAGAACTTACCAAGGATAAAGCGAGCCTTTTTATTTCACACAGGCTTGCAAGCACACAATTCTGCGACAGAATTAAATATATTCGATACGGGGAAATAATTGAAGAAGGCACTCATAAGGAATTAGTTTCTAAACAGGGTGAATACTATACAACCTTTGAGATCCAGGCAAAGCACTATAGGGAGGTGGAACATGCGAAACTTTCTTAAAGTACTTAATATGATCCAAAAAAAGAAGAAGAATTTCCTTCTTTTGATTACAATCCAATCCTTGATCGGCGGACTGCTACCCCTGCTTAATGTTATAATCCCAAAGCTTATAGTGGATGAGCTGTTATCTGCCAAAAGGATGGAAGTCCTGATAATAATGATAGCTGTCCTTGTTCTGAGCAATTGGTTCAAGACGGTTATTATAAGCTACACCACTCTGCAGATAGACAGGACTGTAACTTTAATGTGGCTTGAATTGCAAATGGATTTGGTCGAGAAGATGAACAGGCTCCCCATCGAGGTAAGTGAGACGAAGACAAATCAGGACGAGCTGGAAAAAGCCATGTTCGGACTGGAATACTTCCCTTCCTTAAGTGAAACAATTGAGCATGTGGGAATTTCTTTAATAACCATTGTTTCACTGTTTATCGTACTTATACCCTTCGGTGTGCTGATACCTTTAGGGATAATTATTTCTTCCGTTCTTCTGATTCCAATTTTAAATAAACAGAAATATTTGGAAGAGGATAATGCTAACAGGAGCCAACCGGAGCACAGAGTATACAGATATTTCCTGGATTTAGCCACAGATTACAGATATTCAAAGGATTTTAAGTTGTTCCGCGGCGATAAGCTAATGATGAAGAAAGCAAAAGCTACAATGGACAGAATCCTTACAATAAATCATGAGTATTTTACTAAAAACGGTATATTGGAAGGAACAAAGAGCATCATAATGCAGATCCAAATAGTAGGTGCCTTGATTTATCTTGCCACAAGATATATGGGCGGTGCTTTAACCGTGGGTAATTTCATCCTATTGCTTAATGCAACAAGAAGCTTCCAGGAAAACATCATGCAAATATTGGGAAAGACAAATTCCATTATCACAATGGATCTTCTTTTCGACCCTACGATAAGGTACTTAAAAACAGAGAATCCAGAGACCGATTCTCAGGGTACTGTCAAGATTGATTCAGATGACTTTACACTTCAATTTAAAGATGTTGTTTTCTCCTATCCGAACTCAGACCATAAAATACTAAAGGGTTGTTCCTTCACAATTAACAAGGGTGAAAGAATTGCAATTGTAGGCAAAAACGGTGCCGGAAAGAGTACTATAATCAAGCTTATCTGAAGATTCTACAAGCCAACAGAAGGCATAATTACTCTTAACGGTATTAATATCCAGAATATCGACATCAAAGAATATTATGAATTATTATCGGTAACCTTCCAGGATTTCAGACTGTTTCCTTTCATGATCAGTGAGAATATTTCCGGGGAAGAAAATGAAAAATTAACTGAAAAAGAGTTATCCAAAATTCATAATTCCCTGGAGAAAATGCAGATACATGATTGGATTGAAACTTTGCCTCAGAAGTCGGAAGCCTATGTTTCAAAACTATTCAGTGAAGATGGTTTGTTATTCTCAGGAGGTCAATCCCAGAAGATTGCTCTTGCAAGAAGCATTGCACATGGGGGACAGTTTGTAATAATGGATGAACCGACAGCTGCACTTGACCCGAAAAGCGAATAGGAAATTTTCAAATACATGCTCTCACTGACAAAGGGTAAAACCTCTCTCTTTATTTCCCATAGGCTCTCCAGCACCAGATATGCACACAGAATATTAGTCTGTGATAAAGGCAGAATAACAGAGACAGGATCCCATTCTGATCTGGTGCAGCATAATGGCTTATACCATAAAATGTATGAAACCCAGGCCAGCCAATATGTGAATTGACTTCGAAAATGTAATTTTAAAAATAAAACCGGAATAACGTTTAGGATCAGCCTCTCACCCCATCTCAATTAATGACTCCGGGTGGGAGGCTGATCCTAAAATTTATTATTCAATCAATGTTAGTGTTTTATTCTGCCTGATTAATTCAAGCTGTTTTTACAATTCCATCCTTCATGAAGAAGAAAAGTATCAATGCAGCAGTCAGTGACATCACAGAGCCAAATATAAAGGGAACAGCAGCTCCGAAGGTATTCCATAAAAAGCCTGCTATTGTGCTTGCCGGTAAAAGGGCTATCCCTACTAATGTAGAGTGCATCCCCAACATAGTTCCTTTAACATCAGGAGGAGAAATTTCAGAGATAAATGCTCTTTCAACTCCTGTTATCATTGCAGTGTAAATGCCGTAAAGTATGAACAATCCAATCATAATCCCTTTTTTATCAGCAAAGGCAAATCCAAGATATACAATGGAGAATACGATATATCCGGCTACCAGCAGCCTTTTTCTTCCTACCTTATCCGATCTTCTTCCGGCTGGTATGGCTAAAAGTGATGCAGTCAGGTTATATATGAAGTACAAAAGTATTACTGAAGTATCGTCGAATCCTACACTCTTAGCTCTCAAAAGCAGAAATGCATTTGACGAATTACCCAGGGTAAATAAAAAAGCAACAAGAAGGTACAGCTTCAGCTGCCCGTCCAGCTTCTCTATGTTTTTCCAAAATGGCTCCCTTTCCTTTATTGCATGTACTTCCTGCTTTTCTTTAATGAAAAAGAACATGAAAAGTCCAAGAATAGCCGGGATAATTGATATCAAAAATATCCTCTTGAAATCAAAGCCTGACTTCATCCGCTTAAGTAAAATAAAAGAGATTAATATTCCAAGAGCAGAGCCTGCCATATCAAGAGCTTTGTGAATGCCGAAGGCTTGACCTGTACTGCCTTTTAGGGAACTTTCACTTACCATGACATCCCGGGGTGCAGTACGGATTCCTTTACCTACCCTGTCGATAACCCTGGCTGCCAGAATACCAACCCAGGATCCCGTCATAATCAATGCAACTTTATATATCAATCCGGTGGCATAACCGACAAATGCTATTGGTTTTTTCTTGTTATATTTGTCTGTGAAATATCCGCTGAATACCTTTAGTAAACCGGCAAGGCTTTCAGCTATGCCCTCTATAACTCCCACAAGAGCAGGAGTAGCACCAAATACTGTTGTTAAATACAGCGGAATTATGGGATATACCATCTCCGCACTGATATCCGAGAAAAAACTAACCAGTCCCAATAAAAATACGTTCACCATTCACGTCACTTCCTTAAATATGCAGCTCTAAAACATCCTGGAATCCTTATATTATAGTTCTCATCCATGGTATTAAATCAACCACAAAAGCTTCAGAAAAAATAAATTAGCTTAATTTTTCCTGAAGCCTTGGATACAAATAATTTCATTATTTAAGTTTTTCATTTAATTCTTTAAGTTCAGAAGGATCCCATTTGACTACCTGTCTGTCAAAGGTGACGAGGCCGTTTACCTCATCCTCAACATCACTCAGCTGGGTATAGACAATGCCGGAAAGTATGTTTTTATACGGCAGAATCTGCTTTAAATATAACTCCGAAACTGCTGAGTTATATGATTTCCGGTCCTTGTACATTCTGTAACCGAAAGGTTTTTCCGGTGTATGACCGGGAACAGGGTAGCTGTATCCACCGAATTCGGATAGTATTATCGGTCTTCCGTCATATTTTAGCTTTATAGGTTTGTAGTAAACATGGGGGCTGTTAAAATCAGGACCTTTTTGATCATGCCAACCACTTGCATGGTCAACTACCCTGGTAGGATCCTGCTTCTTCGCAGCCATTGCCAGATCGACTGAATCGAATTGACCCCAGCCTTCGTTTGAAATAACCCACATTCCGATTGAAGGGAAGAATTCAAGGTTTTTCATGACCTCAGTTTGATGTCTTATGGCAGCAACACGAGATTTTTTGTCACTTCTTCCAAATCTTCCGTATTTATTATCGCTTAAATGTATCCCGATGAAGGGAAGAATTTGAATATACAACGGATTATATTTACTGCCTCCGCTTACCATATCCTGCCATACAATCAATCCCAGCCTGTCACAATGAAAATACCATCTGTAAGGCTCAATTTTGATATGCTTTCTTACCATGTTAAAGCCCATGCTTTTGAGCATTTTCAATTCATCAATCACTGTTTCTTCATCTGCAGGTGTATAAAGACCGTCCTTATAATATCCCTGGTCCAAAACTCCCGTCTGGAAATAAATATCCTCATTCAGAGTCATTTTCTTAATTGAAGAATTGTCCTCTTTTATACCTATGGTTCTAAGTCCGGTATATGTAAATACAACATCTTCACCGTATTCAAGTTTTACGGGATATAGCCAGGGTTCCTCAGGAGACCACTTTTTAACAGTATCTATTTCTACTTTTGATCCGTTTATGATTTCCTGTACTTTAATGGGTTTATAAGTTCCTGACAGAAAATCCGGGTTATACATACCTGCCAGTGTCGGCTCAAATATGGTCAAAATAATATTTTTGTCTCCGGTTTTGGATAAATTAACATTAACACCGCTTGTACCGTCATAAACGAAATTTACTTTTTCTATATAGTCTTCCGGAATACATTCAAACCAGACAGTCTGCCATATACCGCTTTGAGCCGTATACCAAATCTGTCCCCTCTCCAGCTTTTGTTTGCCCCAAGGCAGATAGGATTGATCACTTTCATCAACTATGGCAATTACCAATTCATTTTCAGACTGTTTTATGGAAGCTGTTATATCAAAGGAAAACGGCAAATAACCGTCTTCATGATAGCCCAGCTCCGATCCGTTTAACCAAATTCTGCATTTCTGATCAACTGCTCCAAAGTGAAGAATGTATTTTCCACTCTCTTTAACTTTTTTATTAAATACCTTCATCATCAACAGCGTCTCATCAGGTTTGAGTTGCTTTCCGACTCCCGACAGCTCTGTTTCCATTGAGAATGGCACTTCTATAATTCCATCTTTAAACTTTAATTCTTCATAGATCTTATTATAATCGCTATCTAAATGGTGACCTTTTATAACCTTGTAGTCCCATTCACCGTTTAATATCTGCCAGGTTCCCTTCTCCCTTTGGAGCTGGGGTCTTGGGTATTCAGTGTGTTTCATCGCTTATCCTCCTTCTTTAAAAGATTATAAGGAATAAGTACAAGCAGTATCAGAATTGCCGAAACCAAGAATATCATGGAGTCAGGCACCTGTTTAACAACCCCCAATTCGGTGTAGGTTTCATTAACCCTTGATATTACTAGTGAGCCTATAAAAGGTCCGATTATCATAGGCAGCATAACCCCGAATATCATCCTGACACCTTGAAACCTTCCTGCCATTGAATCCGGTGTAAAATCTCTGATAAGTCCGTTACTGACAGCAATAAGTATCATATTTCCGGCCATTAACACAATACCGGCAAAAATCAAAGGAATAGTCGTTTTAGTTACGAACATGGCTAAGAGTCCGATTATCTGGATAACAAGTCCGATAGGAATCCATTTTATTTTTCCAAGTTTATCTATCAACCTGCCCGCCAGAACACTTATTACAGACGCACTTAACAGGACAATTCCAAGGATTGGTGCATAATTTTCTATTCCAAGTCCCTTTTGAATATAAATGATTAAAAATGGCATCCAAATCTGAGTTGAACCCGACACAATAAGCAGTATCAGCATGGTGATATACAGCTTTTTGTTATACTTTATTGTTGATCCTTTAAATCCATAAGCCATGGTATCCTTCAAGGAAATACCCGATTGTATGATATCTGTATCCTTCAGAAGCAGCAATGCAACAAGACCGCCTGCAAACACAATAAAACCGATCGCTGTATAGAATAATCCCCACTTGCCGTTCTTGGTCAATGGATCCAAAAGTCCGAATATTAAAAGCATTGCCATCAAGGGCAATACAGCAAGTACAGCTTCTACCCTTCCCCTGTCAGAAGCGACAGTGTTATCCGTAATCCAAGAATTGAATGCGGCATCGTTTGCTGTTGATCCAAGAAAGGTCATTACGCAATCCCAAAGAATCATAATGAAAACTGCCGTCGAAACAGTATTCAGCATCGGAAACCAGCTTCTGACATTATCCATAGTCACTAAAGAAAATCCTAATACGGATAATCCCCAGGTCAGATATCCAAATACGATAAAGCTTTTCCTGTTTCCGATTCTGTCAGACAAAGAACCCATAACAAGAGTCGTAACCTTAGCTGTTATTGCACTTAGTGCCACCATTGCAGCAATGTCTCCGGGTGTTCCGCCAAGCTCGTTATACAAATAGACATTGAGATACATGTTTTCCAGCATCCAAGCTAATTGTCCTATAAACCCCAATGAAACAATGACAAACCATTTCTTTTTGGAATTACTCATGCTTCTTTACTCCTCCCGACCCAAACATAATTTCTTATATTCTCAATTTATACATTTATAACCCAGACTGCAGATTTCAAATAATACAGGTATCTGTCAATACTTCAATTATACTATTACACCAAGGATTCTTCCTATTTCATTTAATTCTTCCATGATTCTTCACAAACTGCTGATATAATTAGATAAAAACTTATCGGGGAGGATGTCAGCTGTGATTACTGAAATAGATAAAGCATATTTAAAAAGATGCGTTGAATTGGCTAAAGAAGCTTTAGAAAAGGGAGATGAACCCTTTGGATCCGTGCTTGTGTTAAAAGGTAAAATTCTCTTTGAAGATCATAACCATGTAGCCGGCGGCGACCATACCCAGCATCCTGAGTTCAATATCGCCAGATGGGCTGCGCAAAATTTGTCTGAACAAGAGAGAAAGGAAGCCGTAGTCTATACTTCAGGTGAACATTGTCCCATGTGTTCTGCCGCCCATGGTTGGGTTGGATTAGGCAGGATAGTTTATGCCAGTTCCTCAGCTCAATTGACGGGCTGGTTACAGGAAGCCGGGGTTAAGCCGGGGAAAGTCAGAGCTTTACCAATTAAGGATGTCATCAGAGATACGGAGGTAGAAGGTCCGGTTTCAGATTTTACCGAGGAAATTCGAAGTCTTCAATTAAAATCCATCAGGAATAAAATCTAGTATTTAAGAGAGCAAAGCCGTGAAACCAAATAATATTGATAAGATCATTGACTCATTCACTGTTCAGGCGGATGGATTTGAAAGTAAGTCTATGAACTTTTCCAAAAAGGATTTCCTTGAATTTACAATGAGAAGTATAGAACTAAATAATAAATCGGAAGTTCTTGAGGTCGCAGCCGGTACCTGTGCCACAGGAAGAGAGCTTGCTCCTCATGTAGGAAGCGTTACCTGCATTGATATAACCCCTGCCATGCTTGAAATAGGAAAGGAAGAGGCAAGAAAACTGAATATTTCCAATATGTATTTTGAGATTGGTAACGCAGAGAATCTGCCCTATCCGGATGAGTCCTTTGATGTTGTCATTTCAAGACTGGCTTTTCATCATTTTACTGATATTAAAATACCTTTTTCTGAAATGCACAGAGTTCTCAAAACCAAGGGACAGCTTGTTATCATTGACATGGAAGCTGCTCAAGAAGAAGTCAGGGTAATGGAAGATAAACTTGAAACACTCAGGGATCCATCCCATGTTAAGAATATAAGCAGACAGGAATTTATGGATCTTTATATGAGTCACGGATATAAGAAGATTAAGAATAACTCGACTATAATATCTGTTTCTCTTAAAGCTTGGCTGGAGCTTACTAAAACCCCCGAAGACAATAGAAATTTAATAACTGAATACTTAAATTATGATTTGGACGGTGACTCAAAAACAGGCTTCAACCCATACTTAATTGAAGATGAAATACATTTTGGGCAAAGATGGCTAATGTTCATCGGAATCAAAGAATAAAACTTATATTGGAGATGATCAACATCAATCCCTTTTATGAAGAGGTATATAAAGTAGTTGGTAAAATACCCTTTGGTAAAGTTGTCTCCTACGGGCAGATATCCGGGTATCTGGGAAGAATTCGCTCAGCCAGGGAAGTAGGACGTGCCATGAGATACTGCAACCTTGATATCCCATGTCACAGAGTAGTAATGGCTGACGGGTCTGTTACAGGTGGAGTGCATTCAACCTTAAGAAGAGAGCTTCTTGAAAGTGAGGGTATTACTTTTTTAGAAGATGGCAGAGTTGATATGAAACAGCATCAGTTGGATTTGAACAGTATCGAAATTAATCTATAAAGCTAATTTTAAATCCGGGCAAATAATTTCTTGGAACAATAATCAATCTATCTTAATTAATAAGGAAATAAAAGGAGAACTCCCATGTTCAGCTGGTTTAACTTCCTGACCTATGCAATAATCACTGCCGCCACACCGGGTCCTAATAATATAATGTCCATGTCTAATGCCGGAAGATTGGGATTCAAAAAAGCAATGCCCTTTAACTTTGGTATCTGGACAGGTTTTACAATAGTTATGCTGCTTTGCACTCTTTTCGTCAGCCTATTGTCTTCATTTATTCCGATGATTGAACTCCCGATGCTGATAGTCGGTGCTGCCTACATGTTGTATTTAGCCTGGAAAACCTACAAAAGCACACCCGGAATAGAGGAAAAGGAAACAAAGAGCGGTTTCTTTTCCGGACTTATACTTCAGTTTATTAATCCAAAAATTTATATATACTGTATTGTATCCATGGAAGCCTATATCCTCCCATACTACGGCAGTCAGCCGCTTACATTGTTTGGCTTTGCACTTCTCCTGGCTTTCATTGGTTTCCTGTTTACTGTTTGCTGGTCCGTATTCGGTTCAGTTTTTAAGCTCTTGTTCTCAAAGTATGCAAAAACCACGAATACAATTATGGCTTTACTGCTTGTTTATTGTGCTGTTTCCTTGTTCTTGTAAGCTATATACTTAAAATATCTTTAGAAAAAAAGGGCTCTTAGTCAACTATATTTTTGACCAAGGGCACTTTATTGATTGAGTGCAAAAGCACTAAATTCATTTTTGATTACAGCAAATAATCTTGATTATACTTTATTGAAATGCGGTATTTCTTCCACATCCTTTTTTTCATTACGGATGTAATCACTATTATATGGATATTTGGCTACCTTTGCTCTTATTTTCATCTGTAGTGTTCCCGGAGTTCCCCAAAGGACTTCCAACTCCGTACCCTCCTCGGCAAATTCAGGATCAATAAATCCAAGTGAAATCATACTGTTATATGTGTAGGATATGATTCTTCCCGAAGTAATTCCTACTTCTTTTTCACCTGCAAATACCTTATCGGCGCGGTAAACAAATCCTTCATTCTTTTGTTTCTCATTCCAGAATGAATCACTCTGAACCGAAATATCCTCACACCCATCTTTACCGGGCATAAATCTTGTAGCAAAAGTTTTTCCGATATCTTCTGCATTCCATTCCAGGGTTACTACGGTTCTCTTTCTTTCCTTGGCGATTTTCTCCAATGCTGCTTTACCTGTGAATTCATGATTGAATTTAACCAAGAAATCCCAGCCCACATCAAATGGTGTCATAAATCTGGTTTCTAAATCATCTCCCACACTTCCGCGCAGTTCACGTTTGATATTATAGAATCCCAACATCGGTCTTTGGTATAACCAATTGGCAAGTCCTTCTCCTGATTCAAACCATGGCAATGGGTAATGGACATTGATATTGGCGAATCCTGCCTCAGTATGATTAAACAGATTGTAAGCATGCAAACCTAATTTTTCCGCTCCGAATTTTTGTCCTGCTTCCCATACTTTATCGTAAATAAATTCATACTCAGTCATATCTCCATGGATCTCATAAGCAAGATTGCCTGACATTCCGAGACGAATGATATTCACACGTCTCCCTTCAACATCCTGATATCTGTGTTTTGCAAAAGCTATATCATGTAGATCTGCCTGGAATGCCTCTTCCAGGATTTCTAACGACTTTTCCCCTGCAATCTGAATAAAATATTCCTTGCCAGTCATGTCTTCACATTTAACATCCATACCTGATGTCTCAACTAAATACTGAAGCGGCGGATTCAGCCAATACGTTCTGATTCTTTCCTCTTCAATTTTAATTGCAACGCCGTCTGTCAGTATCTGGCCTTTTTCATTACAAATAACAGCATGTCTTAATCCTGTCATTCCCAGATTTGTAAAATCGTTAGTACAAACAGAGTTGAAAAACTTAATAACATCCGGACCATAAACATCCAATATAGGTGAAATCATTAAAGATGTACCAATCCATGCACTTGTCTGATATGCACTGATTTCTGGTTTTACACCGCGATATTCATAAGGAATCAACATTCCTGGTGCCATCTGAAATAACAGACTTGCTCCTTCCATAGCTGGATTTCTAAAACCGTTCATTCTTCTCCCTCACTTTTTATACATTTTTGTATATTCTTATTTTTATTATAGATTAGTTGAATTTGCATTTCATCGTGTATATAATTATAAAAATAGGTTATTAGAGTGTACAAAATTGTACATAAAATTAAAATCAATTAATCAATATCAGCTCCTGAAACCTTCTTGAGAAAATCAAGGAAGTTAGAAATTAAAAAGCATTAATCTAATTTATTTTTATCCCCGACCGAGCAAAAGTATTTAAGCACCCTATTTGAAGAACAAACAGAATTATACAATTACTCCATCATTAAAGTATGCATATTTAGGAGGCACTATGAAGCTGAGTCTATTTCAAATTGTAGAGAAATTCCCATTTCCTTATAAAGTGATCAGAGCTGATATGGATAATATGCAGCAATTGACGAGAGTGCGTCTTTTGCCCTCTGAAAGTGACCAATTGTCTGTGGATACTCTTTATATTGTTAATCCATCAGATGTAGTAAAATTCTCCTTTGAGGGCATTCATGTAGTATTGGCAGGCAATTCACATGAAGTTGGTATTTTTCATAAAGCTGCTTCAATTACTGTAATAGAAGTTGAGAATCCTGAAACATCAGCTATATTCCAAGAAATACAGGAAATCTTTGAAAAATATCAGTTATGGGAAAATGACATCCTTTCTACGATTCTGCATTACACTTCCTTACAAGATATACTGGACAAATGCTCTGTCATGATTAAAAATCCCATTGCATTATTCGATACTCAGCAGACGCTTTTAATTAAATCAGGTACTATTCCGGAAAACCCTGAAAAAGCGGGTCTTTGGGAATTTGCCATTAAACATGGATATAGTCCCCGTGAAACAGACAGCATGATTGAATTAGCAGATTTAATAGCAAAAGAAAGGCTGCCTTTTTATTTCAGCTCTAAAAACAAATATAGAAACATACGGAGAATGATTGCTGTATTGTATCGCGGCGAATCAATTTTCGGAATATTGGCATTAAGTGATGTAACAGCACTTTTTACACAAGGTGAGTATGACACAGTGTGCCTTATCCAAAAATACATCGAAGATGCAATCAGTCATACCAATGAATTTCACTTCAATTCCCACAATACTCCCTGGTTTATAATCCAGCTCCTTAGAAACCAGCATATAGACAGCTCGGTTTTGGATTACAATATCCGCCGATATAATCATACTAATACCGAACCCTTTTTTATGTGGACTTTCCAAAGAAACTCAGAATCAGAAACCTCAATCAGTACACTTATCCCTAACCTGAGCTATGCATTAAAAACGGATTTGGTTTTCTATTTCGAAAAACAGATTGTAGTAATCGACCATAATACTGAGCACTATCAAAATAAAAAAATCCATAACCAGCTTCATAATCTGATGATTCAAAATAAACTAAAAAGCGGAAGCAGTATGATCTTCAATAATCTTCTTGAATTACACACAGCATTCATGCAGACACAAATTGCTTTGGCCACAGAAAATAAAGACGATCACTCTGCATTCATCAATAACTTCCAAGCCTATCTGAAGAATATAATTAATATTCAGGTTGAAGGAGACGGACTCATATTTCCGGGAATTGAAGCAGTATTTTCCAAGGAGCCGAAGTACGCAAATGATCTTTTTGAATGCCTTCAAAATTATATTTTCACTGGCTTGAATGTGTCCGCTACTTCGAAAGCACTTGGTATACATCGTCATACCGTTGTGTATAGGGTTAAAAAAATAGAAGAGCTACTTCACATTAATATCTTAAAACTATCAATGGACGAGCTCTACCTGTTGTTCATTTCATGCATCAGACTTCTGTCAAATGTTAAAAACTGAGATAATAATTTTTTTGAGTTTAATATCTCTATTTGAATGAGGTTTATTATTTTACTTTTTATTAATCAAAACCAGACCTAAAAGACAAATGGCAACTCCCAGCAGCTTATTCAGAGTTATAGCTTCTTTATAAAGCAAAGCTCCTACAAAAATCAAAAGACTTGCCAAGAACGCACTTTGGACTATCTGAGCCGTACTCACCTGCCAACCGGCTCTGTAGGCATAAATCCACCCAACTTCCAACCCCACCAGTATAATTCCAAATGCAATGGTAGCCCAGTTGACCTTACTTAACTCTAAAGTTATTTTCGCATCCTTGTTTATGGAGTAATATAGAAGCAATGACATTAATGCACTTACAAAATAAGTCACTGTAAGTGCTGCAAAAGGATTCATTCCGGATGGGATAGATTTAGCACTTATTTGATATAGAACGTTAGAAAATATGATTAATACAAGCGGCCAAATATAACTGAACATGGCAGGTCCTTCCTTATTGATAATTTCTTAGAAAACAGTATAGGACCATTTTTGAATAATCACAATCGAAATATTTTATAATGACAAATCCCCTTAGTTGACATTCCTGTCTAAACTATGGGGATATTTACATCAACTGTATACACTGCCGGATTCTAATCTGTTGGCAAAAAGCCCTACGATAACATTGGCTGCCAATGAGACAAATACACCAAAAATTATTAAATATCTTTTTATCATTACTTTTTCTCCTTTTTTATTACACAAAAATCATTTCTTTTGAATTGTATTATTGAAGCTATCAATAAAGCAATTATTCCAAAAATAATAACTGGTTTAATATATTGACCATAGTTTGCTTGATTACCTACTCTATTAAGTTCATTAAATATTCCAAAGTATGCCCATGCAATCGGCAAAGGATAAATAGCATTATTCAATTTAATATTGATACCTAATATTATACATATTGAAATAAATAGTATAACTGGAGCCCAAATTGCAGGCGAAATTCCTAATCCATTCCATTCAATACTTACTAAAAAAGCGGATATATTTACAACTGTAGCAATGGTTAGCCAGCCCGCATATAATCCGAAGGCAATGCTTGTAAGATTAAAAGATATTTCTCTTCTATTTTCAACCAGCTTTTTATTAATTGTAGTTAAAGAAATCAGAAGCATAAATATTAAGACTGTTGAAATACCAATTTTTTCATACGAAAATGTCACAATCCATAAAATATTAAGAATAGAACTTAATAGGAAAATAGGTGTAAAAATATTAATTAGAATTTTTACTTTTGTCTCTTTTTCTTTAGCTATCATCATTATTAAGCTTAATAGTACTAACAAATAAATAATTCCCCAAATTGAAAAAGTAAATGGAGCAGGTGTAATTAGTGTATGGTACTTATCTGAAATTGCTTTTTGACTCATCCCATTAATATATCCTAAAGATCCTAAAGCATTAAAAGATAAAGTTAAAAAAAAGGCGATAAGGTTAAGCCATGATTTCGTTTTTGTGTTTTTCATATTAAATCTCCTTAAATAAAGTGTTTACTATCTCTTGTGATAACCTTTTAAATATTTGAATTTCTTCTTTTGTTAGAGTTTTGTAAAATTTATATTCCCATTCTTCCATAATTTGCACTACCTATTTTACAAGTTTTTTACCTGATGTAGTTCTTTTCTCTCCTATCTTCTGGCTTATCTTCTCTATATATTAGTTCTCTTTTTTCTAAATCATTTAGAATTTTATTAATATTTACTTTATCTGTCTGTAAATAAGGCATTAACGCAATTTTTGTTGTAGACGAAAAATAATCTGTGACTAGTATCGAGACCAGATAATGCCAATCTAAACATTTTATTTTTAACATTTCATTTAATTTATTTTTGCCTATTTTATTAAATAAACTCATTTCGCAAATTAACATAAAATTCTTCTTAAAATATTTTGTTGTTTTTTTACAACAATTTATTTTGTATATACCCAGTTAATACTTATTAAACAAAACCGGATATGTTATTAGTATGATTTCCAGTTTTCCTTAAGAGAAAATTAACTTATACAACGCTTATATTTCTAAGTGTATTCCCTTGATTAACAAATTTTGAATACATTCGTCCATATATTTCTCATTATGCTCTTTATAAATTGGATAATCAGGAACTACTTCTTTTAAATCATTATATCTATTAGCGTTTTTTCCTCTGTAGTTTTTATCTTTCCATTCTTCAGAAAGACTATATCCTCTTTTTTCCATTTCATTCATTACTAATGAATGATATATATACAAATAATATGGAGAATAATTGAATACATAATTTACAGTCTTATGTTTTCTGCCCCATCCATTTCCTCTAAGAGCACAACATTCTCTATGTTGACCTAAAAGTTGATTTTTAGGTAAATAACTTATTAGTTTTTCATGCCATAATCTCATTATCTTCCCCTAAAAGTAATCTAGAATTTTCTAAATATTCATTTGGATATTTTACAAGTAATATATTTATGTATTTTACTATATCAATTTGGGTTGTTTTGTCTAATTTATAATCTTCTATTAAACTAAACAATTCCTTTTTTTCATTTTTTGAAGCGTCCTTTTTAAAATATCCCCAAATGTGTAAAATTGCATTTTCAAAATCCTTTTTGCTATCTTTAATTGGTTCAACTTTACTTATTTTATCTTTTAGAACTTCAAAATTTACATCATCATTTTTTATATATTCTCGGATG
>DAINSS010000004.1:0-2324 GCA_036741195.1 Clostridiaceae bacterium | reverse complement strand
TTTATGTGACTTACTTAGCACATAATATTTATTTTTCGCCCACAATTCATAACAATCTTTTTTCATTTATCCTTCTCTAAAATCCATTATTCTAAATTACAAATTTATTTATATATTCTATTATTCATTATTTTAAATTTATAAACCCAATAATCTTACTAGATTAATACTAATATATCCTGTTATTTAATTTTAAACAATGGAGTTGCTAAAAGATGAGTAATTAATCCCTATTCTTTGCTTTCACATAACAGTACGTATGCTTTCGTATACGGCTCATGCCGTTAATATCTCTTTTGAGAAAGTAATCCTACTCCTATTCTTTCTAAGACAAATAGTTTTATTCCTTAAATCGAGAATTTGGTATTAACAAGTGTTTTAATTGACATTTATAATTTTCAATAGTACCGGATTAAAATTATGAGAAGAAAAAGTATAAGCCAACAAACACCTCCAAACATAGTCTAACAATGGCTTAAAATCCTATATACATAGGGAGTTCGTTTGTGATGCTCCAAATTGTCAAATTAGAGATGTTTTCAGTAACGTTGTATTGGGTGTAAGCCAAAACTCTCGAATGACATAAGATCTAGTCCATCAAGCACTTTGTGCAGTTCAAGGTCGTTTTAATCTTCCAAGAGACATTATCTTTCACAGCGATCGGGGTTCACAATATACAGCCGAACAGATCCAAAAACTGATTGCTTCTTTCGGATGGCATCAAAGCTGCTCAAGAGTTGGCAAACCTGGAGATAATGCATGGAGCGAGAGTTTCTTTACCAACATGAAGAAAGAGATTATTCATTGAAATAATTTTCCAACCCGCGATGATGCAAGACAAGCTTGTTTTGAATATATTGGGAACTATTACAACTACGAACGAGTACAAAAGAATCTAGGGTTTTTAGCTCCGGCTGAATATCTTAGAACATGGCAAGAAGAGCATAATTTATTTGTTGCTTAGCTATTTGTCCGATAAAGTCCTGGCACCCAACACTATGAGCGTTATATTGAATTTTGTATGGTCATTTAGAGAAATATTGGTAGCTAAGCATATTTAATTCTGATATTCAAGTGAAACAGGATAAAAGACCAAAAATTACAGTTAAAACTACATACTAAACATAGGGGGGATTTAATGAAAAAATTATATTGTAAGCGGAAGTATAGTATTTCCTTAATTAATGTGTTCTCGTTATTTATCCAGCTATTTGTGCCGTTTTTTTCAATCGAAGCGAATGCTGTAGGTAGTGATGAGCAAATAAGAAACGAAAATGGTGTCATATTGGTAGACAGAAACAACACTTATGAGGAAACAGAATTTTACAAAGATAGTTTATTTGGGATTGCAGGTGGATTCCATTTAGTGGGTCTAGACACAGTAGATAAAAAGGCCCATATTCACGGTAATATTTTAGCAAATAACTTTATTAGTGAAGGTAACTTTGGAACTAGAGATCTAAAAGAGGTCAGCTATCTAAGAAATATTTCTGGTGGCGGTAAAATAAGTGCAGGTGCGCATAAGGATTCAATATTGGTTGTAGGTAAAAACACAACAATAGGTCTAGAAGATAATGGGAACGCTTGGTCAATTAATGGAAATAAAGTTGACCAACCAAATAAAATAAATAGTCCAGATAGTCTATGGCAAGATGATTCAGCAGAGTTTATTGATTTTGATAAAGTAAAGCAACAAGCAAAAAATGCGTCAGATAACTTAGCAAAATTAAAAGATAATGCGACTGAAATTAAAAATGACGATATGAACGATCAAGAGATTATCGTAACTGAAGATTCAGATTATAATGTCTACAATCTTCAAGACGGTGATTTTAGCTTTGCAAATCCTATTCATATTAAGGGATTTAATAAAGATAAGGCATCAACACTTATAATTAATGTTGATATGGATAAAATGGGGAATAAAGAGCTGTTTTCTATCCCTAACTCAGTTGCAAGCTATACAGATGGAAGTAAAGTAAGTACTGCTGAAGTTAGTGAATGGTCGAACGCAAATGTTGTCTGGAACATTTTTGACTCATCAAAATCAGACAATATCTATACTGGTACAGTAGAGAATACTGGGGCAGTAACTGGAAGTATTTTAGCTATAGGAGCAACAATCAATTTAAAACATAATTTAAATGGTACTGTTATCGGCAATAAAATTGTAGTAACTGGTGAAACTCACAGAGATGATTATGTTCCACCATCAAAACCTGAACTAGAAACGACAGAAATTTCTGTCGAGAAGAAATGGATTGGCACCGAAGGTGAAAATATTACAGTAAACTTGTTAGCCAATGGAGAGAAAATTAAAGATG
>DAINSS010000003.1:105909-122077 GCA_036741195.1 Clostridiaceae bacterium | reverse complement strand
CGGTTTTGCAGAAGCGGATACGATCTACGGTAAGATCGGTGTTAAGGTCTGGGTATACAAGGGTGAAATACTTCCTGTTAAGAAAAACAAGGAAGAAAAGACCGAAAACTAGAGTCCGGAAAGGAGGAATTCGACATGTTAATGCCTAAAAGAGTAAAGCATAGAAAGCAGCAGAAAGGCAATATGAGAGGAAAAGCCCACAAAGGCAATTTCATCGCATATGGAGAATACGGCCTTCAGGCAACTGAGTGCGGATGGTTATCATCCAACCAGATTGAGGCTGCCAGAGTTGCAATCAATAGATACATCAGAAGAGGAGGAAAGCAGTGGATCAAGGTATTCCCTGACAAGCCTATCACTGAGAAACCAGCTGAAACACGTATGGGATCCGGTAAGGGTTCAGTAGAATACTGGGTAGCTGTTATCAAGCCCGGCAGAGTGTTATTCGAACTTGCCGGAGTTGAAGAGGATAAAGCCAGAGAAGCTATGAGACTTGCTTCACACAAACTTCCTATCTCAACAAAATTCGTAACAAGAAAAGATTTTGAGGAAATGGGTGGTGAAGAATAATGAAAGTCAGAGAGCTTATTGAAATAAAGAAGAACAGTTCAGAAGACTTGGAAGCAAGACTCATGGACTTGAAGAAGGAGCTTTTCAACTTAAGATTTCAGCTTTCAACAGGACAGCTTGAAAATCCTATGAGAATCAGGGAAGTTAAAAAATCCATAGCTCAAATTAAGACCGTAATAAGAGAACAGGAAATAGCTTCAGAGCAATAGACTTTGAAAGGAGGTCACCCCAATGGAAGAAAACAAGAGAAAATCTAGAAAAACCATCATCGGAAGAGTTGTTTCAGATAAGATGGAAAAGACCATAGTAGTAGCCGTTGAAACAAAAGTGAGACATCCGCTTTACGGAAAGACCGTAAATAAGACCACTAAATTCAAGGCACATGATGAGAAGAACGAAGCTCAGATAAATGACAGAGTTTTAATAATGGAGACCAGACCTTTGTCAAAGGATAAGAACTGGAGACTGGTCGAAATAGTAGAAAAGGCCAAGTAGGTCTTTGGAAGGAGGCTTTAAATGATTCAGCAACAAACACTTCTTAAGGTTGCGGATAACTCAGGCGCAAAAGAAATCATGTGTATCAGAGTATCCGGCGGATCCAGAAGAAGATATGGAAATATAGGAGATATAATAGTTGCTTCCGTTAAAAGTGCAACACCCGGTGGTGTTGTTAAAAAGGGAGACGTTGTTAAGGCTGTCATCGTAAGATCTGTAAAAGGTCTTAGAAGAGAAGACGGAACTTACATAAGATTCGACGAAAATGCAGCTGTTATTATTAAAGATGACAAGAACCCGAGAGGTACACGTATATTCGGGCCAGTAGCAAGGGAATTGAGAGATAAAGATTATCAGAAAATATTATCACTCGCTCCTGAAGTTCTTTAGAAAGAGAGGTGGCTTTAATGAAGATGCACGTCAGAAAGAGCGATAAGGTAGTTGTCATTTCAGGCAACGATAAAGATACAAAGAGTGAAATATTGGCTGTAAATCCTAAAAAGGGAACAGTTATAGTCAAGGATGTAAACATAATTACAAAACACCAAAAGGCAACTAAGGCAAATGTTAACTCCGGGATTGTAAAGAAAGAAGCTCCAATTCACTCATCAAAGGTAATGCTTTGGTGTTCAAGCTGTAACAAGGGCGTAAGACCAAGCTATAAGTACAACGATGACGGTGCCAAGGTTAGATACTGTAAGGCATGCGGAAAAGATCTATAGGAAGGAGGATGAAATATGCCAAGACTGCAAGATAAATACAACAATGAAGTTGTAAAATCCATGATGGAAAAGTTCGGTTACAAGAACATCATGGAAGTGCCAAGACTAGAAAAAATAGTTTTGAACATGGGAGTTGGAGAGGCTAAGGAAAATGCTAAGGCTTTGGAATCAGCTGTTTCAGACCTCCAGATAATAGCAGGACAGAAGCCTGTAATAACAAGAGCTAAAAAGTCCGTTGCTAACTTTAAATTAAGAGAAAATATGCCAATCGGCGCAAAGGTTACTTTGAGAAAAGGTCAGATGTACGAATTCGCAGATAAGCTTATGAATATCGCTCTTCCAAGAGTCAGGGACTTCCACGGAGTTTCAGACAAGTCATTTGACGGAAGAGGAAACTATTCACTGGGAATTAAAGAGCATTTGATATTCCCAGAAATCGAATATGACAAAATAGACAAGGTAAGGGGTATGGACATTATTTTCGTAACCACTGCCAATACCGACGAAGAAGCCAGGGAGCTTTTAAGATTCCTTGGAATGCCTTTCGTACAGAATTAGGAGGTAAATAGATTTGGCAAAGAAAGCTATGATCGAGAAATGGAAAAGAGAGCCTAAATACTCTACAAGAGCTTACACAAGATGCAGAATCTGTGGAAGACCTCATTCAGTTTTAAAGAAGTATGGCGTTTGCAGAATATGCTTCAGAGAACTAGCGTACAAAGGCGAAATACCTGGTGTCAAAAAGGCAAGCTGGTAGAATTTAGTAAAGGAGGCATACGAAATTATGATGACAGATCCAATTGCGGACCTTCTGACCAGAATCAGAAACGCAAACGATGCAAAGCATGAAGCAGTAGAAGTACCGTCTTCAAAATTGAAGAAAGCGGTAGTTAATATACTTCTCCAGGAAGGCTACGTTAAGAATGTGGAAGAATATCAGGTAGGAGTTGTTCCTATGATGAAGATCCATTTAAAGTACGGCCAGGACAAAGAGAAGGTTATAAAGGGTTTGAAGAGAATATCAAAACCGGGCCTTAGGGTATATTGCAAGTCTGGTGAAGTGCCAAAGGTATTAAACGGACTTGGAACAGCAGTTATTTCAACTTCCCAGGGTGTGGTTGCCGATAAGGAAGCCAGAAACTTAGGTCTGGGCGGAGAAGTAATCGCCTATATCTGGTAAGAGTTACAACTAGACAGGAGGAACATATATTATGTCAAGAATAGGTAGAGCACCTATAGCTATTCCTAAGGGTGTAACTTTCACTGTCAGTGACGACAATGTCGTAACTGTGAAGGGACCAAAGGGAGAGCTTACAAAGGCACTCAGCAAAAGAATAAAGATTGAAGAAAAAGATAACGAGTTGGTATTCACAAGAAGTACCGATGATAAAGAAGACAGATCATTACACGGTTTGACAAGAGCACTTGTAAATAACATGGTTGAAGGCGTTACAAACGGCTACCAGAAGAATCTTGAGCTTGTCGGTGTTGGTTACAGAGCATCCGTTCAGGGCAAAAAGCTTGTCATGAACCTTGGCTTCTCACACCCGGTTGAGATTCAGGCAGCAGAAGGTATCACCTTTGAAACTCCGGCTCCTACAAAGATTTCCGTTAAGGGTATCGACAAGGAGACAGTAGGTAAGATGGCTGCCGACATAAGATCATGGAGAAAGCCTGAACCATACCTTGGAAAGGGTGTTAAGTACGAAGGCGAACACATAAGACGTAAAGAAGGAAAGACCGGTAAGAAGTAAAAAGGAGTGAAACGAGATGTTTAAGAAGGCTGACAAAAAAGCTTCCAGAGTAAGACGTCACGTAAGAGTGAGAAGAAAAGTCACAGGTACTTCTGAAAGACCAAGACTTTCCGTCTACAGAAGCGAAAAAAACATCTATGCACAGATCATAGATGATATAAACGGTGTTACCCTGGTATCCGCTTCAAGCCTTGAAAATGGTTTTGAAGGAAACACCTGGAATCAAGATGCTGCCAAGAAAGTTGGCGAGGCAATAGCTAAGAAAGCTAAAGACAAGGGTATTGATAAAGTTGTCTTCGACAGAGGCGGATATATCTACCACGGCAGGGTTCAAGCACTTGCAGAGGCTGCAAGAGAAGCAGGACTCGACTTTTAGAGGGAGGTAATTATTAATTGAGAATTGATCCAAGCACACTTGACCTTAAAGAAAAAGTCGTTAAAATCGGCAGAGTAACAAAGGTCGTTAAAGGCGGACGTAATTTCAGATTCAGTGCCCTTGTGGTAGTAGGTGATGAAAACGGACATGTTGGTGTTGGTACCGGTAAGTCCATAGAAATCCCTGAGGCTATAAGAAAAGGTATTGAGGATGCTAAGAAGAATATAATCGAAGTCGAAAGAGAAGGAACAACAGTACCTCACGAAGTAGACGGGCTATTCGGAACCGGAAGAGTTCTTATAATGCCGGCTAAGGAAGGTACCGGAATAATTGCCGGTGGACCTGCCAGAGCAGTATTGGAATTAGCAGGACTTAAGGACGTTAAGGCTAAGTCACTGGGCTCCAACAACCCAAGAAACATGGTGAGGGCAACTCTGAACGGTTTATCTGAGCTAAGATCGGTAGAACAGATCGCTAAGCTGAGAGGCAAATCCGTAGACGAAGTAAAGGGCTAGGAGGACTGTATGTTAAAGATAACATTACTAAAGAGCTTGATCGGAAGAAAAAAATCACACATTGCAACTGCAAAAGCTCTGGGCCTGACCAAAATCGGCAAGACAGTTGAAAAAGAAGACAATGTGGCCATCAGAGGGATGGTAAAGGAAATAGAATATCTTCTTAAAGTAGAAGAAGCATAATAATTCCAAGGAGGTGTACGCACAATGAAATTACATGAGCTTAAAGCTCCTGAAGGTTCAAGACATTCTGAAAAGAGAGTCGGAAGAGGAACCGGATCAGGACTGGGAAGAAACTCAGGTAAGGGAGAAAAAGGACAGAATTCCAGATCCGGAGGCGGTGTAAGACCCGGCTTTGAAGGTGGACAGATGCCACTTTACAGAAGACTTCCAAAGAGAGGATTCACCAATATCTTCGCAACAAAATACAACGCAATCAATCTGGACAGACTGAACATCTTCGAAGCAGGTACAGAAGTTACAGAAGAGTTATTACTTGAAAGAGGAGTAATCTCAAAGAGACTCGACGGAGTTAAAATCCTGGGCAACGGTTCCATTGAGAAGGCATTAACTGTAAAAGTATCTAAGTTCTCTAAGTCTGCTTCAGAAAAAATTGAAGCCGCTGGAGGAAAAGCGGAGGTAATCTAGGATGTTTGATATTTTCGCCAATGCCTGGAAAACCAAGGACCTTAAAAAGAAAATGCTTTTCATGGCATTCGTGGTCTTGGTATTCAGGATAGGAAATCACATCACGGTCCCCTATGTGGATGCATCAAAACTGCTGAATATGGTTAATACCGGAAACTTGATGGGTCTTTACGACCTGATTTCCGGAGGAGCTTTGGGTAGATTCTCAATCTTCGCGTTGGGAGTTATACCATACATCAACTCCTCAATCATAATGCAGCTTCTTACAGTAGCAGTCCCGCAATTGGAACAGCTGCAAAAGGAAGGGGAAGACGGAAGAAAGAAAATCCAAACTTGGACAAGGTACCTTGCCATAGTAATCGGAGCCGTTCAGGCTTACGGTACTTATGTTTTGGTACACAACTCAGGCGCGATTACAAAGACAGGCTGGCAGCCTATAACCCTCATAGTTTTAACACTTATGGCGGGTACCACATTCCTTATGTGGTTGGGCGACCAGATAACGTTGAAGGGTATCGGAAACGGAGTTTCTGCTCTGATATTCATCAACATAATCTCAAGACTGCCGCAGTCCATTAAAGCCATTGGCTTAGCAGCACAGGCGGACCCAATATCGGTTCTGTTGCTGGTTATTATACTGCTTCTTATTTTCATAGGAGTTGTTTACTTCTCCCTGGCGGAAAGAAGAATCCCGGTACAGTATTCAGGCAGAATGGTAGGCGGAAGGACAGTCAAAGCACAGACACAGCACTTACCTATATCTGTATCATCATCAGCAGTTATAGCCATAATCTTCGCAATGTCAATGATAGAATTCCCGGCTACCTTAGCCCAGATATTCCCCAACAATGCGATATTCAGATCCTTGGCTACTTCACAGGTCTGGTTTAACGTGTTCAACAGACAGAACATCGCATACATCATATTCTATGCGATACTTGTAATATTCTTCTGTATATTCTACACGCAGATAACCATGAAGCCTGAAGAAATGGCTGAGAACATGCAGAAATCCGGTGGCTATGTCAACGGAATCAAACCCGGAAAAGCTACTGAAGAGTATCTTGACGGAGTTTTCAACAGAGTCGCTTTTTACGCAGGTATATTTGCAGCAGTAATTGCCGTATTCCCTATGTTGATTCAGGCTATATCACCACAGTTCCAGAACATGAACTTCGGTGGAACGGTGCTGTTCATAGTGATCGGTGTTGCAATAGATACCATAAGACAGCTAGAATCCCAGCTTATAACAAGGCACTACAAGGGATTCCTGAATTAATTAAACGGAGTATGCGATGAAAATTGTTCTTTTAGGCGCACCCGGTGCCGGTAAGGGGACACAGGCACAGAGTATAAGCAATAAGTATAAGATCCCACATATTTCTACAGGTGATATATTCAGAAAGAATATATCTGAGGGTACAAAGCTCGGAAAAACCGCAAAAAGGTATATGGACGCAGGACAGCTGGTCCCGGATCAGCTAACCTTAGACCTTATTGAAGACAGACTTAAAAATGATGACTGTAGCAACGGTTATTTATTGGATGGCTACCCCAGGACAGTTGTTCAGGCGGAATTCCTTGATGCTTTGCTTGAAAAGGAACATACCGCCATTGATACTGCTCTGCTCATTGAAGTTCCGAAGGAAGTTATTTTGGACAGAATGAGCGGCAGAAGAGTGTGTGCATCATGCGGTGCTTCATTCCACATCAAGAACAACCCGCCTATTAAGAAGGATATCTGCGATATCTGCGGAAACAATCTGATCCAAAGAGCAGACGATGCAAGAGAAACCGTAGAGGAAAGGCTCGATGTCTACGAAGAGCAGACATCACCCCTAATCAAGTTTTATGAAGAAAAGGGCATCCTAAAAGTAGTTGACGGAACACAAGCCATCAATGAAATCTTCAAGAATATCACGGAAATTCTCTAAGGATTACGGATGATAATATTAAAGAACAAAAAAGAAATTGATTTTATGAAGGAGTCGGGTAGAATTACCGAGGAAGCTTTGAACCTTATGGAGAAAAGCATCAGACCCGGAATATCAACCCATGAACTTGATAGGATCGCTGAAGAATTTATAACTAAGCAAGGTGCGGTACCGTCCTTCAAGGGGTACGGTGGCTTCCCTGGTTCCATATGCGCATCGGTAAATGATGTTGTCATACACGGAATCCCATCGAAGAAAATAATCCTGAAAGAGGGAGATATTATCTCGGTGGATATGGGAGCATTCAAAAACGGGTACCACGGAGACGCCGCAAGAACTTTTCCGGTGGGTGTTGTATCTGATGAAGCTCAAAAGCTCATCGACGTAACTAGACAATCCTTCTTCCAAGGCTTGGAAATGGTCAAGGTAGGTGGTAAGTTATCCGATATCTCACATGCAATCCAAACCTACGCTGAATCCTTTGGATACAGTATGGTGAGAGATTATGTGGGACACGGGATAGGCAGATCCTTACATGAGATGCCGAACATCCCCAACTTCGGAAAGCCGGGAATGGGACCGAAACTTGTTGAAGGCATGGTTTTTGCCATAGAGCCCATGGTTAACATGGGAACATACAAAGTTAAAATTCTTGAGGACCAATGGACAGTAAAGACACAGGACGGGAAATTATCCGCCCACTATGAAAATACTGTAGCCATAACGGACAACGGTCCTTTACTGTTAACTTTGACGATTTAACAGTTTGTTGCATTAACATAAAGTGCTGCTTAGTTATAAATTCAATAAGAATTTAAACTAAGGTAATCAGGAGTATGAAGGTCAATGGAAGAGCTTTTGGGAAGAGCAGTCATGTCAGTCAAGGGAAGAGATCAGGGAAGAAAATATGTGGTTATTAAAATCATAGACAAATACTTCATCCTGGTAGCGGACGGAGACAAGAAAACCTGGTCTGAGCCTAAAAGGAAGAACAGGAACCATGTGGTTCTTATTCCGGAAGTGTCGGAAAGAATGACCTTGGAGAATTTTAGTACTAATGCCGATGACAGGATAAGTGAGTTTTTAAAATGTCACATCAAGGAGGAATGATTACCTTATGTCAAAAAGTGATGTCATAGAGATGCAGGGAGAAGTTATCGATTCTCTCCCCAATGCCACCTTCCAGGTTAAATTGGAATCAGGGCATGTAATATTGGCACATATTTCAGGAAAATTAAGAATGAACTACATCAGGATACTGCCCGGAGACAAGGTTACAGTGGAATTATCACCATATGACCTAACAAAAGGCAGAATAACCTGGAGAGGTAAATAATAGGAGGGTTTATAAGATGAAAGTTAGACCGTCAGTTAAGCCTATCTGCGAAAAGTGCAAGATCATAAAGAGAAAAGGAAAAGTCATGGTTATCTGTGAAAATCCTAAGCACAAGCAGAAGCAGGGTTAAGAATAATTTCCAAATACGGAGGTGTAATAATTAATGGCCAGAATAGCCGGAATTGACCTGCCTAAAGATAAAAGGGTAGAGGTCGGATTAACATATATATTCGGAATAGGGATATCAACCGCAAGAAAGATACTCAAGGAAACAGGAGTAAACCCTGATATCAGAGTTAAGAATCTTTCAGAAGAAGAAGTTAACGCTGTCAGAGACTACATAAACAAGAACGTAAAGGTTGAAGGTGACTTAAGAAGAGAAGTTGCATTAAACATCAAGAGACTTGTTGAAATAGGATGCTACAGGGGAATGAGACACAGAAGAAATCTTCCTGTAAGAGGACAGAGAACAAAGACAAACGCGAGAACCAGAAAAGGTAAGAAGAAGACAATCGCGAACAAGAAGAAGTAAGGAGGTAGGATTAATATGGCAGCAGCTAAGAATGTCAAAAAGACAAGAAAAAGAAAAGAACGTAAGAATATTCTTCACGGACAGGCTCATATCCAGTCCACTTTCAATAACTCAATAGTTACAATTACCGATGCAGCAGGAAATGCTCTTGCATGGTCTTCATCAGGTGCTTTAGGATTCAAGGGCTCAAAGAAGTCAACTCCTTTCGCTTCACAGCTTGCAGCAGAAACTGCAGCAAAGGCAGCTATGGAACACGGCTTAAAGAGTGTTGAAGTTTTCGTTAAAGGACCTGGATCAGGAAGAGAAGCAGCTATCAGATCCCTTCAGGCAGCAGGACTTGAAGTAACTCTAATCAAGGACGTTACTCCGCTTCCTCACAATGGATGCAGACCTCCAAAGAGAAGAAGGATGTAGTCAGCAATAAGCTGATAATTACATACGTGGTGAAAATCAGTTGCCCTCACGTATACTAAAGTTGCCGAAATTAAAAGGAGGGTTTAGTTTATGCTGGAAATAGAAAAGCCTAAAATCCAGATTGTTGAAGCAAATGAGGATGGTACCTACGGTAAATTCGTTGTTGAACCCCTGGAGAGAGGTTATGGTATTACATTGGGTAATGCCCTAAGAAGAATTCTTCTGTCCTCACTTCCAGGAGTAGCACCGAACGCAGTCAAAATTGACGGTGTCCTTCATGAATTCACAGCAATCACCGGCGTAAAAGAAGACGTAACGGAGATCATACTTAATTTAAAGAACCTTGCTATAAAAATGCAGGGTGAAGGTCCAAAGACCATTTATATTGATGCAAAAGGTCCCGGCGTTATAACAGGTGCGGATATTAAAACCGACGGCGATGTTGAAATTGTCAATCAAAACCTTCATATTGCCACTTTGGATGATAACGGAAAGCTCTATATAGAGATAACAATAAACAGAGGCAGAGGTTATGTTTCACAGGCTAAAAACAAGTCAGAGGAACATTCACTTCAAACAATTCCGATAGATTCCATTTATACACCTGTAAAGAAGGTTAACTTCACAGTTGAGAACACAAGAGTTGGACAGATAACAGACTATGACAAGCTTACACTTGAAATCTGGACAAACGGAACAATCAAAACTGAAGAAGCTATCAGCCTGTCTGCAAGGATATTAATAGAACATTTCAAACTCTTCATGACTCTGACCGACCACGGCACAGACATGGAGATAATGATAGAAAAAGAGGAAGACAAGAAAGAAAAGGTTATGGAAATGACCATAGAAGAGCTGGATCTTTCTGTCAGATCCTACAACTGTCTGAAGAGGGCAGGAATCAACACAGTTCAGGAACTTTCCAATAAATCCATGGAAGACATGATGAAAGTCAGAAACCTTGGTAAGAAGTCACTGGAAGAGGTTGAGAGAAAACTAAGAGACCTGGGACTTGGTCTTAAAATGAGTGACGAGTAGGAGGTTAAAATATGGCTTTACAGAGAAAACTTGGTCGTACCACCGACCAGAGAAGAGCTATGTTAAGAAGTCTTGTAACAAATTTCTTAAAGAGCGGTAGAATCGAAACTACATACACCAGAGCTAAGGAAACTCAGTCAATAGCAGAAAAGATGATTACTTTAGCTAAAAAGGGTGACCTTCATTCAAGAAGACTTGCACTTTCATATGTGCTTGAGGAATCTGTAGTGACAGATCTATTCGATAATATAGCAAAGCAGTATTCAGAAAGAGAAGGCGGATACACAAGAATCTACAAAGTCGGCCCAAGAAGAGGCGACGGTGCAGAGGTTGCAATCCTAGAGCTCGTATAAGGTACACTAAAAAACCGGGGAAACCCGGTTTTTTATTATGCAAAAAATTAAGAATCCACTATTTTCAAAAAAACATTCTAAATCAATCAAAACCAATTCCTCAAAAAAGATATTTTCCCAAACCTATTGATTGCAAAAATAAGTAATGTTATATTTTATATATCGAAGCTCGATACATCGCAATACAGAGTGAGGTGGATTAATGGACAACAGGATCAGAAAAATATATGCCCCAATGACGGAGACAGGATTTTATATACTGCTTTGTTTAAGGGAAGAAGCACACGGGTACAGTATTGTGAAGAAAACGGAAAAATTGACCAACGGGGAAATAATACTCGGTCCCGGAACTCTTTACGGAACCCTGTCAAAAATGGAAAAGGACGGGCTAATAGAGTTTTTAAGGGAAGAAGAAAAACGAAAAATTTATATAGCCACTGAATTGGGAATTGAAGTTTTGGATTTGGAAATGAAGCGGATTGAGCGACTATATCAAAGTATGAAGGAAGCGTAGCTATTATGAAAGATAAAAAAACAGAACTCAAGTTTTTCTCAATTATGAATTGGGAAAAGGAAGAGGATTATCTAAGGGAGCAACATAAAAAAGGATGGGAATTTGAAAAGGTAAAGGGATATGGCTCTTATCATTTTACCAAGTCAGAGCCTGCAGACGTCATATACCGTTTGGATTACAATCCCGACAGTTTTGATAAAAACAGCGGATACATAGAAATGTTCAATGACTGCGGATGGGAATACCTGCAAAACTATATGGGATACAGCTACTTTAGAAAGAAGGCATCTGATTACAGTGAAAAAGAGGACGAAATATTCTGTGATGATGAATCTAAGCTTGAAATGGTCAAAAAAATATTTGTAGCCCGTATGGTACCGCTTTTGATACTGTTCTTCGTCGGCGTCATACCACAAATACTGCTTCAAAGCCGTTTTGACAACCAGATTAGCAAGGCGATGGTAGTAGTGTTCGAAGCATTGTTTGTAATATATCTGGCAGTATTTATTTTATTCTCTGTCCAGTTTTATCAGTTTTATAAAAGGATGAAAAGCTGATAAAGGACCAATCCTGGGGACATAAGCCGATAGTTTATTGTTGTCGCATATCCAAGGTATGATTTTTGGTTAAACTGCTACATTGAAGTTTTGCATAAAAACTATAGTATAATCAAAGTAGGGATAATCATTATCATTGAAAGGATGATCACAGTGACAATTAATATAGATACAAAGGCTGAAAAATATATCAAGGCAAGGGGCAGCGTACTTTATATAGTCTACAGAAGATACTTCATAAGCACAGCCTGAGGTCAGACTCCGGTTGCGAGCAGCTTGCCGTTGGTAAGCATAGCAGAGCCCAAATATACCGAAGGGCTCGAAGCAGTAAATATTTCAGGTATTACAGTTCATTACGATACAAATATTCCAAATGAGGAACTAACAGTAATTCTAGAAGTTATTAACTTCAAAGAAATCCTTACCTTAAGGGAATACTCGGAGCTGCTTAGAAGATAATACTACAACCAGCCATATCGGTATTAATCCGAACATTGGATATACTAAGTGCAAAACTTTAGAATAACTGCTTTTTTCAGGCAGTTATTTTTTTTAATGCTAAATACTTCAATTCTTTAAATGAGAATGTATCAAAGATTTTAGAGAATTCAATAATTGATGAAGATAAAGCTTTCAAAAAACAGTTTAATTCAGAATACCGGATTGAAGAATTAAACCCTGGTGAATGGAAAAGTGACAATGCACTTTATCTGGAAAATAGTAACTTACTGTTACTCAGAAAAGGTAAGGAATTATGGGTATTGAATATCAATGAAGCGAATCTCGATGCCATTAAAACCAGTGAAATTAGAGAAAAAATCATTCATGAATTGGAGCTCTGATAATGATATATAATTAGAGTAAGATGATTCATTGAATTAGGAGGAAAGAGTATGCCGTTTATTAATTTCAGTACAAATAACAACATGGAAAAGGAAGCGAAGAGTAAATTATTCAAGAAGACAGGGGAGCTCATTGTAATTTTACCTAACAAGGTTGAAGAAAGACTTATGCTCAAAATAGAGGATGAGGCGGATATGTACTTCAGAGGTAAAGGTGATCCTTGCATGATGATTCAGGTATTCCTGTACAAAGAATCACCCATGGAAGCGAAGTCGGAATTTGCAGATAAGCTAGTAAAGGCCGCAAGTGAAGCATCAGGAGTACCTGCCAGCGAAATATTCCTGTCTTTTGCTGAATATCCTAATTGGGTTGTAAACGGAATTTTAAAGTAGTAACGTAACTGGAGAAAAGGATGATTGCAAGAATAATTAAAAGTGACAGCTTTAAAAGATCTGAATGGACGGGCGGTACAACTACAGAGTTCTACATCTCTCCTGAAGGAGCGGATTTCAAAAAAAGAGAATTTGATTTCAGAATATCCTCAGCTTCATTTACTTCAACAGAATCAAGCTTCAGTGATTTTACCGGATTCAAAAGATTTATACTCCCATTGAAAGGGACCTTGAAGCTCAAACATGAAGGAGAGCATGAAGCATCTCTGGAACCATACAGGGTTGATGTTTTCAACGGATCTTGGTCCACATATTCATGGAACAGCTTGGATTGCATTGATTTTAATTTCATAGCTTCAGAAAAGTATAAATCAAATCTGCAGGTCATAGAGAGTGCAGGGGGGTACAATCCAATCAACGGAAGTACAATGTGTGTTTATTCAGAAAGTGACTACAGTGTAAAAATAATTTCTGACGAATCAGAGTTAAACGAACTTGAAGTATGCGTCGGAAACCTACTCGTAATTGAGGAAGCTGCGGATGAAACCCTTAGTTTTAAAACAAAGGGAAAACCGATAATTGTATGCGAATTTTCTAAGAATATATAACACTTCGTCTCTTACTGCTGTAATCGAAGTATCATTAACAAAAAAATGAAGATGAGGTGATGTGTTTGAAATTCAAGGTTAAAAAGTCCAAAAATGGTCAGTATTTCTGGAAGCTGGTAGCGTCCAACGGAAGAGATCTTGCAGTCAGTGAGATGTATACCACAAAGGAAGCTTGCATGAAGACAGTCAACAGTATCAGAACAAAGGGTATAAATTCCGAAACCCCTGTGGTTGAAGAAGAATAATGGAGAGTCAAGGTATAGGTGTCAGTCACTTATACCTTTAATTATTGTCAATTTATATCTAAATGCTTTATGAAAATTAATGCAAAAATCATTGTATATGAAAGAGGCTCGATGACTTAGGATTAAATTCAATCTCAAGTCATCGAGCTTTTTAATTTTAAAGGAATACTTAATATTCTATTAAAACACTATACTTAATCAATATCTACTCATACTGAGCTTTAGCTAATTGAAAGTAGGCATATCACTATATTTAGGTGTGCTTGAATGTGAACAGCTCCTGTGAAATACAAATTGTAAGTCACAGGAGCTGTTTTGCTTAATGATGAATTGATTTATTCAGTTTTATTTCTCGCCCTTAAGCATTCTGAGCTGCTTATAGAAGTTCTTGTCTCTCTTGGCGATGGTCTCTTTATCCATAGCAATCGCACTAACAAGATCACTTGGACCTAAGAGTGCTATAGCAGCCATCACACTTGGTTGTGCAGTTCTTACCTTCGGTGGTGTTTCACTGTTCGTTGTTGTTTTCGCTATATATCCGTTGGCACTTGCTATATTTGAATCAGCAAATATTTCAAGAAAGCTTATCCCAGGAACAATTGCCCTTGGTGCTTTCACATTCACTATGACAGCAGTTCCCGGAACTCCTCAGATTCAGAACTTGATCCCTATGAAGTACTTCGGAACAAGCCCGACTGCAGCTCCTGTAATGGGTATCGTTGCAACCTTGATCCTGTTCTTCGGTGGTATCTTCTATCTTGAATGGAGAAAGAGAAAGCTAGAATCACAGGGTGAATTCTTCACACAGCCGGATGCAGCACATGCAGCAGCAGTTGTTGATGAAAAGCATCTTCCAAATCCTTTTGTAGCAATACTTCCTTTGCTTTTGGTTATTATAGTTCTTAACTTCCTGCCTCCGTTCATCGGACTTGCAAATGCAGACCCTAAGAACATAATCCTTGCACTTTTAGTTGGTATCGTATTTGTTATGTTACTTAACTGGAGCAAGAGATCAGGCTTCATCAATTCCATCGGTAAGGGCTCACAGGGTTCCATCGGTGCTATATTGAACACTTCAGCAGCAGTTGGATTCGGAACAGTTGTTAAAGCGGTTCCAGGATTCGCAATGCTTACAGACATGCTTTTAGCAATCCCGGGTAACCCGCTAATCTCCCTGTCAGTTGCAGTTAACCTACTTGCAGGTGCTACAGGATCAGCATCAGGCGGTATGGGTATAGCTCTTGAAGCACTTGGTGCAAAGTACATGGAGCTTGCAAAATCAACAGGTATCGACCCACAGGCATTCCACAGAATCGCTTCCTTGTCATCAGGCGGTCTTGATACACTTCCACATAACGGAGCGGTATTGACACTTCTTAACAACACTGGAATGACCCATAAGGATTCCTACATCGATATCATGGTTACTTCACTTGTATTGCTTATAATCGCCACAATTCCGGCTATTATCCTGGCATCAATGGGAATCTACTAAGATATATAGAAAGATATAAATGTAGGCAGAAAAAATATAACCCCCGGAAGAAACTTCCGGGGGCAATTTTTATTATTAGGATCTCTTAAGCAAAACAGGTTAAAGAAAATTAATCTATAACTGTTCCCATGAATAATCCGGCAACTAAAAATACAGCCGGGTTTTTTATTATAAATGATAGTGTGTTAACCATAAACGGAACGGTTACTCCTTTTAAGTTAAAATTCACCGCAACCATGGTGGCAATTACAATAATGAACAGGAAACCGATGAAGAACAAGGTTTTAGTCATATTGCTTTTCTTGGGAGATTCCACTCTGGTTAAAACAATTAGCTGGGATAGTAACACCCCAAGGCTTGTCCAAAACAACGGGACTACCCCAAAACCCAGCCAGTATAAAAAGTTTGTACTGCCGGAATCATACATTAAAGAACCTCTGTTGTAATACCCGTAGAGCATTATTCCCAAGGAAACCAAAACTGCCGATATAAAGAAATAGTTAATTTTATTTTTCATGTTTCTATCTGCCTTTCTTTAATCCAAGATAATCTGTGAATTAATTTCTTAATACCAGTGTAGTCCCTCTCTCTTTAAACCTCATTAAAGTTTGTTGGAATAATACCTATAAAAAAGCAACAATAATTAAGGTTATTGAGTAAAATTTCAATGAAATATTGATGTAATTCAGAGTAATTCATGTTAAAAAGCAACACTTTGGATAATCTGTACTGTATTTTGAACTGAATTCACGGAATAGCAACAGTACAGTTATTGTTAAGCTTTAGCAATTGCAATATAATAATGAGTGATATAAAAACAGATAAGA
>DAINSS010000003.1:90689-105899 GCA_036741195.1 Clostridiaceae bacterium | reverse complement strand
AAGCACGCTCTAAGATACCTGACTTGTGTAACCGGCTCAGGTATTCCTATTTAATTAGAGGAGGTGGATGATATGGAAAAAATGATTGAAACCAATCATCTTTATCATTACTATCAAGACTACGAAGAGAACCCTACAGATGAAAAAAAGAATGAAATTATAAAATACTCCTTAGAAGATATAACCCTGGAGATTCCGAAGGGGCAGTTCATATGCATTTTAGGGCATAACGGCTCCGGCAAATCCACTTTGGCAAAGCATATGAATGCCTTGCTTCTGCCTACTGCAGGCAAGATTTATGTGGATGGAATTGATGCCACAGATCCAAATAACACCTGGGATGTAAGATCAAGGGCAGGAATGGTATTCCAGAATCCCGACAACCAGATGGTTGCAACCATAGTAGAGGAAGATGTTGCCTTTGGCTGTGAAAACCTTGGAATCCCTTCGGTTGAAATAAGAAAAAGAGTGGATAATGCCCTTAAAGAAGTTGGCATGTATGAGTACAGAAAACACGCTCCCCATCTTTTATCGGGAGGACAAAAACAAAGGGTTGCCATTGCCGGAATCCTGGCAATGAGACCACAATGCATTATATTTGATGAACCTACTGCCATGCTGGATCCTTCAGGCAGACGTGAGGTCATGGATACGGTTATGGAGCTTAACAAAGAGTTCGGAATAACTGTGGTTCATATAACCCACTACATGGAGGAAGCTGTACATGCTGACAGAATTGTCATCATTGAAGAGGGAAAAATCGTTTCAGACGATACTCCCGTAAATGTTTTTTCTGATGTTGAAAAGGTGAAGGGCATCGGACTTGATGTCCCTCAAGTCACTGAAGTGGCGTATCTTTTAAAGAAAGCCGGACTTGATGTGGACACTCATATACTGACGAATGAGGAACTGGTGGAGAGACTATGTCAATTAAAACAGAGCATTTAACATATGAATACAGCCCCGGCACACCATTTGCAACGAAAGCTCTGGATGATATCACAATGGAAATCCCCGAGGGTAAGTTTGTTGCAATTATAGGGCACACCGGCTCAGGTAAGTCTACACTGATTCAGCATTTCAACGGACTTATCATGCCTACTTCAGGCAAGGTATTTATCGGAGATCTTGATATCACTGCTGAAGGTGTCAATTTAACCGAGGTAAGAAAAAGGGTGGGACTTGTTTTCCAGTACCCTGAATATCAGCTTTTCGAAGAAACCATTGAAAAGGATGTTGCCTTTGGTCCGAAGAACCTGGGGCTTACACCTGAAGAGGTGGACAGAAGGGTCAGAAGAGCAATAGAGCTTGTGGGTATGAACTTTGAAAGGGATAAGGATAAATCCCCCTTTGAATTATCCGGAGGCCAGAAAAGAAGAGTAGCCATCGCAGGTGTAGTTGCCATGGAACCTGAGGTTCTGATTCTTGATGAACCGACGGCAGGACTTGATCCAAAGGGCAGAACCGAAATATTGAAACAAATTAAAAAGCTGCACCATGACTACAAAATGACCACCATATTAGTGTCCCACTCCATGGAGGATGTTGCTGACATTGCAGACTTGGTCATAGTTATGAGTAAATCAAAATTCATTAAAATGGATACACCCAGGAATATTTTCAGTGACATTGAAAATATTGAAAAAATGGGATTGGCATCACCTCAGGTGACCTATCTTATGAGGTCCCTGAAGGAAGCAGGCTTCCCTGTGAGAGAGGATGTCATAAAGGTTGAGGAAGCCGCCGCCGAAATAGAAAGAATATTTGGGGGAGGTGGACTAAATGGCTAGAAATATAACCATAGGCCAGTATATACCGGGTGAATCATGTGTACATAAGCTGGATCCAAGAACCAAGATTATTCTTGCCCTGGCATTTATAGCCGCTTTGTTCTTTGTGAAGAACTTTACGGGCTACGCCATAGTGTTCCTCTTCATTCTCCTGGTAATATACTTGTCCAAGCTTAAGCTTGCATATTTATATAAGGGGTTAAAACCGGTAATCATGCTTGTGACCTTCACGGCAATCCTGAATCTTTTCATAACCTCGGGTCAAGGGGAACCCCTTGTCCAGTTCTGGATAATCAAGATATATAAGGAAGGAATTATGCTGGCCATATTCATGACTCTAAGGCTTATCTTCCTTATTATGGGTACCTCACTCCTTACATTGACCACGTCACCCATTGAATTGACTGACGGTATTGAGAGGCTTCTAAAGCCCTTTGCGGTAATCGGAGTTCCTGCCCATGAATTGGCAATGATGATGAGTATTGCATTAAGATTCATACCTACCCTGATGGATGAAACCGAGAAGATAATGAAGGCTCAAAAAGCCAGGGGAGCTGACTTTGATTCCAAGAACATAATCAAAAAAGCTCAAAGTCTTGTTCCGCTTTTGGTTCCGCTGTTCATATCCTCCTTCAGAAGAGCCGAGGATTTAGCCATGGCAATGGAAGCCAGATGCTACAGAGGCGGAGAGGGAAGAACAAGAATGAAGGAGCTGAAGTATACAAAACTTGATTTTGTTGCCTTTGCGGTATTTATAGTATTCTTCGCATTGATTATTATTGTCGGACTTAAAAGATTCAGTCTGCCTTAATCGGGTCAGGTCAACCGGATGAAAAACGATGAAACCAAAGCCAGAGTAAATATAAGGCTCGTTATTGAATATGACGGTACTGATTTTAAAGGGTCCCAAGCCCAAAAAGATCAAAGGACTGTGCAGGATGTCATGGAGGGTGCCATAAAGACTGTCACCGGAGAAGATATAAGAGTAACCGGATGCTCCAGGACCGATGCAGGAGTACATGCCAGAAACTATGTTTTGAACTTTAAAACACACACTACAATCCCGCCTGACAGAATCATGCATCCATTAAATAATGTTCTGCCCAAGGACATAAGGATCAAATACTCAGAGGAAGTCCCAATGGGTTTCAACTCAAGAAAGGATGCAAAGAGTAAAACTTATTCCTATAGATTTACTACGGGAGATATGGATTTACCCCTGGGCGGCAGACACAGACATACGGAAAAAACCAATCCCGATTTTGAAAAAATGACCGATGCAGCCAAGCTTTTCATCGGTACCCATGATTTCAAAGCCTTCAGATCCACGGGGTCAGCTGTCACAGACACAGTAAGGACCATATATGAGTTGGAGCTGACTAAAGAAAAAGAAGATACTGTCATGACCGTAAAGGGAAACGGCTTTCTATATAACATGGTCAGAATCATTATGGGCACCTTGATTGAGGTGGGAAACTGTACTAAAGACAAGACGGATATAGTAACCGCCCTTAAAACCGGGGACAGAAAAAAAGCCGGAAGGGTAGTGCCTGCAAAGGGTCTGATACTGGAAAAAGTTGAATATTAAAAATTTACATGCAGCTTTTAGCTGCATGTTCCTTGTATGGGGGAATTATTTTAAACTGATTTCTAATAAAATCTTAATATTCATTGGGTATATTCAGATGGTGCTTTAAATAATAAGACAAAAGCATTAAATTAATAAACATAAAGATAAAAATAAGTCGTTGGAATTATTGTTGGCAGGGCTTATTATTTAAGGACATAGGTATGAATGAACTGAAATATTTTTTTAGAGGACAATTTGACGGATATGTATTTAAACTTTTTACACCCATCCATTTTTTAATTTTGGGTATAATGATTTTAGGTATCCTGCTGATTGTATTAAATAAGAAATACTTGAAAACCGAGGATGGCAGAAAGTTTAAAAAGCTGATATTTGCAATATTGCTTATTGAACAAATATCGCAGTATGCCTGGTATTTTTTGGCCGGCACCTTCACCTGAGGCGACGGACTGCCGCTTTATATATGCAGAACTGCAATAATATCGATACTTATTGCACTTGCAACAGGCAAATACAAAGTAGAGTCAATCAGTGTATACTGGGGCTTGTTCGGCGGAGTTTTGGCATCCATTGTTCCTGTGATATATGCCTTCGAATTTCCGCATTTCACCAATTTCACGTACTTTATCGGTCATTTGTTCATGGTTTGGTCTGTGACTTGGTTTTTGGCAGTGGAGGATTACCAATTTACAAAATCGGGGCTCATTTCCACCTTGGTATTTACAAATGTGTTCAATGTATTTGTTAATTGGCTTAATCCACTGGTAAAAGGAAACTACAGCTATTTCACATTTTCACCGGTTTTACCGGACTTTTTTGGAAGCCTTGATCACCGGGTTTATGACTTAATCGTATTTATGATGTATAATCTGCTTATTCTTCTGATTCACTTCATTGGAAGTAAACTTCAAAGCAAGGGAGAAGGACTCAAAGCAGCGGTAAAAAATTAGCCATGACAAAGAATTTAAATGTTCATCCAATTTGCAGAAAGAAAGACCATGATAACCGGGAGGTTTCATTATGAAATATAAAATCCTATACTATTCCGGCACCGGCTGCACTAAATATGCTGCAGAGACCCTGGAAAATATTTTAAAAGATGAATATGGGGTATCTGTCATAACTGAAAGGATTTTTGCAGGAAAGCTCTACAGTGATGAGGAATTTGACAGACTGATTCTCATGTATCCGATATACGGGGCAAACGCACCGAGAAGTGTAATTGAACATATCGGCAGAATTAGCAGTGGAATAAACAAGAACGCTTCAATTATATGTACATCAGCCGGAGGCGATATGATAACAAACCTGGGAGCAGTATCCGAGGCAGACAGGATTCTGCATAAGAAGGGCTTTAAGGTTACTTATCAAAGCCATTTGATAACTCCTTCCAATATTATTTACAACCAAAGAGAGGTTCTTGCAGTTGAGCTTTTAAAGGTATTACCGTTAAAGCTAAAGAAAATAGCTGAGGATCTTACGTCAGATGTGGAGTTCAGATATCAGGTTAATCCTATATCAAAATCACTTTCACTGGTCGGTAAGGTTGAGCAGGCGAATACCTTCAGATTCGGTAAGATGATGATGGTGTCAGATACCTGTATTAGCTGCGGAAAATGTGCAAGACAGTGTCCTGAGGGAAATATTGAAATGGTTGAGGGCAGACCCGTATTTAAGGATAAATGTACCATGTGCACCGCCTGTGTATACGGATGTCCCGTTAGAGCATTAAAATCCCTGTTCATGTGGCAGCTTATAAACCAGAACAGGTTTAATCTGGATAACCTTTTGGAATTGGCTAAAACAAGCAAACCACTCCATGAATCCAGAATATTTGCCTTGACTTCAGGTGAGTTTAAAAATGCAAGAGACTATATATTAAGTGAAAAGAATAAATATTAATGTCGGAAAACAGCGTATATTTGATGAAAGTCCCAGGATTTTGATAAAATTCGGGACTTTTTTATGTGTAATAGTTTTCCTGAGGTTGACACAACTTCGCTCTGTCGTGTATATTTATGTAAACAAGAAACCTGTTGAGCAGAAGAGTAATTGGAAATGTATGTCCAAAGAGAATCCCGGTTTGGTGAAAAGGGACGGCATGGCAGCTGATGAACATGGCCTGTGTAAGGGAGAAGTCGAATTATTAAACTTCTACGTGAATGCACGTTACAGCATGGGAGTATGTCAGTACTTCTTAAGGTTTAAACCGTGAGGTTTAAGCGAAAAAAGGTGGTAACACGTAAACGGCAGTTTTCGTCCTTAGTTGAGGATGAGAGCTTTTTTTATTTTTAAAATAATATTTATGGCAATGAAACGGTGAGTAACAGGAATGTTTTTCTAAAGAGAAGCTGTATATGGTGAGAGCAGCGAACAAGCAACCTGTGAATATGGCCGCGGAGCTGATTTTCTGTGAGATGTAAAACACCGAGCAGGAAACGTGAATGCACGATACAGCATCAGGGTATGATTGTACCCGCAGAGGGGATTAAGGTGACTTTATCCCGATGGCAAGGTGGTAACACGAGATTTCGTCCTTCCGGCTCAATTTGGGCACGGGAGGATTTTTTATTTGGAGGATTGAAATGATTGAATTAAGGGATGTGGCAGTTACCTTCGGCGGAGGTAAATCCGAGCTGCATGCAGTAAAACACGCATCATTAAGAATTGAAAAAGGTGAAGTAGTAGGTATTGTAGGCTATTCAGGAGCAGGAAAAAGCACACTGGTGCGTACCATCAATCTGCTTACAAAACCCACAAGCGGTCAAGTCATTGTGGGTGGTAAAGAGCTTACGGCAATGAGTGAGTCAGAGCTCAGGATTGAAAGAAAAAAGATAGGGATGATATTCCAGCATTTCAATCTTATGAATTCCAGGACAGTAAGGGATAACATAGCCCTTGCACTCGGTAATCTGCCAAAAGCAGAAATTGATAAAAAAGTTGAAGAGCTTCTGTCCCTGGTCGGTATTTCAGGCAAGATCCACTCCTATCCGTCACAATTGTCAGGCGGTCAGAAGCAAAGGGTAGCAATTGCAAGGGCATTGGCAAACGACCCGGAGATTCTTCTTTGCGATGAAGCAACCTCTGCCCTGGATCCGGAAACTACAAAATCCATACTGAAACTTTTAAACGAATTGAATAAAAAGCTCAACCTTACCCTGGTAGTAATCACACACGAAATGCAGGTAGTCAAAGAGCTTTGTACAAGAGTTTTTGTCATGGATAACGGAATGATAGTTGAAGAAGGGTCCATAGTCCAGATTTTCTCGAATCCCAAAAATGCAATAACGGAGAAATTTGTAAGAACGGCAACCAATATGGATGAGGATGTGGAAAAGGTATTGGAGAACCAAAAATCCTTTAACCTTACAGGTGACGAAATATACATTTTAACTTTCGTAGGTGACAGGTTCAGGGAACCATTCATAGCATCCTTACAAAAGAATCATGGAATAACAACAAATATCCTGTCAGGGAATGTGGAATTTTTAAATCAGACACCCTTTGGAAACCTTCTGGTGGCCTTTGACGGGGAAAAACAAAAGATAGATGAAGCAATCAGAATAATGGAAGCAGACGAAGTAAAAGTAAAAAGAATCAGCCTGAAGGAGGGAGTGTAATGGACTTTTCAAATGCTATAAGAATAAAGAATCAATTTGTTACAGAAAGTATTGCCACAATATACATGACCTTCTGGACAGCATTGATTGCGGGAATTTTAGGACTAATTCTGGGAATACTCCTTATCCTGACAAGGGAGGGAGGGCTTCTTCAAAACAAGCCTTTTTACGGCTTTTTAGACAAGGTTGTCAATATAGGAAGATCTATACCTTTTATTATAATGCTTGCCCTGATATCGAATGTAACAAGGGCGTTGGTGGGAACAATAATAGGAAACAAAGCAGCACTGGTACCTTTGATATTCGGTACTGCCCCTTTCTTTGCAAGGCAGGTTGAATCGGCAATGGCGACGGTAAGCCCCGGAGTTATAGAAGCTGCCAGGTCAATGGGGCTAAGCCCACTTGAAATAATAAGAAAAGTTTGGCTGCCGGAATCTAAAACAGCATTGATAAGAGTATCCACACTTACAATAATTTCTGTGATAGGATTGACAGCAATGGCCGGAGCAGTAGGAGCAGGCGGATTGGGAAAACTTGCCATCTCAGTGGGACATAACAGGTATCAGGCGGATGTAACATTGGTTTCAACCGCATTGATTCTGGTAATCGTATTTATTGTACAGATGGTGGGAACTTTCCTGGAGAGGAGGTCAATACATTGATAACAACAGGTATCACCTTGAAGGAGGATTTAAAGTATCCATATACCTTCACCCTCGGCCGAATGTGATGCTCGGCATCAGAGGAAGGACATTATCATTAAAATTAAAGGAACAAAAATAAAAGAGATAAAAGGTTGAATACAACTGAAATTATTAGTACAACAATAAATTAATTATAGGATCAAAGGAGATCAAAAATGAAAAAGAATTTATTAGCAACAATATTATTATCATCATCATTATTATTGGGAGCCTGTGCAAGTACAGGAACAACTACAACTGCAGGAGGGACCACAGCCGGAGGAACAACTGCAGCCGGAACTACAGCAGCTGCTAAGCCCACAGTGGTTAAAGTAGGAGTAATAGGTGCAAAGCATGAGCTTTGGGACAAGATAAAAGAGAATCTTGCCAAGGAGAACATTGACATTGAGCTGGTGGAGTTCACTGACTACAACACTCCTAATGAAGCCTTAAACTCCGGTGATTTGGATCTTAATTCATTCCAGCATCACATATTCTTTGACAACTTCAATGAAAAGAAGGGCACAAAGTTAGTTGCAATCGGAGACACTTTCTTATCACCCATAGGTCTTTACTCAAGTAAGTACAAGACTCCGGCTGAAATTCAAAAAGGGGACAACATTGCAATTCCTGATGACCCTACAAACCTGGGACGTGCTTTAAAGGTATTGGAAGCTGCAGGATTGATAAAGCTTAAGGATCCAAAGAACCTTGCCCCGACTCAGGAAGACATTGTTGAGAACAAGCTGGAACTTAAAATAGTAGAACTTGACGCTGCACAGACTGCAAGATCACTGCAGGATGTCGGAGCTGCAATAATCAATACTGACCTTGCAGTTGATGCAGGATTCTCACCGGCAGACGATGCAATATTCTTAGAGCCTGTAACAGATGACTCAAAGCCATACTTCAACCTAATAGCTGCAAGAGAAGCAGACAAGGACAAGGAAGTATTAAAGAGAATAGTGAAAGAATACCAGACTCAGGAAATCGGAGACCTTATGATAAAAGTTTATAAGGGAGCTCAGTTCCCGGTGTGGGAAGGCTACAAGAAGCAATAGGAAATCTCCATATTGAGTTAAGGATAAAAGCATAATTTATTAATAATCCTCCTGACAGCCCCGGCAAATATATTGTTTACCGGGGCTTAATTATTTTTGAAAAAAGAAATTTATTTATGACAGCATATGAAATTTATGGTATGATACCACTTGTGCCCATGACAATAATTTAGTCTAAACCGGCATGAACACTTGATCCGAATGATGCGTTACAGTTGAAGATATCAATGAAAATATATTTTCAGGTGTATTGACACGCCCGGATTAGTGTATTAAAATGTTAATGTTCATCAGATGAAAAAGAAGGATTCATTAGCCCCGAATCCTATTTTTTAAGTGTAACAATAAATCAGGAGGTAATAAGATGAAATCATATTTAGCGAAAGCTGGAGAAGTTGAAAAGAAATGGTATGTAGTCGATGCTGCCGGAAAGCCTCTTGGTAGAGTGGCTAGCCAGGTTGCATCAATACTTAGAGGAAAAAATAAGCCTGAATTCACACCAAATGTAGATACAGGTGATTTCGTAATAATTATAAATGCAGAAAAGGTACTTTTAACCGGTAAGAAACTCGACCAGAAGATGATGAGACATCACTCACTTTATCCGGGCGGACTTAAGGAAACTCCTTACAAAGTGGTACTCGAGAAGAAACCCGAATTTGCATTCCATGAGGCAGTAAGAAGAATGCTTCCTAACGGACCCCTTGGAAGACAAATGGCAACTAAGCTCAAAGTTTACAGAGGACCGGAACATCCACATCAGGCGCAGAACCCAGAGGTTCTCGAGCTGAAGTACTAATCAGGGAGGATTACATTAATGGCAAAAGTTCAGTATCATGCCACCGGTAGAAGAAAGAAGTCTGTCGCAAGAGTAAGACTTGTAGCCGGTGAAGGTAAAGTTACAATCAACAAAAGAGAATTCGAGAACTATTTCCCGCTTGAAACAACCAGACTGATAGTTAATCAGCCTCTTGAACTAACAGGAAAGAAGGCAGCATTTGACGTTTTAGTTAACGTTCACGGCGGCGGAACAACAGGCCAGGCAGGTGCTATAAGACATGGTATCGCAAGAGCCCTTGTTAAGTTCGAAGAAGAATTGAAACCTGAATTAAAGAGAGCAGGATTCTTGACAAGAGATTCCAGAATGAAGGAAAGAAAGAAATACGGATTCAAGAAAGCCCGTAAGTCACCTCAGTTCTCAAAAAGATAATATTTTCAGATCAAAACCCTTGCAGTTGCAGGGGTTTTTTTTATTTCTACAATCTAAAGGTCTGAGAAAACTTAAAAAATTTTAAAAATAAATGCAATATATAGTTGACATTAAGTAATATATAAAATACAATTGCAATATAAAGGAGACTGGATATGAAAAATCTAAAACTTAAAATCGCGCGGATGGAAATGGATATGAAGCAGGACGAACTGGCAAAGAAAGTAGGGGTCACAAGACAAACCATTGGCTTAATCGAAGCCGGAGACTACAATCCAAGCCTCAATCTATGTATTGCAATATGTAAAGCACTTAATAAAACTTTGAATGATCTTTTCTGGGAGGAATAAACATGAGAACCAACAACATAACAGATGAAAGAGAAATAAATGAAAGAAGAAAGATAAGCAGTGATGCATTTGCAATCCTGATGTTTATACTTTTGGTGGCAACCCTTGTAAAACAGTTCGTGTTCAAAACACCACCGGTAAGTTATGCAGTTGAAATAGGGAGTTTCGTACTGATGTCATTCTATGTGGTATTCAGAAACATAGCCTCAGGGCACTCAATTTATGGGAATGGAAAAAAGGCAAAATATATCCCACTTTTAAACAGCTTGGTTACTGCCCTAACTGTGACGGTTGTAATAGGAGTTCAGAACTATCTGCAGTACGGAAGCCGTTATCAAGGCGGGGACATGAAGTATTTCCTCGGAATCCTAGCAGTGACCTTCATATCGGCTTTTCTTGGAACCTTTGTTGTCATGACACTATTTGCTTCAATGAATAAAGCAAAACAGGACAAAATAAACTCAAGACTGGATGAAGAAGAAAACAGGTAAGGAAATTCATTCCTACTGATACCTTCCATATTTATATGTATAGAATATTTCGTATGCAACAAAACAGGATTTAAAAAAGTAACACCCTTTGAAACTATGCGGTTTCAAGGGGTGTTACTTTCAATATGTCTTTGATTTATGTCTGCCGGTATATTATTGTGTTCTGAATTAATAGATTCCTGCATAGAAGGAAGCTGCGATTACTGTCATGAGTCCTGCAATTGTTATTGCAAGGCTGCTCATTGCACCTTCGATCTCACCCATTTCAAGGGCTTTGGTGGTTCCGATGACATGGGAGGAGGTGCCGATGGCAATACCCTTGGCAACGGGACTTTTAAGGTTAAGTAGCTTGACCATGGGTTCGGCAATCATATTTCCGAATATACCTGTAATAACAATTAAAGCTACTGTTACTGCAGGATTACCGCCAAGCTCCTCGGATAATCCGATGCCGATGGGTGAGGTTATGGACTTGCCTAAAATTGATACATATTCATTGTGTGAGAATCCGAAGAGGATTGAAAACACAAGTGCCATTGTAAGCATTGTTATTACACCCGCCAGTGTTCCGATCATTATTGCTTTCAGATTGGATTTTAGCACGTTGAGCTTTTCATATAAGGGAACTGCTAGACATACCGTTGCCGGTGTCAGTAAGTAAGTTAAATATTGACCTCCCATCATATAGGTTGAATACTCAGTCTTGGTTGCAAGAAGTACAACAATGACAAGAACATTCGAAATAAGAAGTGGGTTTAAAATGGAGGAGTTTGCTTTCTTCCTGATGAAAAGACCGATCATGTATGCCACTAAAGTCAGGCCGATACCGAAGAAATTTGTAGAGGTCAGCATTTCCATTTATTTCTTCCCCCTTTTAATAATAAAGTCTGTCACCAATCCGGAAGCTGCCAAGGTTCCGATTGTTGAAAGCAGAGTGAAAACAAGGAGCTTGATCCAAATAGGCTGGATCAAAGTCCAGGAAGTTATAAGTCCCACTGCCGGCGGGATGAACATTATTGGCATAATTTCAATAAGAAAACCTGACGTGTCCCTGACATCGGATACCTTCAGTATGCCTGATACCAGAAGCAGGAGCATGATGAACAACCCGTATATGGATCCCGGTATCGGAAATGGAAGAAGTCTGTTCAGCATTTCGCCCAGGAAGCTGATTATTACTATTATTGTGAATTCCTTAATATATTTCATTTATATCTCCTGTCTAAAGTATGTAGTCCTCGTTCAATCTTTCATTTAAAATAAACATTACAATAAGGGTCCAGGCCAGCGAAACAATCCAACCGCCAATGATATCCGTGGGATAATGGACTCCCAGATACATCCTCGAAAAACCTATTGTAAGCATGTAAATAATAAGAATGGCTCTTGCGGTCTTTTTGTATTTAACGTGTCTTAGTGCAATAATAAGCGAAAAAGCCAGGGCTGCACTAGCCATGGCGTGGCCGGAGGGAAATGAAAATGTGGGTTCATGCACCAACAATTCCCAAAGCTGAGGCCTTTGCCTTTTAAATATAACCTTCAGAATTATATTCAGGATTGTTGCTCCACCTACGGAGGAGAGAATCAAGATGAATCTGGAGGTATCCTTTCTTTTTAAAAAAACTGCGAGAAATATCACCGTTATTAATGTTACTCCGATTGCTCCGCCAAAATTTGTTATTATGGGCATCAACTTGTTTAAAAACGGGGTAGAGCCTTTGTTGATGAAGAGGAGCACTTCCCTGTCCCAGGCAAGGGTATCTTTTTCCAATACATCCTCGGTCAGTGAAATAAAAGCAGTAACTAAGGCTGTGAACAGGAAAAAAACAAAAATGATATTTCTGTTTTTATGAAGGGCAGACTTAAGTCTGATCTTTAAATGGTTTTGGTTATTGATTTGATTATTCATATGTCATATTCCTTGGTTGGTATAGTAATATGGGATTTACCCATGTTGTCTTTTTCGTACTTAAATAATTATACACTCAATTGACAGTATCATGAAGTAATACGGAACAGGGTTTTGAGTTTACCTTAAGTTTACATATATTTTATGGTGTACTATAATTAAATTTGAATTTTATTCATGAGGAGGTGTTCGCTTGATAGATTCAACACTGCAGTTTTTCGGTTCGGTTGCCTTGTTTTTATTCGGCGTAAAGCTTCTCGGAGAAGGTTTGGAGTCGGTGGCAAGGAGCAGGGTCAGAGACATTATGCTGAAGGTCACTAAAAACAAGATCAGTTCAATATTGTTCGGTCTTGTGTTGACAATGATTCTGCAATTTTCCAGCGCTACTGTAATAATGACTATTGGAATGGTGAATTCAGGTGCCATAAACCTAATTCAAGCCCTTGGAATTATTATCGGAGCAAACATAGGGACAACGATAAAGCTCCCGATTATTATTTTAAATCCATATTCATTGGTTCCGATTTTCCTTATAATCGGAGTCATACTTTATATTTTCAGCAGGAAGAAGTCCAACAGGGATTTGGCCTATGCTTTATTGGGATTGGGCATTATTTTCATAGGCTTGAGGAATATGTCTTCAGCCATGTTCGTGTTTAAGGACAGTGCAGGAATGAAAATGCTGTTCAATGCAATCGGCATTAATCCCGTTATAGGACTGTTGGTAGGAATTGTGGCAACCGTCATGTTCCAGTCATCCTCTGCCACCATGGCGGTATTGATTTCCATAGCAGCGCCTGCAGGGCTGACTTTGTCCACTGTATTCCCTGTAATTTTAGGAGCAAATATAGGTACGGTTTCAACTGCTCTTATTTCATCACTGGGTACAAAAAGAGATTCCAAAAGAGCGGCTTTGCTCCATTTGATTTTCAATGTAACAGGTACTTTGATTTTCCTGCCCCTGGCTGCATTTGCAGTGGGGTTAATTTCGAGGTTTACTCCGGATAACCTGGAGATTAGAATGGCAGTAACGCATATGTTCTTTAACATTTCTACCGCAATATTAATCTTCCCGTTTACCGAGCAGATGATATGGCTGTCGGGTAAATTAATACCTGAGAAGAAGAAGGAAATCGAATTGACTGAATCCACTTTACTGGATAAGAGAATTATAAATTCTCCAAGCTTTGCAGAGCAGCAGATGGTGCAGCAAACTCTCAGAATGGCTGAATATGCAAAAGAAAATGTAAAGCTGGCCGTTGAATTCTTCATTAACATGGATGATTCGGTAGTAGACAAGATAAACAGCAACGAAGAGTTCATCAACTACCTGGAGGTTCAGATAACCAGCTTTCTTGTCAAGCTGTCTGCAACGGAACTGTCCGAAAAGGATCAGGGTAAACTTGCAGCTACACACCATATGATTGCCGATATAGAAAAAATAGGGGATCTTGCGGAAAATATTACCGAACTTGCAGAGGCAAGGATACTCAAGGATATCAACATAAGTGAGGAAGCTGAAACTGAGATCAAAGCTATTTACTCCTATGTTCTGGAATCCCTGAATGTTGCCTTTGATTCATACAGGAACTCCGATAAAAACATGGCTTCATCCATTGTGGACATAGAGAAAAAGATAAATGAAATGGAGAAGGAGTACAGGGATACCCATATCATGAGGCTGAACAGGGGAAAATGTACTGCACAGTCCGGTATCTTGTACCTCGATCTGTTGTCGAATCTTGAGAGAATCGGAGACCATTCCACCAATATAGCCGAAAGTGTAATAAAGAATATAGTTGTTTAGTTTAATTTTTAAAAGAAGCTTATGGGACCAATAGTTGTTCCCGAGGCTTCTTTTTTTAAATTTATGAAATTGTCAAAAAATTAATTAGCAAATTATGTTTTTTAAAAGTGCTTTTGAAAATGAATTATAAGAAAACGAATACTTCAAAAATTCGAGGTTTTAACGGGTAAAAATGAATTAAAACTTGCAGAAATGAAATTCAAAGTGACAACTTATTCACCAATGCATACATTGGCACTTAATGGACTCAAAGAAAAATGAAAATAAACGGTTACAATCGGAGAATGGCACTTAATGGACTCAAAATTTCCATTGCAATTGCATATGCTCCATGTATAATTAGGGTGAACGGAGATGTCTATATGGAATACAATTTAAACAGAGAAAGTGGTGTCCCCTTATACAGGCAGGTAAAAAACCTGATTCTGAACAAGGTGAAATCAGGTGAATTAAGTTCCGGATATAAAATGCCAACGGAAAGAGAGCTGTCGGATCAGCTTACAGTCAGCAGAAATACGATATCTTCGGCATACAAGGAACTTGAAAAGGAAGGTATCCTGATATCCAAACAGGGAAAAGGAACCTTTGTGGCAGAAGAGTCCACTTTAATGGCTTCTGGTGAGTTCAGGGAAAGAATAATAAGATTTATCGATCTTGGACTTGATGAAGCAATTGAAGCAGGAGTTGAACCCAAAAAC
>DAINSS010000003.1:85040-90679 GCA_036741195.1 Clostridiaceae bacterium | reverse complement strand
TATAAAAATGGTGGAACAAAGAGTAGAGGAAAGAGTAGATTCAAAAAGACTTTCAAAAGCAGTCTATGTAGAATGCAATGTGGAGCAGGCCAGGTACTTTTCAAACCAGCTTCGGCTTGGAACCAACCTTGAGTGTGAACCGCTTACGATTCCGGATCTTATTGAAATGGACAATGAAACCAAGCTTAAGCTTTATAATGCGGATGTCATAGTTTCAACCTTCAACCATGTACCTGAGGTCATGGAGTATACAAAGGCCTTTGGAAAAGAGGTTTTAGGAGTTGCAATCAATCCCGATTTGTCTACCATAGTAAAGCTAGCCAGGTATCCGATTGAAACGAGGATTGCATTTGTATCCATATCCTCAGAGTTTTCGGAGAAGGTAAAGCTTGCAATAAACGAAGCAGGACTTTCGGATCTGGATATATCCTATACCACGACGCAGGATAAGGAAGAGCTTAAAAAGGTTGTGGAGGGCAAGGACATAGTTCTTGTATCCCCGGGCAGAAAACGTGATGTTGTTGAGCTGGTTCCCGATGAAAGAGTTCAAAGCTTCATCTACAACCTTGATGAAGGATCGTTAAAATCATTGAAAACAAAACTCTTGGAACTCAATATTCTGTAAGAACAATGGACTGTACCATACTTAAACAAATAGAAATAATAAATAAAATTTGAAATAAAACAGGGGCTGACCCGGAGGAATTTTTAGATGGAAAAAAAGAAGCTTGTCATAGGTGTTATAGGAGCTGACTGTCACGCAGTCGGAAATAAAATACTTGAGTATTCCTTCACACAGGCAGGATTTGAAGTAATAAACGTAGGTGTTTTATCATCCCAGGAGGATTTCATCAACGCTGCAATAGAAACTGCAGCAGATGCCATAATTGTATCCTCACTGTACGGCCACGGAGAAATGGACTGCAGAGGAATGAGAGACAAGTGCAACGAAGCAGGACTTGAAGGCATCCTTCTCTATGTTGGCGGCAATATTGTTGTGGGTAAACAGGAATGGTCGGATGTAGAAAGAAGATTCAAGGAAATGGGCTTTGACAGGGTATATAAGCCGGGAACACCTGTAGAACAGGACATAGAAGATTTAAGGGAAGACCTTAAAATGGATATGCCCAATGGAATGGGAGCTTAGAATGAAATATTATCTTCTCATAGATTTCGGCAGTACCTACACAAAGCTGACCGCAGTTGATATAGAGAAGGAAGAAATTGCAGCTACCTCTAAAGCCATTACAACAGTAGATTCCGGAATCATGGATGGATACTTGGAAGCCATGGAAGGAATTTATGAAAAGATAGGCAGGCAGGCTACTTTTGTGAAGAAGCTTGCCTGTTCTTCCGCAGCGGGAGGGCTAAAGATGGTGGCAATAGGGCTTGTACCGGATCTGACGGCTGAAGCAGCCAAAAGAGCTGCATTAGGAGCCGGGGCAAGGGTCATAAAAACCTTCAGTTTCAACCTATCCTCTGATGAAATAAACGAAATTAATGAAATCAAACCCGATATCATCCTCCTGGCAGGAGGCACAGACGGCGGTAACAAGGATACCATAATCTTTAATGCAAAAATGCTTGCTGCCTCAGATATTAGAAAGCCTGTCATTGTGGCAGGTAACAAAAGCGCCAGGGATGAGATTAGGAAAGTATTCAATGAAAGCGGCATGGAATACTATGTCTGCGATAATGTAATGCCAAGGCTGAACGTCTTGGAAGTGGATCCTGCAAGGGAAGAAATAAGAAAAGTCTTCATGTCGAGAATTATAGAAGCAAAAGGCATGGGAGACGCCATGGACCTCATAAGCGGCATTTTAATGCCCACTCCCCAGTCGGTACTGAAAGCTGCTGAAATTTTATCAACAGGCTCAGACAAGGAAGACGGCGCAGGAGACCTGGTAGTTGTAGACATCGGCGGTGCCACAACGGATGTGCATTCACTTTGTGACGGAGAACCTACAAAGACAGGAGTCACCTTCAGAGGCCTTGAAGAACCATTCTCGAAAAGGACGGTTGAAGGAGATCTTGGAATGAGGTATTCGGCTGTTAGTCTTTTTGAAGCATCCTCCACAAGGGAGATAAAAAGATACCTTAATAACAAGGATCAGAACATAGAAGAAGAATGTAAGAGAAGATCGGAGAATATCATGATGATACCGATAACTGCAGATGAAATTGATTTTGATGAGGCAATGGCGAAGGTTGCCACAGACCACTCAATGACAAGGCATGCAGGGGTGATAGAGGCTACTTACTCACCCATGGGAATGATGTTCAGCCAGATGGGCAAAGATCTTATGGAAGTTAAGTATGTCATAGGTACCGGAGGAGTTTTAGTACACTCCAAAAATCCGGGGGAGATCTTGAAAGCCGGTTGCTGGAAAGAGGAAGACATAAATTCGTTAAAACCGAAGAATCCTAAATTTGTAATTGACAAGCAGTATATTTTATCCGCCATGGGGTTGTTAGCCGAGGAAGAACCTGATATGGCAGTAAGAATGATGAAGAAATACATCCTGGAGACGGGGGAATAGGGAGAAGTTCAATGAGAAATCTAGTTAATAAAAAATGGTCTGAAGAAGAGTTTTTTGAAACCCGTGAGGAAATTTTGACACATTGGCCGACAGGCAAGGATGTGGATCTGAAGGAAGCCATAGATTACCTTAAAAAAGTACCCGATGAGAAGAACTTTGCCAAAAAGCTGCGTATGGCCAAGGAAAAGAAAATAACCCTTGCACAGCCAAGAGCCGGAGTTGCATTAATATCCGAGCATATAGAGCTTTTGCAGTATCTGCAGAATGAAGGAGGAGCTGACCTCCTGCCGTCAACCATAGATTCTTATACAAGACAGAATTGGTATTCAGAGTGTCAGGTGGGAATAAATGAAAGCCTTAAGGCAGGAAGATCCCTATTAAACGGATTCCCTGCCGTAAACCACGGAGTAAAGGGCTGCAGAGAAGTTTATGAAGCAGTGAATCTTCCGCTGCAGGCAAGACACGGTACTCCCGATGCAAGATTGCTGTCAGAGATTATCCATGCTTCCGGCTGGACTTCAAATGAAGGTGGAGGAATTTCCTATAACATACCCTATGCAAAATCAGTTCCAATGGAGAAGACAGTGAAAGACTGGCAGTATTGCGACAGATTAGTAGGATTTTACGAAGAGAACGGAATCAGCATAAACAGGGAACCCTTCGGACCCTTGTCAGGAACCTTGGTTCCGCCGTCCACTTCAAACTCGGTTGCAATCATAGAAGCTCTGCTTGCAGCAGAGCAGGGAGTAAAAAATATTACCGTAGGTTACGGACAGTGCGGTAATGTCATTCAGGACGTTGCAGCAATAAGGGCACTGGAGGAACAGTGCGAAGAGTATCTGAAAAAAGCGGGATACAACGATGTTTATGTAACCACGGTTTTCCATCAATGGATGGGAGGATTCCCGGCTGACGAATCAAGGGCATTCGGATTGATATCCCTTGGTGCCATGAGTGCGGCATTGTCAGGTGCTACAAAGGTAATAGTCAAAACACCTCATGAAGCTATAGGAATTCCTACAAAGGAAGCCAATGCCCACGGTATCAAGGATACAAAGATGGTTTTAAATCTTCTACAGGGTCAGAGACTGCCCACATCTCTTGAACTGAAATATGAGATAGAGCTAATCAAAGCAGAGGTTCAGTGTATTGTGGACACGGTTTACCAGGTTGGACACGGAGATCTTGCAATCGGAACGGTAAAGGCATTCGAAATGGGAATTCTTGATATTCCGTTTGCACCTTCAAAATACAACATGGGTAAAATGATGCCTGCAAGAGATAACTCCGGAGCAATCAGATATCTCATGTTCGGAAACGTACCTTTCACCGACGATATTAAAAATATAAACATGGATAAGCTGAACGAGAGAGCTAAATTTGAGAAACGTGAGGTCGGATTCCAGATGACTGTTGATGATATTTATGCAGTCGGAAGAGGAAACTTGATCGGAAGACCTGAAACTAAGAAAGGTTACAGACCGGAATAAATTAGTTAGATAGAAATTAAACTATTCAAATATAACTTTATCACCTATAAAAACCACTCATAAATAAATCACAGAAAAATTCATTGAATCGGAATTCTTTGAAGTGTTGGGAGAAAATTAATGAAAATCGTAGATGTAGTATTGTCAAAGGGAACCACAGGATTTTATTTTGATGACCAGAGGGCCATTAAAAAAGGAGCAGGCCATGACGGCTTCTTCTATACAGGAGAGACAGCAACAGAGGGCTTTGAAAGCGTAAGACAAAAAGGTGAGTCCATAAGCGTCATGCTCGTATTGGAAGACGGACAGGTGGCCTTCGGAGATTGTGCAGCTGTTCAGTATTCAGGAGCAGGCGGAAGAGATCCTCTATTCCTTGCTGATGATTTCATTCCCGTAATAGATAAGGAAATTGCACCAAAGCTCAGAGGCAGAGAAGTTACAACCTTTAAAGAAATGGCTGAAGAATTCGACAGAATGACCATCAACGGTAAAAAGCTTCATACTGCAATTCGTTACGGAGTAACCCAGGCACTTTTGGATGCTGTTTCAAAGGTAAGAAAGATAACAATGGCTGAAGTAGTGAAGGATGAATACAATACCGGTGTTGAATTAAAGAGAATTCCAATATTCACACAGTCCGGAGATGACAGATATAACAATGTTGATAAGATGATAATCAAGGGTGCGGATGTACTTCCCCACGGACTTATCAACAACGTGGAAGAAAAGCTTGGTAAAAACGGAGAAATCCTTGCTGAGTATGTCGGTTGGTTAAGGGACAGAATCCTAAACAAAAAGCAGAAGGCAGAGTACAATCCTATTCTTCATATAGATGTTTACGGAACAATCGGCCTGGCTTTCAATAATGACTTCAAGAAGGTTGCAGAATATGTGGCTAAGCTTGGCGAAATTGCAAAGCCGCTTCACCTGAGAATTGAAGGACCCGTTGATGTAGAGGAAAGAGAAGCTCAGATCAAAGCGTTGAAAGAAATTACTGAAAACTTGAAAGAGCTTGGTTCAGATACGGAAATAGTAGCCGACGAGTGGTGCAACACCTTCGAGGACGTGGTTGATTTTGCAGATAACAATGCAGGCCATATGCTTCAGGTTAAGACTCCTGACCTTGGCGGAATAAACAATACCATAGAAGCGCTTCTATACTGCAAGAAGACCGGAAAGGGCTCTTACTGCGGAGGAACTTGCAATGAGACAGGAAGATCCGCAGAGATACTTACTAATATAGCTATTGCCTGCGGTGCGACACAATGTCTTGCAAAACCGGGAATGGGAGTGGACGAAGGCTATATGATAGTCAATAATGAAATGAACAGGGTTTTGGCACTGGCCGGCAGAAGAAAATAACACATCAAAGACCTGACTTGGAAAAGCAGGTCTTTTTACCATAATCACATTCATAAAATTTAAACGGAGAATAAATATGAGAGAAATAAAGGCAGAACAAATTACTGAAGCTGTTAAAAACATGGTAATAGATGCCAATTATAATTTACCTGAGGATATCAAAGGTGCATTGATCAATGCAAAAAACAGTGAAAAATGGATCCTTGCTTCAGATACCCTGGGCAGAATAATCAAGAACGCAGACCTT
>DAINSS010000003.1:68474-85015 GCA_036741195.1 Clostridiaceae bacterium | reverse complement strand
ATAGAAGATGCAGTAAATGAAGGCATAAGAAGGGGATACGAAGAAGGATACCTTCGTAAATCAGTGGTGGCAGATCCTTTGAACAGGGTCAATACCAAGGATAATACACCTGCAGTCATAAACGTGAAAATAGTTCCCGGTTCAAGCTTGAGAATAATCGTGGCACCGAAGGGCTTCGGTTCAGAAAACATGAGCCAGATGAAAATGCTTAAACCATCCGACGGTTATGAGGGAGTAGTTGATTTTATACTTAAAGTAGCCAAGGAAGCGGGGCCCAATGCATGTCCTCCGTTGGTTGTAGGCGTCGGTATCGGAGGCACCTTTGACAAGGCTGCCGCCATTGCCAAGAGGGCTTTAATGAGACCCTTGGATGAGCATAATCCAAATGAATTCTATGCAAACATGGAAAAAGAGCTGTTGGAAAAGATAAATAAACTGGGAATAGGACCACAGGGCTACGGCGGAAAAACCACTGCCATCGGAGTTGCAATAGAATACTATCCGACACACATTGCAGGATTGCCGGTAGCTGTCAACATCAATTGCCATGCCACAAGACATAAAGAAGTCATACTGTAGGGGGAAGATAAAATGGAAAAAAGAATAACCACTCCCTTGACCGAGGAAGTAATTGCAGGTTTGAAGGCAGGAGATATAGTTCTTATAACAGGAGTTATATACACAGCCAGGGATTCAGCACATAAAAAAATTGTTGATGCCATTGAGAAGGGCGAAGAAATCCCATTTGATCTCAAAGACCAGATTATCTACTATGTGGGACCTACGCCTGAAAAGCCCGGGGAGATCTTCGGATCTGCAGGGCCTACTACAAGCTCCAGAATGGACAAGTTCACCCCAATCCTTTTAGAGAAGGGACTTAAAGGTATGATCGGAAAGGGAGTCAGAAACAAGGAAGTAGAGGACTCCATAATTAAAAACAAGGCGGTTTACTTCGGGGCCATAGGCGGACTCGGAGCAACAATCGGTAAGTCAGTTAAGAAAACTGAGGTAATTGCCTATGAGGAGCTGGGCACTGAGGCTGTCAGAAAGCTTTATGTGGAGGATCTGCCGGTTACGGTTTTAACCGACTCCAAGGGAAATGACCTTTATAAGCTCGGTCAGGCAGAATATTTAAAATGGAGTGAAGAGAATGAGGATAGATAAACCTGCAAAGGCAGGATCTTTAGAATCCAATGACATACTTATAATGCTTTTTCCTGCAGAAGTAAGGGAAATCCACCTTGAATCCCCTGTTAAAGCCACCTACGGTTCGGCAATACTCAGAGTGATCAATGAAACCCTGGATGAACTTGGTGTAGAGGGGTGCAAGATAAATGCAACGGATAAGGGTGCTCTTGACTACTGCGTAAGGGCAAGGGTAAAAAGTGCCGTTACAAGGAGTATAGGATAATGAAGGGATTAAGAAGAAGCTTTCAATTCGTTCCCTCAAATAATCCGGGAATGGTACAAAGTGCGGATATTTTAGGAGCAGATTCCATAATCTTCGACCTGGAGGATGCCGTGGCAATTTCTGAAAAGGATGCTGCAAGAGATCTTTTGGCTGAAGCGCTTAAATCCCTTGATTACTCGGCAATTGAGGTTCTGGTAAGGGTCAATCCCATTGATACACCGTTTTTTACGGAGGATATTCAAATCCTGAAAGAACTGCCTGTGGATGGGTATCTGATACCAAAGGCTACCTTGGAATCAATGAAGGAAACAATTAAGGAATTGGAAAATGCTGGAATTAATGCCTCTATACTGCCTCTTATAGAAACAGCAATGGGTCTGGAGGAAGTATTTGAGATTACCGGTTTATCGGATAAAATTGACGGAGTTCTCCTGGGAGGAGAGGATCTCTCCTTGGATCTGGGAGTAACGAGAACAAAGGAAGGAAATGAAATAAGGTATGCCAGGGCAAGGGTTGTATCAGCCTGCAAGGCCAAGAAAATAACCTGTATTGATACTCCTTTCACGGATTCTGATGACATGGAAGGTTTGATCAAGGATACGGAATACGCGAAGTCCATCGGATTTACTGCCAAAGCCTCCATTAATCCAAGACATCTGGATGCGATACATGACGTATTTTCACCCTCGGAAAAAGAAGTCAGATATGCATTAAGAGTCATGGAAGCTGTAAAAATTGCAGAAAAGGAAAACAAGGGAGTATTCAGCCTGGACGGAAAAATGATAGATGCTCCGGTTATATCAAGGGCAACCGACATGATTGAAAAAGCAAGAATATTGGGCTTGATCCGGGAGGATGGCAATGATTAAAGAAATACCTGGATATATAGAAAATTACGGAGCTGTAGAAAAGTACTCCGGAATAAACAATAAGGGAAGGCTTAAGGATATCATCTCCCGTAAAGGCAAAATGAGCATTCCTGGAGATAATAAAGTCAAAGCCGGTCTAAAAGAGCTATTGAGTGACCTTGATTTAAAAGACGGAATGACCTTGTCCTTCCACCATCATTTAAGAAACGGAGACAGAGTTCTGACAATGGTTATGGAAGAAGTAAGAAGGTTGGGACTTAAGGATATTACAATAGCACCATCATCCATTTTTCCGTCACAGTCAATGCTTGTGGAATTAATGGAGGAGGGAACAGTAACGGGAATTGTAACAAACTACATGTCAGGACCTGTGGCTGATGCAGTATCCCACGGAAAGCTAAAAAAACCAGCCGTTATGATGAGTCATGGGGGAAGACCCAGGGCTATCAAAGAAGGGGATCTTCATATAGACGTGGCATTTATTGCAGCTCCTTCTTCGGACAAAATGGGGAATATAAACGGAGTCAACGGTAAATCCGCCTGCGGAGCATTAGGATATGCCATAGCCGATGCGGAGTACGCAGATATAGTTGTTGCTGTTACTGATGAATTAGCTCCAAATCCGAATTACCCGATTGAAATTCATCAGGACCTGGTAGATTACGTTGTAACAGTTGACTCCATCGGAGATCCGAAAGGGATAGTTTCGGGTACTACGAAGATAACTAAGGACCCAATAGGCCTTAAAATTGCAAAGGACACAATGAATGTGCTTAAAGCCTCCGGGTTGGTAAAGGACGGAATGTCCTTCCAAACAGGAGCCGGGGGAATATCTTTGGCCGTTGCAAAAGAGCTTGAAACATACATGAAGGAGAAGGGTATAGTCGGCTCCTTCGCCTCAGGAGGCATCACGGGATATCTTGTCAATATGATGGAGGAGGGACTTTTCAAGGCACTTTTTGATGTTCAATGCTTTGATCTGGAAGCCGTAAGAAGCTACAGGGAAAACGGGAACCATCTCCCCATGAGCGGAAGCCTATACGGCGATCCTCACAACATGGGAGCCGTTGTAAATGACCTTGACATTGTAATTTTAGGTGCAACCGAAATAGACACAGACTTTAACGTAAATGTGACAACGGGTTCAAACGGCATGATCATGGGGGGCTCCGGAGGCCATCAGGATACGGCTGCAGGAGCAAAGCTTACTGTCATAGTATCAAAGCTTTTCTCAGCCAGGACCCCATTGATAAAAGACAGGGTTACAACCATAACTACACCGGGAGAAACAGTGGATGTTCTGGTTACTGACAGGGGCATTGCCGTAAACGAAAGAAGGCAGGACCTAATTGATACATTTAAAGCTAACGGTTTGAAGTTCACAACCATAACCGACCTTAAGAAAACAGCTGAAAAATTCACCGGAGTTCCTGAAGAAATCGAAACCGATGACAGGATAGTGGCAGTTGTAGAATACAGGGACGGAACTGTTATAGACACGGTGAGAAAAGTAAGAGAATAAATTCTTCATGATATAAAAGATGAAAGACCGGGGGAGGCTAAAGTGCCTTACCCCGGCTTTTCATCTCATTTAGAGGTAAAAATTATATTTATGCTTTATAAAGTGTACTGAAATATGTTTTTAAAAATATTGTAAAAAATGTATTATGAAATTAGAGTTTAATTAAGACGAATATAAAATTGGAATTTTTAAGATTAATAGATTGAACATTGAGTGTAAAAAATGCAAGGAGGCGGTGACTTGAATTTCAACATAGAAAAAATCAACATGGACAATCCCTTTGGAATTAAAGAAGTGGAAGCCTTTTTGAAGCTGAATTTCAAAATGAGGTATGATAAAGCCGATGTGACTCTCGTCATCAGAAGCAATGAAGATATTATTGCCACCGCGTCTCTTACGGGCAATGTAATAAAGTATCTTGGAATACTCCCCGAATACAGAGGCGGGAATATAACTGAATCCATTGTGACGGAGCTTATAAATGAAGCCTTTTTAAGAGGGATATTCCATTACTTTATTTTTACGGGTCCTGATAATGTGGGTATAATGAGCTCCCTTGGTTTTAAGGAGATCATGACAACCCAATACTCATCCCTGTTAGAAATGGGGAACTGTGACATCAACAGCTACCTAAAGAGACTGTCCAAACAAATCAGGCCCACAGCCGGGGTACGCGGAAGCATTATAATGAACTTGAATCCCATGACCCTGGGACATCTTTATTTAATAGAAAGAGCTTTAAAGGAAGTAGATGAGCTCCTTATCTTTGTCGTAGAAGAGGACAGTTCGGTTTTTCCCTTTGATGCAAGGATTGGAATAGTCAAGAGGGAAATGGAAGAACACAGCAATGTAAAAGTATTGCCCGGAGGTCCCTATATAATCTCCAAGGCAACCTTCCCCACATATTTTCTTAAAAAGCTGGATGATGATATTAAAGCATATACTTATATGGATGCTTCGATTTTCGGAAGGTACTTTGCAAAGGAACTATCCATTGAAAAGCGTTTTGTTGGAGAAGAACCCTTGGATGAGGTGACGGAGGAGTATAACAGCGCGTTAAAAGAAGTATTGAAAAAATACGGAGTAGAACTTAAAATCATTGAGAGAAAAGAAAAAGACGGCAGTCCCATTTCTGCTTCAAGGGTGAGAAAGCTTCTTGCCTCCGGGGATGAAGCCGGGGCATTGGAATTGGTGCCTATGGCAACTTCGGATTATATACTGAGTGAAAAGGGAAGAAGTATTATCAAGGTACTTCAAATGGGAATTTGAACATTAAGGAGCTGGCTATGATTAAAAAGGGTATTGCTGCATCATCAGGATATGCCATGGGTCGGGTTTATATCAAGAAGGAAATCCGAATCTATGTGGATGATAAAAGAGTAATGGACAAAAAGTCTGAACAGATGCGTTTATCCGTTGCAGCTGAGAAGGCTAAGGAAGAAATTGAAGTCTTGAAATATAAAACTGCCGTAACCCTTGGAGAAGAGGAAGCAAAGGTCTTTGATGCCCATATCATGCTTCTGGATGATCCGGAGTTCATCGGTGCAGTTGAATTCGAAGTGGAAAATACCGGAATTAATGCCATGAAGGCTTTGGAAACTGTCACTGCAAGGTTCATATCCATTTTCAACGGCATGGATAACGAATATATGAGGGAGAGAGCTTCCGATATCAACGATATTTCTGCAAGAATCATGAGAAACCTGGCAGGGGTTGATACCACAGTTGACAGGTACGGCTATGATACTATAATTGCTGCAAGAGACCTGGCTCCGTCAGACACGGCAGCCTTGGACAAACAAAAGGTTATTGCATTCATAACCGAAACAGGAGGAAGAACCTCACACAGTGCCATTATGGCAAGAACACTGGAAATCCCGGCAGTTGTTGGTCTCGGTAATATTCTGTCAACCCTGAACAACAATGATTTTGTCATTGTTGACGGTGTCGCAGGTGAAATAATAATTAATCCAGATGAAGAAGAAATTCAATTCTATCTTAAGAAAAAAGAAGAATTTATTGAAAAGAAAACAGAGCTTCAAGCCTTAAGGACGGTAGCTGCAAAAACAAAGGACGGAAAGAGGATAGAAGTCACGGGAAATATAGGTAAACCCTCCGATGTACACGCCATTATAGACAAGGGGGGGGACGGAGTAGGTCTTTTCAGAACGGAGTTCCTCTATATGGACAGGGCATCCCTTCCGGGAGAGACTGAACAGCTGGAAGCCTATAAATATGTATTGGAAAAGCTTGAGGGAAAACCTGTAACAATAAGAACCATGGATATCGGCGGAGACAAGAAGCTCCCTTACCTTAATATGCCCAATGAAGTAAATCCATTCCTGGGCTACAGGGGAATCAGGATTTGTCTGGATCGTCCGGACCTGTTCAGAACTCAGTTAAGAGCGCTTTTAAGAGCATCGGTATATGGTAATCTTAAAGTAATGTTCCCAATGATTTCTTCAATGGAAGAATTTAAAGAATCCATGGACCTTGTTGCAAAATGTAAGGCGGAGCTGGATGAAGAGGGTATAGCTTACAGTCATGACATAGAATGGGGAATAATGATAGAGCTTCCTGCAGCAGCGATAATTTCCGATAATCTCGCCAAGGAGTGTGATTTCTTCTCGATCGGAACAAATGACCTTATTCAATATACAATTGCTGTGGACAGGATGAGTGAGAAGGTATCCTATCTTTATAATCCTACACACCCGGGAGTTTTAAGACTGATCAAGCTAACGATTGAAAGTGCTCATAAAAATAATATCCCCTGCGGTATGTGCGGTGAAATGGCCGGAGACACGGATATGATTCCGCTCCTATTATCCATGGGACTTGATGAATTCTCCATGTCAGCCTCATCAATTTTACCGGCAAAGAGGGTAATTCTGGAAAGCGATTCAGAAATCAGCAATGGTGATAAGTAAATACTGAGATTTATTAAACAACTGTTTACTTTATAGGTGAGAATAATAACCATATGTAAAATCGATTAATATTCAGATAACATTAAAAACAGGTGCTGAAAAGCTTGATGCATTTGCTATAATGGAACTAACATAATTTATGGAGGATAAAAATGATAGAACATTTAAAAGATGATAGTTTTTCCGCTGCAGTTGAAGCTACAGAGGAGTTGGTAATAGTAGATTTCTGGGCAAGCTGGTGTGGTCCCTGCAAGATGCTTTCACCACTTCTGGAAGAGGTTTCAAATGAAATGCCTGAAGTTAAATTTGCGAAGATGAACGTTGATGAGAACCCTGTTACTCCTTCAAAGTACAGAGTCGGATCAATCCCTACTCTTATTGCATTCAAAGGCGGAAAGATAGTAGATACACTTGTTGGCTTCAAGCCCAAGGCAGAACTTAAGAATTTCGTAGCAAGAAATAAGTAATTTCAAATCCATATGAAAAAAAACGAACCGGTCCTAAAATGGACCGGTTCGTTTTTTAATGTCAGGTTCAAGACTTGTATTATGTATTTCTTTAATACAAATCTTTAATAAAAGTCTTTAATACAAACCTTTAATAAAAGTCTTTAGTACAAGTCTTTAATAGCGGTCTTTAACACAAGGCTTTAAATCAGTCCTTAAGTCAGTTCTTCAATTCTTTATAACTTCTTTTTTTACATACATTGGTATACATATGGTTTAGTCCTCAACGGTGGGGATGATTAACGGATTATAACCCCGGGGCTCTGTAATATGCCGATTTCTGATATTTATTATATTAATTTAAAATATATAGAAAATATTGCGTAATACCCTCAAAACCATCTTGGTTACTGTTATAATAAACTCTGGAATAAAAATCTAAATATTAACAAAATAAGGAGATCGACATGTCCAGAAAACTTATTGCTCCTATCCTTATGTTGTCACTTATCCTTGGGGGATGTGCTCAACCAGGTACTGATACTAAAGGATCCGGGAGTGGATTCAATGGTGGGTTTATAGTTAACGCTAATTTTGTCAAGGAAAATGCAGGGGATGATAAATACATCTTCATAGATGCCCGCGGCAAGGAAAAGGCTGCCGGTGGTAAGGTTAAAAACGCAATACCGTTGACATGGCAGGAAATAGCTGACGTTGAAGGCAAAAAACCGGGAGAAAACGGATGGGGCCATATTTTAGTTGCTGAAAAACTCTCGAATAAGCTGGGAGAGCTGGGAATCTCAAAAGATAAAACCATTGTTTTATACTCAACCGGTAAGGCCGGATGGGGAGAGGACGGAAGGATATTATGGGAACTCAAGGCAGCGGGATATAAGAATCTGAAGATGGTGGACGGCGGTATAGATGCTATTAAAGCAACCGGAATTGAACTGGTCAAGGATGATAAGGTCCCCGCAGCCACTAAAGTAGAAATAGCTTCAATTGATTATACAAACATTATTAATACTGAAGAATTGACAAAGGATATTAAGAATTACAAGATAGTCGATTCCAGGGAAAAGGATGAATATGAGGGAGCCGTCAAATTCGGTGAAGCAAAGGGCGGTCATATTCCCGGAGCGGTGAATATACCATATTCTTCACTTTATAAGGAAGACGGAAAACTTAAATCCAACGAAGAGGTAACTAAGCTTTTTGAGGATGCAGGTCTGACTAAAGATGATTCCATAGTTACTTATTGTACCGGAGGCATAAGATCTGCCTTTATGCAACTTATGATGGAGATGACAGGATTTTCCAAAGTTAAGAACTATGAAGGCTCTTATTACAATTGGGCCAGCGTGAATGAAGTAGAAAAATAAAAAAATCAATGATAGTACATTAAAAAAACGGAGGGAAATCATGAAAAAAATCACATCGTTATTAATGGCAGCAATGCTTGTCATAGGAATCAGCGGATGTACAACAAACACAGGGGCAGCAGCTTCAGGCGGAGCGGCAGGTTTTAAGGAAATGACAGGGGAAACTCTGGACAAGATCATGGAAGACAACAAGGAAAAGGAAAAATATCTTGTTATAGATGTAAGAAGCCCTGAAGAATACAATGCCGGACATGTGAAATTTGCAGTGAACATGAATGTGGATGAACTTGAGGCAAATCTGTCAAAGATAGAAGATCTCAAGGATAAAGCAGTGGTGACCATTTGCAATACGGGTAAGAAGAGTGCTAAAGCAGCTGAACTGCTGGTTAAGAATGGCTTTAAGGATGTTTCAAATGCTAAGGGAGTCAAGGATTTCACTTACAAAACCATAACAAAGGTGAAGAATGTAAGAGGAGCTGAATTCCAGGAGATCATCAATGCCGGAACTCATACAGTTATTGACTCAAGGGATCTTAAGGATTTTGAAGCGGGTCATTTAAAGGGAGCAATCAGCATACTTCCTGACCAGATTGACGCAAAAATGAATGAGATACCAAAGGACAAGCCGGTTGCTTCATACTGCTACTCAGGTAATAAAGCCATGGTGATTGCTCAGAAGCTGGTTGATGCAGGCTATACAGATGTAGTTTGTGCCTTGGACGGAGCAAAGGAATTCAAATACGAATTAGTAAAGTAAAACATATTGTTGATATGACCTTAGATTTAAGATTTTGAATCAGAAAATAAAAGCATAAAAGAAGTCTGTTGAGTGGGCATGATGAATACACGAAACAGACTACTTTTGCGAAAGGGACTAAAATGCGGAGGCTGATTATTTTTTTTACGAAGATCCCTGAAAAGGGGTTTGGGAAATCAAGACTCAAGGGGTTCTTGAATGACGACCAAATCTTTGAACTTAATAAGCACCTTGTAAGAAAGAACCTGGAGGCGGCATTAAAGACAAATGTAGCTACCCAAATCTTTTACTTTGGTGAACCTTCCCGTTTAGAGGAGATTATTGTTTTTGTGCCGGATATCGCGGAGCAAAGAGGGGACGGACTTGGTGAGAGGATGTACCAAGCATTTTCCCGGGGGTTCATGGAATACGACAGAATCATATTGATTGGTTCCGACCTGGTGGATCTGGAAAGCAGTATTATTGAAAAATGCTTTTCCGTGTTGGATTCGAAGGATATGGTCATATGTCCCACCGAGGACGGAGGCTATGGTCTCATAGGCATGAAAAAACTTTATGATGTTTTCTCCGGAATAGAATACAGCAACCAGGATGTTTACAGAAAAACATTGGAAAAAGCAGAGAGTTTAGGTATAGATGTCAGTTCTCCATATACCTTATCCGATGTGGATATCCCGATAGACTTGGTTAAAGCGGAGCTTGGGAGACAGGATGTATCTCTCCTGGGTGCCGGTGAATATAACCTGAACTACAGAATCGGCGAGGATTTAGTATTCAGGATAAATATGGGAAGTCAACTCGGTTTAGGCAAAGACCAAATAAAATATGAATTCAATGCATTAAAAACCCTGGAGGGCACGGAGGTCACACCAAAAGCCGTCAGCTACGGCTCAGGTTCTGTTTTTATACCCTTCGGTAATCTAACCATGGAGTACCTTGAGGGAAGGCCTTTGGATTATGACAAGGACCTTGAAACAGCAGCTATTCTTTTAGCCCGTGTACATGAACATGATGTTGAAGGGAACAGCCTGTTGAAGGCTGACAGACCATTCAGGACCATGTATGAGGAATTCATTTCCATGTATTCAAAATATAAGTCATGGGAAAAGAGAGATCCCTTTGTTGAAAGCCGGATAGATCACTTTCTAGAAACAGCAGAATCCATGGGTTTGAATGATGTGATTTCTGATCCATGCATTATTAACACGGAGCTGAACAACAGGAACTTCATCATTGGAGAAAAAAGCTACATCATAGATTGGGAAAAACCCATAATCGGCGAAAGGGAACAGGACCTTGCCCATTTTATGGTACCTACAACAACCAACTGGAAAACGGAAAAAATACTTTCCAAGGATGAAATGGATGAATTTTTAAGGCACTACGAAAAACAATCACATTATGACAGAAATAAACTAAGGAAATATATGGTGTTCAATACCTTGAGAGGAGTCACTTGGTGTGCCATGGCAAAGGTTGAATACTCAAATGGAAGGGTACTATCCGATCCGATAACTTTAGAAAAGATAGATAAATTTTTAAGCCCGGCATTCCTGAACCTTCTGTATGACAATTTTTATAAGGAGTACCATGTTCAAAAAGCATAAATCAAAAATAATACTTTTAATTATCATATTGATCATTTTAGGGATATACTTTTTCGTCCCTGCAATAAACAAGGGGATAAACGACGCAGTCAGGATTCTGACTACACAGGGTGTTGACGGGACCATTCAATATATAAGGAGCTACGGGGCATATGCAGCTGCCATTTCATTTTTTCTCATGGTATTGCAATCCGTTATTTCCCCAATACCTGCATTCCTCATTACCCTGGCAAATGCAGCCGTATTCGGTTGGGTCAGGGGAGCGGCACTTTCATGGACCTCGTCCATGGTGGGAGCCGTACTTTGCTTCTATATAGCCAGGATTCTGGGAAGGGATGTGGCAGAAAGGTTCACCGGTAAGGGAGCTTTAGGGCAGGTGGATGATTTCTTCAGAAAGTATGGAAAGTTTGCCATATTGGTTGCCAGACTACTTCCGTTTATGTCCTTTGACCTGGTCAGCTACGCTGCCGGACTCACTTCAATGGGAGTGGCAGGATTCATCCTGGCAACGGGACTGGGACAACTCCCTGCGACCATCGTTTATTCCTACGTGGGAGGAGCATTAACCGGAGGTGCTCAGAAGTTGATGCTAGGGCTGCTTATTCTGTTTGCCGTAACCATAGTCATCTATATAGGAAAGAAGATGTACAATGACCGAAAAAACGTCAAAACTGTTTAAAACCGTAGGAATCCTTGCGATTGGACTGATTTCAATCCTTGTGGTCAGAAAATATACCTTATCGGAAATCAGGGCTCTCATGGAGGGGACAGGTGCATTGGCACCCCTTATCTACATTGGTTTGTTTTCCATATTGCCGGTATTTTTCTTTCCGGTACCTGTGCTAGTATTACCGGCAGGTATACTCTTTGGAGTATTTTGGGGCACAATTTATACCCTTATGGGCAGCTTGGTGAATTCTATTCTGATGTTTTACACCGGGAAATTACTCATGAGGGGATTTGTAACGGATATTTTGGAAAAAAAGATCCAAGGTGACTTAAAACACAAACTTTTATCTGAGAATCAAAGGACATTGGGAACCGTGTTTTTCATTTTAAGACTGATTCCCTTGGTGTCATATAACCTCATTAACTATGTTTCAGGAATAACCAACATAAAGCTTCCCTTATATCTTTTCACCACATTACTGGGCATTTTGCCGGGGACAGTGGTTTTCTTGAATGCGGGGGACAAGTCGTTGAATATATGGAGCATTGAGTTTGTGATAGCTATGATCCTGCTGATAGCCCTGACCGTTGCATCGGGACTTCTGCTCAAGGCATATCTTAAAAGGAGCAAGGATGGTAAGTATAATAATTCCGGTATTCAACGAGAAGGCTAATATCCGGGGACTTGAAAAATCCTTGAAGGGGCTCATTGGTGAATTTGAAGTTATATTCTCTGATGGATTTAGTTCAGACGGGACCTATGATGACATAACCTTCCCCAAAATACAGGAAGCAAAATATAGGAGCAATCAAATGAACGCTGCAGCAAAGCATGCAAAGGGAGATATCCTGTGGTTCATTCATGCTGACAGCAGGCTTCATAAAGACAGTATTAAAAGAATTGAAGCATCCGATGCACAGTGGGGTTGCTTTAAACTCAGGTTTGATTCCAAAAAAATCCTCATGAAAATAGTTGCATTCAATTCCGGGAGAAGGGTCAAGAGAAGATCCATAATCTTCGGAGATCAGGGCATATTCATCAGGAAGAGTGTTTTCGAAGCCATCGGTGGATATACAAACATACCTTTGATGGAGGATTATAAACTTTCCATGGATTTAAAAGAAATGGGAATAAAGCCACAGGTCATCAATCTTCCCATAACCACATCCCCAAGAAGGTTTGAGAAAAACGGGATATGGCGGACTATTTTTCTTATGCAAAAACTGCAAAGAGACTTCAGGAACGGCAGGGACGCAGATGCTCTGCACAGAGAATATGAGAACCCAAAAGGGAAAAGGGGGGAGAATACTGAAGAAAGCTAAAAAAACAATTGAAGCAGACAGAATCCGGAAGGAATGTATAGAATGCGGAAACTGCACAAAAAACTGCGATTTTCTGACTAAATATTCCATGGATCTCAAGGGATTTACAAACCGTGAGGATCTTAGGTCAAGCTGTTTTTTATGTGATAAATGCTACATGGTTTGTCCAATGGGGTTGTCAGGGAGAAAACTTGCTTTGGAGCAAAGGGAGAACAATCCCAGGGACACCGGAAAAGTAGAGTTTATGAAGAACAAGTATAAATTCAGGAACAACTCTTCCGAAAGAAGTGAGACACTCTTATTTTTAGGCTGCAATTATCCCGGTACATATCCTAAAACCTGTGAAAAACTCATAGAAATTTGTGCTGAAAGAGGGATAGATTATTCTGTCGACTGCTGTAAAAAGCCGGTGGTGGAACAGGCAGGGGAGGCAACCATATCCAACCTGACTGATTTATTCAAAAAAAAGGGTACAAAAAAACTGATATGCACCTGCCCAAACTGCTATCACCTCCTGAAAGAGAGATTGGACATAGAGGTCATCAGCGTGTACCAATTCCTTTATGAGGAAGGCATCGGAAACAGAATAAAAGGTACGCCTTCAATCTATTTCCCTTGCTCAGACAGGATTACCAAGGAAATTTTCACCTATGCAGAGAAATTCCTGTATGGATATAAGGATACATATAAAAGTGTCAACTGCTGCGGACTAGGCGGAGGTGCAAAGGCCTACGAACCTGATCTGGTAGAAGGCAAAAAGCAGGAATTGTTAAGATTGTGGGATGGGGAAATATTCACCTATTGTGCATCCTGCTCAGGTATCTTCAGGAAATACGGTTTAAAAAATATCCGGAACCTTGCTTCTGAGATTCTTGGTGTTAGTGAACCACCGAGTGATGCCTATGGACTGAATATCATAAAATACAAATTCAAAGGTAGGAAGTAATGGAATTCAAAGAAAGAGTCAAAGAAATAAAGACGGATGGGATACACATCCTTCAGATGAATATCGGGAAAAAATGCAATCTGTCCTGTACACACTGCCATGTCATGGCAGGACCTGCAAGGGATGAAATGATGTCCATGGAGACCTTTTTAAAAGCAATGGAGGTCTATGATAAATACGGTATGGACACAATAGACATCACGGGAGGGGAACCAACAATCCATCCTCAAATAGGTGAAATGATCAAAGAAGCGGCTATAAGAGGCGGGAAGATTCTTTTAAGAACCAACCTGGTGGGACTGGAGAAAAGACCGGAATTGATAAAGCTGTTTAAAGAGAACAATGTGGATCTCATAGCTTCAATGCCATGCTATACGAAGGAAAATGTTGATGCAATGAGAGGAGACGGCACCTTTGAAAAGATAGCAGAAGCCATAAGAGCGTTGAATTCAGAAGGCTACGGAGAGGGATATAAACTTGATTTAGTGTACAACCCGGGCGGGGCATTCCTGCCGGGACCACAGGCAGACTTGGAAGGAGCTTTTAAGGAAATGCTGGGTGCCATGGGTCTCAAATTCTCCAATTTATTTTGCATGACCAATATACCCTTAGGTCATTTCAAGACTCAACTTGAAGAAAAAGGAGAGCTTGAGGAGTATAATGCCCTTTTGGAAGACAGCTTCAATCCCGCAACTGTAGAAAGCCTGATGTGCAGATATCAGATATCCGTGTCATTTGACGGTAAGGTTTATGACTGCGATTTCCATCAAATGGCGGATCTTGGTGCGATGCCTTATAAAACCCTCGATGATTTGCTGGTCGCAGAAAGTGCCGAAAGAGAAGTCAAATTAGCGGATTACTGCTATGGATGCACTGCAGGAGCCGGATCAAGCTGCGGAGGTGCATTGAATGGATAGACAAAAAGCCGAAGGATATCTGGCTCAAGGTTTCAACTGTTCCCAGACTGTTCTTCTGTATTTCTCAGAGAAACTCGGTTTGGATAATGATATTGCCGTGAAAATCTCCCAAGCCTTTGAAAGCGGCTTGTTTAAGGGTGACACCTGCGGTGCCTTGTCCGGAGCTTTTATGGTTATAGGCCTTGCAAAGGGTGACGGGAAAAACAGAGGAGAGATCAAGGGATACACCGATAGATTCCGAATTGAATTTGAAAAGAAGATGGCATCCACAAAATGTGAAGACCTGTTAGGAATCAATATCACAAAGGATGAGGATCTGAAGAAAGCCTACGATGAGGGGATAATAGCAAGGATTTGCCCCGAAGCTATTTTTACAGCCATAGAAATACTTGAAAACATACTGGATTGAAATTCAAAAATAAATATTTAAGAAGAATCGTAAGACGGAGGAAATTATGAAGATCAAAGGAACAGCAAGGATATTGTCAGCATTGACATTATCAATGGCGATACTTGTAGGTTGTACAGCTACTCCTACAGCCACCACGGCAGGATCAAAGGCAGAGGGCACAAAGGGAACGACTGTTGCAGCTGAATCAAAGCCCGAAACAAAGGAGTACACCTGGCTTACAACTGATGAAGTTGTAGGTTTGGCAGGAAAAGAAGATCATGTCTTTGTTGACGTAAGACATGACAGCTTCTACAACGGTTTTAAAGAAGCCGGAGCTAAAAGGGGCGGTCATATAAAAGGTGCGGTGCAGTATACTTCATCCTGGATAGGAAAGGTCAATGAAGCAAAGCTTGAAAAATTCGTAGGAGACAAGGGTATAGACAAATCAAAAAAGATAGTTGTATACGGATCTGATAAAGCCGAGGTGACACCTGTTGCAGATATGCTAAAAGGCTTGGGATACAAAGACGTCCTCGTATATGACAAAATGACTGAGTATGCAGGAATCGACTCTGCTCCCATGAGCAGTTTCCCAAGGTTCAGTCAGTTGGTGGATCCGGTATGGTTAAATGATGCAATCAACAAAAAATCACCTGAAACCCTGACAAACCAGGATATCATAGTATATGAAGTATCATGGGGACCGGAGGATCAGGCTAAGGATTATTTGGCAGAGCATATACCCGGAGCCGGTCATTTCAACACAGACTGGATAGAAGAAGGACCCGTATGGAACCTGTCAGCACCGGAAGTAATCCGGACTAATCTTGAGAAAGCCGGAATAAATGAGAAGAAAACAGTAATTTTATATTCAGCAGATGCTTCTGCTGCAGGGAGAGTCTTCTTCACTCTGAAAGCAGTGGGTGTGGAGGATGTCAGGATACTCAACGGCGGATTGGCCGCTTGGAAGGAAAAGGGCTTTGAAACTACAAAGGATATCCCTAAATTCGAACCGGCGAAGTTCAGCGGTCCTATTGCTTTGAATAAGGATATGGATATAGCAACTTCCAAGGAAGCCATGGAAAAGCAAAAGGAAGGCTTAAAGCTTGTATCTATCCGTTCATGGGAAGAGTACGACGGAAAAACTTCAGGATATGACTACATACCGAAAAAGGGTGAGCCTAAAGGCGCAATATGGGGATTTGCAGGTTCAGATGCTTCAAGTATGCAGGATTATTATGATCCGGACGGAACCTTCAGGAATCCATTGGAAATAGTGTCACTTTGGAATGGTCTCGGAATAAACCAGGGAGAACCGGTGGCATTCTACTGCGGTACCGGCTGGCGTGCTACTATTCCTTGGGAAATGAC
>DAINSS010000003.1:55049-68464 GCA_036741195.1 Clostridiaceae bacterium | reverse complement strand
AAAGCCGTGCTCTTTGACGGAGGTTGGAATGAATGGCAAATGGATCAGTCACTTCCGATTCAGGAAGGAGCTCCGAATGGAATGAAACAACCTGATTCAAAGAACGACTTCAATTAGTATGCAAAGTGTTCTATCAAAAGTACTGTTCATTTTGGAAATAATAATACTGGTTGCAGCATTTGCCCTGAACTATTTTACTAAAAGCCGTATGGGAATGATGAGACATGTCACCTATGAGAACCTGTGGTTTGAAAAAAGTTTATTCAATGAAACAGGGAACACCATACTTTTAGTATTGATTGCAGGTGCAATAATACTCAGTATTATAACCACTTTAAATGCGGTTAAAACTAAGCGCATTTCAAAGGTGTTATGCGGGATTATTACCGGTTTGATATTGCTTGGGGCAGGAGCATTCACTTTATTATTTTCAAAACAAAATCTGCTGGCTTATTACTACATACTTCTTTGCATTGGTATATACACAATATTGGATATGTTAAGAAACTTGACCGGTTTATATTTTGGAAAACCGGATAATAAAAGTCAGGCGGAAACCAAGTAATCTTCAATCATCAAGTTAAGATTAATGATAAAAATATAATCTCGGGTATAAAGCCCGAAAAAATCCTGAAGTAAATTTCAGGATTTTTTTCATCACTGTTTATTATAGATAATCAGATAATTGGGCAGTACATTAACCACATTATACCCATCCTTGGATATCCTCTCCATGAATTCCACCGTACCTTGCATATCAAGTCCAGTGTGCCTGTGATCCAGGATAATGTAGTCAGTTTTGGTGTATTCACCGTCTTTATAGTTGTATTCAATGTCGTATAATTCTTTTCTGTCGCCAAGATATCCTGTTAAATACGGACTTGCCAGAACAGATTTATTCTTAGGCACATTATCTAAAATTTTCTTCATTGAATCAGTGGTTTCCATATTGTTTTTGTATATCTTTACTATTATTTCATTTGATTTTAAATAAAAAGTAGAAAAACCAAAGGATGATACTATGCCAAGAGTCAGCAGCAATGATATGATTCGGGTGTTGCTCCTGTTGACATAAAGATCCTTCAAGGCATAAAGCGCCATATAAAAGAGCAGTGCCGAGGAACCGTAATTATACTGAAACTGTATGTTTGCCTGATATTGATAGTCTGATATGAGATTCATTATAAGAAGAGGAATCATCAAAGCATAGAGGGAGTACCTTCTGTTTACAAGGGGGAGTAAGCCCAGGGGCAATAAAATAATCAGCAGGTATGATATTTTTTGGAATGTGAATATTTCCTGCAACACATACCCCGGATTCCTGAATATTGTGAGAATGATTGAAGCCAGAGATAAGGACGGTTCACTCATCATATTTGTAAATCTGTTTGTCATGGGGCCTTTTCCCGTATTTTTCAACAGAAGTGCCGTACCAAGAAAATAAAGGGCTGAAATCATGAATACAGTAATGCCCTTCTTAACCTTCTTTTTATCCAGAACTAGGAATAATGCAATTGCCCAGACGTAAAGGGCAGCATCCTCCTTCACCATTAAGGTAAAAAACATACTGACTGACATCAGAACATCTTTTTCTGTCTCGATAAAATACATGGTCCATAAGATTAAGGGGACCAGGAAGCAGTTTTCATGAAGGTCATACATACTGGAACCTATGAATGCAGGATTCAGCATGAATATAAAAGCTAGGATCCCGATGATTTCATTGCTCAGTTTAAAGTGTCTTGCAAGGAGCAAAGCCGGGACGATTCCCGAAGAAACAATCAATGCCTGCATTACTTGAAGCAGTGAAGGACTAGGAAAAATCTTGAATGCCGGAAGCATGAGATAGAAAATGGGAGATACATGTATGGAGAAGTGGGAGATGGGCGTATTTCTCTCAAGAGTCGTCATCTGTGATAAATCCCTTGCCATGCTGTGGAACATTTGTATGAAAAGATTGAAGTCATAGGTTGTGGTCATCAACCCCTCATATCTTGCAACTAAAATCCTGCTCACCATCAAGCTTTGAAATGTTATTACTGCAAAACAAAAAATGATTAAATAAATCTTGCCGATTCTGCTGTCATGCTCGGATTGAAGTATTCCTTCATCCTTTGACTTAACTGCAGCCAGTGTAAATACATAAGTAACAACGGAAATAAAAAGAAAAGCCGGAGCCAAAGCAATAATCAGTTTAATCAGATTCTCTTCCAATATTATTGTGGCTTGCTGAATATCCACAAACAACTGGCGAAAGTGGACGGTACGAATGCATAGGTACAGGAAAACAATATTCAGTAAAAGAATTAAAATCGGATACTTCTTCCTGTCAGTTATTGCTTCAGATACAATGGACCGGTTGAGCAACAAATTTAATAGTGTGAGCAGGAATAATCCTGCCCCCATGTACTGAGAGTCTGATTTTATAAAAATACAGAACAGAAGAAACAAAAAAGAGACTGATGCAGCCGCAGAGATTGTTTTCTTAAACTTTGTCATCAACAATAAACCGGTAAAAGAAAATAGCATTAAAATAATCATAAGGAGTAAACCCTTAAAGCCGGAAAAAGCCAGGGTGAGATAATCTGGTTCATTTATGTTTATCAGAATCATTATTCCGGAGGATAAAAACCAGGCAAATAGGAATGCATGGATAAGATTCTGTGGAATCAAAGGTTCTATAGGCTTAGCCATGTTTTTAACGTTCATAATATTTCCCTGTTGTTATTCTTTAGGCGTTGCGCAAACACTTATTATTATCAAGAAGAATGTAAAGATTGGGTATCTTTGACTGACATACTTTTGCTGCTAATGTATAATAATATATATACATAGATTATACACTAAAAGGGGGCACTTAATTGGATAGATTCAATTTCATAAAACGAACACTGATGTCATTAAACTTTGCCTCCCTGGTTGAAATACTTATAGTTGCATACCTTTTGTACAAGCTTTATTGGCTTATAAGGGAAACCAGAGCCGAGCAGCTTTTGAAGGGTATGCTTATAATATTGGCTTTGATCCCCATTTCAGGTATTCTACAGCTCACAATGCTATATACTATTTTGTCCAGGACCATAACCGTGGGAGTTTTATCCCTTGTAATTATCTTCCAGCCTGAAATCAGGAGGGCTTTGGAACATATAGGAAGATCTGCTTTTTCCGACAGACATACCCTGGTGGAAAGATCCTTGGAAAGGCTCGTAACTGAAATCGTAACAGCCGTTGATTCGATGTCAACGCAAAAAACGGGAGCTCTTATAGCCTTGGAACAAAACACGGGTTTAAGCGACATAATAAGCTCGGGGACAACCGTAGATGCAAAGGTAAGCTCTGCACTGATTGAAAATATATTCGTTCCCAATACTCCCCTTCATGACGGGGCAATGATAATCAGGGACGACAGGATAATAGCAGCCGGATGCTTGCTTCCCCTTACAAATACGGCGGAAATAAGCAAGAAAATAGGAACGAGACACAGAGCAGCCATCGGACTGACGGAGATATCCGATGCTGCGGTTATTATAGTATCTGAAGAAACGGGAATAATTTCCCTTGCTTTAAACGGAAAGCTTGTCAGAAACTATGACAAGGAAAGACTAAAGGCGATACTGATCAAAATATTAAGTAAAAATCAAAATGAAGAAAAATCAACAATTGGAGAGAGGGTGAGAGGATGGGTAAATTCAAGAAAAACGACATCCTTGTAAAGATAATGTGTCTCATCGCCTCTGTTGGATTGTGGGTTTACATCATAAACAATGAAAACCCTAAAAGAAGGGCGACTTTCAGGGATATTCCGGTAAAAGTATATTCTGATTCCTTGAAGAATCAGGGGCTGATTCTTGTTCCCGGACAGGAATTCATGGCTACATTGACCATTGAAGGTCCGGCTAACCAGGTATTCAACGCCATGCCTTCAAACTTCTCCTTAAGTGTGGATTTGTCCAATTTCACATTGAAGGAAGGGGTTAATGAAATACCACTCAGAAACTATGACAGGATACCGAGCCAGACCATTGTCGTCAGTGCGGTTCAGAATATCAAGGTAAAAATAGATTCTTTAGTGGAAAAATCCGTTGATATCAAAAAGGACGGGTTGGTTTATACAGCTGCTGAAGGCTACTTCATTCCTGAGCCGGTAATTAACCCGACGGTGGATGTTGTATCAGGACCGAAGGCTGATGTGGACAAGGTTGCGGCACTGCTTTTAAAATCAGAAAAGACAAATATTTCAAGGACGCAGAAAGAGCTCGTAAGAGTTGTCGCCGTAGATGATAAAATGAATGAGGTGCCCAATGTTACACCTTCAAAATCCTTCGTGGAAGTAGAATACACTGCCTTGAAGGTTCAAAAGGACATTCCGGTTACATTGAACACTCTTCAGCCAAGTACGGATGTATTTGTTTTAAGATCCCAGGCGGCTGTGCCTTCAAAAGTAAGTATAGCTGCAAAGGAGTCAGTCTTAAAGAATATTACGGAGATTCATACCAAACCCCTTGATTTGTCAACAATAACAGCAGGGGCAAAGGATTACCCCGTAGAGCTAATCATACCGCAGGATGTGACACTTCTGGACGAAAACGGAAAACCCATGGATCCGCTAATTTCTGCCCATGTTGTCGCAGATGCAATAAAGAGCAAGACAATAACAAAGGAAGTAACTCTGTTGGGAAGACCTCTGACGGGAGCAGCCATGCCGATAAACGTCAAGGTAAGTATAGTGATTTCCGGTACGGAGCAGGATCTTGAAAATATAAACGAGGCAATTATAACTGCCGGCGTTGATGTGACTGCCTTATCACCGGGAGTACACAACCTTCCCGTGAAGATTGTGGCACCAAAGGGCTATACAGTGGTCTCCAAGATTCCTGAAACCATTGTTGTCACAATAACACAAGGACCATAGCTAAAAGTATCGGCGTATTGTTAAAGAAATAAATATTGGTGAATAAGACCATGGAATCCATGGTCTTATCCAATGGAAGGCTTCCATTGGAAAGGCGGATTATGATATTAGTAAGAAATGTTCATCTGCATATTGAAGAAACTGAAAATGAAAGAGAAATTCTGGATCAAAGGGTGAGAAAGAAGCTTGGTATTCCGGTTTCATACCCAATGACCTTCAGGATTATAAAAGAATCCCTGGATGCCCGTCAGAAAAACAACATCTGGTTCATATACCAGGTGGTCTGTGATGTCAAAAATGTTGAAGAAGTATTGAAGCATGCGGACAAGGATTGCAGCATCTATTTGGAGGAAGAAACAGATTCAGTCTCATACGGGGATAAAAAACTTGAATCCAGACCCATAATCGTGGGTTTTGGCCCTGCAGGAATGTTCTGCGCCTTGACCCTTGCCAAAGCGGGATTCAGACCCATTGTCATAGAGAAGGGCTCAGACATTGTAAAAAGAACCAAGGATGTTGAAGATTTTTGGAGGACAGGCAACCTTGATTTAAACAGCAATGTACAGTTCGGAGAAGGCGGTGCGGGAACATTCTCAGACGGAAAACTCACCACAAGGATCAAGGATAAGGGAGTGGAGAAGGTGATACAGGGCTTTATTAAAGCAGGTGCACCGGATGAGATTGCTTATCTTCAAAAGCCGCATGTGGGAACGGATTTATTAAAAGGCATAGTTAAGAATATAAGAGAAACCATAATTGAATTAGGCGGAGAGGTCAGATTCAATTCAACCTTGAAGGATATCAGAATTGAAAAGTGCAAACTCAAAAGCATATCTGTTGAAGAGACGGCAGGTGTGTCAGCCTATGAGCTTAAAACCGAAGATCTCATACTCTGTCTCGGGCACTCTGCAAGGGATACCTACAAGATGCTGTTTGACAGGGGTGTGGCCATGGAAGCAAAATCCTTTGCCGTGGGTTTCAGGATAGAGCACAATCAAAAGAATCTTGACAAGGTCCAATACGGTAAATATTCCGATCACCCGAAGCTTAAAAGCTCGGAGTATACCTTAGCCCATAAGCTTAATAAAACAAGGGGTGTCTACACCTTCTGCATGTGTCCGGGAGGCAGGGTGGTCAACGCTTCCTCCGATGAAGGCATGCTTTGTGTCAACGGAATGAGCTACCATGCCAGGAATCTGGAAAATGCCAACAGTGCAATTGTGGTATCCGTAACTCATGAGGATTTCGGAAATCTTCCCCTGGACGGAGTCGATTTCCAAAGAAGGTACGAAAGAGCAGCATATGTCATGGGAGGCGGCAATTTTAATGCTCCCATACTGTCATCACAGGGATTTTTATCAGGGAAAACTGACCCAAATATTGAAAGAAGTACAGAATTCATTATTGAAAACGGCGAAAGATCCAAAGAAACGGGTGTTAGTTCAGTGATTCCCCAAATTAAACCGGGAGGCAGGATTGCACCGATTTATGAAATATATCCTGACTATATTACCAAGGGTATAAGGGAAGGTCTTAATGAATTCGGGAAAAGAATAAGGGGCTTTGATACTGATGGTATTATGACGGGAGTTGAAACAAGGACTTCATCACCCTTGAGGATATTAAGGGGAACTTCGTTGAGTTCAATAAATGTTTCAGGTATTTATCCGGCGGGAGAAGGAGCCGGGTATGCCGGGGGAATTGTGTCCTCTGCCGTAGACGGAATTAAGGTCGCTGAAATGATAATTTCTCAGTATAAAAGGATATTTTAAAGGCAAAATAGGGATTTCATAAATTTTCATCAATATTTTGGAAAACTTCGCAGAAAGTTGAAATATTCAGTTCCAATATAAATGAGTAAAGGGAATACCTTTATTAAAGTACATTATTGAAGGAGTCTGGACATAGGTCTCAGATTCCTTCTTTTTTTGTCCCTGTCACAAAACTACTTTTAATTTTGCTAAGATATTAATGAAATCATTCCCAATTAAGGAGGATAAAATGTACTATATCTTGAATATAAATCCCGGATCAACCTCTACAAAGGTTGCTATCTATGAGGATGAAAAGGTCCTGCATGAGGTTTCCCTTCTCCATGACATGGAGCAGCTGAAACAGTATAAAGAGATATCAGATCAGAAGGACATGAGAACGGAGGCTATTGAGGGGTGGATCAAAAGCGTAGGTTTTGATGAGAATAAACTGAATATAATCATAAGCAGAGGCGGATTGGTAAGACCCGTTCCCACAGGAAGCTATGAGATAAATGAAAATATGATAGAAGATTTAAAAGCGGGTTATTCGGGAATTCATGCCTCCAATCTCGGAGGACAGATTGCCTTGGACCTTGCCAAAAGAATAGGAATCAAAGCATATATCACAGACCCCGTTGCCTGTGATGAAATGGATGACGTTGCAAGAATAACGGGATTCCCTGAAATAATGAGGAGAAGCAATTCACATTATTTGAACATGAAGGCAGTGACAAGGAGAGTTTGCAAGGAAAGAAATTTCGATATGGATTCCGATAATTTTGTCATATGCCACCTTGGCGGAGGTATAACCGTTGCACCTCAAAGAGCAGGCAAAATTGTTGATACCAATAATGCCGCCGAAATGGGACCCTTCTCCCCGGACAGAAGCGGAACCCTTCCTGTAAAAGCCTTGGCTGATATCTGCTTCTCGGGGAAATACACCCAAAGAGAAGTTCTTGCCATGACCAACGGAAAAGCAGGCCTCATGGGTTATCTTGGAACTAACGACGGTAAAAAGATAGAAGAAATGATTGTGGGCGGAGACGAAAAGGCTGAATTTATTATGGAAGCCATGGCTTATCAGATATCCAAGGAAATCGGATCATCTGCAGCAGTCCTTAAAGGGGATGTCAAAGCCATAATTATTACGGGAGGCTTGGCCTACAGCAAGAGATTGATGAACTGGATAAAGGAAAGTACTTCCTGGATTTCAGAAATCATAATAGAAGCCGGTGAGGATGAGATGAGAGCTTTGAATGAAAGCGGACTCAGAATTCTTAAAGGCACTGAGACAGTGAAAGACTATAACATGGAGGCAGGTATCTGATGATAAGAAATTTTGAAGATGTATTTAAAAGGGTAAAGGAGCTTCCGACCAGAAAAGTTGCCGTAGCGGTAGCCGAAGACGAGCCGGTATTGGAAGCAGTTGCATATTGCAAAGCCAATGGTATAGCCGATGCACTTCTGATCGGTAATGAAGCCGAAATAAGAAAGATTGCATCCAACCTTAATATTGATTTGATCGGAACTGAAATAATCAATGAGCTTGATAAGCCGAAGGCAGCTTTAATGGCAGCCGAAGCGGTATCAACCGGAAAAGCTGACATGATGATGAAGGGCTTGATAGATACCAAAAACTTCCTGAGGGCTGTATTGAACAAGGAGGTCGGACTGAGGACGGGCAAACTTATTACACATGTGGCAGTATTCAAGGTTCCAAGAGTTGACAGGTTCCTTTTCATTACAGATTCTGCCTTCACCATGTATCCGACTTTGGAGCAGAAGGTTCAGATAGTTAATAATGCAGTTGATCTATGCCACAGCATCGGTATTGAGAATCCAAAGGTGGCAGCCGTTTGCGCAGTTGAAGTAGTAAATCCGGATATGCCTCCGACTCTGGATGCAGCCGAGCTTACTAAAATGAACGAGAAGGGAGAAATTACAGGCTGTACTTTGTACGGACCTCTTGCCTTTGACAACGCAGTGGACCTTGAGGCTGCAAAGCATAAGAAGATTGAAAATGAAGTGGCAGGAAATGCCGATATATTCCTGATGCCTAACATTGAGACAGGAAACGGAATTTATAAATCCATCGCCTTCTTAGTAGAAAATGAAGAGCACGGCGGAATACTGATGGGTGCAGCTGCTCCAGTAATTGTTACATCAAGGGCAGACAGCTTTGAAGCAAAGGTCAACTCAATAGCATTGGCAGCATTGGCTGCGAAGGGGAAATAACATTGAAGAATTTACTTATAATCAATCCGGGATCAACATCAACCAAAATTGGGGTATACGAAGGAACAACACCTTTATTCGTGGAAACAATACGCCACACTGCAGATGGAATAAATTCCTACAAAAGAGTTGCAGATCAGTTCCAGTTCAGAAAGAACCTAATCTTGGAGCTTGTTAAGAATAAGGGCTTCAATATAGAAGAATTGGATGCCGTAGTCGGAAGAGGCGGACTTATGAAGCCCATAAAGTCAGGTACCTATGAAATAAACGATGAGATGATCAAGGATATTATCAGCATAAAATACGGTGAGCACGCAAGTAACCTTGGAGCACTCATTGCAAAGGAAATCGGCGACAACCTTAAAATACCTTCATTCATAGTTGATCCGGTGGTGGTTGATGAACTCCTGCCGATTGCAAGAGTTTCAGGGAGCCCCGAGATAGACAGGGTAAGCATATTCCACGCACTTAACCAGAAGGCTGTAGCCAGAAGATATGCAAAGAGCAAGGATATAGCATATGAGGATTTAAACCTTATTGTTGTACATATGGGTGGAGGAGTTTCCATCGGTGCACATAAAAAGGGAATGGTAATTGATGTAAATAACGCACTTAACGGTGAGGGGCCCATGTCTCCGGAAAGATCCGGAAGCCTTCCCGTAGGTGACTTGGTAAAACTTTGCTTCTCCGGAAAGTACACCCAGGAAGAAATCGGAAAGAAGATAACAGGAAAGGGCGGAGTTGTTGCGCATCTTGGTATAAATGACATGAAGGAAGTCAATGACAGGATGAACGGCGGAGATGAAAAAGCCAAGGTGGTGTTTGAAGCAATGGCTTATCAGACAGGAAAAGAAATCGGAGCTTGTGCAACAGTATTAAAAGGTCAGGTTGATGCAATAATTTTGACCGGCGGTATCGTCTATTCAAAGGACATGGTCAAGCTGATATCCGATATGGTTTCCTTTATAGCCCCTGTTGTTGTTTATCCCGGCGAAGACGAGCTGTTGGCTCTTGCCGAAGGTGGCTTGAGAGTACTCAACGGTGAGGCTGAACCATCGGTTTATTAATTCACTTCCGGGTGAAAAATTGATAATTGTTGTGAAAATTTAGCAGGTTTTTGGTATAAAAATATGAAAATACACATGTAATATGATGGATTTTCACAATAGTTACGAATTACGTTATCAAATTAATAATAAAAATACAAAAAGTGGTACGGAAAACCTCTGTAAATAAGAGGTTATCCTGTACCATTTTTATTGTATAAAACCGGAAGAGCTTGATATGTGCTTATTAAACTGTGAAAAACAATACGAAAAACTGTATTAAAAAGCATTGAAAACCATAGTGACAACTTGTTGAAAAATTGGTAATGGCATGATTGTTAACATTTACAACTTAATATGGTAAATATTCTTATAATTTAACAACAAAGTTCATTGTAAATATAGTAATGTCATATAAAATCAACAGTGATTAAGGTAAAAGTTAACGAATGTGTAAATTAGTCGTTTTTTATTTAATGTTGTAAAATTAAACTGAATTAAGAAATTGTTAACAAAAGAGGTGCTAATGAACCGTTTAAATGTGATCACCGGTCACTTCGGTTCCGGTAAAACGGAGATTGCTATCAATCTGGCAAAGAAACTTAAGGATGAGGGAAAAGAAGTCACACTTCTGGATCTTGATATAGTCAATCCATACTTTTGTATTAGAGATCTTACAAAAGAGCTTACGGATTACGGTATCAAGGTTATTTCCGCTAATCCCTCCTGGTCCAATGCAGAGCTTATGGTTGTTCCTGCAGAGGCTAAGGCGGCTTTTCATGAGCCAGACAGATACGTAATCATCGATGTTGGCGGAGACGATATGGGAGCTACTGTTCTCGGACAGTTCAACTCCTATTTTAAAGAACAGGACCATGACATGTATTTTGTCATAAATGCGAACAGGCCTTTGACAGATACTATAGAAGGGGTCAAGGAATATATTGATTCCATCGAAATGACATCAAGGCTGAAGGTCACCAAGCTTATTTCCAATACTCACATGTCCTACGAGTCCACTGCAGAGGATACTCTGGAAGGGGACAAGATGGTTTTGGAGTATTCAGAAAAAACAGGGCTTGAATATGCTTATACTGCTGTTATGAGACAGCTTGTAGAAGAGGTAAAGGGTAAGGTCCACGGGGAAATTCTTCCCATGGATATCTATATGAAGCCACCGTGGCGATAATAATTAAGGGGGAAAATTCAATATGCCAAGAGTAGAGTTCAGGGAAGAAAGATGCAAGGGCTGCGGCCAGTGTGTTTTAGTATGCCCGGTGAAAATCATCGGTTTTGCTGACAAGATTAATGCAAAGGGGTATAAACCAGCAACTGTTAAAGAAATGGAAAAGTGCATCGGTTGTGCTTCCTGTGGAAAAATGTGTCCGGATCTTGTTATCACCGTTTATAAGTAGGGGGATTTATTAATGGGAAAAAAGGTATTGATGAAGGGTAATGAAGCGATCGGAGAAGCTGCCATCAGAGCGGGCTGTCAGTGTTTTTTCGGATATCCTATAACACCTCAGACAGAAGTAGCTGCTTATATGGCAAAGAAGATGCCTAAAATAGGAAGAGTATTCCTTCAGGCTGAATCAGAAGTTGCTTCTATCAATATGGTTTACGGAGCAGGCGGAGCAGGCACCAGAGTTATGACAAGTACTTCTTCACCGGGATTATCACTCATGGCGGAAGGAATTTCATATATAGTCGGAGCAGAGGTTCCCTGCGTTATAGTTAATATAGCAAGAGGAGGCCCGGGACTTGGATCCATTCAGCCTGCACAGTCAGACTACAATATGGTTACAAAGGGCTTAGGCCACGGAGATATGAGAGTTCCGGTACTTGCACCGGCTTCAATCCAGGAAATGGTTGATTTCATGGGTGATGCCTTTGACATGGCAGATAGATACAGAACTCCCGTAATGCTTTTAGGTGACGGTATGATCGGTCAGATGATGGAGCCGGTTACCTTCAAGCCTGAAAAAGAAGTTGAGCACAATGAAAAAGCTTGGGCTGCAAACGGACTCGGAGAAAGAAAGAAGCATAACGTAATCAACTCCTTATACTTAAAGTCAGAGGAATTGGAAGTTCATAACTACAATCTTCAGAAAAAATGGAATGAGATTGAGAAGAATGAAGTAAGATACGAGCTATTCAATACTGAGGATGCAGATTTAATCCTCGTTGCCTACGGAACAACTGCAAGAATCTGCAGAAATGCAATAAAACTGGCAGCAGAAAAAGGAATAAAGGTAGGTTTATTCAGACCTATTTCATTGTGGCCTTTCCCTGTGGAAGCAATTGAGAAGACAATCGGCGGAACTAAGCACGGTTACCTTTCAGCTGAAATGTCCATGGGACAGATGGTTGATGATATAAAGAGATATGTCATGGGCAGAAAGCCTGTTGAATTCGTAGGTAGACCTGGCGGAATGATTCCTTCACCGGAGCTTATACTTGATAAAATAGTTGAAATGACAGGGGGAGAAAAATAATGGAAAATAAAGAAATGAAAGTTGTATTCTCGCCCACTAAAGGAATGCTGGATGTTCCGACTCATTATTGTCCGGGATGTACACACGGACTGATCCACCGTTTAGTCGGCGAATGTATGGAAGAATTGGGAATATTGGAAAAGACAATCGGCGTTGCTCCGGTTGGATGCTCAGTTTTGGCATATGACTATTTTGCATGTGATATGTTTGAAGCAGCTCACGGAAGAGCACCGGCAACTGCAACGGGAATAAAGAGAAGTAATCCTGACAAGGTTGTATTCACATACCAGGGTGACGGAGACTTGGCGGCAATCGGTGCGGCTGAAGTTGTACATGCGGCAGCCAGGGCTGAAAATATTGTAACTGTATTTGTCAACAACTGTATCTATGGTATGACAGGAGGCCAGATGGCTCCTACTACTCTTCCGGGACAGGTAACCGAAACTTCTCCATACGGAAGAGACATAAAACAGGCAGGTTTCCCTATAAGAGTATCGGAAATGATCTCCGAGATTGACGGAGCATATTATGTTGAAAGAGTTGCAGTTGATAACGTAGCTAATGTTACAAAGGCAAAAAGAGCCATAAAGAAGGCGTTCCAGAATGCAATAGACGGAAAAGGCTACAACTTGGTTGAAGTTTTATCCATCTGTCCTACAAACTGGGGTCTGTCAACCGAAGAATCCATAAACTGGCTGAGAAACAATATGATGCCTTTCTACACACTGGGTGTTAAAAAGGATAAGGACGCAGTTAAGAAGGAGGAAGTAAAATAATGACACAACAGGAAATTATTTTTGCAGGCTTCGGTGGACAGGGAATATTGTCCATGGGTAAATTCTTAGCTTACGGCGGAATGGAGAAGGATTTGAATGTTACCTGGTGTCCGTCATACGGTCCTGAAATGAGGGGAGGAACAGCAAACTGTTCAGTCATCCTTTCGGACGATGTTATCGGATCTCCGGTTATAACT
>DAINSS010000003.1:0-55039 GCA_036741195.1 Clostridiaceae bacterium | reverse complement strand
CTTCTCCCGACTCAATAATAGTAATGAACAAGCCATCCTTTACAAAGTTTGAGGGAACACTCAAACCGGGTGGATTGATGATCATGGATTCAGATTTGATATCTGATGAACCAACAAGGAACGACATTCAGGTAATAAAGATCCCTGCTCAGTCTATGGCTGAAGAACTGGGTTCTAAAACAATAGCTAATATGATCCTTTTAGGTGCATTAGTAGAGAAAACAGGAATAATCTCCTTGGATGAGCTTTTAAAAGCATTAAAGGAGCATGGTAAAGAAAAGTTCTATGCTATGAACGAAAAGGCAGTGAATCTCGGTGCCGAGAGAGCAAGGGCATAGGTTCTGAGTTATTTAAAGAAAGGGTCATTAAGTGTTTCACTTGATGACCTTTTTTCACAGGCAGGGGACATAAAAAGAACTAAAAAACATGTATTGTCAACACATTTATTTTCGGTAAAAATGCAAAGTTTAAGGATAAATATTAATCTACACTCATGTTTATCCTATGGAAAATGGGGTAGTTTTTAATTATTGTGATTGAATATATGTGGGACACTGACAAAATATTAATCTTTTGAGCAGAATGTGACGTTTTTATAAAGAAATGAAAATGCATAAAAGATATTCATCCCTGGTAACATTTACTGTTTATCATTATGCACCATGTTTTATAGTTAATTTAGTCGGTTTTAACCATGTAATCCGTTTCTTAATTAGCGATTTTGAAAATCATAGTATGCAATTGAATAAAAATTATGCATATGCATTTTCAGATGTTAAGAAATTATAAAGATGTTTTTGACTTTAATAATGCCCTATGCAATAATATTTTCATTGTAAAACATGGGTTTTACTGATGATGGGTATTATTCATATGTCCTGACCACAATACAGTACTGGCTTACACAGAGGGGGTAAAAATGGCTAAGTATATAATAAAAAGACTGATAATGAGCATAATAACAATATGGCTCATAATCACCCTGGTCTTCTTCTTGATGAGGTTGATGCCGGGAAGTCCGTTCACAAGTGAGAGGGCAGTTCCGCCGCAGGTCCTTGCAAACATGCAGGCACGTTTCGGTTTGGACAAGCCACTTTTTGAGCAATACACAATGTACATGTCAGGTGTCATTAAGGGGGATCTGGGACCGATGATGAAGAAGCCTGGGTTCAAGGTTTCTGAGAACATTGCGTATTTGTTCCCGACTTCGGCAAAACTGGGTGCAGTTGCAGTAACATTGGCTGTTACCGTTGGTATGCTCCTGGGAATTATTGCCGGATTCAACCGCGGTAAATTTATTGACAGGTTTGTAATGATACTTGCAACGGCAGGTATTTCAATACCGGGATTCGTCTTGGCTTCGCTTCTGCTCTTGTTGTTAGGTTTGAATCTGAAGCTCTTGCCCATTATGGGACTTTCGTCCTGGAAAAACTATATTATGCCTTCCATTGCCTTGTCTGGTTATTCCATAGCATTTATTGCCAGGATAACCAGGTCGAGATTACTGGATGTCATTAAGTCAGACTATATAAGAACGGCAAAAGCCAAGGGCTTAAGCTCAACAAGGGTAATAATCGGACATGCTCTTAAAAACACACTGATACCGGTTGTCACATATCTTGGACCGCTTATAGCAGGTGTTTTGACAGGTTCCTTTGCAGTTGAAAAGATATTTGCAATACCGGGACTTGGAAGAGAATTCGTTACAGCAATAAGCCAGAGAGACTATACAATGCTTCTCGGAGTAATCATATTCTATGCTGTATTCCTTATAACCATAAACTTCGTTGTTGATATCCTGTATGTCATTATCGACCCAAGGATAAAGATAGACGGATCGGAGGCGTAAAATGAGTAACATACATGCAGATTATGAAACAGTCGGAGCACTGAACAAGGACGCCTTTGAAGTATTGGTTGATGCAGGTCTTGATTCTGAAGAAATATTAAGACCGCCGACAACCTATTGGCAGGATTCATGGAGAAGACTTAAAACAAATAAACTGGCTATTATAAGTTTGATTTTTATAATAGTGGCAACAATAGCTTCCTTCTGGTTCCCTGAGCACTGGAGATATGACATAAAGACTATTGACTGGGCTGCCATGAACGTAAAGCCGAATGCCGACCACTTATTCGGAACCGACTTCTACGGAAGGGATATTTTCGTCAGAGTAATGTACGGAATGAATGTATCATTGATAATTGCATTCACGGCAACAGCTCTTAATATTGTAATAGGAGTTCTCTACGGAGGTTTCTCAGGTTACATGGGCGGTGCAGTGGATTCAGTCATGATGAGAATAATAGACATATTGTATTCAGTACCTATGCAGATATACGTAATTCTGATAATGGTAAGCTTAGGTGATAACAAAGCATCAATAGGAACAATCGTATTGGCCTTGGGTATATCATCCTGGCTGTCCATGGCAAGAATTGTAAGGGCAGAAACTTTGCAGCTTAAGTCCTCAGAATTCGTTCTGGCTGCAAGAACTTTGGGAGCATCAGGTCCGAGAATCCTATTCAGACACCTTCTTCCCAATGCAATGAGCCAGATAATTGTCACAGCAACGCTTTTGATACCGTCAGCCATATTTACGGAGTCATTCCTAAGCTACATCGGTATCGGTATTTCTCCGCCATTCGCATCCTTAGGTACTTTAATATCCGAGGCTATGCAGATTTACCAGCAGCAGCCATATCAGCTGATAATCCCGGCTTTGGCTATATCTCTTATCATATTCGCCTTCAATACTCTAGGTGACGGATTAAGAGATGCACTTGATCCAAAGATGTCGAGATAAGGAGAAAAGAATGGGAAAATTACTTGAAATTAAAGATTTACATACGAACTTCTATATCCATGCGGGTAAGGTTCAAGCCATTAGAGGCGTCAGCATCGAACTTGAAAAGGGAGAAGCCCTTGGAATAGTCGGAGAATCCGGTTCCGGAAAATCCGTTACAATGATGTCACTTATGAAGCTGTTGGATGAAAACGGAAAAGTTGAAGGCGGGGAAATCATCTTCGACGGTGAGGATATAACAAGATACTCCACAAAGGAAATGGAGAAAATCAGAGGAAACGAAATAGGAATGATATTCCAGGATCCAATGACCTCATTAAATCCGGTTTTCAATATCGAATACCAATTGACTGAACCCTTGAAGATCCACAGGCATATGAGTCACGGGGAAGCGGTTAAAAAAGCCGTTGAAATGATGAAGCTTGTCGGTATACCAAGCCCTGAAAAAAGACTTAAGCAGTACCCACATGAATTCTCAGGCGGTATGAGACAGAGGGTTATGATAGCCATGGCACTTATCTGTGAACCAAAGCTGATCATTGCCGACGAACCTACAACAGCATTGGACGTTACAATCCAGGCTCAGATTCTTGAACTTATGAAAAAGCTCAAGGAAGAGACAGGAACTTCAATTATACTGATTACACACGATCTTGGTGTCGTTGCAGACGTATGCTCCAGAATAAACGTAATGTACGGCGGAACACTTGTAGAAAAGGGTACAACCGATGATATTTTCTACAGAACAAGCCATCCGTATACTGCCGGTCTTTTGAATTCAGTTCCAAACCCTGACAAGGGTGCCAAGGAAAAGCTGATTCCAATAGAAGGAACACCACCGGATTTGATCAAACCGCCGGTTGGATGTCCTTTTGCAGCAAGGTGCAAGCATACCATGAAGGTATGTGTCGAAAAGAGACCTCCTCTGTTCAAAATAGGCGAAGGACATGAATCAGCCTGCTGGTTGAACCATCCTTCAGCTCCAAGCGTAGATATCAAGGGGGTTTATAACGATGGAAACTAAAAATATTGATAAAAATGTGAAAAAATCAGAGCTAAAAGCCCATGAAGATGTTATGCTTGAAGTAGTTGATTTAACCAAATATTTCCCTGTGAAGTCAGGTATTTTCAACTCAGGCGCAACAGTGGTAAAAGCTGTTGACCATATCAGCTTCAAAATTAAAAAAGGTGAGACTTTAGGTTTGGTAGGAGAATCCGGATGCGGTAAAACAACTGCCGGAAGAACCACTATAAAGCTTTATAAGCCCACCGGCGGCAAGATAATATTTGACGGTGAGGATATTACAGATTTCACACCTCACCAGATGATTGATGTAAGAAAAAAGATGCAGATGATTTTCCAGGACCCATATGCATCACTAAATCCCAGAATGACGGTAGGCGATATCATAGGCGAATCCATTGATATCCATAAGCTCATGAAGGGATCGGATAGAAAGGAAAGAATTGAATTTCTTCTGAAAAAGGTAGGACTGAACAAAGAACATATCAACCGTTATCCCCATGAATTCTCAGGCGGACAGCGTCAGAGAATCGGTATAGCAAGATCCCTTGCAGTTGAACCAAAGCTGATAGTCTGCGATGAGCCGATATCGGCACTTGACGTTTCAATTCAGGCTCAGATTATTAACATGCTGGAAGAGCTTCAGGCTGAATTAGGTTTGACATACCTGTTCATCGCCCATGACTTATCCATGGTTAAGCATATTTCTGACAACATAGGAGTTATGTACCTGGGACAGTTGGTTGAGGTGGGAGAGTCCATAGACTTATATGAGAACCCGCTTCATCCTTATACACAAGCATTGTTATCCTCTGTTCCGATACCAGATCCGGAAAAGACCAGGAATCATAAGAGGATAGTACTGAAAGGCGAGATTCCGTCACCTATCAATCCGCCTTCAGGATGCAGATTCAGGACAAGGTGTCCGAAAGTTATGGATATTTGCAGTGTCGAGCAGCCGATACTGTTAAATATAAAGGGTTCAGACAGGCAAGTAGCATGCCATCTGTACACTGACAAGCAAGAAAAAACGACACAAATCAAGGAGGAAAACAATGAAAGGTAAACTTCTAAAAAGTACTGTTATAATGTCACTTTTGACAATAACAGCTTCCCTGTTCGCAGGTTGTACACCTACTACTCCACCAACAACAACAGCAGCTGGCGGATCACAGGCTAGTACAACTGCAGCAGCACCTGCAACAACCGGCGGAGCAGCCGGCGAGATCAAAGCACCTACAGGCCAAGTAGTAAGATACAACCTGGGAGCTGATCCTAAAACTCTGGATCCTGCACTTAACACAGCAGTTGACGGTGGTACTGTCTTAACAAACCTTTTTGAAGGTTTGATGAGATTGGATGACAAAGAACTTCCGGTTCCCGGAGTAGCTGCAAGCTATGAAATGAACGCAGACGGAACAGTTTATACCTTCAAGCTGAGAGATTCAAAGTGGTCAGACGGAAAACCGGTCGTAGCAGAAGATTTCAAATACGCTTGGTTAAGAGCACTTGATCCGAATACAAAACCAACTGCAGCTGAATATGCTTACCAGCTTTACTACATAAAGAACGGTGAGGCATTCAACAAGGGCGAAGCTAAAGCAGAAGATGTAGGAATAAAAGTTATAGACGAAAAGACTCTTGAAGTAACTTTGAATGCTCCTACAGCATACTTCTTATCACTTATGGCATTCCCAACCTACTTCCCTGTAAGAAAAGACATGGTTGAGAAGAACCCTGACAAGTGGGCAACAGACAAAGCAACATTCGTTTCAAACGGACCTTTCAAATTTGAAAGCTGGGCACCGGCATCAAAGATTCAGTTGGTAAAGAACCCTGAATACTACGGAGCTGCTAATGTTAAGCTTAACGGAATAGACATGTCAGTTGTTGATGACGGACAGACTTTCCTTGCAGTATTCAAGAACGGCGAGCTTGATATGATAGAGGCACCGCCTCCACAGGATATCCCTGCACTTTTAGCTGATAAGACAGCTGAAATCCTTCCTTACCTTGGAACATATTTCTATGTTATAAATATGAGACCTGAGTTGGAAGCAAAGAATCCTGAAGTTTACAAAGCATTGAGCAAAGCAGAAGTCAGAAAAGCTCTTTATCTTGCAATAGATAAGAAAGCTATCGTAGAGAACGTTGCTATGGGCGGACAGATGCCGGCTTGGTCCTATGTTCCAATGGGAATAAAGGATGACAAGGGTGCAGATTTCGCAGCAGCTAAGAAGTACTACGACAAGGATTCCGGAGATGTTGCAGAAGCTAAGAAGCTTTTAGAAGCAGCCGGATATCCAAACGGACAGGGCTTCCCTAAGCTTACAATCAAGTACAACAACTCAACAGGACATCAGAACATCGCAGTTGCAATCCAGGCTATGTGGGCACAGAATCTTGGTATCCAGGTAGACCTTGCTAACGAAGAATGGGCAGTATTCCAGACTTCAAGAATCAACGGCGACTATGAAATAGCAAGACATGGTTGGATCGCTGACTACAACGACCCAATGACATTCCTTGATATGTGGTTAGCTGGAACAGGCGAAGGCGTATGGGGCAACAATGATTCTCACTACAACAACCCTGAATATGACAAGTTAATCAACGCTGCAAAGGTAGAAATCGACCAGGCTAAGAGAACTCAGATGTTACATGACGCTGAAGCTATTCTTATGAATGATCTACCGGTTTTCCCAATCTATTTCTACACTAACGTTGTCTGCTACAGACCATACGTTAAGGATGTAAGAAAGTCTCCTCTTGGATTCGTTCATTTCGAGAAAGCATACATTCAGGAATAGTGTAGTTTGAATCTTTAAATTTAAGGTACGGATCTTAATGATTCGTACCTTTTTTTCGTGTAAATAAAAAAAACTATATAGATTTGCCGGTCCGGATTATTTTTTGTTATTAATATGCTTTATAATTTACTTGGGACATCTTTTAGGAATATATCATAAATCAAAATAAACCAAGGAAATGTGGAGGAATACTATGAAGACCAATATGAATATTTCCAATTCGCTTACCATCCTGTCCGAAATGGAAAGTCCGACGGCTAAATTCACCGTTCTTGAGTATGATGATCTTATGGGTTCATCGGATTTATCTTCAGCATTCATGCTGTCATATATGAAAAATTCCAATATTAAATTAAGACAGGTAAAAATACTTTTAAGATCAGCCAGTGCCTTCATCGAAAACGGAGCTTTAAGCTATATGAGGGGTAACCTGGACATATCATCCAATGTTGGCGGGGTCGGCGGCCTGGCATCTAAATTTATAACCTCCAAGCTCACCGGCGAGCACATTATAAAACCTCTTCTCAGGGGAACGGGAGAAATACTTTTAGAGCCCTCATTCAATCATTATGTATTGATAGACCTTGAAGAAAACGAGGAAATAATAGTAGACAACAAGTTCTTCTTTGCAGCGGAAGGTACCGTTCAATTAATAGCAAAGATGATAAACAGCGTTTCAGGAGCGGTTCTTGGTAAAGAGACCTTATTCCAGACCGGTCTTAAGGGGAAGGGACTTGTTGTATTGGAGCTTCCTGTTCCGGAAACAGAAATATTCAAATACAAGCTTAATAACGACACCCTGAAGGTTGACGGAAACTTTGCCTTCTTAAGGACAGCGGGAATAGACTTTACCGTCGAAAGGTCCACCGGTTCCTTGTTTGGATCGGCAATTTCAGGAGAAGGCTTCCTTAATGTGTTCAGGGGAACGGGAGAAGTTTGGCTGATGCAGACCAAGCAGATTTATGACGAGATAAAGGGCTTGGATTCACCGTTGACACAAATCAGCGGGAAATCAACGGATAACAAGCTGGAAGTGACAGATCCAAAGTAGAATAACGGAAAAAGACAGAAACAGGGCATTTGGAGTATAATTAGACTAGTTTGAATTTTAAAGATAAGAGGTAAAAAATATGGGAAGAATATTTGGAACTGATGGTGTTCGTGGTATTGCCAACAGTGAATTGTCTGCAGAGCTTGCATTCAAGCTTGGCAAGGCTGGAGCCGTCGAACTGACGGAAGGACAACACAAGCCGGTTATATTAGTCGCCAAGGATACGAGAATTTCAGGAGATCTTTTAGAGGCTGCGTTAGTGGCAGGCATCCTGAGCGTCGGAGCCGAGGTTATTCCGGTTGGCGTAATTCCTACACCTGCGGTTGCATATTTGATCAGAAAGTATAAGGCAGATGCCGGAGTCATGATTTCCGCATCGCATAATCCTGTTGAATTCAACGGAATAAAGTTCTTTGACAAGGATGGTTTAAAGCTTAAGGATGAACTGGAGGACAAAATCCAGGCTCTAGTTGAGAATGGTTTGGATGAAATAGCACTGCCCACAGGTGAAGAGTTGGGAAGATATATTTTAGAACCTGGAGCAGAGGATGACTATATAGAGTTTGCAGTAAACACAGTAGACGGCGACCTTAAAGGCTTGAAGGTAGCTTTGGACTGCGCTAACGGTGCAGCATACAAGGTGGCTGTGGCAGCCTTCAGAAAGCTGGGTGCAGAAATATATGTCATTAATGATAATCCTGACGGTAAGAATATTAATAAGAACTGCGGCTCGACCCATATGCAGGAATTGCAGAAATATGTAGTGGAGAAGGGCTGTGACATCGGTCTTGCCTTTGACGGTGATGCTGACAGATGTCTTGCTGTCGACGAGACAGGTGAAATTGTAAACGGTGATTTCCTGATGCTTATCTGTGCCAATGAGCTTAAAAAGCAGGGTAAGCTCAAAGATGACACCTTGGTTGTTACGGTAATGAGCAACATGGGTCTGTTTATCGGAGCAGAAGAGAACGGAATCAAGCTACAGCAGACTAAGGTCGGAGACAGATATGTACTTGAAAATATGCTTAACAACGGATTTGTTTTAGGCGGTGAGCAGTCAGGTCATGTCATCTTCCTGGATCACAATACAACGGGAGACGGTTTGGTTACCGGACTTTCAATAGCATCTATAGTTAAAAACACCGGCAAAAAGCTTTCGGATTTAGCGAAGATTATGAAAATGCTCCCTCAGATACTTGTTAACGTCAAGGTCGACAATGATTCAAAAAACATCCACGAAAAGGATGAAGAGGTTAAGAATAAGATCAAAGAAATGGAAGAAGAGCTCCACGGAAAGGGCAGAGTACTAATCAGAGCTTCAGGTACAGAGCCGCTTTTAAGAATAATGCTGGAAGGCGAAAACCAGGAAGAAATAGACAGGATGGCCCACGAGCTTGCAGATCTTATTAAGAATAAAACATCCAATAAATAGTGTGAAACACATTATCAAAAGTATACAGAATTAAGTAATTGTCCTCCCATAAGGGAGGATTTTTACTTTATAGATTATTTACAATCAAAATATATGTTCTACAGAATATGCATTATTCCGTAAATTTTCTCCGGTGGATAAATCACGTTATATCAGGATATTATCAATAATACTAAAAACTCATTTATTTAAGGACTCATATTACCCTTTAAGACAATAAATACATAAAAAGTTGTCGAATTCACAGAATGTTAATAAAATTGTGTTTTTTGTTCAAAATTTAGCTATAATAAGGGTATTAAGAGAAATGGAGGAGTACATATGTTAGCTGATAAACGCTCCCCAGTTGTTGGAGAATTGAATTTAATAAAGGCCACCAGAGATAAAATCTTGGAACTTGTTTCCATGGCTTCCGAAACGGTATCTGAAACTTTGTGCAATGATAAAAAGATGTTGTTGGATGAAATGACCTCTATATATATTATTGACGACCGGGCTGAGAATAAAGAGACAGGGATTGTCTGCATTTCTGATTATCCGAGGCTTGAAAACAGCAAGGAATTGAGATTGCATTTTAAAAATAAAAAACCTGAAGATTTCTATATCAAGGATATTCTTTCAAGAATCGTCGGGTTATTAAGTGATGATATTAATGTAGACAACATATTCATCAAGATTGAAAAGAATGACACTAAAATGGAGAAAATTGTGGAGTCGCTGGGATTCCTGAAGGACGGTCTGTTCATCAGCAACCAAAACGGTGACAGGGAGTTTTCCTATTTCACGGTTTTCAAGTACAAGCTGATATAACTCAATATTCATCAGACAGACAGGATCCCGTTTTTATAAACCGGGAACCTGTCTGTTTTTTTGTTAAAAACAAGAAGCAGCATCACTTTATCTTTCATTCAAAATCTTTGATTGCCTTATAAGTATTTCTTCAATAATACCCCGATCAACCTGATTAAATGGAATGAAAGGTTTTGGCGCACAGGATTTATCTCCGATGACTTTTTGATACCTTACTCCGTCATGCCACGAGCCTAATTTGAATCCATGTCCTTTTATTGTTTCCGTTTCTGTAAATTCGAAATACTCATGGAGCTTTCTGCTTTTTTCATTGGAAGAAATATGACCTGCGTAAAGGGTTAAAATATTCTGGTGTCTGACTATATCTATTAAAGCTCCGTAAAGAGCTCTTACGACTCCGCGTTTTCCAACCCGAATTTAGTATAGACTGACAGCTCTGCGTTCCATTGATAAGCTGCTCTTTCCTTCTCCTTTGAAGCATAGGCGTAGCCTATAATCTCATTCTTATATATACATACAAGGTAAGGAAAATTTTCATTATACCCAATACTCTGTCTTTGAACTCTTCCTTATCCGGAACCTCATATTCAAAGGTATAGGCAGTCTTTTCAATATAGGGGGCATAAATCCGCAGTATTTCATCTGAATCCTCAGGAAGAGCCAGTCTTATAATATATCTATCCATTCATCCACATCCAATATCTCGATTTTTCAAGTTTTATTATGCATCAGTAAATAAAAATGTTAAACAAAAATAGTCTGACTTTTTCACAGTCAGACTATCAGTCTATATATTTTCAAACTTTTCGAGTGTTTGATTATTCTCAAGCCTCTTCAGACCAATTTCTAAAATTGTGAGATAATCATCTTTTGTCAGGAAGAAGTAGTTGTCCCGTTCCATATCTTTCTCCACCATTTTATTGATTATTTCGGTACCTATATTCAAGACGGCACTTTTTTCCTTGTTAAGGTCATTTTTATATTAAGGGGAATAAAAGCTCAAGTTTTGATTTCAGCTTCTTCTCATAAATAATATCTGTAAAAAGCTCAGCGGAATTATCGATGAACTTCTTGGCTATATCTGCGTTTGTAAATTTATCACCGGACAAAAACTTGCTGATTGTACTGGGAGAATAGTTTAGCGCTATTGCATATTCAGTCTTTGACATTCCGGTTAATTTTAAAAGATCATTCAATATGGTGTTTTTCATATTGCCTCCATAAGTGTCGGTGCTATTGATATTTTTTTAGTGGATAACATGAACAATTCACCACAAAAATGAAAATTATAAACCAATAATATAATATAACATATTTTTATACAAAACCATGGTTAAACTGCGATTTCCCTTGGATTTATCGAAAAATCCCCTTCGAAGAGAAGAATAAAATTAATTTTACCATCCAATAAAAAAATTCTGATTAAATTTTATACAACGGTAAAATATGGAAATCAATACTTTTCTAAAGTGGAAAGCATGGAATGATTCTTATTTATATAATTGTGGAGGGTATGAGAAAAACATGATTTTTGATCAGGTTTGTCCAAAAAAATTGATGGACCTGAAATGTTATTTAATACCTAATTTTCATAAGAGGTGAATAGATTGAAACGAAGACTTAAATCAATGGCTGTGCTGTTTTTATGCGCAATTATCTTCTTAGGATCTTTGTCCGGTGCAAAAACCGCACTTGCAGCAGGTGAATACACAGCATACATAGTAGAAAACCCAACAGGTCTGATTGAGGATATTTATATCCTTAAACCTGACGGATCAAAAGAAATAGTGTACTGCTACAACAGAGAGTATTCCTGGCCTGACTACGAAGGTGTTTCAGGATATACAAAGGTACCCTACAGCGGAGTATCTCATGAAAAAAGCCAAGCCATAAAAATGGTAGTAAAAGCCGGGTATCCAATAAATTTCGGTAATTACATGGCTATGACAGGAATAACGGAAGCTGAATTCCGTGCTGCAACTCAGCATGCAGTTTGGCATTTCACTGATAATTACCAAAGAATAGGTCTTGTAAACAAGCTTGATGATCCAACATACGGAACAAGAACGGAAGAATTAAGACAAAGAATCCTGGATGCTTTTGACTATTTGGTCAGCCTTCCGATTTCGCTGGATATCAATGATGATTTCAACTTCTATGAGCATCCTGAGGATAAATTAAGCTATGACGGGAAGTTTTACCAGAATCTGTTCGGTGGATTCAGGACCGATATCCCTGCTAAAAGAGAAGTGACTTTCAGCAAGGTAGAAGTCAACGGAACTGAAGAGCTTCCTGGAGCATCCCTTAAGATAGTAAGGGGTGAAACAGCGGATGGGGAAATTGTATCTGAATGGGTATCAACCTCAACACAAAACAAGATTTCCTTAGAGGTCGGAACCTTTACCATGGTAGAGACAAATGCTCCCACAGGTTATGAGATAGCTGAATCAATAACTTTCAGAATTACTCCCGACAGAAAAATTGAGATTAAAAATGGAACCTACTGGGAAGAAATTTCAAATGCAACCATAAAGATGGAAGACAAAAAGACTCCTGAGGTTGTAGAACCAACCAAGAAGGAAGTAACATTCAGCAAGGTAGAAGTCAACGGAACTATAGAGCTACCCGGAGCAACCTTAAAGGTTGTAAAGGGTGAAACAGTAACAGGTGAGTTAGTATCTGAGTGGATATCAACATCAGCCCAGAACAAGATCACTTTAGAAGAAGGCACTTACACCATGGTTGAGACAAATGCTCCAACCGGATATGAGATAGCTGAATCAATAACCTTCAGGGTAACTAAAGAAGGGACTGTCGAAATCAAGAACGGAGATACCTGGACTACAACCGAGAATTCAACCATAAAGATGGAAGACAAAAAGACTCCTGTAGTTGAACCAACCAAGAAGGAAGAAACTTTCGGCAAGGTAGAAGTCAACGGAACTATAGAGCTACCCGGAGCAACCTTAAAGGTTGTTAAGGGTGAAACAGAAGCAGGTGAATTGGTATCTGAGTGGGTATCAACCACAACTCAAAACAAGATCACTCTTGAAGAAGGCACTTATACCATGGTTGAGACAAATGCTCCAACCGGTTATGAGATAGCTGAATCAATAACCTCCAGAGTAACTAAAGAAGGCACTGTTGAAATCAAGAACGGTGATACCTGGACAACAACCGAGAACTCAACAATAAAGATGGAAGACAAGAAGATTCCTGAGAAACCAGTGACACCGGAGAAGCCGGTCATTCCTGAAAACCCGGTAACTCCAGAGAAACCTGTTGTACCTGAAAATCCTGTAACCCCCGAAAAACCAGTGGTTTCTGAGAAACCTGTTGTACCCGAAAAGCCGGTTACCGATAATCCATATACATTTGTAGCCGGTAACAACCTCCTTATTCTTGGAATATTAGCTTCCTTGAGAGTGATAATATCCATTGAATTGGTGCGTCGCAGATACGGGAAATAGGATTATTGATGAAAGGTAAAATCCTTATAACTCTTGAGGTTATCGCCTTTGTTGTTTTATTCAGTCTTTTGGGATTGCATTTAAAAGATAAGGCTGAAATTGCCAAAGCAACAAAAGCAGCCTCAGAAATAAAAAGTACAGTGAGAGTTGCTCAGGGTGTTGGCTCAATTACTAAAAGCGATGAAGCAGGAAAAGCAGATTCAACTGTTTCTGTTAAATCCATGAATGAATTTGCATCTGAAGAACTCAAAAAAATTAATTTAAAGCATCCAACGGTTAAAGCCATATTGATAATACCGGGTACGGAATTGATATTTCCTGTGGTTCACGGTGAGGATAATGAGTTTTACTTAAATCATGACAAAGACGGCAACCCAAATAAGTTTGGGGAGATATTCTTGGATTACAGGAATAACAAAGACTTTAGCGACAGAAACACGATAATATACGGGCATAACATAAGCTATGCCAAGGTAATGTTCAGTGAGCTGTTAAACTATAGGGACCAGAAATTTTATGAGGATCATAAAACTATTGTCGTCTACACTTCAGAAGGACTCATTAAGTATGAGGTACAATCAGTGTTTATTGCAGATCCTAATGAGCCGTACCGAAATATTATGTTTAACGAAAATGAGTATTCTGATTTCACCAAGAAATATCATGGTATGAGTGAGGTCAAGTCTGACTATAAAGAATCTGACAGAATGCTGACTCTCTCCACTTGCTTTGATGATAACAATAGATTGGTTATCCAGGCAGTGAGAGTAAAGTAATCTCAAATGGTCAAATTTTTAAGAATTAAATAGGATAGAAGAAAGTAAAAAAGCATTGGGGATAATCCTCAATGCTTTTAGTGTCTGCTGATAAATGAGAGATACAGGACGAAAAGTACGACCAGAAATATGTGTATCACTATGAAGTAAAAATTCGGATGCTTTTTATGGAATTTGATGTTTCTGACTTCTGACTTGAAGTACTTATGCAGTTCTTTCAGAAAGTCGTCATCATTGTGTATGTGATTGTGGATTTCAACCCAAAGTTCAGTTTCTCTTAATGTCAGGGCATCCTTATAGTTGTTGATTTCCACTGTCAAAGTTCTGGCTCCGGTCTTATACATTCTGAAGTTCTTTTCCTTGTCTATAAGAAAAGTATTGAGTATATCTGCAACATCGGATAAATCTGCACTTCTTAAGATTACCTTCTGAGAATTAAGCAGATATAAATAAGTTGCAAGAAATAAATAATACATTATGACAGTCACAGTCATTGTTTCAGGTTCCATTGAAAACAAAATGAAAAATGTGAAAGCCAATAGGAATGGTAATGTAAAAAGGGTCACATGCTGGCCGTTTGTCAGATAAGATACCCTGTCTCTCATACACAAAAACAGGTCTATATATAAGATGAATATAAGACAAAGAGCTCCGCATATTAAATAAATTGTATGTAAATCAAACTGGATTCCCATAGTTTGCTGAATCCTCCCATTAATTGCAAAAGGAATTATAATAATAGTAGTATATCATTTAATGCTCGGCAAAGTTATAGAGATAATACTTGAATTATTTATTTCAACTTTGAAGTACTACTACCTAGGAGGTGGGCATATGGACATAAAATACGGCAATCTTGAGGTTGGGGGAGATTTTAAAATAATAGATATTGTAGAGAAGGGATCCGACAGGGACTTTATTTTAGAGCCTGTTTCCGGTGTCATAAATCTCAGTATTCCCAATGCGGATATCGCAAGAATCCAATTCACGAACGTAAGAAGAATATTGATAAGAGCCGCTTTGTTGGGAGAGAATACGTACTCTTCGGTTCATTTTTTATCTGATACCGATCTGTTTTCATCAATGATGAATTTTGATTTGGATACAAAGCTCAATTCAATTGAAATTCGTTATTCCGGGTCAGGAATGGAATTTCGGATTGAAAAGAAATAGTATGGAAATCAAATAAACTGTATTTATCAATGGAATGTCGCCTAATAGTAACCAAATTATGTTAAATATTTACTATAATATAGGTTAGGTGTAGTTTTATTGAAACTACTTATTTAATTAACAATAATGAAAAAAATATGCAGAGCCGGATATTATCCGATGCTGCAAAGGAGATACCCAATGTCGTCAGTAAGATACTTAGCCGGCCTCTATGCCGGTAAAGCGGCTAACACCGGATTGAAGCTCTTAAAGAGAAAAGGAACTTATTTTCCGGGAGTTGTTTCACTTAAACTTGATCCTAAGTTTATAAGCCATATTTCAAAACCGAAAAAGATTATTGCAGTCACAGGTACCAACGGTAAAACAACTACAACAAATCTGATTTTAGAAATCCTGAGAAAAAAAGGTGAATCACCGGTAAACAATTCCCTGGGTTCAAATACAATCCATGGGATTTTAACTGCGTTTTCCGGTAATATTGACCTTTTGGGCAAGAAGAAGGAAGATCTTGCAGTACTTGAGGTTGATGAAAGATTTACCCCGATTATTTTTAAGGATGCCCCACCGGATATCCTGGCTATTACTAACATATACCAGGATTCCTATAAGAGAAACGCCCACACCGATTTTATAAAAAGCGTAATAAACAGGGGAATACCAAAAGCAACGAAAATCGTTGTGAACGGCGATGATCTAATCGCATCAACAATTGGTTTAAATGAAAACAAAGTCTATTATGGCATAGACAGATTACCCAATGAAACGGAACAAAGGGATTCAAGATTAAAGGATCTCAGAAACTGTCCCGTTTGCGGAGAAAGCCTGACCTGGGACTTTGTTAGATACCATCATATCGGAAGGGCTCATTGTGAGTCCTGCGGCTTTAAGAACGGAGAGTTGAAGTATAAGGTTGTTGATGCTGACTTTGATGCCATGAACTTCAAGGTTGTCGATGATGGAAAAGAATATATCATACCCCTGACAGTTAGCAGTCTGGAGGGAATTTATAATCAACTTGCAGCTTACTCCGTATTACGTGAGTATGGATTGGCTGCGGAAGAAATCATTGCGTTAATGGGCGGGTTGAAGGTCATTGAGTCAAGATTCAGCACGGCAGAGAAGAATGGTAAAAAAATAATAATGATATCAGCAAAAGGCATTAACCCCATTGCCAATTCCAGGGTATTTGACTCTGTCAGAAATTATAAGGGAAAGAAATCCGTAATTGTAATGAACGACAACAGTGTAAGCGGAATCTATACCGAAATGATCTCATGGATTTATGATGCTGATTTTGAATATCTTAATAATGAAGATCTAAACAGAATAATATTCACAAGTTGGAAATGCATGGACTTCAAGGTCAGATGTCTAATGGGAGGATTCCCTGAGGACAAGATATTCACTGACTTTGACTATAAAAACAGTGCAAAATATATCGATCCCGATGCAGATGAAACAATCTTCATTCTCCATGACATTGAAGATGAGAGTGTTGACAGGGCTAATTATATTAAGGATGAAATTTTCGCGAAAATGGAGGAATCAAAATGAAAATAGAAGTACTATATTCGGATTTCCTACTGTACGGCGAAAGAGGAAACGTGGAGTACCTGGAGAAAACCTTCGGTAAGGAAAATGTAGTTAAAACACAGTTGAATGACAGACCTTATTTTGCAGATAATAAAGTGGATTTTATTTACATGGGACCTATGACTGAGAAACAGCTTGAAATGGTCACCGAAAAGCTGCTGCCCTTTAAGGATAAGCTGAAATCAATGATCGAGGATGGAACTTATTTTCTAATCGTGAATTCTGCACTTGAAATATTCGGAAGATTCATAGAGCTGGAAAATGGTTTTAGACTTAAAACTCTTGATTTATTGCCCTTTACAACAATGAGAAACATGTCCAAAAGGCATGATGTGGCAGTACTGGGATCCTTTGAGAATATACAGGTCATCGGTTATGATGCAAGATTTACAGAGCAGTTCGGCAACGAAGAAATGCCTTTCCTGAAGGTTGAAAGGGGATACGGATTCAGCAAGAAAAGCCTACTTGAAGGAGTTCATTATAAAAATTTTTTCGGTACAAACCTTCTGGGCCCCATACTCATAACAAATCCACCCCTTATGAAGCTCTTTAAAAAAGCATTGACCGGTACTGAAGATCTTCCCTTCGAGAAGGATGTAGTTAAAGCCTATGAAGTTAGGCTGGATAAATTCCGGAATGACAAGGAATTTATTAATCAGCATTAATAAATAAAGTAGTAAATACACATTTAAGATAGGGTTCCTGACACTATAGTCGGGAGCCTTGTTTTTTTGAACAGCTGTTATAATTGAATAATTATGTTATAAAACATTTTTTACATGTTCAAAACATATAGATTTTTTTCCAGTGGGTTGTAGGGGAGATAAAAGTGAACAAATCATATTTTAAATATTTGCTTGCTATGATACTTTTCGGTTCAAACGGGATTGTTGCAAGCCATACCAATTTAACCAGCTATGAAATGGTGCTTTTAAGAACAGTATTGGGAAGTGTCTTACTCATAGCCCTATTCTTTCTTAGCGGGAACAAGCTGACTGCGCAAAAGCATAAAAAGGACTTTTTATTCATAGCACTGTCAGGGTTGGCAATGGCAGCCGATTGGTTTTTATTGTTTGAAGCATTCAATGAAATAGGGGTCAGTTTAACTATTCTATTAACTACAGCGGTCCTGCCATAGTAATTGCCTTATCTCCGGTATTATTCGGGGAGAAGGTAACGGCTAAAAAGTTGATTGGTCTTATTGCAGCTTTGATTGGTGTGTTTTTAATAAGCGGAATAGCTATAACAAATGGGTTAAGTACCTGGGGAATAATATGTGCATTACTATCCGCTGTTTCATATGCGGCTATGGTCATATTCAACAAGAAGTCAGAGAAGGTAAAGGGAATTGAAAACTCCACCCTTCAGATGTTCTCAGCATTATTAATCGTAGTGGTATTTGTGGGGATAAAAAAAGGTTATGCTATGAATATCGCGGCAGATGATTGGATTCCGATTCTTTGGCTTGGATTCTTAAATACAGGTATTGCCTGCCTGCTGTACTTCTCATCCATCGGAGAGCTTCCTGTTCAAACAGTTGCAATAAGCAGCTATATAGAGCCGGTATCTGCTGTATTTTTCTCGGTTACATTATTAAATGAAACTCTTCTGCCCCTTCAGATACTGGGAGCCATTTTGGTACTCGGCGGAGCAACATACGCTGAAGGCTTGATAAAATTCAAGATTCCCGGGGAAGGGCAGTTTATAAAATGAAGAAATCCTTGAAAATAGAGTTGTTTAACGACTTTCTATTTTCAAGGATTTTATTTTTAAATATCCAATTTGGCTGCTTTTAAATTCACATCTGATATGGGTTCAAAATCCGCCTGTTCAACATATGGATAACCTTCTATCTCATCAGGAGGAATAACCTTGTCAATTGTATCCTCGCCATATGTTTTATCAAGTTCTTTTGTAATCAGATATGCAGCTGCCGTTAAAAGTACAAGGGCAAAAAATCTGCCTTTTCTCAGTTTCATGGGTCACCTCCTGAAAATACTTTGTTTAAAGTTTTATTTGATTTATATCTCCAACTTCATGGAGATAATGTATTCAACATTTGAATCTACTTTTTCATCATAGTAGATGGTTGTCTTATAGCCTAAATATTTGGCCGTCAATTCCATGTGGCATATTGCTATACCCATGTCAAAATAACCGGACATTCCGAAAATCCTTGTTCTTAAAAAGTCCAACCCCTTTTTATGGAGTCTTATTTCATCCTCCGTAAACGAGAATCGCCACCTTTGGCTGTTCATATAGGATGGACCTATACTTACGGCTTCGATGATTTTTCTTTGGTGGGGATTGGGTATGCCTTCAATAATCAAAGAACTGAATGACTCTCTTTTACGTTCATCTCCCGGACCGAAGAGTTCGTCTCCGCTAATCATTGCTTTGCCGATTGCAATTGTTATGAGTACATCTTCATTCTGTTCTATTCCCAATATCCTGGTTGCAGTGGCTTTATCCAAAGCATGGCCGAGATAGCAGGTTCCTATTCCGATTTCAGTAAGTCTTAATACCAGATGTTCTATTGAATAACCGGCTGATATAAGACAGGCTTCATTTCTGGTTCCTGTTACAACGATATAGTGGGGAGCAGATACCTTACCTAATAAAGACATTTTTTGGGATAATGAATATCCGTCCTCAATAAGTCTCAAAGTTACATTGTATGAATCTTCCCTTACTGGAAGATTCTCCATAAGCTTGGTAATTTCTTCCAAAGTCTCTTTTTCCAGATTCATCATTGAATATTTCCGAAGAGATTTTCTTTTATATATAGCCCCATAGAGATCCATTGGATACCCCCTCTCCTTGACTATATTATAAGACTTGGAAATTGAATAAATGTTAACAACGGAATAACCTTTTGAAGATTTTACTTAAATTTCTGTCAAAAGGCACACGGCATGGGCACTTATACCTAACATCTCACCGGTGAACCCCAAGCCTTCTTCGGTCGTAGCCTTGACGGATACCTGGTTGATATCCAGTCCCAGGGCAGAGGAGAGCAGGCTTCTCATGGAATCTATATAGGGTCTTAGCTTTGGTTTTTGAGCCACTATTGTTGAATCAATGTTTGATATGGTATAACCCTTTGAAATTATCAGTTCATTTACTTTCTTCAACAGTAAAACACTGTCTGCACCCTTGTATTCAGGGTTTGTGTCAGGAAAGTGTTTCCCTATATCTCCGAGGGCAAGTGCCCCTAAGAGAGCATCACTTATGGCGTGGCATAATACATCTGCGTCAGAATGGCCTAAAAGACCCATTTCGAAGGGTACTTCGACTCCCCCGAGGGTTAATTTTCTGCCGGCCTCAAATCTATGTACATCGTATCCTATTCCTATTCTCATTCACTCAATTCCTTTCTGATCTGTTCCTGAACTTTTCTTGGTCTTGCATCCAATGTTTCGAAAAAAGCATGGGTGATTAAATTTTCCACTAATTCATCAGGAAGTTTAGAATCAATTTTTATAGAGATCCATTTTTGTTTGTTCATATGGTATCCCGGGATGATATCTTTATATTCCCGTCTGAGGTCAAGGCTCATCAGGGGATTGCATTTCATTGTTATGAATTCATCGCTCATCATAACGAATATTTTCCCGGCAACAAAATATCTTTTGGCTCCCCAGCTTTCCTGGTAATCTGAAGTGGCGGCCTTCATCCCGTCACAAAACTTAAATATTTTATTGATATTCATATCAGATTCTAAGTCACCCCTTTAAATATTTTTAAACTATGAAATATTAAGTCTAAAATTTCATAGTACCCACATTCTCCACATCGATTCCACAACTTATCCACAACCTCCTGTGGATAATGTGCATAACTGAACAGTTGTTTTAATTTTAGATTCATTAACAAATGGAATAATCAGTGTATTTATTCATAGTGTTTGGAACTTTCTTTAAGTGCGTTTTTAAGATTGAACATTTCAAGTGGAGAAAGATTTCTGATACTGCCTTCCTTTAAGTCTTTTAGCTCGATGTTCATTATCCTTATTCTTTTAAGATAGGTCACCCTGTAATCAAAAAACTCACACATTCTTCGTATCTGTCTGTTAAGTCCCTGGGTCAGAATTATCCGGAAGGACTTGTAGCCGGTTCTTTCAACAAAGCATTTCCTTGTTATGGTATCCAGAATCGGAACTCCGTTTCCCATTTTTCGTATGAATTCATCTGTAACGGGTTTGTCCACGGTCACAAGATATTCCTTTTCATGGGCATTTGCCGCCCTTAATATTTTATTTACGATATCTCCGTCATCGGTTAAAAGAAGTAAACCTGTTGAATCTTTATCCAATCTGCCTATGGGGAAGATTCTTTCGGGATAATTAATATAGGAGATTATATTTCCTTCAACCTCGGTATCTGTTGTAGTTTCAATACCCCTAGGTTTATTGAAGGCAAGATAAACATTTTTTGTCTTAGGCGTGATTGCTTCACCGTCAAGTTCTACAATATCGCCATCGGACACCTTGGAACCTGTCACGGCGGTAATACCGTTGATTTTGACGCGTCCTTCTTCAATTAATCTGTCAGCCTCTCTTCTGGAGGCTTTTCCGGATTCTGATATATATTTATTTATTCTGGTTGTTTTTTCGTTTTCCATTTATTCTCCAAATTTTAAGCTGATTTAAATTTTTCTTTAGGATACTTACATTGTGTACCGGATAATATAATAGTAGCATAATGTGAAACTGACTTGCATTGTTAATATAATTTAAAAGGTTTGTGAAAATCAGCTTTTTCTATTGTATATTAAGGTTTCAATGAAGTATATTTAAAAGTAGGTAGTGTTTTTTATTTTACGAAAGGAGAACATATGGAGATTAAAAATGACAAGATAGTGATTTATACTTCTACAACTTGCCCTTATTGCGAAATGGCAAAGGACTATTTCAAAACAAAGGGAATTGAGTATGAAGAAAAAAGCACTTCAGACCCTGAGAACAGAAAAAAACTGGTTTCCATGGGTATAAGAGGAGTCCCGACAATATTCATAGGCGACAAGCATTTCGTTGGTTTTGATCCTAATGAAATTGAGAAACTTATTGAAGAACAGAAAGAGCAGAGCATTGCCGCAGCAGCTGATAAGGTTGTTGAGTCTGTTGAAGAACCGGAAGCAGAAATCGAAATTAATAATAAAAAAGATGAAAAAGGAGAGGTTAATATGGACAAGTATGTATGCACAGTATGCGGATATGTTTATGATCCGGAAGTTGGCGATGAGGATAACGGCGTAAAGCCAGGAACTACATTTGCAGATCTTCCAGAGGATTGGGTTTGCCCGGCTTGTGGAGTCGGCAAGGACATGTTCGAGAAGGAATAAGTTCAAAGAAATGCGGCGGGGTAATTCCCGCCGCTGTTTTTTTATCTTTTCAATTTTCAGTTTTATTTACTGTTATCCTAGTTTTTTTCTAATCGTTAGGAGTAACCAAAAGAATATTTCCGTCGTTTAAATTGATTCTGAGAGTAAGATTATGTTTTTTTACCGTATCTGTCAGGTTCTTTCCGTTGAAATCAGCCGGGGTGAATTTGCCCATTAATACTATGAGGGTAATATCCGCTCCGTTTTTTATTGTCTTTGTTTTAATTGATTCTTCAATAAACTCACTGATGCTTGAATCGAGCTTTTTATCACTGAATACCGTTGTATTCAATATCTCTTTACCTGCTGAATTATTGCCCTCATACTTAATAAGCCTTTCAAAGCTGTTATAAGAGAAGGTTGCCTTCGGCTCAGACATTATAAACAGAGTTTTTGACGGTCTGTAAAAGCTCAGGGAGAAGACAATCAGACCCAGGATGGCAAGAATAGTCGCCGCAGCAAAAATCCTTAATTTATAAGGTGCAATAAGTGCATCCTTACCCGTAACGAGTTCTCCTATACCGGCATTCTTTTTATCTGTATCCAGGAATTTAAAATTGCCCTGGTGTGTCAATACAGCAGAAGTTATTCCATAATCCCATAATTTTATGCCCGACAAAGCATCCTCACTGTTATTCTTCTTATCGAAATTAGTTCCGATTGTAAGATATCTGGAAAGGAAGGAATGTTTATCGGTTCCTAAAAGGATCATATATGCGGCTATATAGTCTTTGTATTTTTCAATATCCGAGGTGCTGTAGCCTGTAATCTTAGCCGTTTTTGACACAGGAAGCTTTGCCGAAAGAACGAATTCATCAGCTACCTCCTCATTATTGATCAAGGTCAGTGCGATATTCAGAATCCTGTTTCTGTCTTCATAGGATACCTTTTTTCTGCACAGACGCTGCAGATCTATATTGAATTCCTTAAGATCCCGAAGATAGCTTCGGATCTCCTTCCGGAGTCTTCTTAAGTCATCAGTAGTCATAGATTCGTCTCTTTGGCGTTTTTGGAAGATGTATTTAATTTTTGCGCGTTCACTCATAAAATCACCAATTCTATTATATATGTTAATCTATTGCATTGGTACACTAAAAAGCATTGAAAAATCAAATTTGTATGCACTTACCTTATCCAAAGACAAATAAATCAAAGTAACAACTTATAAAGAGGATATGAAGTTTACAGATTAAAAAACCTATACTATAATGAGAAAGTAAAAAAACTGTGAAGAATTGGAACGCAAGTTATGAGTAATCCAAAAGCAAAATCAATACTTCCCGTGATTGCGGCACTTCTGGTAATTATCGGAGTTCTTGCATACGGTACGAATAAAATAAAGCCATCAGAGGATGCGAAGATCACCATGAAGATACTGGATAACAGAGTCATCCAGACTACTACAATGATCAAAGTGGTTACCGAGGATAAAACCTTGGGAGCCGCAATCATATACCCTGATGAAAAAGTAAGCCCCGAAGCTTACATTCCCCTGGCTAACAGAATGGCAAAGGCTAATATAACTACCTTTATCATTAAATACCCCTTGGGGCTTTCTTTCCTTGAGAGAAATTCCGGCAGTGAAATAATCGGGGATAACAGCGAAATAAAGAACTGGGTCATTCTTGCCCATGGCAACGGCGGACCTAAAGCAGGATATCTTGCCGACAGTAAAAATCCACATGTGAAGGGTCTTGTATTGATGTCAGCGGAGTGGGGGGATTTTTCACTAACCGATGATGATATCAGGGTTGTAAATATCAGAGGGGAAGATGATTTTGTAGACGAAGCAAAGCAAAAATCTATAATCGAAAAATTTCCGTTGGATACCGAAACAATTGTCATTGATAAAGGGCATAGTTCAAATTTTGTATCCACCTCAGATGAATATGATGAAATGTCCGCACTTCAAATGGATATTGTGACAAATGAGACAGAAGCAATTATTAACAGTGCGTTAATAAATACATCCAAAAACAGAAAATAATTACAAAATAACGAAAATTAAGTTTGATAAACATATTTTGTCAAACTTTTTTGTATAATCTATTAAACTATATTATAAAGTATGTTAAAATTAATTCAGGTATTTCAAGATACGCTATATTGAATTGGAGAGTAAAATGGATAAGAAACGCAAAATATCAATGGCAGTCATTAAAAGGATGCCCAGATATTACAGACATTTAGCAGAGCTTATGAGAAACGACGTGGACAGAATATCTTCTAAGCAGCTGAGTGAGAAAATCGGATTTACAGCATCTCAGATCAGACAGGATTTTAATAACTTCGGCGGCTTTGGACAGCAGGGTTACGGCTACAATGTAAGGGATTTATTCAATGAAACAAGTAAGATACTTGGACTTGATTCAAAGTATAATACAGTCATTGTAGGTGCAGGTAACATAGGACAGGCAATCGCTAACTACACTCGCTTTGAGAAATTTGGATTTGATATCAAAGGATTATTCGATGCAAATCCTAAATTAAAAGGAATGACCATCAGAGGGATAGAAATCGATGAAGTCGATGTACTTCCTGAGTTTCTTGAAAATAATAAAATTGATATCGGAATAGTTTGTGTTCCTACCAACACAGCCCAGCAAGTGGCTGATACCCTGGTAAAAGGCGGGGTTAAAGGAATCTGGAACTTCGCACCTATCGATATCAACGTACCGAAGGGAGTCGCAATAGAGGCAGTTCATTTATCTGACTCACTCTTGACCCTGGTGTACTTGATGAACGAAATTAATCCTGACTTCCACAGCAATTACATGATTGTGGACGATGAGGACGATGACGAAGAATAGTCTTTGAAAGTAATTTAAAAGAGAGTTTTCACAGTTGGAAGCTCTCTTTATTACTATGAATCCAATTGTATAAAATTCAGTTTCGCAAAGATTAACAATTCAAATAAAACCGTGTAAAATTCATAGTTTGTGGATTATTGGGTGTTAAAAAGCTCAAAAAAGCGGTTATTCATAATAAATATAATGAAGTGTTAAAAAAAGGTTCGAATTTGGGGTTTGTTAAAAATTTGCCTATTAATAATATTTGAATGATTTGTTAAAATGTTCATAGAGGTGACTAGAATGTACAAAATTGTTGGTAAAAAGGTATTGGCAGAAAATATTTATTGGATGGATATTGAAGCCAAGAGAAGTGCAAAGTCCGCAAAGCCTGGTCAGTTCCTGATCGTTAGGTTGGACGAAAAAGGGGAAAGAATACCTCTTACAGTCTGTGATATAGACAAAGAGAGAGGAACCGTGGCAATCGTATTCCAAACACTTGGAGATTCCACACTTAGGATGGCACAGCTGGAAGTCGGGGATTACTTCTATGATGTGGTTTGTCCGTTGGGAAGAGCTTCAGAGCTCACAGAAATGAGCGACGAGGAGTTAAAGAACCTCAATGTATTGTTCATTGGTGGTGGAGTTGGTACTGCACCGGTTTATCCACAGGCGAAATACCTATTTGAAAAGGGATTCCCTGCAGATGTCATAGTGGGTACTAAGACACATGGCACATTGATTCTTGAAGATGAAATGAAGTCTGTTGCAAAGAATCTGTATGTTTGTACTGATGATGGATCCTACGGATTCCATGGTATGGTCACTGCTATGCTGGAAGAGTTGGTGGTAAATCAAGGAAAGAAGTATGACCTTGTAGTTGCCATCGGTCCGATGATAATGATGAAGTTTGCCGCATTGGCTACAAAGAAGCTTGGTATCAAAACAATTGTTTCTTTGAACCCAATAATGGTTGACGGAACCGGTATGTGCGGAGCGTGCAGAGTTACTGTCGGAGACAAGGTTAAATTTGCATGTGTTGACGGACCGGAATTTGACGGACATCTTATAAATTGGGATGAAGCAATGAGAAGACAAACCCTGTATAAGACTCAGGAGGGTCGTGCAGTGTTGAGATTCGAAGAGGGTGCAAGCCATAAGAGACCAGGATGCGATAGTGAGGAAGCGAAATAATGGAAAAGAAAAAAGGCAGAGTACCTGTCAGAGAACAGGAACCATTAGTAAGAGCAACTAATTTTGATGAAGTAAGCTACGGATATAACAGAGAAGAAGCAATGGAAGAGTCCTTAAGATGCATCCAGTGTAAAAAACCAAGATGCGTTGAGGCTTGTCCTGTATACATAAACATTCCCGGATTTATAAAAGCCGTCAGAGAAGGCGACGTTGTTGAAGCCGGAAGAGTTATTTCAGAATCTTCAGCACTTCCTGCAGTATGCGGAAGAGTATGCCCTCAGGAATCACAGTGCGAAGGAAGCTGTATAGTCGGATTAAGAGGCGAGCCGCTTTCAATAGGTAAGCTTGAAAGATTCGTTGCAGATACAAACAGATTAAACGGTGTTAAATTCAGCGACAAATTACCAAGCAACGGACTAAAAGTTGGTGTTGTAGGATCAGGTCCTGCAGGTCTTACCTGTGCAGGAGATCTTGCCAAACTTGGCTATGATGTAACAATATTTGAAGCTCTCCATGAGCCGGGCGGAGTTTTGGTTTATGGTATCCCTGAATTCAGACTTCCGAAGGAAGATGTAGTTAAGCATGAAATCCAAGGTGTTAAAGACCTGGGAGTTAAGATTGAAACTAACGTAATCATCGGAAGAACAGTTACCATAGAAGAGCTTATAGAAGAAGAAGGCTTCAACGCATTCTTCATTGGATCGGGAGCAGGTCTTCCCAAGTTCATGGGTATTCCGGGTGAAAACGGAAACGGCGTTTATTCAGCAAATGAATTCCTGACCAGAAACAACCTTATGAAGGCATTCAGAGATGACTACGATACTCCTGTATTCATAGGAAAATCAACAGCAACAGTCGGCGGCGGTAACGTTGCTATGGATGCTGCAAGAACTGCTTTAAGACTTGGATCAAAATCACACATAGTCTACAGAAGAAGCCAGGCTGAGCTTCCTGCAAGAGCAGAAGAAGTTCACCATGCAATTGAAGAGGGCGTTGATTTTAATCTGTTAACTAACCCGGTTGAGATATTACTTGACGAAAAGGGATGGGTAAAGGGATTGAAATGCGTAAGAATGGATCTTGGAGAGCCTGATGCATCAGGTAGAAGAAGACCGGTGGAAGTTCCGGGTTCTGAATTTGTCATAGACTGCGATTCAGTAATCATGGCACTTGGTACATCACCTAACCCATTAATATCCTCTACAACTAAGGGGCTTGAAGTAAATAAGCATATGTGCCTTATCATCAACGAAGAAAATGCCGAAACCACAAGAGAAGGTATTTTCGCAGGCGGAGATGCCGTTACAGGAGCTGCAACAGTTATCCTGGCTATGGGCGCAGGTAAGCAGGGAGCTAAGGGTATAGACACTTATCTTAAGGAGAAATTCCCGGAGAAGTTCAATGCTTAATCACCAAACAATAAAAAGCACCGATAAGGTGCAGAATATATCTCATTAGTATGAGAAGGAAACCCCGTGAAATTTCACGGGGTTTTTCTGGTGTATAATAAATACTATAAATTGAACTATTTCCACGTAAGTCATATTAAAATATGGGAATGGCTTTCAAAATTGCTTAGCGAGGTTATAAATTGGATTATAAAAGTGTTTCTGAAATAAATGGAAATGTGGTTATTGAAGATGTTAAAAACTTCATCCCGAAGCATATTTTTGAATGCGGTCAGTGCTTCAGATGGAATAAAACAGGGGATGATTCCTATACCGGAACTGCCTTCGGCAGGGTGATTGAAGTTGAGAAAAGCGGAGATAACGTGGTACTGAAAAATTCCAACCTTTCCGACTTCAAAGAAATCTGGGAGGACTACTTCGATCTGGAAAGGGAGTATCAGCCAATAAAGAATTATTTGTCTGAGGATCCTTTGCTTAAAGAATCAGTTGAGTTCGGTCATGGTATCAGAATCTTAAACCAGGAGCCTTTTGAACTTTTGATTTCCTTCATCATTTCCGCAAATAACCAAATCCCGAGGATTAAAAAATGCGTAGACAGACTGTCAGAGCTCTGGGGAGACAAAATTGAATACAAGGGTGAAATCTTCTATTCCTTCCCCAACGCTGAACAGCTTTCCAAGGCAGATCTGGATGAGCTTAAAGCAGTGGGTTTGGGATTCAGGGCAAAATATATCCATGAAACGGTTGAAAAGGTAATAGAAGCAGAGAAAGCCATTAAAAAGCAGGAACTGGGAATTGAATTGGATGATTCAGAAAAAGAACTTTTGAAATATCACCTTGATACAATGGTGTCCATGCCCCACGGTGACTGCCATAGATCCCTTCAGTATTACTCCGGAGTGGGCCCGAAGGTGGCTGATTGCATCATGCTGTTCTCCATGAAGAAGAATCAAGCTTTCCCTGTGGATGTCTGGGTTAAAAAGGCTATGCAGTATTTTTATAAAGCCCCTGAGACAAGCCTTCCTAAAATCAGGTCTTTCGGTCAGGATGTATTCGGAGAGTATGCGGGATTTGCCCAGCAATACTTATTCTACAACGCCAGGGAAAACAAAATTAAACTGGGGGAAGAGTAAAAAACATACTCCCTGAAACAAAGGTTATTAACATATTTCTCCATTTCTTTTCATATAAAGTTAATTAGGTTTATTAATACAAGGTAAATATAATGTACTTATACCAAAGAAAAAATCGGAAAAGGAGATTAATATGCTGACAGAAAAGTTTTTTGAAGTTCTGAAGTATGAAGGTGCTGTATCCATAACATCCTGGGGAGAGGGAGAACCTCATGTTACCTGCACTTGGAATTCATATCTTGTGGTTAAGGGAGATGACACAATTCTGATTCCGGCTGCGGGAATGACCTAAACAGAAGCAGATGTCAAGGTAAACGATAAAGTCATTCTGACTTTGGCTGCAAGAGAGGTGGAAGGATACAACGTATACCAGGGCACAGGTTTCAGAGTGACAGGTAAAGCAACATTCTTATGTGAGGGTGAATATTTTGATGAGCTTAAGGCTAAATACTCCTTCTTGAACAGAGTCCTCATGGTAAAGGCGGATTCATGCAAACAGCTTCTGTAATCAACTCTTACCGCTAGAAATTACTATTCATTGAATAAGCAAAAGGTGAATGCAAAAAAAATCCTGCATTCACCTTTTCAAATTATATCTTATTTTTAAGTTAAATTTTCTAAGCAATTACTATGTATTTGTTGGTATTTAATTTGCCTGAGCATCTTTTTTATCCAGTTTCTTTTTCAAAGCTTTTCTTAAAAGCATGGACAGAACCACCATGAGGACTATGAGAATCAGGATGATAATTGCATTCTTCATGAAAAGACTTTCGGGAAGATATCGTATTATGGGGTCAATTGCCGGATCGAATATCCAATAATCATTTGAAAAAGCCAGTTCGTGGAAGGTTATGAAGGTCTTTTCAAAATTGCTTAAAATTGGGATCGCCAATATTGCCGGTATCAGGAATACAAGAAATGAACCGTATTTTAGGAATTCCACTGTTTTTAATTTATAAAGGTTGTAGCCTAAAATCAATGTCAAAAGACCTGAGAAGATCATACCGTAATAGGCAAATTTAAAAAGATCCTTTACCTCCTTGAAGTGAATCTCACCCTGGGGAGACATGGGCAGTTCCTTAAAACTTAGTTTTGTTTGGCCATCTTGGAACATATAGTCAATAAGCCCGTTATAGTTTGATTTTATTGTTTTTTGATCCAGGTTGTATTCCACCTGGTGTATGTCATTTTGTGACAGTGAATAGGTCCATTTCATGGATAAGGTTAAAATCACGGATGAGGTCAATATAAAAAATGCCATGGTTATGGCGGTTAATATGGTCTGAAATTTTTTCAATGCCGTTTCTTCCTTTAATAGTTACTGAACAAATTAATTCTTAATTATAGTAACATAAAGAAAAAATGTAGTTAACCTATTCTGTTATCATCTTTCTCAAGTTAATGAGATTTTAAGCAGAAAAATGTTACAATTAAATTTGATACACTGCTGTATTTTGAAGGATTTTTATTTTTTAGATTAGAAAATGAAACTAAAACGGTGAAGAGTCGTATTTTATGAAGATTTTTGTATGAATAAGGGTAAAATATATCAAAAGTTAACAAATATATTGTTGCACTGTGTCCGATTTTTTCTTAAAATATAAATAGATGTTAGCACTCTTATTAGATGAGTGCTAAAAATTTGACTGGAGGATTAAAATGATTAGACCGTTAGGTGACAGAGTTTTATTAAAAAAGCTTGAAGCAGAAGAGATATCCAAGGGTGGAGTTATATTGACAGGAAAAGCCAAGGAGGCACCTCAGGAAGCAGAAGTCATTGCTGTGGGACCCGGAGAAACTGTTGATGGAAAGCTGGTTCCAATGGATGTTAAAGTCGGAGAGAAGGTTATTTACGGCAAATACTTAGGAACTGAGGTTAAATATGCCGGTGAAGAATATATTTTGGTTAGCCAAAAAGAAATATTGGCTGTCGTAGAGTAGGAGGCATAAATTAAATGGCAAAGAAAATTATTCACGGTGAAGAGGCCAGAAGATCCTTGCAAAAGGGTGTTGACCAGCTGGCAAATACAGTAAAGGTAACACTTGGACCAAAGGGCAGAAATATAGTTTTAGACAAGAAGTACGGAACTCCTTTAATAACGAATGACGGAGTGACTATAGCCAGAGAAATAGAGCTTGAAGATGCATTTGAGAACATGGGTGCTCAGATAGTTAAGGAAGTTGCTACAAAAACAAATGACGTTGCCGGTGACGGTACAACTACAGCAACTGTTTTAGCTCAGGCAATAATCAGAGAAGGACTTAAAAATGTTACTGCGGGTGCCAATCCTATGCAGATCAGAGGCGGAATCAGACTTGCAGTTGATGCAGCCGTAGAAGAAATAAAGAAACACTCCATTGCCTTAAGAGGTAAGGAAGACATATCAAGGGTTGCAGCAATATCCGCATCAGATGATGAAATCGGTGCTATGATTGCAGACGCCATGGAAAAGGTTGGCTCAGAGGGTGTTATCACTGTTGAAGAATCAAAATCAATGGTGACAGAGCTGGACGTGGTAGAAGGTATGCAGTTTGACAGAGGATACGTATCCTCATACATGGCAACAAATGCAGAAACCATGGAAGCATACTTGGACAATCCATATATATTGATAACTGACAAGAAGCTTACCAACATCCAGGACATACTTCCTGTATTGGAGCAGATTGTACAGCAGGGAAGAAAGCTATTAATCATAGCTGACGACGTTGAAGGCGAAGCAGTTACCAATTTAGTTATAAACAAGCTGAGAGGTACTTTCATATGTGTTGCTGTCAAGGCTCCAGGCTTTGGCGACAGAAGAAAGGAAATGCTTCAGGATATAGCAATACTGACAGGCGGACAGGTTATTTCCGAGGATCTCGGACTTACTTTCCAGGATGCAACAATCGATATGCTGGGTAATGCAGAGTCAGTAAGAGTAAACAAAGAAACTACTACAATAGTTAACGGAAAGGGCGAAGTTTCCGACATAAAGAACAGAGTTGCCCAGATTAAGGCTCAGTATGAAGAATCAACTTCAGATTTCGACAGGGAGAAATTCCAGGAAAGACTTGCAAAGCTTGCAGGCGGAGTTGCTGTTATCAAGGTGGGAGCACCTACTGAAACAGAGCTTAAAGAGAAGAAACTGAGACTTGAAGATGCTCTTGCAGCTACAAAGGCAGCAGTTGAAGAGGGTATTGTTGCCGGCGGCGGAACAGCTTATGTTGATGCAATAAAGAGAGTCGGTGAAGTTACTTCAGAGGATGCCGATGCTCAGGTTGGTATCAACATCATAAAGAAGGCACTGGAAGAGCCGTTAAGACAGATTGTAGAGAACTCAGGTTTAGAGCCATCAGTTGTATTCGACAAGGTTCTTCACTCAGAGCAGGGCGTTGGTTTCAACGTTTTAACCGAGGAATATGTAGATATGATTGCAAATGGTATTGTAGATCCTACAAAGGTAACAAGATCTGCTCTTCAAAATGCAGCCTCAGTTGCAGCTACATTCCTGACTACTGAAGGTGCCGTGGCAGATATTAAGGAAGAAAATCCAATGCCTGCTATGCCGCAGGGTATGGACGGAATGTACTAGGATAAGAGAATAACAAGATAATTTAATGTAAGATACCCTGCTTAATTGCGGGGTATTTTTTTGTGCATTTTTTTGGGGGACATTTTGAATTCTAAAGCAATCTCTGTGCATAATACGGGGGATACAGTATATAATCTAATTAAGGAATAATTATGGAGTATAGAAAATATCAAGTGAGGTAGGGCATGGGTGGATTAGTAGATAGAATAATTGAACTTGAGAACAGGTACCGGGATGAGTTTTCTGTAAAAGAAGCCAATGGCCTTGTTGTCCGTTTTAAGGATGAAGAAATTGATGATATGTATTCCCATAACTTCACGCTTTTAAGAACAGAGCTTTCTAAGGAAGATATGGCGGAATTTATAAAAAAAGAAAAAGATCTAAGAATCAAAGACGGTAAAAACTTCCTTATGGTTAAATTTGAATATCAGGTTTCAAAGGACCTTTTACCCCAGGATAATCTGGACAGTTTTACGGATATTGAATATTACAGGATACCGAAAGAGGCTGTCAGCAGAATGAAGGACAGGGGAGATATTGAGGTTATCAGACTGTCGGAGCTGCTTTTGGAGGATGCAAAGGAGCTGGACGAGCTTTGTGCATTTTCCGATGAGGGTTTGGATTTTACAAGAAGAAGATTTGAAAGAAGAGCAAAGGTATATCTTAAGGATAATGGTCCGGATAATTATCTTGCACTCCTTGACTGGGAAGCAGTGGGCTCCTGCGACTATTACTCAAATAACAGAGCATGTATGTTGGAGGACTTTATTGTTGATCCGGAATTCAGAGGCAAGGGCATTGGAACCACACTTCTGAAGACCTTGGCAAATCTGGCTTTCAATGAAGGAAATGATTTGGTTTTCCTTACTGCAGACAAGGGCGAGACAGCCAGGGAAATGTATATGAAGCTGGGCTTTGAAAATATATTTGTTACATCTGAAGTACTGTATAAATTTTAAGGAGTGTTCGAATTGAATAACAATGTTGTTGATGAAGATAAAATAAATAATTGCTGCGGAACTAACACAGAGGATGAGATTAGGCGGGAAGTAGAAGAATTCTACGAAAAGATTTCAGAAGGCAGTATAAAAACTGAGATAACTCCCGATTCTTTATACAAATCCCTGGGTTATGATTCCAAGCTTTTAAGTGAACTGCCTGAGGACATTATTCTTGGTCTGTCCTGCGGCAATCCCTTGGAACACCTATTTGTAGAAGACGGGGATACCATACTGGACCTGGGTTGCGGTACCGGTATAGATATTTTTATGACCAGGCTTAAATACCCCAATGCCGGAACCATTTACGGCTTGGATAAGCTCCAGTCAATGATTGACAGAGCAACAAAGGTCAGAGATAAAAAAGGCTTCAAGGATATAGAATTTAAAACAGGGACGCTGACTGAAATGCCCTTCCCTGACAATTCAATCGACAAGATAATAAGCAACTGCGTAATCAACCTTGAACCGGACAAGGAAAAAGTATATTCTGAAATTTTCAGAGTATTGAAACCGGGGGGGATGTTCTTTATTTCCGATATTAATTTAAAGGCAGAGCTTCCGGATTCAATCAAGGGCAGTGAGAACCTTTATGGCACCTGAGTGGGAGGAGCCATCCGGTTGGATGATTTAATCATGATTATTAAGAATGCAGGTTTCAAGGACCTGATACCGCTTATTGACGACGTTACAGATGAATATGCATTAAAGTGGGGCTACGGCTTGGATATTAAAAACTATATACAAAGAGGATTGTTTATAGGTAAAAAGCTTATCTAAAGGGGAAGGGGAATATGGAAGTATTCGTGCGAAAAGCCAAATTAACGGCTTCTATAATCATACCCATGATAATAGCTCCATTACTCGGTTTTGTTGCAGGGAAGAGATATGCTGAACGGAAATTTGAAAATCAGGGTAAGTTTTTGGGCATTTACACTATAAAAGATATGGGGACCAACAGCTTCACGGATAAACTTGATCCTGATACTTACACTTTAGAAGCTACGGGATCCACTGAAAACGGAAATATTGTGCTAATCTACGATTTTATCCTGTTTCCAAAACAAACCAATAATATCAAGGGCATTAAATACACATTACAGCTAGATGACAGTTTGAGTGATTTAGTTACTCCGCAGGTAAATACAATGTATTTTGGAACGGAAACTACTAAGCTTCAAATTGTTGATAAAATTTCAGAAGGTAAAGTAACTAAGGGAATTCACTCATATACATCCAAGAGTTTAACACCCACCATGGATGACTCAAAAGTTCAAGAACTTTTGAATTTGCCGCTAAAGCTAAGATATGACAACAACGGTATAGTAAAATTCATAACCGTTTATCCTACTAAAACCGGCATCAAGAGACTAAGAACTTCCGGATAACGCAATAAGAGAGAAATACAAAGTAGAAATACAATCGAATCAAACACAGTATATAATATTGTGTTTCACACAGAGAATATAGAATCCTTACAGGTTTAACACAAAATTTAGTGCTAAACCCTGTAAGGATTCTTACATTTATAGAAGTTTAAGTTTGAATCATGAATTCTAATTTAAACAATGCATTCCGTAATGATTCTGCGTACCTGTAGAATTCATCTGAAAGTTCTTTCCTTTCATACAGTTTTAGGTCGGTATCCTTGAAGAATGCAATTCTTTGAGCTGTTGAGATTTCCAGCTGAATGCCAATTTTTCTCTTGTTTTTATTTACAAAATTATCAGGGCTTGCGGCAGTGAATCTGTCGGTGGCTAAAAGGGCATTGAACCCGTTTTTGGTAAGTTCTTCCAACACTGTTTTCTTACCATGTTCATCCAATCCTCCGATTAAAGTAAGTTTACTACCATAGGGTTCCTTGAAGCCGTGAAGGGATAAGGTTACAGAGCATTCGAGGTTCATGGCATCCAGCTCTTTTACACCGTATCCTGTTGATGTAACATGGAGATTTTTAAAATTCTCGTGTTTAAGCTTACCTGAAAAATCAAATCTGTTGAATTCATTTCCTGCAATGACTTTTGATAATTCGGAGGTTCCGAATTCAATCCTGCCGCCGTGGGGAGAAACTATCAGGACGTTGCTTTCCTTAATCAAGTTTATTTCAATATTGTAATCATCCTTGGATACTGTAGCCATGAGTTCCTTCAAGGTTTTAAACCGGTCCATCGGTACCTCCTTTTTATTTTTTCAAACAAGTTTTCTTTAAAATAAGTCTATCATTTTTTTCCGGGATTGTTTTGAAAAAAAGTGCCTCAGCATAATATAGACAGACCCGGGTTGAAAAAATAATTAGGAGTAAAAAATGACGAACTTAAAAAACAAAAAGAAAGGTTTCTCTTTGGTGGAACTGGTAGTTGTTATGGCTATCATAGGAATATTAATGGTTGCCCTTGCACCTAACTATAAGGGCTTTATCAAATCTGCACAGAACACTGCAGTCCAGGCTGATGCCAAATCACTTTCAACAATGGTTGATCTTTACAACATCAGAAACACAACTGCTCTGGCAGATACAGTAAAGGTATCTGAGCTTTCTGCCACACTTGCTTCAAACACTACTACTGAGGCGGTTACAATTACAGATTTTCTTACTGATCTCACCGGCAAATCCAGTCCGTTGCTGAATGCAAGCATCGGGGATCTTCAGGCAATCGTAAAGGGTGACTTAAGCTCAATAGCGGCACCGTAATGTTCTTTATAATACTGTTTCTGAACGCTTTGACGGACCATACAACTGGGTATGTCTACGATATATTGGCAGTCATACTTCTGATTTCCGGGATAATATCGGCTGACGTAAATAACTGTATGTTTTATATAGTCAGCGGAGCGCTATTTGCCCTACTGGCATATGATAAGGAAGAAAAATACCTGGGTCAGGGAGACTATCTCATCCTATTATCCCTGAGCCTAAACCTGAATGAGCATTTTCCCCACATGCTCATGATATCCTCAACCATCTGCCTTGTTACTATGCTGATTTTTAAGAAAAAGTCACTGCCCTTGGTTCCGTACCTGTTTCTCGGTACCATTGTGACAGAAACAGTTTTAAAATCGGGAAGGAACTTAATTTAGAACGCTAAATAAAGTTTCCCCATTTTATTGATCCGGCTGTTTTTACAGTCGGGTCAGTTGTTTTTTTGAGCTACAAATTGCAATCAGTCAATCGATATCATGAGTATAAATGGTCGGCCAAGAGGCGGATTTATTGAATAATGAGCATATTTTCAAAAGTATGGTCCATTGCGTTGACTTATAAAAACCATAAATCTATAATGGTACAAATAAATAAACTCATATATGTTCCTGATATGGTGGGACGTTTCTACCTGAAACCTTAAATTTCAGTCTATGAGTTAAGTTACTTTGTTTCTTAACTCTTCGATTTTTTTGGGATTTCGAAGAGTTTATTTTATATTTCAATCCAGGAGGAAATTATGGGAAAAATTATTAAGACAGGCTACACCTTTGACGATGTGCTATTGGTTCCGAATAAGTCTGAGATACTCCCCAGGGAGGTTTCAACTGTTACAAAATTGACTAAAGACATTACACTTAATGTCCCCTTTATAAGCGCGGCAATGGATACAGTTACTGAATCCACCATGGCTATTTCAATGGCAAGGGAAGGCGGTATGGGTATAATCCATAAGAACATGTCCATTGAAGCTCAAGCCAGGGAAGTTGACAGAGTAAAGAGACAAGAAAACGGAGTTATAACCGATCCATTCTCACTTTCTCCTGAAAATACAATAAATGATGCAGCGGAATTGATGTCCAGATACAGGATATCAGGCGTTCCTGTCACTGTTGACGGCAAGCTTGTGGGTATCATTACCAACAGAGACCTCGTATTTGAGGATAATTACAGCCAGCCGATCAAAAATCTAATGACCTCCGAAAACCTTATTACAGGCAAGGTAGGTACAACTCTTGAAGAAGCTAAGTTGATTCTTAAAAAACATAAGATAGAAAAACTGCCGTTGGTGGATGAGAACAATAATCTTATGGGTCTGATTACAATCAAGGACATAGAAAAAATAAAGAAATTCCCCAATGCAGCAAAGGATTCTAAGGGAAGACTTTTATGCGGTGCTGCTGTAGGCATAACTCATGATATGATGGATAGAGTGGCGGCATTAGTTAATGCAAGTGTTGATATAATATCCCTGGATACGGCTCACGGTCACAGCTTTGGAGTTATAGAGGGATTAAAGAAGATAAAGTCCGTTTATCCCGAGCTTCCGGTCATAGTGGGAAATATTGCAACAGCAGAGGCTGCAGAGGATCTTTGTAAGGCAGGTGCCGATGTTATAAAGGTCGGTATCGGTCCCGGTGCAATTTGTACCACAAGGGTGGTTGCAGGTGTAGGTGTACCTCAGCTGACGGCAGTCATGGACTGCTCTGAAGTCGGAAGAAAGTACGGAGTAGCTGTTATAGCCGACGGTGGTATCAAGTATTCCGGAGATGTAGTCAAAGCTTTGGCAGCAGGAGCTGCAACCGTAATGATGGGATCAGCTTTAGCCGGCTGCGAAGAATCCCCAGGGGATACAGAAATCTACCAGGGAAGAACCTTTAAGGTATACAGAGGCATGGGATCTTTAGGTGCCATGGCTGCCGGTTCAAAGGACAGATATTTCCAGGAGGATGCAAAGAAGCTTGTCCCTGAAGGAGTAGAAGGAAGGGTTGCATACAAGGGACCTGTTGCCGATACTATATTCCAGATGACAGGCGGAGTAAGATCAGGTATGGGATACCTGGGAGCAAAGGATATTGAAACACTTTATGAGACAGCAACCTTTGTGATTCAGACTTCGGCAGGACTTAAGGAATCACATCCTCATGACATCAATATAACTAAAGAGTCGCCAAATTATTCTATGGGTGGTATTTAAATGAACGTTAAACAAATGGTTTTGATCATTGATTTCGGTGGTCAGTATACACAGCTCATTGCAAGAAGAGTAAGAGAAGCAGGTATTTACTGTGAAATTCTTCCATATGATGCTTCTATGGAAAAGATAAAAAGTAAAGCACCGTCAGCCATTATATTTACAGGAGGTCCTAATTCGGTAACTGAAGAGGGTGCTCCGACCATTGATTCAGAGGTTTTCGAACTCGGTGTTCCCATACTGGGCATTTGCTACGGCATGCAGCTCATGGCTGTAAAACTTGGCGGTTCTGTTAAACCAGGTGAAATAAGAGAATACGGCAAGACAGAAATAAAGCTGGACACTGATTCAAGATTAATGGAAGCATTACCGGAAGAATCACAGTGTTGGATGAGTCATACATACTTCGTTGATAAAACTCCCGAAGGATTCAAAACTATTGCAGTTTCAGATTCTTGTCCTAACGGAGCTATGGAGAACAATGAAAAGAAGCTTTATGCAGTTCAGTTCCATCCTGAAGTAAACCACACTTTATTCGGAACAGATCTTCTCCATAACTTCTTATTCAAGATAACAGGACTTAAGAAAGACTGGACTATGGCAGCCTTTGCAGAAGAAAAGATAAAAGAAATCAAGGAAAAGGTAGGAGATAAGAAGGTTATATGCGCCTTATCCGGCGGGGTAGATTCATCCGTCGCAGCCCTTTTGGTTCATAAAGCTGTAGGAAAGCAGTTAACCTGTATCTTTGTTGACCACGGTCTATTAAGGAAGGACGAAGGAGACCAGGTTGAACATATTTTTGGGAAAACTTTTGATATGAACCTTATCAGAGTAAATGCCCAGGATAGATTCCTAGGAAAGCTTAAGGGTGTTACCGAACCTGAAAAAAAGAGAAAGATAATCGGTGAGGAATTCATAAGAGTATTTGAAGAAGAAGCCAACAAGCTTGGAGAAATAGACTTCCTGACCCAGGGAACAATCTATCCTGATGTTGTTGAATCAGGTACAAAGACTTCGGCAGTAATTAAGAGCCACCACAATGTTGGCGGACTTCCCGAAGATATGAAGCTTCAGCTAATTGAGCCATTAAGGGAACTCTTCAAGGATGAGGTCAGAGCTGTCGGTGAAGAGCTTGGCATACCGCATCACTTGGTATGGAGACAACCATTCCCGGGACCGGGACTTGCAATCAGAGTCATCGGTGATATCACGGAGGAAAAGCTGAACCTTGTAAGAGAGGCAGACTTCATTTTAAGAGACGAAATCGCAAAGAACGGACTTGAAAATGAAGTTTGGCAGTATTTTGCACTACTTCCGGGCATATCATCAGTAGGAGTAATGGGAGACGAAAGAACCTATTCCAATACTATTGGAATCAGGGCAGTGACTTCATCAGACGGAATGACCGCAGATTGGGCAAGGATCCCATACGATGTCCTTGACAAAATTTCGAGACGTATAGTCAATGAAGTACCGAACGTCAATAGGATAGTGTATGACATAACATCAAAACCACCGTCAACCATTGAGTGGGAATAAGTTCCGAAATTTTGAAATCCTTGATTTAACTAACTATTCTAATGGTGCGAGTGGTTCATGATGCTATTTTGATACTATAAATAGTGGCTAGCCGCTGGGAAACAAGAATAATTTTAGAAACAAAAAGACTAGTTCAAAAAACAAACCCCTGATTTAGGTCAGGGGAGAGTTGGGAACTAGTCTTTTTTCTTGTTTTCAATTCTAATTTTAATGCCATCACTTCTATCAAGCATCATAGAGTTTTGCATCTGTCTAAGTTTGAATACTTTTTTAGATTCCTCGATCCAAGTATCTACAGGTAGACCTTCAATGGTATCAACATTAGTATCAGCCTTAGCTTTACTTAAAATTTCATCTAAATCAGCCCATTCTCCTAAAAAGCGATTTAGTATTTTGCTTTCAAATTGAATAGAGACATTACCTGATCGGTAGTTACCATCAGGGCCTTTTTCACCTACAAATTTGATAGGTGCATTATCATCAATTAAAAATAAGATGGTCGCAACATCGCCTAGGGTTTCTAAATCAAAGTCATAAAAAACACTCACACCGATACCTAATCCATTGGCGATTTTAATGAGTTGCTCTTGTTTTGGATTTCTAATCCCTAGTTCATATTTTCTAATCGTTCCTCCGTTGATGCCTGATAGCTTGCCCAATTGGTCTTGGGTTAGGCCACGTAACTCACGAAAGGAACGGATTTTCTCACCGATTTCCATGGTTAACCTCCCTTCTAAAAAATAATATCATATAATTCATTAAAAATAAACACAAAAGTGACTTGACAAAGGAACAATTGTCCCTTATTATATAAATAGTCACAAATGTGCATGAGGTTATTCGCCTTATTTTTTTTGGCTATCAAGAGTCACAAAAGTGAACAAATAAAAGGGGAGGAGGTTAAGCAATGGGAAAAGCACAATTAACTGTTGACGATGTAAAAAGGATTCTTGGTATATCAAAGTCCCACGCCTATAAGGTAATTAGAGAACTCAATGAGGAGTTAATGCAACTAGGATTTTATACCGTAAGAGGAAAAGTAAGCACAAAGTATTTCAACGAAAAATATTACGGAATTTTAGATTAGGAGGTTTATTATGCCAGCTTACAAAGACAAAGAAACAGGAACTTGGTATGTTTCGTTCTATTACAAGGATTGGAACAACCAGAACAAAAAGAAATTTAAGAGAGGTTTTGCAACAAGGAAAGAAGCTTTGGAATATGAAAGTAACTTCCTTGTGCTAAGAAACAAGAGTATTGATGTGAGTCTCAACGAGTTCTATGAGATATATAAGAAGGATAAAAAGCCAAGAGTTAAGCTTAATACTTGGATGACTAAAGAACAAATTATTGAAACACATATCTTGTCCTACTTTGGAGAAATTCCTATTGACCAGATTGAAGCCAAAGACATTATCTCTTGGCAAAACGAACTCACCATGATGAGGGATGACTATGGAACAAGCTATGCACCAACCTATTTAAGGGCCATTAACTCACAGTTTTCGGCCATGTTCAATCATGCAGTTCGTTTCTATGGTTTGCCAGAAAATCCAATTCATAAATCTGGATCCATGGGGAAGAAACATGCAGATGAAATGAGTATTTGGACACAAGAGGAATTTGAAAAGTTCATAGAAACTCAAACAAGTGATTCGATGGCAGAAACAGGCTTTTTGATTCTCTTTTGGGGAGGTCTAAGAATTGGTGAATTATTAGCTCTAACAAAAGAAGATTTTAACTTTGAAGAAGGTTTTATCAATATAAATAAATCTTATCAAAGAATTAATCGAGAAGATGTCATCACAGATCCAAAGACAGAAAAGAGTAAACGACTAGTGTATCTAGCAAAGCCTGTAATGGATAAAGTCGAGCTCTATGTAGAGAGTCGATATGGCTGCCCAGATAATGCAAGAGTTTTTGATAAAACAAAGTCTTTCTTTACACATCGTTTGTTGAGTGGAAGTCAAAAGGCAGGTGTGAAACGCATTCGAATTCATGATTTAAGACACAGCCATGTAAGTTTACTAATTGAGATGGGTTTCTCACCAGTAGATATTGCAAATCGTATGGGTCACGAAAATATCAACATCACAATGAGATATGCACATATGATGCCATCCAAACAAGTCAATATGGCAGAAAGTATGGCTAAGTTAATAGAGGAGGAAGAAGATGTCTAAAGTATTCCGTTCAAAAGGCTTGAGGGAAAAAGAGAGAAAGCTTCAAGCGAAAAAAGCCAATACAAGTAAGAAGAAAAATGAGAGCAATCGACTTAGAAATAAAACAGTTGCTTTTCGAGTGACGGAAGAAGAAAAGAAGTTATTAGATGCATTGATTGAAAGTAGTGGACTTCTGAAACAAGACTATATAATCCAAGCCTTAATGAGTCATTCAGTGACTTATTTTGGTAGTCCTAAGATGGCAAAAGGCTTATCTGAGAGACTGGATAATATTCTGCTCGAGTTGAAAAAGCTAAGAAGCATAAGTGAAGTGACAGAAGAACAACTAGTTTATATCGAGAAAATGATGGAGCTACAAGAAGCAATTTATTACGAAAAAGAAAAAAGCCTTTAGCTCAAGGCCAAAGGCAAGGCACTCCTGTGTGGAATTCACTCTAGACAAGTCTATTCTAACACAAGTGTCTTGCTAATTAAAGAATTAGGAGGACATGATGAAAAACAAATATAAACATCTTCCAGACGAAATGAAGAAGCTCAAACACTTTGTTGGCTGGAGAAAAGAAGAACTGAAGGGGAAGGTGGCTAAGCTACCTTTCTCCTTAATAGATGGTCAAGCAATGGGATGGAACCAAGCAGATCGTTGGCTAAATTTTGAAGAAGCAATTAAAAAGAACGAGCCTTTGGGCTTTGTCTTAAATGATAATGGTATTACCTGTGTCGATTTGGATAATGCCATTCAAGATGGAGAATTGACAGATCAAGCAAAAGAAATTGTTCAGGCTTTCTCAGGCACTTACATGGAGCTATCTCAATCAGGGAAAGGCATTCATATCTTTTGTAAAGGAGAAATTCCTAGAAACTTAAATCTATCTAGACACGGTATTGAGATGTATCAGAATAATCGATATATCGCCTTAACTGGTGATATAGGAGATGGAAGTCATTTTCCAATTAGCAATCAGCTACTTCCTAAACAAGCTGAACTAGACAAGTTTTATGGGAAATGGGCACAAGATGAGGTTAGAGTTCAGAAAGAGGTTTTAAGGACATCCTATGAGCCTTTAAATCATGATTTTAGATTTAAGGATCTATCAATGGGTGAAATCCTTAAGACAATGGAAAAGACGAACGATAAAGCCTCACAGCTTCTCTCAGGAGTCTCTTTGACTGGTGACCATAGCCGAGATGATTTTATCTTTCTAGTCTTAGCTAGAAACTACACAGGTGGTCAAGCGGAGCTGATGAAAGAGCTCTTTTTAATGACTCCCTTAAACCGTCTTGGAACCAATGAAAAAAGAAGAGACGATCAAAAGTACCTGGAGTATCTCGATAAATCAATAGAAAGCGTATTAGAGCTTGGCCATTTTCGTCCTTTTGATTGGAGTAGACATTTCCAATACAAGCAAAGGATGAAGGCGTATGAACGAGTTTAAGTTAGTATTTCCAGAATCAAAACAGACTTATCAGTACATGGACTTCATGGAGACTGAAAAGGGGACAGTCAGACAGATTGTTTCTAACCTCAATATTGCTCTCATGAATCCAAAGTATTGTCAGGCTAAAAGAATCTATGAAGGACAAATCTTTTTTGATGAGTTTACAAAAGAGATTAAGTTTCAAGGAAAGATTGTAGGTGAAAAAGGAGTGCACCCGAATCAAATAAGACTGTGGGATGATTCTTTAACGAATCGCTTGGGACTTGAGATTGAAAAGCACTTTGGTCTTAACTATAACGCCAATAAAATGTGGGAAGCAGTTCGCTTTGTTGCAGGTCAGTATTCCATTAGTCCACCAAAACAGTTTTTAGAAAGACTGGAGTGGAAGGGAGACACAAGTGCTATTCGCAAACTTCTTCCGACTTATCTAGGTGCTGAAGACACAAAATTAAATAGCTGGGTCATGGAACACATAATTCTCGGCATGATTAAAAGAGTCTTCGAACCAGGAGCCAAGTTTGATGAAATGATGGTCTTAGTTGGTGGCCAAGGAATCGGCAAGTCCACTTTTGCTAGGTATCTTGCCATAAAAGAAGATTGGTTTTGCACCATTGAAAACATTCAAGGTAAAGATGCTGTGATGAACTTGATGGGCAAGACTGTTGTCGAAATTGAAGAGTTTGTTGCTCTAAGAAATGCCAAGTCAGCCAATGAAGCAAAGTCTTTTTTATCAAAATTAAGTGATCGAATTAGACTTCCTTATGAACGTTCAGCAAAAGATATTCCAAGAACCTGTATCTTAATTGGGACATTAAACGAGCGAACTTTTTTGAATGACCACACAGGAGAGAGAAGGTATTTACCTGTTGAATGTTTCAAGGAAAGAAGAAGTAAGTCTATTTATCTCGACAAAGAATTTCTAGGCAATAAAAGCGAAAAAGAATATCTGAATTCTATCAGAGAAGATTTTCATCAAGCCTTGGCTTATGGATACTATCTCTATAAAAACAATTTGCACTTTTGGACGATAACGAAAGACTTAATAAATGAATTGCAGGAAGAGCAAGAAAAATTCAAGTACCTCAATCCAGATGTAGAAGATATTCGTTTCTTCTTGGAAGAATACAAACCTGGATCACAGGAACCAAACATCACTTGCTTTAAAGAATTGGCTATGCAAGGTTATGGAATCAAGTCAAAAGCTTTCTCTGAAATCATGGACAATTACTTCCCAGAATGGAAGGCAGTTCGTAGTTCAAAGACGGTTCGCATTTCACCAAGTGGCATATCTATTCCAGTCAAACTTTATTATCAAAAAGAGACAAAGATGGAAGATGATTTTCAAGAAGTCGTGACTGAAAACTTGCCAAGTGAATGGATCAAGCCTGAACAAATAAAAATCGACACAGAAGAAAGTTAAAAATGCATTTGGAGATTTGTAACTTTGTAACCTTGTAACTTGTAACTTGTAACCAAGTTTTTAAAAGTCTTAGAATCAGGCAGACGAAATTAAAAGCCTTTAATATCAAGGCTTTCAGAAGTTAAGAAAAATATTTCTGCCCAATTTCAATACTTTTCATTTTGCAAGTTACAGATACAAATTCTCCTGTGCCAATTTCATAAGAAGAAAAAACTGAAAAAGTCGTTTTAAGAGATTTGTTTCCTTGGTTTATATAGCAAGCACAGCAAGTGTACGGACACTTGCGTAAAAACGCCCTCAAACAAGAATCAAAGATTCTAATTTGTGTTCAGTTTTTAATTGTTAGGGTGGACCCTAAAACCCCAGAAAGAGAAAAAGAAAGGAGAGACTATGTGGCAAATCGAGTGAGAAATGTAAGGCTTGAAATCAAACTAACAGAAGAAGAAATGGAAATCTTTCAAAAAAAGATGAAGCTATCAAAATCAAGAACCATGGCACACTTCATTAGAAAATGTGTCCTAGAAAAAGAAATTTACTATGTTGACTTAGAACCATTTCGAGATCTTCAGTGGTCATTAAGTAATGTGACCAATAACGTAAATCAAATTGCAAAGCACGTGAATCAGACAGGTGTTATCTATAAAAAAGACATACAAGCTATTCGTAGAGACATAGATAAAATTTCAAAAGAAGTATGGGATATTCACAGCTTATTACTAAAAAGAATTAAGAAAATACAAGAATATTAGGAGGAAGAAAGAATGAAAATTTATATGAATGAACAAGGATTATTGGCGAAAGAAAGAGAACTATGTTTAGGTTTGGGTGGCATTGAGGATCTCATTAAAGAACTAGATGCTATGAGAGATACCTTCCAAGAAGTACAAGACCGTTACGAGAATTATGAGAAGGTCTATCATTCAGATATGAGAAACATGTTAGAAGAACTAGTTAAGTTTAATCAAAGTTTTGTAAGAACCCATGAAGCATTGATAGGTAAAATCGAATAATACTCACTAAGGTGTCGTAGAAATATGGCACCTTTTTAAATGAGAAATTTGATTTTATCTGATATAATAATCTTTAATAAGTTGAAGATGAATAATTGAAGATTAGATACTGATTGGAGGGGGCATGGCGAAAAGTAAAATCATTAAAGAATTAGCAAATAATGAGATTTCATTAGAAGTCGCACTTAACAGATTATATATTATTGCAACAGATATTCAGGACGAAAATTTACAGAATTGGGCAGAAAATGAGATAAATGGCTATCCAGAAGTCAAGCTACCTGAATATAGAATAGCTCATAATACGATGATAACTTATAGTGGGATTAACGGAGGTTTTCAAGTGACGAATCATCCACTTCCTCTTAAAGAATTGTTAGAACCAGAAGATCTAAATCAATTTTCAATGCTTATCCGCGAGGGAATAGGTACAATTTTAACTTACAGTAATGATAATACATCACACAAGGTAGGTAGAGATTTGACATGGTTACAGGGCCATGTATATAAAAAGACTGGACTTCAATGCTAATCAATTATGCAAACAGTACCAGTAAATTTTTTTCAGGGTATTTTGAACTCAATAAAAATGGCATTGATGAAGATATTTCTTAAGTTGGAACAAACCTACGGTTGCCTAGATGATTTAGATATTAACTTAGAGTCTATATCAGATGAAAAAATAGCAAAGACTGAAAGAGAAATTTATAAATATATATATGTTGATAATAGTATTAGCATTGGTGATAGAAATAAGATAGAAATAGACAGTATTGGCAAGTGATAAAGAAAGGACTAGATGAATGGCGAGGAGTTTTATCGCAGGGGGTACATCCTACGAAAATCAATCATTAGAAGATATAAAAACCGATATTAAAGATTGGCTACGAGTAAGTGAGGAAGTAAAACGAGAATATTCATCACTATATAATCTTGTAATACAGTCAGAATTCTATAACAAGATACCATATAATTATAAGTCTTTTTTAAATGTTTTTGGCTCAATAGTAGATGCGAACATAGAGGATTTTAAACTAGTTTTAGATTCAATAAATGATAGGTGTATTACAGAGTCTCGAGTTAATTTGTTTATAAAAATTGGTGAGAAATCGATTGAAAATTTTGATAAACACAAAAGTTATTTTTATTCAGAAAAATATGATTGGCATGAGTATGGAGATACTAATTTTGATAAAGTAGAGGAATTATATGCTCTTATTGGAGATTACTTAGCCGATTTGTGGGATGTTACTAATGCAGGACATAGGTTGAAAGACTATATCGATTCAACGAATAACGAAAGTATTGTAGCTAATATGGACAACAGTATAAAAATTGGTGATAAGAACAAAATAAATAATGTAGCAATAGGTCATTCTTCAAAAAACTTACATTCTACGAAGAACTCTGAAAATGGTTGGTTTTCGTCTGTGTCATCAGGAATAGTTGCCACAGTGATTGGCGGGATCATATTGGCGTTAATTTTATTATACCTAGGGTTATCAAACTAGTTTTTATATGAAAGAGAAAAATATGGCATTTGATTATAGCAAGCTATGGAAACTACTTGAAGAAAAAAAAATGTACAAAGAAGATTTAAGAATTGACACAGGAATGTCCTCGGCTACTCTTGCTAAGCTAGGTAAGAACGAGATTGTTAGCATGGATGTACTTGGTAGGATTTGTGAAAGTCTTAAATGTGATGTTGGCGATATTGTTAGTTACGTGGAGGAAAAATAATGAAGTTTTTAGATGAATTAGAAAGAGTATTAAAAGCTGATGAGCGTTTTATTGGCGAGGATAATCAGGTAATAAAGACGAAAGTATCGGACGCTGCAAGGGGCAATGATGGTCTCTTAATTAAGTCATTATTAAACAATGATTTAATGAGAGATAACTTTTTTACGAAAGTTGATAATATTTACGTATTTGACAAGGTTAAATTCATTTGGGTGCTTGAGTCTAAAGAGTTCTTACCTGATTCATATACACTCTATAAAAATAAGATTGGTTTAGTAGATAGCAAGAATAACCTAATAAGTCAAAAAAAGGATGTATCACTTGTATGGCCATATAAAGATTGCGTACTTGAAGGTGGACAAGATGAAGAAGATCAAAAAAGAGAAGAGGTTTTCTATAATGAGACACTTGCTCCAGATGAAGTAAACAGATTGCTTGCTCCGAAAGTGCTAGGAAATGCCAAGAGATTTACTAGTGATGGAGTAGAGTCAAATACTGTATTCAATGAGAAAGATAACCTAATTATTAAGGGAAATAATCTTCTAGCTTTATCATCTTTACTAAAAAAGTATGAAGGTAGAATACAGCTTATTTATATAGATCCACCATTTAATACTGGAAATGACTCCTTTAATTATAATGATAAGTTTAATAGATCAACTTGGCTTACATTCATGAAAACAAGGTTAGAGTTAGCACATCGTTTACTAAGGAAGGACGGAAATATTTTTATTCATATTGATAACAATGAGTATCACTACCTTAAAGTTCTAATGGATGAAATATTTGGAGAAGAGAATTATGTTCAAGATATTATTTGGTCATACGGATCTGCTTCTGGTGGAAGGGCTGCAGGTTCGAAGCCAGTAAATGTTCATGACTTTATTCTTAATTATGCAAAATCTTACAGTAATAGAAAAGCGTTTAAGTTATTCACCCCATATTCAGAAAAATATATAAATGATTGGTTTAGATTTCAGGATGAAGATGGTAGAGTATACCGTCGTAGAATGAGGGGAAAAGATTCTAGTGGTGAGTCTATTTGGGAAAAACAGTATTTAGATGAATCAAAAGGAGTTCCTCTAACAACAGTTTGGGATGATATACAACAAATTTATGCAAATCCGCAAGCATATAAAGAAGAAAACCGAAGCACATCCGAAATAGAGCTGGATTTTGGAAATTCTGGTCAAAAACCCGAAGCTCTGCTAAAGAGAATAATTGAAATGTCAACCGAAGAGAATGACTTAGTTTTAGATTTCTTTATGGGCTCAGGTACAACTTTAGCTACAAGCTTAAAACTGAATCGTAAATTTATTGGTGTAGAACAAATTGACTCTCAACTAGAGATTGCTTCTAATAGACTAGTTGAAGCTATTGAAGGAAAACAATCAGGAATTTCTAAAGAAGTGGATTGGCATGGTGGTGGATCATTTGTTTATTGTGAAATATTAGAAGATAGTCAATTTTTAATTAGCCAACTAGAAAGAGCTAAAGATACAGCTACTATAAAAGAAATCTTAAACAAAGCTACTCAAAACGGAAAAATTATTCCATTAGTTTTACCAAGTGATCTAAAAAGAACCAAAGAAGAATTTGACAACTTAACTTTAGAGGAACAAAAGAGACTAGTTCTAGAACTCTTAGACAAAAATAAACTATACATCAATCTTTCAGATATAGACGATGAAGATGTGAATGTAAGTGAAGCAGATAAGGTATTTTCTAAGAGTTTTTATGGATTAGATTAAGGAGGCATCTAATGAGTAATCAATATTTATATGAAGAATTAGATGTCCTTAATAAGTTTGGTTCTCTAAAGGAATTACCTGAATATATAACTAGTAATTTAAACGAAAATATTGTTCTAAGAGAATATCAAGAAGAAGCTTTTAGATACTTTATTACCTACTATGAAAGCCCTGAATTTAGAAAAAACAAACAAGTTCATAATCTTTTCCATATGGCTACAGGATCAGGGAAGACAGTCATGATGGCTGGATTGATTTTGTACCTATACATGCAAGGTTATCGCAAGTTTTTATTCTTCGTAAACCAGACAAGTATTATCGAGAAAACTAAAGAAAACTTTTTAAACCATTCATCCATTAAATACTTATTTGCAGATATTATTGAGTTAATGGGTGAACAAGTTGAGGTTAAGGAAGTTGAAAACTTTTCTTATTGTGACGACAAAGCTATCAATATTCTTTTTACATCAACACAGAAGCTTCATTTGGATATGAATTTTCCGAGAGAAAACAGCCCTACTATTGATGATTTTGAAGATGATAAGATTGTCCTTATTTCTGATGAATCACACCATATCAATACAGTGACAAAAGGGCTTGGAAAAACAGAAAAGAATGAAATAGAAGAAAATATAAATAGCTGGGAGTACAGTGTTAACCGTATCTTTAGGGCAAATAGAGATAATGCTTTGCTCGAATTTACTGCTACGTCAGACCTCGAAGATCCAAATGTTAGAAGTAAATATCTAGATAAGATAGTTTATGACTATACTTTGGCAAAATTCAGAGAAAGTGGCTACACCAAAGACTTTCAAAATATGCAAGGCGACTATAGTGCTTGGCCAAGAACTTTAGGAGCTCTTATCTTAAGTGAGTACAGAAGACATTTATTTGGAGATGCTGGCCAAAATATTAAGCCGGTGGTTCTTCTTAAGTCAAAGACTATAAAGGAATCTCAAGCCTTTTATGATGAGTTCTTCACTAATTTAAGTACTTTATCTAGAGAAGAAATATTAAATTTTGAAAACACAGACAATGTTTATTTAAGCGAAGCCATTCAATATTTTAAGTCCAAAGACCCTACTCTTAACGGATTAATCTCTGATTTGAAATTAGGTTTCTCTCAAGACAAGTCTATGATTATCAATAACAAAAGCGATAGTGAGGAAAAAGAAAAACAGATCCACGTCAACTCTTTAGAAGCAAAAGATAATCCTTATAGAATAATTTTCACAGTAGATATGCTTAATGAAGGATGGGATGTTCTTAATCTTTTCGATATTGTAAGACTTTATGAAGCTAGAGATGGTAAAAATGGAAAGCCCGGCAAGACAACCATTAGCGAAGCTCAACTTATTGGCCGTGGGGCCAGGTATTGTCCATTCCAAATTGAAGAAAGTCAACCAAGAAATAAGCGTAAATACGACTTTGATATCACTAACGAAAATAGAATATTAGAAACTCTTCTATATCACTCAATGCAGGATTCTAGGTATATTGGCGAGCTTAGAAATGCTTTAAAACAAACAGGCTTACTGGCTGAAGCTCCAATTGAAATAGAATATCGATTAAAGGATACATTTAAACAAACAGATTTCTATAAGACAGCTTATGTTTTCTCCAATAGACGAATTGAGAAGTCTAGAAATAGCGTATCTGAAATTGATAAGAAGATTCAAACTGGATTCTATATTCATAAAGTATCAACAGGTGCTTCAACCTTATATGGACTTTTTGATGATAATACCAAGAAACCGACTGGATTTACGCATACTACTCAGTTAAAACTAAAGAATATCCCTCTAAATATAACAGAAGGTGCTTTAGCTAATTTTGAAGTAATGAAGTTTAATATTTTAAAATCATACTTCCCTCAACTAAGATCTAAGAGAGAATTTTTAACATCAGACAACTATCTTGGAAACATCACAATTCAATTTGAAAGTCCTTATGAAGACTTAAGAGCGAAAGATATCTACGATGGTGTTATGAAAGTTCTTCAAAATGTATCTATGCATATTCAAAAGATTGAAACTGAGTATGAAGGTACAAAGGAATTCTATATTGATCGAATCCATAATGTTCTTAAAGATAAGAAGGCCTATTATAGCAACCCTCAGGGAGAGGGGGAAGGAATCTCTCAAGCAATGATAGTAAGTGATAATCGTGCTGATTTAGCCTATGAATCTTGGTATGCCTATGAAGATAACTATGGAACTAGTGAAGAGAAGGCTTTTGTTAAGTATTTTCAAGGCTTGGTACCAGAGTTGAGAAAAGAATATGATGAAGTTTATCTTGTAAGAAATGAGAGAATACCAGCCTTAGCAATTTATGAGTTTGACACAGGGGAACGTTTTGAGCCTGATTTCCTATTGTTTTTACAGAAACGTGGTACAGATGGATACTTGCAAGAACAGATTTACATTGAGCCAAAGGGAAGTCATTTATTAGAAAAAGATAAGTGGAAAGAAGACTTCCTGCTTAAGATTGAAGAGCAAGGTATTCCTGTTAAGAAATATGTGGATGATAATGAGTATAGGATATTTGGTCTACCTTTCTTTAACAAAGATTCAAGGATGGAAGAATTTGAAAAAGCAATTAGTTTTAAAATTAGATAAGAAATTAGAGGTGATTATATGACGGATGGAAAGCCTCAGACAAAACTATGTAAGATTATTTATTTTGACGATGATTCTGTTACCGATTATTTGCAGCTAATGTCTGGAGGGAGTCTCGAGTTAACTACAGAATTATTAAACTCAACTAGCAAATCAGGAGAAGGAAAGGTTGAGGGATCGGCGAATATCGGTGTAGGAGGTGTTTTAAAAGCTCTCTTAGGATGGAATGTCGATGCTAGTGCATCGACATCTGCACAAGGTTCTTTTAGTGGAGAGAAAATGGTTAGAAATATTATTAAAAATACTATTCTAACTGACTTTGTTAATTCTCTAGATGAAAATGATAGTAAAGTCTATGTTTCAAAGCTCCCTAAGGGAACAATTAAAAAATTTAAAGATTATAAAATCACTGTAGAGAAAGATACTCTTTCGTATTTTGTTATGGTTTCTCCTTATTTAAATATGTTTCAATCTGGAAGTGTTATACCTTCAGGTGAACTAAACATATCGCTAGATAAGTTGGATAATGCGTTAAGAAATGCAAAAGGCTATTATGAATTTATTGGGAGTAAAGGAAATAGCCAGGTAGTCTTAAGATTCAATATTAAGTCTTTTAAGAATAATTATATGATTAGTGATTTATTAAAAATGAATCTGAGTATTTTTGCTGTTAAAGTTGGTGATACAACATTAGAAATGCTTGATATCAATAATGAGTTAAATTTAGATTTACCAAAGTTAACAGTAGATAATCCTACCTATCAAGAAATTGATAATACATCTGACGAAAAGAAAAACCCGCAAAAAAAGCTTCCGGTATTTGATGTTTTATTAGCAGGGGTAGAGTCTGATGGTAAATAAAATAATTATTTTCAAAGGCAGTAAAAGAGATTTTGATTATCTTTTGGAACAAATAATTGGGGATTATTCATACACCCCATTTATGGAGCTGATTCAAACATATAATGCTAGATTGAGGCCAAATGAATCAGGTGTAAGAGAAAATGAATTAGGGCGAAAAATTCAAATTGATTATTGTGTTGTTAAATCTGATGATTATGCTTCAGTATTGCCTCATGTATTATCAAATTTTTCAACGATTATCACACTTAACAGTGATATTGATTGCCTAATTATCCATAATCCTCCAAGACGCGTTGAGGATTCTTTAAAAACATATGATTCTAATATAATAGAATACGAACAATCACAATATGAGCAACTTTCAAAAGAGAAACTTAAAGATATTTATAGAAAACTTAACCAGGATGTATTAGGCCAAGCTGAATGTAAAAAATCTATGATAGCTGGCTTGTACAGGCTATATAAAGAACAGAACGATAAACCTGTAGTATTGATGTTTTATGGACCATCAGGAGTAGGAAAAACAGAAAGTGCAAAAAGTATCAGCAGGGCTTTAGGAGGAGATTTATTAAGAATACAATTTTCGATGATGCAGTCAAATGAAGCTTTTAATTATGTTTTTGGCTCAGAACATTCAAATAGTAGTTTGGCGAAAGATATGCTTTCAAGAGAATCAAATGTTATATTAATTGATGAATTCGATAAAGTGGATCCACGTTTTTATAATGCCTTTTATGAATTATTTGATGAAGGGAAGTATAAGGACACTAACTATGAAGTCGATTTAAGACAGAGTATTTTTATTTGTACAGCCAATTTTATGGATGAAGATATTATTAAAAAGACACTAGGTCCAGCAATGTTTTCAAGGTTTTCAGAGTTAATTAAATTTGAAGAGCTAGAAAAAATGCAAAAATTAGCTGTGCTTGATAAGTGGTATAAAGAAATTTTAGAAAAGCTGGATACTGAAGAGAAACAAATAATTGAAACAAGCACAATTTTAGAGTGGTTTAGTGATAATGTTGAAAGATATAATAATATTCGGATTATGAAGACAAAATTGGAAAATGCAATATTCCGTAAGTTAGCAGAGCAGTATATATTTTAACTAGGTCTTTTATAAGAATGTTTTATAGATGTTGCAGAGGCTTGGGGAAGAGATGAGTAACTTAGAAATGATGAGTTTAAAAGCGATTATTGAACTAGGTTTGGCATTGGTTGGACTTATTGTTAGTTTTGTTGCAATTTGGCAGTCACGCAAGTCAATAAAATTAACAGAGCAATCGATCAGAGATGCTAATAGACCTTATGTAGGGATTAGTATAGAAAGTATCGATACTGTGTATTTTGAGAAGTTTATAGTGTTTAAAAACTATGGGAATTCATCTGCTAAGTTGAAGTCTTTAGAATTTAAGAATGATACATCTAACCTAGACTTTATTAAAAACAATATGCAGTCTTTAGTAGGTGGCACGATAATGCCTGGGCAGAAATTTACCTCATCGATTGATAGTGAATTTAAGGATCTGATACAAATAGAAATCTGCTATGAGGGACCTGATAAAGTTACTTATTCAGAAGTGTTTAACATTAAAACAGATATGTCGTCTGATTTATTGTGGGAACGACACACGTTATCTTCTGATGATAAGGTAGCAACTGCAATTAAATTAGGAGCCCAATCTATAGCAAAGACTTTAAAGTAGTCACGAATGAATCTCTGATACTAAAATGATACTATTCTCTTCAAAACAGGGAGTAATAAGGAATAAAACCAACACTTTAGTCACATAAGCGACTTCATAAAAGCTCTATAAGTAGCCACTTCAACTTAAATTTCAAGGAGTGGGAATAGAGTATATTTTTCCAAAAACGACTTATTTTCAAGGCTTGTAGCCCGTTGAAACGAGCAACTGGGACAAAATTGGGTAAAGATTTCAAAAAGAATAAATCTAATAATAGTTTCCAGTGGCTTTACACGAAAATACAAAAAAATTAGACCGTAGCTTGAGTGCTTCGGTCTTTTTGTGTCTATTTGAAAGGGAGTATTACTTCAATTAATTTGGATTTGTTAGGCAGTATCTCAACTACTTAAGTTCTTATAAGAGAGAGTGAAAGTTTTTCTGTAAATACAAAAGGTCTTCTATGATAAAATCA
>DAINSS010000002.1:68704-131763 GCA_036741195.1 Clostridiaceae bacterium | reverse complement strand
TCGGAATCCCTAACACCCAACTGGTACAAATTATAATTATTGCCGTAATAACAGTAATATTCATTTGGACCGCAGTAACGGGAATTGAAAAGGGTATTGCATTATTAGGAGATATTAACTTATACCTGGCCCTGGCTTTAATGGTTGTTTCATTCCTGGTCGGACCTAAATTACTTACCATGAATGCTTTAAGTGACGGTATAGGAAGCTACATCAATAATTTCTTCGCTGACAGCCTTCATCTTAACTTGACGGGTGACAACGGATGGATTAACGGATGGACAGTATTCTATTGGGCTTGGTGGATTGCTTGGGCTCCTTTCGTAGGATCTTTCATAGCGAGAATATCAAAGGGCAGATCAATCAGGGAATTCGTTCTAGGTGTAACCTTAGCTCCGGCAGTAACTTCATTCGTATGGTTTGCCATATTCGGAGCAATGGGAATAGACTCAGTTGCGAAAAACGGCGTAGATGCAATGAAAGAAGTAGTTGCCAAACCGGAGCTTGCTCTGTTCAAAGTATTCGCAGGCTACCCACTGGGTATGGTATTATCAGTAATTGCCGTATTCCTGTTAATCACATTCTTTGTAACTTCAGCCAACTCAGCAACCTTCGTTTTGGGTATGTTCACACAGAAGGGTGATATGAATCCTTCAAACGGAAAGAAGTTTGTTTGGGGAATTGTACAGTCATTATTAGCAGCAGTACTCCTGTTGGCAGGCGGACTGATACCTCTTCAAACAGCATCTGTAATAGCTGCTTTCCCATTCATATTCATAATGATATTAGCTATAGTTTCGCTGTTGAAAGCCTTTAAGGAAGAGAAAAACCTTTCAGGTTTATAAAAGAAAACCAATAAAGTAAAATAATATTGTAGTGCATTTATGCATTACAATATTATTTCTATAGGGGGAAATATATGGAAAAAGTAAACCTGTGGACCAGACAGGATGAGAAAATACTGGATATACTGGAAACAGAAGGTATTTTTCAGGCTAAGAAAAGATTTGTCATGGAAAAGTACGGCGATCTTTTTCCGTTATTTGACGGGATATACTCCTGGCTTATATTTGAATCGGATAAAATAGTAAAAAAGCCGGAAGGATCTGAATATCCGATATGGTGTTCCGTTTCAGACGAGATGATGTTAAGGGAAACCAAAGGCACAGTAATTTTGAAACTTTCGGTTGATAAAGAAAAAGTAGTATTCTTTGACTCATTACGATGGGATTATGCCATAAATAACATGTATGTACCGGAGAATCAGGCAGATGATTTAAGATTCAAAGAGAAATTAAAATCCAGGGGATTGGACCCGGATTATCCTGTTTTAGACGATAACATATCAAGGTTTTACCCTGACATTAAAAGGGATATTCTCATGTCCAGGGTCAAAATCTTCGACATTAAGGATTCACCGATTGAAAGACTTCAAGCCAATATCTGGGAGATCAGACCAGAGGATATTTCCGAAATAAAGTATTTCAGGGAATAAATATTCCAAAGATTAAATGTCACATTATAAAAGGCGTAAATTTAAAGTACAACTTGAAATTTACGCCTTATCTTTTTTCTTATTGTTTGAAGCCATTCACTTGTTTTCAAACACTGTGAACTCTTCTTTCTGGGGCTCTTATTATTGTGTTCTAAATATATTATTAAAGTTTTGGTGTAATATCTGATTTTAAGAATTCAAGGGCATAAGCCACATATGTTCCGGCTGAGACCTTGATTCCATCTTCATCAATGTTGAATGAAGGGTGATGGTGCGGGAAGGTTTCCAATTTATCAGGGTTTGCTGCACCGACAAATGCGAAGGCTGCAGGTACTTCTTTTGCATAGAAGGAGAAGTCTTCACCACCCATTACAGGATCCTGATGAACCAATGAATCCGCTCCGAATACATCGGTGATTGCTTTTACTCCGATTTCTGTCATTTCTGCATTATTAATGGTTGGAATAGTTACAGTCTTATAGTCCAAGACTCCCTTTGCACGGTAGGTAGCACAGGTTTGATCCATGATTCTTTGAATAATCGGCTCCCAGCTGTCATTAACTTCATAGGAGAAGCATCTTGTAGTTCCGATGAGTTCCGCGTTCTGTGCGATTATGTTGAATCTTGTTCCGGAATGTAATGCACCGACTGTTAAGACTGCCGGCTCATAAGGGGTTATCTCTCTGGAAACAACTGTCTGGAGAGCCATGACAAGAGCACTTGCCGTTAACACAGCGTCCACGCCTTGGTGAGGCAATGAACCATGTCCGCCCTTACCTGTAATGTTTATTTTGAACATACTTGCCGAAGCCATTCTGGTACCTGCTTCAAGGTTGATTTTACCTACGGGAAGCTCGTTCCAAATATGAATTCCGAAGATACCGTCCACACCCTTGAGTGCGCCTGCTTCAATCATCTGTTTTGCACCTACTGCAACTTCCTCTGCCGGCTGGAATATAAGTCTGACTGTACCGTCAAATTCATCTCTCATTTCACTTAAAACCTTAGCCGCCTGAAGCAGGGAAGCGTTGTGGGCATCATGACCGCAGCCGTGTTTCATGCCGGCAATTTTTGAAGTATAGTCTTCATCTATTGATTCTTCAAGCTCAAGAGCGTCAATATCAGCTCTTAAGGCAACGGTTTTTCCGGGGTTTTTACCCTTAATATCACAAACATCTCCTGTTTCTATAAGCCTTACAGGTTCAAGTCCCATTTTCTTCAATTCTTCTTCAATAGTGTCACAGGTCTTGTATTCCTTTGTGCTGGCTTCAGGGTACATATGGAAATGACGGCGCATTTCGATACCAAAATCCTTGTATTTATCCAGTAATTCCATTAATTTCATTTTTATTACTCTCCTTTATTTAAATAATCAAATGCAAACTTGGCATAAAGTGCCGATGAATAAAACATTCCGTCCTCATCAATGTCGAAATTGGCATGGTGGTGGGGGAAGGATTCTTCTTTATTCTTTTTTCTGGTTCCTACAAGTGCAAATACTGATGGAACTTCCAATCCGTAGTAGGCAAAGTCTTCACCTATGGAGCTGACTCCGAAATCAGATACAACATCTTCACCGAAAAGTTCAATCATGCCTTTTTTACCCTCCAGGGCAAGCTCCTTGTGATTGACAGTGGGTCCCATGGCAATGTTATATTCCAGTTCTGCAGTTGCTCTGTACGTTTTTGCGGTGTTCTCCACGATTCTTCTCATGGCCGGTTCAAAAATGGCATTTGTCTCCAGGGTGAAACATCTTGTGGTACCCGTGATTTCCGCAGTATCAGCAATAATGTTGAATCTTGTACCAGCATCCACCGTTCCGCAGGTTATTACGGCTGTCATTGTAGGATCTATTTCTCTTGAGACAATTGACTGCAGGTTCATTATGATATCGGATGCTACAACAACCGAGTCAACACCCTGATTTGGAAGTGCTCCGTGACCGCCCTTGCCCTGAATCTTAATTTTGAACATTGTAGCGGAGGAAAGTCTGGGTCCCGGCTCCAGAGAGATTTGTCCTACATCGATGTCGTTCCATAAATGGATGCCGAACATTGCGTCAACATCCTTTAACTCGCCTGCTGCGATGATGGCTTTAGCACCCCAGGCTATTTCCTCGGCAGGTTGGAAAATCAGTTTAACCCTGCCTGTAAATTCACCCTTCAAATCATTGAGAATTTTAGCAGCCGTCAAAAGACCTGCCATATGACCGTCATGGCCGCAGGCATGCATAAGTCCCGTCTTGGTGCTTTTGTAAGTACACTCATTGAGTTCAGTCACCTCAAGAGCATCCATGTCCGCTCTTAAACCAATGGTTTTTCCCGGTTTGCCGCTGTCGATATATGCAACAACACCGGTCCCTGCCACTCGTCTTGGCTCCAAGCCTATTTTAATGAGCTCTTCTTCAACCTTTTTTGCCGTGTTGCACTCCTCTTTGCTGGGTTCAGGATTCATATGGAACCAACGTCTTGTTGTAACTGCGTAATCATGGTATTTCCCTGCCAGTTCCTTTATATCCATAAGCCTCACCTCCTGATATGTATAATTACTCATATTATACAATTTATATTTATAATATACGCCCTAATAATATTTTTGTGAAGTAATTCGTTTTATCTTTACAAAAAGGTCAAAGTCACCCTTAAAAAAGAGTGACTTTGTGATTTGCAATAGATTACTTTTCAAAGCTCATTATATTGACTAAAGTTTAATGGTTATTACAGGAGTTATACCGCTTTTTACTTCAGAATCCACATTGATCTCATATTTTTTGAAAGTGTGAGTACTTGTAATAATAACGGGAGTTATAAGATCGAATCCGTTCTGAATCATATACTCCATATCCAGTTTCACTATGGGATCACCCTTCTTGACTTTGTCACCCTGTTTTTTATATACCTTGAATCCATGCCCTCCGGCATTCACAGTGTCCAATCCTATATGTACAAGTATCTCGATCCCGTCCTGGGTCCTTATGGCATAGGCATGCCCGGTGGGAAATATCATGGCAAGTTCTCCGCTACAAGGTGCAACGTATAAATTATCATCAGGTATTATTGCAATCCCGTCTCCTATCATCCTGTCACTGAAAACAGGATCGGAAACAGAATCCAATGCTACAGTTTTTCCTGATACCGGAGCCGTAATTTTTATTTCGTTATTAAAAAAATCAAACATTATTTTGCCCTCATTCTATTGGTATTACCTAAGTTATAATACCTTATTCGTGGATAATATTCCATAAAAAGGTAAACAAGGTGTAATGTGGGAATATGTCGTTGACTTGGGATAAGGGTCAACAAAGAATTAAAGGCTTTGTTGAATGAGAAACAAGTTTTTCATATAAAAAGAATAATTGAGAAAACAGAGTCCATAAAAGGTATAATTGAAAATAGAAGTGTTAACACTTTGAAACTAATTGAAGGTTTTTTTGTAATAAAATAATTTAGAGGTAAAAAGTAATTTATCGCATACAGCAATATTTTTTATGATTAATTTAGTAGCATGCTTAAGATAAATTTTTGAGCAGGCAAATATAACCGGAGGTCGGTCATGAGCAGAGTTTTAATTTGTGAAGATGAATCAAGTATAAGGACGTTTACGAAGGTCAATTTGGAAAGGGGAGGGTTCACTGTTTTCGAAGCTGAAACAGGTGAAGAAGCCCTTAGAATAGTCAATGAGGAGCAACCGGATGTCCTTCTGTTGGATGTCATGTTACCCGGAATAGACGGGTTTGAGGTTTTAAGAAGAATAAGGGAAAATTCCACTAAGATAGGTGTCATCATGCTGACAGCCAAGGGTCAGGATTTGGATATCATCAGCGGATTAAAAGGCGGAGCAGATGACTATATGGTCAAACCCTTCAATCCCGTGGAGCTGATGCTGAGAATCCAGGGAATAATAAGAAGGATATCGGGACAGGAAGAACAGAAGGAGGAAAGGGTAATTAAATCCCATTCCTTTGAACTGGACAATTACTCCCAGACAGTAACGAAAAACGGTGTCGAGCTTGTTTTAACCCCGAAAGAATTCCTGATGATTAAGATTTTCATGGAAAATCCCGGAAAGGCTTTTACCAGGGACGATCTTCTAAACCTGGTATGGAGTTATGAATATGATGGAGACCCTAAGATAGTTGATGTCAATGTCAGAAGATTAAGATCTAAGATAGAGGATGATTCTTCTAACCCCAAATACATTGAAACCATCTGGGGAACAGGATACAGATAGAAAAAAGGGTAGCCAGAAGAAGTATTAAAAAAAGGATTCTGATACAGATATTTGCAACCCTTGGATTGACATATCTAATAACCCTTACTATTTTGCTTAGTTTAATAAGAATATATTTTTACAGGAACTACTTCAGTAATATGAAGAGGGAAATCACAATTTCTTCCTCATACTTCCAGGATAATATCGGAATAGATGTCCCGCTGATAGAGAATATATATTTAAATCAGGATACCTGGTGGAAAAGCCAAAATGTAAGAGTTCAGCTATTTGACTCCTCTGGAGTGATACTGATGGATTCCCAGGCAATTCTTGATGCGGATTCACCTGATGTTTCGGATGTGACTACAGCATTGAACGGGGAAACAGGTTCATCGGTTTTCAGACTTAATTCTACCGGGGAATATGTAATGAGCGTTACAATGCCCTTGTATTCCACGGGCAGAATTGTTGGTGTTATCAGGAACATTGGTTCTCTTCAGCAGGTGGACAACAATTTATTCAGAATAGCTGCACTGTTTTTTGTAATCGGAGGCTTGATTACGGGAATAGCCATGTTCATGGGTACTCTTATGGTTGAAAGAATGATAGCCCCCATACTTGGATTGACTGACAGTGCAAGGGAAATGGCAGACGGCAACTACAATGTAAGAAGCAGAGTCTTTTTTGATGATGAAGTTGGTGAGCTCTCACAGACTTTCAACTACATGGTAAGTGAAATTAAAAAGAAGAATGATCTTAAAAATGAATTTATTTCATCCATATCCCATGAGTTAAGAACTCCTTTAACTGCAATAAAGGGCTGGGCATATACTCTGAAAGACCCCAGTACCGATGAAGAACTTCTTCATTCCGGCCTTGAGATAATCGAGAAAGAATCGGACAGATTAAAGGGAATGGTTGATGAGCTTTTGGATTTCTCAAAATTCTCCGGCGGTAAGATTGAACTTAAGTTTGGAGTTGTGGATCCGTTGGAACTTAAGGATTTCATCGAAATTTTGTTTAAGAAACGTGCAGAAAAAGAGAGAAAGAACTTTGAAGTAGTTATACCGGATAATATATCTAAATTCAGAGGGGATGAAAACAGGATTAAACAGGTATTGATAAATCTGTTGGACAATGCAATTAAATTTACCGATCCCGGAGATACCATAAAAGTCTCCATGACCCAAAACAAGGAATTCACAATAATGGAGGTTTATGACACAGGTATCGGTATAGAAGCCGGTGATTTAGACAAGGTCACCGAAAAATTCTATAAAGGTAAACACGGAAAAGCCAGCAACGGAATCGGACTGTCAATAGCAAATGAAATTGTCCATTTACACAGAGGTACGCTTAATATTGAGAGTAAGGTAAATGAATTCACAAGAATGACTGTGAGTCTGCCAAGGGGTGCGAATCATGAGAAAATCAGTTAAAAAAACAATTTTATTCGCATTACTTCTTATCTCGGTTTTTATAATGTCTTCCTGCAACACGAACAGAACTGTAGTCTCCGATATAGATAAGACCCTTCCCAAGATGGGTAAAATTCAACTAAAACAATATTGGGAGTTCCAAAGAGCTTTAAAACTCGGTCCTCAAATTACTGAATTGAGTGAAGATTCATTCAAGAATTTATTCATGTCCATTGATTCTGCGAGATTTATTATCGGGCAGGATGCATTGGTGAACCCTGAAATAAAAGTTATAAGAGCAAAAGCCTATGAGTATTTTTTGGTTAACTATAAAATTACTTCCCATGATGTAGGAATAGACCAGGAGAACATAGAAGTATATACAATTACCGACTCCAGGGGAATCATGGTAAAGCTTTTTAAACTAAGTGAAGATTCCGTGGCTGTAGAAAGAAACAACATCCTTGTTTTCTTCAAAAATACGGATAAAAAGGTTGGCACCGGAGGAGACATGGGAGCTCTCGGCGGATTGGACGAAATTACGGAATCTGAGGCAAACGGTGTTCTCATCGGATTGCGTTCCAGGAGGAAATCAGAAAACGGAATTTTAGGACCCGCAAATTACAGAACTATTTGGATCAGCTTAAACAGGGAAGGCAGGATGGATATTTTTGAAGTGCCTGATATCCTGTTCCCAAGAAACGTTTTTTATACTCTTTCGGTTTCAAGGGAAGAAAACATTGATGTCGTAAATGAATCCCTGGTAATAAAAAACACTGAGGGTCAAGTAATTTCAAAGGAAGATGTAACTCCTGAAAATATATCCAGGTTTTCGAACCTGACTTTCATTTCAAATGATTATTTATCAGTTGAAACCAGGGTTACCGACAACAAAAATGACGGACCATTTCAATATTATTCAACTAAAAATGTAGACAGGAAGAGTTTGGGAGTAAACACAAAACTGAGTGACATTTTTGGAAATGAAGGAAAAACAATATTTGAAACTGCTGCAAAGGATGAGGTTTCTTCAAAGGGAAGGGATACTGAAATTCTCCAGGATATAAATGAATCATCCTTTATCTTGAGCAGATCAAACGGAAAATGGGTATATGAAGGAAGACTCAATTCAACGGATGATCCTACGGATTTTCTGTCTTTCACTTTGAGATTGAATGACAATATTAAACTGTACAGATACGATTCATTGGTTCCCAGGTGGTCAATTATTAAAGCGAAGATACCCAATGCCGTTGATGCAGTATCATCACCGGAGAATTTCTTCACTGTGGTTAAAACGAGCAATAACCTCATTGTATATAAGAAGGAAAACGGGGAACTTACCGGCCTTCCCATTGCAATAATTCCCATAGGTGAGGACGAGACAATAGTAATGAACGAATGGGCCAGGGGAAGCTATGTATATGACTGGGGATCTTTGGTAAAAAGATTGGGTAAACCGGTTGAAGTAAGGAACTAGAAAGTGTATCTAAATAAATTAAAAATAAGAGAAGAGAAAACTTTTAGAAAGACGGGAAAAATTGATGAACGACACTAAGCACCTATTCATAGTAAATCCCAAAGCGGGAAAGGGAGCTGCACTAAAAACTGAAAAGACCATAGAAAGTCTGTTTAAAGCTCTCTCAGAAAAATATAGCGGTATTTCCTATGAAATAGTGAGAACCGAATATCCCGGTCACGGAACGGAAATTGCAAGAGAATACTCAAATAAAGGCATCTACAGGATATATGCCGTAGGCGGTGACGGTACACTTAATGAAGTTTTAAACGGAATGGCCGGCACCGAATCATCCCTTGCCATAATACCCTGCGGTACAGGAAATGATTTTATCAAGTCCATTGCAGGTAAATTCAACAAAGGTCAGATTCTTAAAGACAGTATTTTAGGTACCGAAAAAAATGTGGATCTTTGCAGGATAAATGACAAGTATTTTATCAATATAGCCAGTGTAGGATTTGATGCAAAGGTTAATTTTGAAGCAGCATCTTTTAAATCACACCCATTCCTGACCACGGAAATGGCTTATTTTGCAGGAATAATAAAGAGTCTTAAAAGCAAGGAAACCATTGATCTTAAAATAGAAATCGACGGTGTAGATTACAGTAGAAATGTATTTTTAATTGCATTTTGTAACGGAAGATACTATGGAGGAAGCTTCATGATGTCGCCCCACTCCGATCTGTCTGACGGACTTTTGGATGTGGTGATTGTGGATGATGTTCCCATGAGGAAGATTGCTACCTATTTACCTCTCCTAATGAAGGGTAAGCATTTAAACATACCGGAGATAACCTATCTGAGGGCAAAACATATTGTCGTTACTTCAGAAAAGGAAAAGATAATTAATATTGACGGAGAATCAATACAAGGAAATATTGCAGATGTATCAATTGAATCTGGGAAATTAAAGCTTATTATCCCGAGGGGCTATTGATAACTGACAAAATGACAGGAGCGAATAGCTCCTGTTTTTAGTTTGATAATCAATAAAGTTATAAAACGGACCTGTAACTGTTATTTTCTAAACTACGTCAGTAGATAATAATTCCCGGTTAGAATACAATAGTATTGAATGAATATACAATCCTTATGGACTAAAAAGGAGAAGATCAAATGAAAAAAATCATGGAAATCGTACCTAACTACAGTGAAGGAATAAGAAGCGAAGTAGTTGAGGAAATAGTAAATTGTTTCAGGAATAAGGCGGATGTAAAACTATTAAATTACTCCTCAGACAAGGACCATAACAGAACTGTCGTAACAGTTGTCGGAGAGCCGGAAGCCCTCATTGAGCCAATTGTTGAATCAGTTAAAGTGGCAATGATAAACATTGACCTGAGAAACCATAAAGGTGAGCATCCTAGAATGGGAGCACTGGACGTATGTCCATTCATACCTGTAAGTAATGTAACCATGGAAGAAGCAATAAATGTTTCTAAAAAAGTTGCGGAAGAAATAGGAAAACTGAATATTCCGGTAATACTTTATGAAAAATCTGCTTCAGCACCTCACAGGGAAAATCTTGCAGCAGTGAGAAAAGGTCAATTTGAAGGAATGGCGGAAAAAATGAAGGATGAGAAGTGGAATGCAGATTTCGGTCCGAAGGATTATCCTCATGAAAGCTTCGGAGTAGTTGCAGTAGGAGCAAGACTTCCTTTAATAGCATTCAATGCCAATTTAAACACCGACAGCTTTGAAATCGCAGATGCTATAGCTAGAAGAATAAGACACATAGGCGGCGGATTGAGATTTGTCAAAGCTATGGGTGTGGAGATAAAAGAAAAGAGGATTTCACAGGTTTCAATAAACCTGACTGACTATACAAAATCCCGTCTGTATCAAGTTTTAGAAATGATCAAATTTGAAGCAAGAAGATACGGAGTAACAGTTACCGGTACCGAGATTGTAGGACTTGTTCCCATGGATGCTTTAACTGATACAGCTGAATATTATCTTGGACTTGAAAACTTTGATAAGGCACAGGTCCTTGAAACAAGGGTCTTCGGCTTATGATGGGGTTAATCCTTAAAAATGCTTCTGTCCTTGCAACACCATTGGGTAATACTCTTAAAATGGGCAAGGAAATGGGAGATTTAAAAATTATTGAAAATGGATGCATAATAACTGAAGGCGGCATAATTAAGGCTGTCGGCGGTCCTGAGATTCTTTCGGATATTGACGAAAATGAATATGAAGTCATAGATTGTACAGGAAAAACTATCCTTCCGGGCTTTGTTGACTCTCATACACATTTTGTATGGGGCGGCTACAGGGAAAATGAGTTCTCTTGGAGACTTCAGGGTGTATCCTATGTTTCCATAATGGAACGCGGGGGCGGAATAAAAGCCACAACCACAGCTACCCGCCAGGCATCGTTTGAGGAACTTTTAAAAGTTGGCAAAAAGAGAATGAAATCCATGGCAGGATTTGGAGTCACAACCGTTGAAGGTAAGTCAGGCTATGGACTTGATAAGGAAACGGAGCTTCGTCAGCTTGAAGTTATGAAAGCCTTGAAGGATGAAAAGCTCCAAAGACTGGTTACAACCTATATGGGAGCTCATGATGTCCCTGAAGAATACAAGGGAAAATCCATGGAGTACATCAAGTATTGCATCAATGAGGTTATGCCCATGGTCAAGGAGAGAGATTTAGCTGACTTTGTGGATATATTCACTGAGAAAGGCGTTTTCGACCTTGAGGAAACAAAAGTTTATTTAAATGCAGCGAAAGACATGGGCTTTAAGATTAAAATGCATGCTGATGAGCTAAATGAAGGTTTCAAGGCATCCGAGCTTGCAGGAGAGTTAAAGTGTACTTCTGCCGACCATCTCTTGAAGATCAGTGATGAAGGCATGATGGCTCTCAAGGATAATAAAGTAAGTGCGACACTTCTTCCTTTAACCGCATTCTCAATAAAAGCACCATATGCAAAAGCAAGGGAAATGGTAGACAAGGGCCTTGGAGTATCACTTGCAACGGATATGAATCCCGGAAGCTGCTATTCTGAGTCAATTCCGCTTCTGATAGCACTGTCTTCAATTTATATGGGTTTGACCATTGAAGAAATCATCACCGGTCTGACTTTGAACGGAAGCTACGCAGTGGGACTGTCCGATGTGACAGGAAGCCTTGAAGTGGGCAAATCAGCTGATATTGCTGTATTTGACGTGCCAAATCACAGATTCTTAAATTATCATTTCGGGGTAAATGAGTGTTGTCTGACAATAGCATCCGGGAGGGTAATATATAAAAAGTCAGGTGTGATATGAAGTATCAATGTATCATAGTAGGAGGCGGCAGCAGTGGAATGTATACTGCTCTGGGTCTCAAAAAAAGAGGAATCAATGACATTCTCATCTTAGATATGGAGGAGGATCTCGGCGGAGCTTTGAATGTAATAATCGAATCAGAGGCAGGCTTTGGCAAGGATGGTTATACCGGAGTCGAAATAGCCGACGATCTTAAAAAGCAGATAATCCTCCATGGAATAGACTACAGAGTAAATACCTACGTCATTTCCATAACCAAGGGAAAGAAAGTTACTGCCGTATCACCAAAAGGCGGAGTTGAAGAACTTGAAGCCGATTCCGTTGTAATTGCCACCGGAGCTGCAGAAAGACCCAGGGGAATTCTGAATTTTACTTCAAACCGTTCTGCGGGATTGTACTCCATCGGAACAGCCAGGGATTTTCTTGTGAAAAAAGGCTATCTTTGCGGTAAAAGAGTAGTTATTTACGGGGATGACTGGACAGGGCTTTATATGGCCAGAATTCTGGTGAATGAAGGAGCCACGGAAGTTACAATCGTAGATGAAGTCAAGGAATTGAACTTCCCTGATGAGGAATTAAAAGAATTCTTTGAGCTGTACAACATTAAAACTGAGCTCGGTTATATTATTACTGAGATTGAAGGCAAGGATCGGGTCACCGGAGTTGTCATAGAAAAGCTCTCAAAGAAGGAAGGGGAAGAAGTCACGAAAAAAATCGAGTGTGACACGCTTCTTCTGTCGGTGGGACTTTCACCTTCAAGACAGCTATTCAAAAGATTCAAGCGTGATGCTGACGGGTCCGGTGCATTCATAACCGGAAATGCAGATGAGGTCACTTACAATATCACAGACATTTGGAAAAGAGCTGAAATCACAGCCGAAGACGTACATTCATACCTAAAGGCGAATCAGGTGTTAAGTGAATAACCTAAAAAGATAAAAGCTGCCGGAGACGGCAGCTTTATATTATTTTTCATCTCAAGTCAAAAAAGATACACAAAATTTTTATCAAATCCTCTTCCTTCTTTAACTGTAAAAGGGGATCTTTTAAAATAGTTTACCAAAGCATTTTCTGCAGATAATTGTCTTGCCTCCGTTTGCTTTGACATAGTCATTGCTTTTAATCTCTTTTTTGCATTCTGAACAGATCAGAACTGCTTTAGCTTCCGGTATTTGTTTTTGCCTGGCAACTGAATTTTTTGGTGTTTTGGGTACCTGGCCTTTCAATGCTTCGATTCTGTTTAGTTTCTCTTCTGCAGATTTTACCCGTTCTTCAAAGGGTGTTGCTATGGAGGGTTCCTTTGTCTTAACCGGGGCAGACTTTATCTTATCAACCGGATTGTCAGAAGAAGAATAAGGATTCTTTTTGTTTGACGGAGGCTCATAATAAATTACGGGTATGTCTTCACCATGTCTTTTAATTGTGTAGGACATCCTGAAAGCTGCCTCTGCAAAAAGCTCAAGTTCGAATCTGGGGTTCACCTTGTCATAGTATTCTTCGATGATGAGCCTTCTTATCTGGGCATCATTGACAATGAGACCGCTTTTTTCTATACCGTCAAATATACTTTTAGTTATGTTGTTTGTATCGGGATGTCTTTTATCACTTTTATAATAAACTTTAAGAACTGCAATTAGGCTTGTATCCATAGTCACTCCGGGATTTTGATTACGGGCATTTAAAGAGATTTCATCCTCATAATTTGAATACCTGTCATGATATTTACCGGAGTTGTTAGGTAGGATAGCCCTGCCATTTTTATTCCAAAGTTTAAAGTTGGATTTTGAAATGGGTGACCCCATAACAATTACCTTTGCATAATCGACCATTTTCAGCTATCCTTTCTAAAGTAGTTAGTACGATTTTAAAATCCTCCATGTCTTAATTAATATTTTGGACATGGAACAAATTGGTTTATAAAGTATAATAGTAAATGTGAATAATGTTGCAATTAAACAATTTTTTGAAGTGATCTTCAACCCTTCAAAAATAGTATAACATAGAGGAATTTTACAAAAATGGAAAAATCAGAAGATAAATTGATACTCAGCATAGAGTCCAGCTGTGATGAAACTGCAATTGCAGTAGTCAAGAACGGCAGGGATGTCTTGTCTAATATAATAACATCACAAATACCCCTTCACAGAAAATTCGGCGGAGTTGTGCCAGAAGTTGCTTCAAGAAAGCATATTGAGTCCATTGATGCCGTATTGGAGATGGCTTTGGAAGAAGCAGGGGTAACTCTAAATGATGTGGATGCAATTGCGGTAACAAAAGGACCGGGATTGGTGGGAGCACTCTTAGTTGGGCTTCAATATGCAAAAGGTCTTGCCTTTTCCCAGGGAAAGCCTTTAATCGGAGTCAATCATATAAGAGGTCATATTGCTGCAAATTTCATTGAACATAAGGATCTTAAACCTCCTTTTGTTTCACTTGTTGTATCTGGAGGACATACTTATATCGTAAATGTAACTGATTATGACAAGTATGAGGTCGTTGCAGAAACAAGGGACGATGCAGTAGGTGAAGCCTATGACAAGGTTGCAAGATCCCTGGGGCTAAGATACCCAGGCGGACCCGAAATAGACAAACTTGCCAAGGAAGGAAATGAAAACGCAATTTCATTTACCAGACCGAAATTCCATGAGGATACCCTAGACTTTTCGTTTTCTGGGATAAAATCAGCGGTGTTAAATTATTTAAATACCATGGCTCTTAAAAAAGAAGAAGTCAATAAAGCGGATGTTGCAGCCTCTTTTCAAAAAGCCGTCATATCCAACTTAACCGATAATCTGTTGGAGTTTGCCAAGTCCCGTGATGTCAGAAAAATAGCTGTTTGCGGCGGTGTTGCAAGTAACTCTTATTTAAGAAATACACTTTTTAAACTGGGGGAAGAAAATAATATAGAAATATTATTCCCTAATCCAGTGCTTTGCACCGACAATGCAGCAATGATAGGCAGTGCAGCGTATTATCAGTTCATCAGAGGGGATGTTACATCCCTGTCACTGAATGCTGACCCCAACCTTAGTATTGAGGATTAGTCCTGTTTATTTTGTCGATATATTATAAAATACATGTAAATGAACAAGGAATTTAACTATTTTGTAATAATATTGTCTTACATAAAGTTTATACTTAATTTATTACAAGGATGTTGATAGTAATACTTACCTACTTTACCCTTGAAGCCGGAGAATTAATATGATAGATAAGGATAAAGATTTAATCAGAGATGATTTTAATGAAGATAAGAATTTAATAAACGAAGAAAATACCCAGTCATTTGACGACAGTGACGTTAAGGAATATAAGATCGGGGATGAAATAGACTTTAAAGCCCTTATGGAAGCTGAGGAAGACAAAGCCGAAAGCACTAGACCTTTGTACAGATCTTCTGAATTGGAGCAGTACAGGGAAGAATATGCCATGAAAATGGGTGGCAGAGATTTGGACAAAGAATTGAATTCCTGGACCTACCCATCAGAGAAAAAAGAATCGAAGATTTTGAAATTCATTGGCAATATTGCTCAGGGTTTCATCGGCATGGCTTTGGCACTCTTTCTTTTTCTAAGTATACTGCCGAAGACGACTTTGTTTAAAACCTCTGCCATGGGTAAGTATATTTCGGATATTTCCAATAATGCAGCCTATGATGCTGCAAGCTCAGTACTTGCCAATGTATCGGGAAAACTGTCTGCCTTTGAAAATCAGAAGGAAATTCTGAGTGAGGTTTCAACTCAGAAGACCATGAAGGTGTCAGAAATAGTTTCCCAGTATAAGTCGGCTGTAGTCACTGTACTGACGAAAAACTACCAGATTCCGGGGGATACGACCTCAGGGTTCAGGACTTTTATCGGAACTGGATTCATTTTGAATTCTGACGGTTTGGTTGCCACCAATCACCATGTTATTGACGGAGCGGATGAAATATCCGTGCTGTTAAGTGACGGGACTGAAGTAAATGCCTCTGTCATCAATACCGATGATGCAACAGACCTTGCCATAATAAGACTAGACGGTAACATCAAAGTTGAAGGTGTTGTAACCTTCGGAAACTCAGATGAGGCAAATGTGGGAGATGAAGTTGTTGCCATAGGCAATCCTGTATCCAGAAATTTCTCCGGAACCGTTACTGCCGGTATAATTTCAGGCAAAGACAGGGTAGTGGAGATTGCAGGAACCAAGATAAGCTATATTCAGACTGATGCAGCCATAAACGAAGGTAACTCCGGAGGACCCTTATTCAATGACAGGGGAGAGGTCATCGGAATAAACACAGCAAAGATACATAACAACAACACAGAGGGGATATCCTTTGCCATTCCGATCAATACATTGAAGGAAAAGATGGCCATTCTGTCCCAACCACCGGTTTATATGGGTATAACTGCAAGAGACATGGATATGGAAGCATTAAGAAAGCTAAAAATATCCAACGGTGTTGAAATAATAGAAGTAAGGCAGGGATCACCTGCATATAACTCGGGAATCCAGGTCGGAGACGTAGTATTGAAGTTCAATGATATAGTGGTTACTTCTACTACTCAGATGAATGAGATCAAGATGAAGTACAAAGTCGGATCGGAAATCACTCTTTCAATCCTAAGAGGAAATGAAATCATCGACAAGAAATTCCAGCTTATTGCAAGACCTTAATTTTATAATATTGGTCTCAGACAAATTAGATATTGTAAACATTAAAAACCATGATAGGGCAGATTTAATAGGAAAATCCTTTTAAATCTGCCCATTTTATATATGGAAATTATTTATTTTGGAATATTGGATAGATCTATTATCCTTTGATTGGAGCTGCCTCTGAATTTTAAGGATAAGTCCTGCAGCTCATGTATATACGGTCCGTCGATGAGGATGTCTGTAATATCCAGCAGTGCTTTGACCTCCGGAATAAATTTAGCCATTTCAATCAACTTTTCGTAGTAATAACCTGAATAGGTGGTGATGTTTAACCCCAATGATTTAAGTCTCTTACCCAGAATTGACAGGGGCAGAGGTTGAAGGAAGGGTTCTCCACCCGAGAATGTAACTCCGTTTAAGAGTTTGTTCTCATTTATCATGGATTCTATCTCAGAAATACCAATTAAGGTACCTCCGTTAATTGAGTGAGTATTGGGATTATGGCAATGTGGACAGTTATGGTTGCATCCTTGGACATAAATAACAAATCTCAATCCTTCTCCATCTACAATGGATTCCTCATTGAACCCTGAAATTCTTAAATTACAGCCCATGTTTGATCCTGTCTTTTTCTTCTTTTTGTTTCGCGTTATTGAATCTTTCCGTGGTTCCCACTAAATATCCTGTAATTCTTCTTATTCTTTCAAAGGGAATAGATTCTGATTCCAATCTTTTGCATCCGGGGCAGGAAGTGCCGATGACACCGTTGTAGCCGCAGACCGGATCCCTGTCCAAGGGGTGATTTACGGAACCATAGCCGATTCCTGATTCTTTCATGGCACGGATGACTGATTCAAAGGCAGTCAGATTTTGGGAGACATTACCGTCCAGCTCTATGTAGCTGATGTGACCTGCATTTGTCAAAGCATGATAAGGCGCTTCCAGCAATATTTTATACATTGCTTTAATTGGATAATAAACGGGAACATGGAAGGAATTTGTATAATAATCCCTATCCGTTACACCGGGAATTAAACCGTATAGCTTTTTATCCAATGCCACAAATCTTCCGGATAACCCTTCTGCCGGTGTTGCAATCAAAGTAAAGTTGAGGCCGTGGATTTTGGATGCCTCATCCATTTTCTGTCTCATATGACCTATAATTTCCAAACCCAGTTTTTGTGACTCCCGTGATTCGCCGTGATGATTTCCGGTTAAAGCTTTCAGGGTTTCGGCAAGGCCGATGAATCCGATACTTAAAGTCCCATGCTTTAGTATTTCACCAACTTCATCATCCTTGGAAAGATTTTCTGAATCTATCCAAATACCTTGTCCCATTAAAAAGGGATAGTTCTTTAATTTCTTTTTGCTTTGTATTTTAAATCGATGGATCAATTGCTCAATACATAGTTCTATTTTTTCATCCAGCATTTCATAAAAAAGAGATATATCTGTTTTTGCCTTAATACCAAGTCTCGGAAGATTGATGGATGTAAAGCTCAGGTTCCCGCGTCCGCCGGTTATTTCTATTTCTTTATTATGATGGTTCCCCATGACTCTTGTTCTGCAGCCCATATAGCTTACCTCAGAATTATAGTCGCCTTCTTTATAGTATTGAAGGTTAAATGGGGCATCCAGGAAGCTGAAATTAGGGAAAAGCCTTTTGGCTGAAGTTTCCATAGCGAGTTTGAAAAGATCATAATTCGCATCACCCTCATTGTAATTAATTCCTTCTTTAACCTTGAAAATTTGAACAGGAAATATGGGAGTCTCCCCGTTTCCAAGGCCTGCCTGAGTTGCAAGGAGAAGGTTTTTAATGGCAATTCTGCCACAGGTTGAAGTATCCGTACCATAATTTATAGATGAAAACGGAACCTGGGCACCTGCCCGTGAATTCATGGTGTTCAGATTATGAATTAAAGCTTCCATTGCCTGATAGGTAATTCTGTCTGTTCGTCTGATTGCATTGGTATATGCTTTTTGCCCGATTTTATCCAATGTTTCGTCTGAAAGATTAAGGTTATATCCCAACACTCCTCTGAACGGCTCGAAATTAAGGGGTCCAAGATCCGGATTGTTATATGGATCTATATCATCAATGAGGTTCTTAACAAAATTAATATCCCAGTCTCCCATAGCTGAGGTGTAAATTGCTACGGATTCCTTGAATTCAGTTTTAAAAGTTCTTTTAACTCCTTCTGCCATGGCATAATCAAAATTTGGAACTGACTGTCCGCCATGCATCTCATTCTGGTTTGCCTGAATTGCAATACATGCAAGGGCACAATAGCTTGTTATGGAATTAGGTTCACGGAGGTATCCGTGGCCTGTCGAAAACCCGCCTTTAAACAGCTTTATTAAGTCAATCTGACAACAGGTTTCTGTCAGCATATAGAAATCCTTGTCGTGGATATGTATGTCTCCCGACTCATGGGCTTTTGCAATATTAGCTGGCAGAATATAATTGTCCACAAAAAATTTAGAGGATTCACTGCCGTATTTAAGCATCATTCCCATGGCTGAATCAGCATCTATATTTGCATTTTCTCTTTTAAGATCTGCTTCCTTTGAGTAGGTAAAGGTTATTTCGTTGAATATCTCCATGAGAGTATCCTTGGAATTTCTGATTCTTCCTTTGTTTGCCCTATATAGGATATACGCTTTGGCAATGTCCGGGTGGTTGGATTCAATAAGGGATTTCTCCACAATGTCCTGAATTTTTTCAACTGTCGGAATTTCTCGGGGGTTAAGTAAACCGATGACAGAATCTGTTATTCCGTCAAGTTCGGCTGTCGATATTGTCTCTTTAGGGCAAGCCTTTGATGCTTTTCTTATAGCTTCCCGGATTTTTTCCCTGTTGAAGGTAACCTTATTCCCATCTCTTTTCATAATGTACTCCGGCTGTGGGTACACTGTGATAATCCTGTTTTTTTCCATTAAAAAATGCCTCCTTTGAATTAAGAAGACAAAAACCGGGGGCACGAAAAAAATACCCCATCCGCTTTTGTCATACGCCGTGACACGGATAGGGTACAGGCAGGTCTTCTGGCTAAAACCATAGTAAAACACCTTCCCGAATTATCAGTGGTTATTGTTCTACCTTTAAGTTTAATACAGCGGCGGGACCGCGCGGGATTCTCACCCGACTTCCCTATTAAGATTTTCATCACCTGTACCCAATATATTGTGTTGGAATCATGATAGCACACTATATATAGACGTTCAACGCTGTTTATAGGTGGAAATGGATTTTATATTCAGACTCAACGAATAAATATTTATAATCTTAATACCTAATCCTATATTTCCTACTTACCATACATTTATAAAGTAAAAATATCTTCTGCATGCCCATCATGAAGGTATGCAGAAGATATTATAAGGTTACTCATTTATGGTTGTCAGAATTATTCTAAGGATACGGATATTACACTAATCAAGCAGTGCTTCCCATTGTTCTAACAGCACGTTTAGTTTTTCTTTATTGGTTTCTATTGATTCCAAAACTGCCTTGGTTTTATCCGGATCTAAAAAGACTTCCTCAAGGGCCAGTGATTCATTCAGTTCAGTTAATTCTGCTTCGATTTTGGTTATTTGAAGCTCCGTGTTCTTAATTTCGACTTCACGTCTTCTTCGATCCTTTTGGGACTCCTTGTTTGAAAGCCTGGCTTTTTTTACCTCTGAGTCATTTTCCTTTTTCTCTGACTGCTTGACATCAACCTGTCTTTTTTCAAGATAGTAGGAGTAATTTCCAAGGTATTGGATTATACCTGCTTCTTTTAGTTCAAAGATTTTATTGACCACTTTATTCAAGAAATATCTGTCATGGGAAATGACGAACATGGTTCCGTCATAGTCCTTTAAAGAGTCCTCCAGGGCTTCTCTCGAAGGTATATCCAGATGGTTTGTGGGTTCATCCAGAAGAAGAAAATTATCCTCTCTGAGCATCAGCTTTAAAAGATTGATTCTGCATTTTTCTCCGCCGGATAAAAGTCGGATTTCTTTAAACACATCATCGCCTTTAAAAAGATATGCGCCAAGTGAGTTTCTAAGTTCAGTGGTGGTCAGGTGAGGGAAGTCATCCCATACCTCATCCATTACGGTTTTGTCCGGGTCTAGATCTGCCTGTTCCTGGTCATAATAACCGATTTGGACATTACGCCCAAGTATGGTCCTTCCGATATCCGGCTTGACTTTTCCTCTGACGATGTTGAAAAGGGTGGTTTTCCCTCGTCCGTTTTCACCGATAAGGGCAATCTTTTCACCTTTTTTAATCATAAAATCCAGGTTTTCAAAAAGCTTTTTCTCTCCGAAGGTTTTTGAAAGCTCCTGGGCAATTAGTACATCATTACCCGACTCAAAGGAGACTTTAAACGAAATCTTTGCTGCCCGTCCCATTTTTTTGGGCTTATTTATAAGCTCCATTTTATCCAACCGCTTCTGCCGTGATTCTGCTGCTTTTATGCTTTTTTCACGATTGAAGGAGCGGTATTTTTCTATTATTGCTTCCTGCCTTTTAATTTCATCCTGTTGAAGCTCATAGGCTTTCAACCTGACCTCATAGTCTTTTTTATAAAGCTCCAAATACTTTGTATAGGGTGCGTTATAGCAAAGCATCTCACCTTTGAGTAACAGGAAGGTTCTGTTTGTAACATTATCCAAGAAAAATCTGTCATGGGAAATAACCAAAAGGGTTCCTTTGTAGCCTTTTAAAAACTCCTCCAACCATTCAACAGCAGATAAGTCCAAATGGTTTGTAGGCTCGTCAAGAAGGAGTATATCCGGCTTTCTTAAAAGTAGTTTGGATAGTGCGACCCTGGTCTTTTCTCCGCCGCTGAGATAGGAAATTTTCTTTTCCCAGGTATCCGAAGTAAGTCCGAGACCCGTCATAACCCTTTGCATTTCTCCGATATATGTCATACCGCCTCTTAGGATATAAAGATCCTGCAGGGTTGTATACTCCATAATCAGTTCATCATGCCATTTTTTGTTGGATTCTTCATAGGGCTGTGCCATCTTATCTTCAAGAGCTCTTAAATTAGCCTTCATATCGGTCAGCTCTTTAAATACAGTAAGAACCTCTTCATAAATGGAATTTTCACCCTCTAAACTTAAATTCTGAGATAAATAGCCTAGGGTCTTGTTTCTTTCAATAAAGAAATCACCTTCATCATGGCTTATTTCACCGGTGAGGATTTTAAAAAGAGTGGATTTACCAACACCGTTTGCACCTATAAGGGCAACCTTATCCCCGTCATTGACCGAAAAGCTTATGCCGGACAGTATGACATCAGTACCATATTCTTTTTTAATTTGAGATCCTGATATTGCAATCATTTTGTAAGCCTCCGGAATAAAATAGCTTTTTAAGCCAATTTTTATTATAGCAGAAACCCACAGGTTTAATAAACCGGGGCTTTTACCTTATCGAATTTGTAAAACACTTTGATTTGCCATATAATTACTTATTGTAAATAGGTATGGAAAAGGTGTTAATATGAATATTTGGAATGTGGCATTGATAGGTGTTGCATTGGCTATGGATGCATGTGGGGTTGCAATGTCCATAGGTCTGAACTGTCAGGTGAAGCTTGTTAACAAAGTAAAATTTGCATTAAGTTTTGCTTTTTTTCAATTTTTATTTGCCTTCGGAGGTGCCTACCTGGGCAAATTTATAAACAGCAATATTGTTGCTCTTCCGACATTACTCGGTGCCATTGCAATTCTGATTGTAGGTATCCTGATGATTAAGGAAGGCATGGGCGAAAAGGATGAATGTATTTTAATCAAGCCCGCAATGGCTCTGATTATTGGGGTTTCGGTGTCAATCGATGCCTTGGTAGTGGGTATAACTGCATTGTTCTCAAGGGGTGATTTTATATTCACCGACGGGATACTCATTGGAGTGATCACACTTGCTTTGGTTTCCCTTGCATTTATATTGGCCAAGTATCTTCAGAAGATGACTTTCATATCGAAATATTCGGATTATCTCGGCGGAATAATACTGATATTGTTCTCGCTGAAAATGATGTTTTTATAACCATTTCAATTTTGTTATAATCAATATAGGAAGGTGATTAATTGGACTCAGTAACCATATTAAAAAACTACGGTCTTAAGGTCACAAAGCCCAGGGAAGCTATATTAGATATACTTTCAAGGTCAGGACATGGGCTTGATGCAGAAAGTATCAGAGATGAAGCTGAGAAGGATGATCTTTTCATAAATCTTTCAACTGTCTACAGAACTCTTGAGCTCTTAGGCAATTTAGGAATAATTGAAAAGTTTGATCTTGGTGAGAAGAAATATAACTATGTATTGAAAAAAGAGACACATATGCACACCTTGACCTGTGAGATTTGTCATAGAACCGTGGATTTGGATTGTCCCATGATTAAAATAGAGGAACTTATTAACCGGGAGACAGGTTTTTCCATAATGGAGCACCATTTGGAGCTTAAAGGCCTCTGCAGAGAATGCAGTGAAAAGCTCGGAAAAAAGCTGTAACCTGTATACAGTACTTCTGATATTAACTAAAGAATAAATTCCAGTGCAATAAAGTACTGGAATTTATTCTTTATAGTGGTTTTATTCTTTTCTCAGTATGAAGGTGATTATCAGTATGGCAACCGAAGTCAGGGCTATTGTACCACCCGGAGCTGAATCCAGATAATAGGATAATACTATTCCTGATAAAACAGATACAAGACCGAATACCAGGGAGTAACAAATAGTTCTTATGAAACCCTTGCCCAGGTTTAAGGCGGAAGCAATGGGGATGACAAGTATCGATGATATGACCAGTAGGCCGGTGATTCTTGTTGATACGCCAACTGTAGCTCCTGTTAAGGCTGCGAAAATATAGTTGACTGAAACTACATTTATTCCGTTGATCATTGCACCGTCTTCATCGAAGGTTGAGTATATGAGCTGATCCTTGTAAATATAAAGAAAAATGAGTGTAATTATTGTTACTGACAGGATGAGTATAATGTCTGTTGTTGTTACGGTTAAGATGGAACCGAAGAGGAATTGGTTGATGTTCGTGCCTATCTTTCCGGTTGAAGCCAGCATTATCGCCAAACCTACGTTAAAGGTCATTACTATGCTCATTACTACTTCCTGATAACCCTTATATTTGTTCCTTAAAAACTCTATGAGCAAAGATGAGAACAGGGTATATACAAGGGATGCCGCCCCGGGAGCTACACCGAATATCAATCCTGCCGTCACTCCTGCAAAGGAGGAGTGTGACAGAGTATCACCCATCATTGAAAATCTTTTTAAAACCAGGAATGTGCCTATAAGCGGGCATATTATGGCGATGAGAAAACCTGAAATAAGGGCATTTCTCATAAAATCATAGCTAAGCATGGGAATGCACCTCCTTGTGATAGAGGTAGTTGTCCATTTCTTCATGGCTGATTCTCTTCAGGAATTCCTTCACGGTATATAAAGTGCCTTTTCCTTCCTTCATGGTAAGTATGTGGCTGGAATTATGAAGTGCGTAGGCAATGTCATGTTCGATGGATACAATTGTGAGACCTTCCATGTTCATACTGTGCAGAAGGGTCCTTAACAGAGTCTGGGATTTACTGTCTATGCCTGTAAGAGGCTCATCCAGGATCAAAAGATCCGGGTCTGAACTTATGGCTCTTGCTATGAGAACTCTTTGCTGCTGTCCCCCCGATAGATCACCGAAGAGTGTTCCTGATTCATTATCCATTTCTACTTTTTTAAGATAATAGTCATCTCCGTGAATCTTGTTTCCAGAGGTTCTGATATGGATATTTATCATTTCTTTAACTGTAATGGGGAACTTCATGTTGAAGATTTCTTTCTTCTGAGGTACATAACCTACTTTGTTGAAGTTACAGCTGATGGTCCCCTTATTTGGTTTGTTCAAACCAAGCATCAGCTTGATTAAAGTAGATTTTGCAGAGCCGTTTTCTCCTAATACTGTCAAAAACATCCCGGGCTCCAACTTTAAAGTAAGATCTTCTATTAAAAAGGGTTCATGCCCTTCGTAGGAAAAGGAAATATTGTTTAGTTCCATAAAAACACCTATCAAACACTTAATTTCAACGAATTATTGGTCTTACTCAATTATATTTGAATGAAATCCCATATGCAAACTGTTTGCAATAAAGATTTATGTAGATATTTTTTTAATCATGGACCCTGAATATTAATATTCTAAATATGATGTAAAATTATTAATAAATTATTCAACATTAAATCAAAATGGTATTCCCGGGGTTTAGTATATAATAGTAAGTATAAAAGACAGGAGATTGGTAATGTATCAAGAGACAAGAAGATTTAAAACACCGTTGACCTATGTACTGATTGCTTTGAATATGATGATGTACTTATATACGGTGTTTCAATCAAAATCACTTACAATAGACCCCATAGTACTCCTGGTGAACGGAGCGAATTTCAAACCCCTTGTTCAAAATGGGCAGTACTACAGGCTTTTGACCTCAGCTTTTTTGCATGCTGATATAACCCACATTGCTTTCAACATGTATTCTTTGTATATCCTGGGTCAGTCAGTGGAAGCTTTGGCCGGGAAATTAAAATACATTATTCTGTATTTACTGGCTGCAGTGGGAGGAGGATATTTATCCTTCAAAATGTCTGCAGGTTTTTCAGTCGGTGCATCAGGTGCAATTTTTGGATTGCTCGGAGTCCTTATCGGATGGGCATTGACCAGAAGGGATATTTTCAGAAGAGGAGCATTGATGAACATGGTTATAATCGCCGCACTGAATTTATCGTGGGGATTAAGACCTGGTTCGGGAATTGACAACTACGCCCATATTGGAGGGCTAATAACAGGATTCATACTTTCATTCGTATTAACACCCGATAGGAGGGATTATTAATGAGCGCAAGAATTTCAAGTGTGACCACCACAATATCAGAGACCGATTTAATGGAGAACATAAGAGAATTTGTGGATGTAGAGGGATTAACCATTAACGATCTTCAATTCAAGGACAAAGGAATCGAAGTAACAGGAAATTTCCATAAAGTAATCGACATTCCTTTCTTTGCAAGGGTTAAAGTCGTAGGGGTTATAGAAAATAAAATCCATATTGTAGTTGAAAAAATCAAGGTTTTAAAAATGGGTATTCCGGGCTGGATAATTTCAACAGCAGTTAAAGGTGTTCAGGGTAAATTGTCTGAACAAGGAGTAACCTATGAGGATGGACAGATAGTAATCGATGTGGATAAATCTCTTCAGAAAGTGGATTTTGTACATCTTATAATCGACAACATCATCATGGAGAATGGCATACTGGCTGTTAAGGTGTCTTCAATCAGCGCTGATGTCAAAGCAATGCAGGCGGAGAATGAGAAAAAGAAGGAATATGAAGAATCCGGACAGAAGGCCATTGATGAAAAGAATGCTGCAGAAGCTATAGCTCAAAAGGAGTATTACTATAATATGAACATCAGTAAAATTGCTTCAGAATCAACAGAGGATGAATATTCCAAGATAAGAAGAGATCTTTATAAAAGGGTTCCCACTGATTTCAAGGATTACTATAAGTATGCCGCTGCCATCCCTGATATTTTCGCATTGGCAGTCAGGGTAATGATGGATAAAAGAGTCCTTAAAAAAGATAAACTGATTATCGGTCTTTCCATGGGATACTTTTTATCACCCATCGATATAATTCCGGATAAGTTCCCATTATTGGGTGCCATTGATGACATAGCACTATTTGTATTCGGAGTTAACCACCTGGTCAACAGCCTACCGTTACCGATAGTTGTTGAGCATTGGGCAGGGGATTTGAAAGTACTTAAATTCATAAAGGATAATATTTCCTCAGTAATGGGCCCCACAGGTTCTGCAAATGTTCAAAAGATTTATGGGTTGGTTGAGGATAAACTTACGGAAAAATTCGGCGGATATCAGCCGGATGAGGCTTATTTCAAAGCTTGATTTAAGTTAGAAAATTTAGATTAATAAAAATGAAAAGCATCTGAATCTGTCAGGTGCTTTTTTTAAGGGTGGACGGTAATGGCTAAAAAATATTATGCGGTAATAAGGGGTAAGGAAGGCTCAGCCATTTATCTTACCTGGGATGAGACAAAAGCAAATGTGGACGGGGTTTCCAACGTAAAATACAAATCCTTCGGAGATTTTAATGAGGCGGAGAGTTTTATAACCTCAGCCGGGATTAAAAAAGAGGATATTATTTTCAAACAGGATTCTTCAGTTAAAAAAGTCAAGGTAAAGGCTGAAGATAAGGTTAGCTCTCCGGGAGTACCCGGCGAGCTTATTGCCTATGTGGACGGATCCTTCAGGCAAGGGTACGAAGTATACGGCTACGGCGTGGTGCTTATCTTGGACGGTGAGATGGTGGAGAAACTGTCGGGGTTTGGTAAAAAAGCTAAGTATGTTTCCATGAGAAACGTAGCCGGAGAGGTTTTAGGATCCATTAAGGCCATGGACTGGGCAATTGAAAAAGGGTTTAAGAAACTTCATATATATTTTGACTATGAAGGTATTGAAAAGTGGGCAACGGGCAAGTGGAAAAGAAACAATGAGCTGACAATGGGATACCACGAGTATTTCAAAGACAGAAAAGACCTTATAGAGGTTGTTTTCCATAAAGTAACGGGACACTCCGGGGATAAATTCAATGACATGGCGGATCAGCTGGCAAAGGATGCAGTATTAAGCTCCGAGGCAGAGGATTAGGAAAACACTTTAGGGAATTGTTTGGTTTTTAATAACACGTGTTTTGGGTTATACTGAAAGGTGATAAAAAATTGATTTGAATTCAGGCTTTGGTCTGATTTTATGGAGAAAAAATGAAATTCAATTCCAACAATATAGATTTTGAATATTATGCCGTAATAACAGGATTAATTGAAAAAGACGGGAAGAAATTTGTTTTAACAGACAAATCAGATTTCTATGCCGAGGCCGGGGGACAGATGTCTGACAGGGGCTTTATCGGCGACGCCCGAATTATTCATGTCAAGGAAGCTGACGATACCATATACCATGAGACAGAAGATTTCAAGGATCTTGCTGTAGGCCACAGGGTTAAATGTGTCATCGACAAGCCCTACAGAATGGATATATCAAGGCAGCACACCGGACAACACTTAATGTCTGCCATTTTGGAAAACGACTTTGATGTTAAAACCGTATCTTTTCATATGACTGATGAAGTATCCACCATTGACACAGATATTCCTGTCACCCAGGAAGTCAGAGAAAAAGTACAAGCCAGGGTAATGGATAATATTGGCAAAAACCTGGCTGTGGAGAGCTTTGTCAAGAAAAAGGAAGAAATTGACAGGCTTGGCTTAAGAAAGCTTGTTGAGGCTGAAGGAGATATTCAAATCATAAAGATAGGAGACATTGACTATAATGCCTGCTGCGGAACTCATCTTAGCAACACCGGAGAGCTTAAGCTTTTTATTATAAAGAAGATTGAGAACTACAAGGGTGGCTCCAGGGTTTATTTTCTATTCGGAGACAGGGCCTTGAATGAGTTTTATGATTCCGTCGGTATTGTATCGGATGTCAAAACACTTCTCGGAATTCATGAAACGGAGATTCCGTTCAGAGTAAGACTTTTGATTGAAAAAGAAGAAGAGGAAAGAAAAAAGGTATCAGAAATCAGGGAGAAGCTCGTTAAGCTTATGCTGACTCTGCCGGAATACAATGTTCCTTTTATATATAAAAAGTTGGATGAAGAAGAAGAGTTGATCAAGGATATGGTGTTTGAACTTAATGCGCAAAAAAGGACTGCCGTATTAGTTGATATAAGAGAGCTTAGAATGTACGCCACCGCCGTTAAAGAGGGGTTCAATCTTGGTGGATTCTTCAAGGGAGTTAAAACCAGCAAGATAAGAGGCGGAGGAGGTCCCAATTCATTACAGGCAGTTTGCGACAACTTGGATGAATTGGTGCAGTTTACAGACCAATTCAAGGATCTTCTGTTTGAGGAGTTAAATAAATAATGGAATGTTATTTGGATAATTGTGCCACCACTAAGGTCTATGATGAGGTGGCTGAAGAAATAAAGAAGGTAATGCTCGAAAATTACGGCAATCCTTCATCACTGCATAAAAAGGGCAGAGATGCAGATGACAGGGTCAACGAAGCCAGAAACAGCCTGGGATTGGTGATTAATGCATCCCCTGAGGAAATATATTTTAATTCCTGTGCCTCTGAGGGAAATAATCAGGTATTGAGGAATTTTAAGGGACAGCATATTATTACCACGGAAATAGAGCATCCGTCGGTGAGAAACACCTTAAAAGAGCTCCAGGCCGAGGGAACCGAGGTTACATTTTTAAAATGCGATAAATTGGGAAAAGTGGATCTCGAAGACTTTAAAAATGCCTTAAGAAAAGACACCATGCTCGTTTCCATAATGCATGTAAATAATGAAGTAGGTTCGATAAATGATCTTGAAGCCATGGGTGAAATCATAAAAAAAGGCGGATTTCGTGCAAAATTTCATGCGGATTGCGTTCAGTCCTTCTTAAAATTTCCCATAGATGTAAAAGCGATGGGACTGGATTATCTGACAGCTTCGGCACATAAAGCCCACGGGCCGAAGGGCATAGGACTTTTACACATAAGAAAAGGTCTGAAACTTAACAGCCTTATATCCGGAGGCGGGCAGGAGAAGGGAACCAGGGCAGGAACCCATAATGTTCCTTACATTGCAGGGTTTGGTCTGGCAAGCAGGATGATTTTACCCAATATGGAAGAAAACAGAAAAACTGTTTTAAAATTCAAGGAATACTTATATAATGCTTTGGGGACATACGAGGGCTTCAGACTGAACGGAAGTCTTGAAGGTTTTTCTCCGTATATTTTGAATGTTTCGTTCAAAGGGCTCCGCTCTGAGGTTTTATTAAGGCTTTTAGAAGAAAAGGGTGTCTATGTTTCCACAGGCTCCGCATGCTCTTCTAAAAATATGAAGGATTCCCATGTTTTAACGGCAATGGGTTTAACCAAGGATGAAATCAAAGGATCCATAAGAATTTGTTTTTCGGATACAACAACACAGGAAGAGATTGAAAAAGCAGCGGAAGGCTTTGATTATGCCTTGAAATTTGCAGGAAGGTTGAGATAGATTGAAGGAATTATTATTGATAAAATACGCACCTGAGATATTTTTAAAGGGTCAGAACAGGTTCAAATTTGAGGACAAACTGATCCAGAATATCAAGGGAGTTTTGGAAAAGGACACATATACCATAAAAAATGACCAGCAAAGATGGTTTATTGAAACTGAGAATGCCGAAGAAACAGCAGTCAAGGTGGCAAAGGTATTCGGAGTGACAGAGGTTTATCTGGTCAAGGAAGTGGAAGCCGATATTAACAAGATCGGCGAAGAATTAGTTAATTATATAAATACATTCGAAAAGGGATCGTCCTTTAAGGTGGTTACTAACAGAGCCAATAAGAAGTTCCCCATGACTTCAATGGAAACATCAATGGAGCTGGGCGGCTATGTCCTTCAAAATACTGAGGGCTATCATGTCGATGTTATTAATCCCGAGATAATACTAAACGTGGAAATAAGAACCAATGCCTATGTATTCACCAAGAAGTTTGCAGGGTCCAAAGGAATGCCCTATGGAATGAACGGATCCACAATGCTCATGCTTTCAGGCGGGATAGACTCGCCGGTTGCAGGGTACATGATGGCAAGAAGAGGTGTGGATGTAACAGCCATTTATTACCATTCCCACCCCTATACAAGTGAAAAGGCCAAAGATAAGGTAAAGGAACTTGCAAGCACCTTAAAATCTTATACAGGTAAAATGAGGCTTATTGTAGCTCCTTTTACGGATATACAGATGGAAATCATGGATAAGTGCCCCGAGGATGAATTAGTCATTACAATGAGAAGATTCATGATGAGATTAGCCTGCAGGGCTGCAGAGAAATTCAAGGTACAGTCTGTGACTACGGGAGAGTCTGTGGGTCAGGTAGCCAGCCAGACTATGGAAGCCCTTGTTGTATCTGATTCCGTTTCAGACAGACCTGTTTTCAGGCCCCTTATTGCCATGGATAAAACGGATATTATGACATTGGCAGAAAAAATAGGGACTTATGAAACAAGTATTCTGCCCTATGAAGACTGCTGTACAATCTTTGTACCTAAGCATCCCAAGACAAAACCGAAACTTAAGGACATAGAGGCACATGAAGCAAGACTTGAGGTAGAAGCCTTGGTGGAAAAAGCCATGAATGAATTGGAGGTAATTGATCTTTAATGGACATGAATAAATATCTTAAAGACAAACCTGAACTTGGAGTAGAGGAATACACAGAAAACTTTGAACCAGAACAGCATGTTTGCAACTGCAAGCCCAAGGGCATAAGAATTTTAAAAAGGGCTGAATCCGATGAAAAAATCAAGCATATTTAGCGATGCTTACAGGGAACATAAAATAAAAAGAAAAAGATACAGGAACGGATATGTTTTTTTAGCCCTGTTCCTGGTTTTACTCCTGTTTTTCATTCCTTATCTTATGGGAAAGGTCAATGAATATAGGGTCAACGGAGGAAAATTTCCTAAACCTCCTGCATTGAACGGAGTTGTGGCAAGCGAAGCAATCTTTCAATTATCCACAGGGGAAAATCTGACAGTTAAATACAGTAAAAAGGGAGATAAGGTAACTTATACAAGCGTTACCGGTTCCCATGACAAGTATTTCTTTGATATTTCACCGGATAATTCAAAGGTGGTTATCAATGAAAAAGCCGAAGAATCCATTTTTGTAATAGGATCGGATCTTATGGCAATGGACGTGGGCTTGAAAGAATTTACAGGTACGGACAACCTCTTAATCAAAAGAACGGAAAAGGCAGGAACCGGTTTTATCTGGGCAAATAATGCAAAGTTCTTAAATAACACTACCTTGGTTTACGTTAGCGGATTAACCAACGGTGATAAGCCCCTTTCAATACGATCGATAGATTTAAATACGGGAACCGACAAAGAATTGCCGGGATCCGGGGGAGCTGCCATCGGTCTTGGGAATTTAATGGAAAATGGTTTTGAAGTGACAATAGACGGAGTTTCAAAGCACATCAGTCAGGATCTGAAGGTGGAATAGGGAAGGAGAATCAATGAAAATAGGCATATCAACAGCCAATTTTTATCCCGATATCAATACGGAAGATGTTTTGGGTATATACAGAGAAAAGGGCTTTGACACGGTAGAAACATTTTTGAATACCTTCAGCGAGATGGAGGAGGATTATGCCAAAAGACTCAGGGAAAGATGTGATGAACTGGGGATTGTCGTTAACTCCATCCATGTCATGAGCAACGTCATGGAGCCTTCATTGTTTGACAGGCAGAAAAGGAGAAGGGATGATTTTGTAAAAATATTTAAATCGTCCGTTAAAGCTGCAAAGATTCTCGGAACAGACATATATACATTCCACGGTCCCAATATTTGGATGGGTGACCAATTTCCGATGTCCCATATCGCAGACTGTTATGACAGGATTATATATGAGGGTTTGGCGGAAGGCGTCCATGTAGCTCAGGAAAACGTGGCATATCAGGCTGCGGGAAATCCCGACTGGCTGAGGAGGCTGGTGGAGAAAGTAAGATTTGAAATGAAGTTTACTTTTGATATCAAGCAGGCAAGGAGGATCGGAAGGGATCCGGAAGAATTTTTTGACATCATGGGTAAAAACATAATCAACGTGCATCTTAATGATAATGATGAGAACAATGTCTGTCTTCTGCCCGGCAGGGGAAAACAGGACTTTTCATATATATACAGAAGACTTGAAAAGTTGGATTATAAAGGAAACGGAATAATTGAAGTTTACAGGGATAATTTCAAAGATGAGAATGATTTGAAAAATGCCCGGGATTACTTGGAAGGGATTAAGAATGATAGTAAAAGGAATGGATAATGATGTTCTCATCGAGAAAATTTTAAAAACTGAGATCGAATATCCAAAGGAGTTCTCTACTTATATTGAGAAGGATTTTGGAGTTTTGTTCTATAATCCTGAAAAGAAGAATTTCCATACGGCAAACCATGCAGTGGTTTATCCTGACAAGGTGACGGACTTTAAAGCTGTACTGGAAGAAGTCCGGGATTTTTACCTTGACAGAGGCATAATTCCCAGATTGTATCAACCCTATACCGATGGCTTTCTGATGAACAATGCAATGCTCCTCCGGACTTCAGGTTATGATATCCAGTCATACGGCCAGACGAAGTTTATGCTTTTGACGGGTGAAAATAAAATTCAGAAGAAAGTAAGGTTGGATATTAAAGAGCTAAAGGAATGGGATGAAAGAATAGCCTTTGACATCATGATACCGAACAACAACATGCAAGCCATCCATCAAGTCAAAAGCAATTGTTCAAATCCCAAGTTCAGGGTTTTTGCAGCCTATATTCAGGAAAGGGCAGTATCATTGGCTTCAATTTTCTATTCGGATAACGGAGTTGCTAAATTGGACTCCCTGGAGACAGCGGAGGAAATCAGGGGCAAGGGTTATGCAAGGGAACTCATCAATGACATGGTGGAAATCCATAAAAAAGAAAGCGGAATACCGCTTTATCTTTGGCCTTTGAATGTGACTTCGGAACGACTGTGCACGGATGCAGGCTTCAGAACCCTTTTTAAAGCAGAGCTTGCTTCGGCAATATACACAATAAAGGAGTAGCTATGGATTTACTGACAACTATTGCCTATGTGGTTCTGATAATTACCATAATCATCCAGTTCAACCAGATTAAAAACATAAAAGTCAGAAGTGTAAAATCGGCAACGGAAAAAACCGCATTGTCTATTTCAGCTGTTTTAATACTGGTTGCTGCAATTAAAGCTTCAACTAACAATTACCATTACGGAGCCTTCATACTGGGCATGTTTATAGCAGTTCAGGCTTATTACAAGACAGGAATAACCGACGACGGATTCTTGGTAATGAGCAGGATATACACAAAACTTCCCTGGAGCAGCGTAAAGGCGGCAAAGGCTAATGAAGTAAACGGACTGATTGAACTGGAGCTGGATCACAGGGGAAGGTTCACCAGACTATACTTTAATAATTCAGAGAAAGACACGATTAAACGACTCTTTGAAGGTAATCTGGAGGTCACGGGTGACGGCTTAAAATCCGGCAGGGCAGGAAAGACCAATAAAACAAAGAGAAAATAAATTTATAAAAATTTATGATATAATAGTAAGGCATGATTTTACACCTGTCTGAAAAAGACAGTGAGGAGGAATAAAATGGAATACAAAATTGAGAAATTAAGCTCAAATAAAGTGAAAATAAACGTAACGGTTCCTGCCGAGGAATACGGCAAGGCTCTTAAGAAGTCCTATGAAAAGAACAAGGAATACTTCCAGGTTCAGGGTTTCAGAAAGGGTAAGGCACCTTATGAAATGGTAAAGAGAAGATACGGAGTTGAATCACTTTATGAGGATGCAGATAATTTTGCATTAAATGATTCATACTTTAAGATAGTTACTGATGAGAACATCAAAATAGCAGGCCAGCCCATGATTGACATTGTATCAAGAGCTGAAAATGAGCCTTTTGTATACACTGCAGAGGTAGAAGTAGTGCCTGAATTTGAAGTAGCCGACTACAACGGCATGGAAGTTGAAAGACACGAGCATCCATGGGATGAGTCCCTGGTTGATGAAGAGCTCGAAAACATGAGAAAGCAGAATGCAAGGATCAAGACCAGAGAAGAGGGAGAAGCAGTTGAAAACGGAGATACTGTAAATCTTGACTTCAAAGGATTCATTGATGATGTTGCTTTCAAAGGCGGAGAAGCTGCAGGTCATGAACTTGAAATCGGCTCAGGCTCATTCATAGGAAACTTTGAAGAGCAGTTGATTGGCTTAAAGGTCGGAGAGGAAAAGGATGTTATAGTATCCTTCCCTGAAAAATACGGCGTTGAAGAGCTTAACGGCAAAGAAGCAACATTCAAGGTAAAGATAAACGACATAAAGGTAAAAGAACTTCCTGAATTGGACGATGACTTTGCATCAGAGGTTTCAGAGTTTGAAACTGTTGAAGAGCTTCGCGGAGACATAAAGAAAAAGATGAAGGAAGACCATGACCAGCATATGGAAGATGCGGCAAAGGATGCTGTATTGGTAACAGTAGCCGAGAAGACAGAGCTTGAAGTTCCGGAAGCCATAGTTGAGTCCGAAATAGACAATATGCTTAAGGATCTTGAGCAGAAGCTCATGTACCAGGGTATGAACCTTGATACTTACTACAAGATGATCAATATGGATGAGAAAGCAGCAAGGGAATCCATGAAGAAGGATGCAGCAAAGAGAGCAAAGGTAAATCTTGTAATGGAAAAACTTTTGGCAGCATCTGACTACCAGCCTTCAGAAGAAGAAATCAAGGCAATGGCTGAAAAGTATCAGAAGCAGTACAATGCTGATGAAAAGTTTGCAGAAAGACTTTTGGAGAACAACAAGGAAGGTCTTATCTCAGACGTTAAGTTCCACAAAATACTTTCCGATATGGTATCAAAGGTTAAGTGGGTAGAAGGACATCATGACCACGATCACGGACATGACCATCACCACGATCACGGACATGACCATCACCACGAATAATCAATAACAAAATATAAAAAGACATTAAGTCGATAATTAACCAGGCAATCCCTGAACCAGCCAAGTGCTGAATCATGTGATTGCCTGGTTTTTTTATTTGTACAACCCTATTTAGTCTTATAGGACAAATACAGTTGGCAAAAAGTGGTTATAGGACAAAAACAGTTGGTAAAAAGTACTTGCAGTAGCTGGTGTCACTGAGTTTTAAGGGTTGAATCTTTTAACTTGTTGGCACTTTGTGATTATAAGCAGAAGGAGGTTTTAAAACTCCCGGGGGTAGATTTTGACACGCTCCTCTTACACTGTTGAAAAGCACGGTACGTACTTGAGTGACCGGAGAAGATGTTTGTGATTAGGGATGTAAATACATTGCCGGGATCATAAAACGAGATATATGGTGTTTGTTCTGACTTTAATAAACAGGAATTAGTAATTGAGTGTAGGAGTCAGCGTTCCAGTGATTATATGGGATGAGGGTAAAGAAAGGGATACATTTTGAAAATTTGGATGAATTTGTTGTCGAAAAATTGGATAAAACCAGGGGAAGATTAAAAAAAGTTGTTAGGGGTCAAGTGATATATAACAGGGGCATTTAACAGTGCCTCAATAAAAACAGGGAAGGGATCAGTTTGAAAATTAAAGGGAAAAAGATCTTGAAGGAAGACAATGTTTTTACTATTGATGACGGATTCATGGAGCTTGCTAAAGCATATATGGAATGTCAGGAAATTATATTGTCTAAGAAAACCATAGTTGATGAGGATAGGATTTCCGAGGTCATTGATTCTTATTATTGTATGTCAGATATGTTCGCTAAAAACCCTTCTGTCAGGGTAAGCTACCATATCCATCGGCCAAACAAAGACAAAGGGGGTGTTTTAGTCAGAGGGAAGAAGATAATAATCAGGGATCTGGATACTTTAATGTATATCATTGACAAGGATGCAGTCCTAAGTGTGGGATATTCAACCGAAGGTAACGTTAAGCTGCTACTTGAGTTCAATGATCTTATGAAGGAGGAATAATAGGTTTGAAGAGGAATTATTTCGAACTGGTTGAAGAGCTTATTCAGGAAAGACTTGAATTAAAAGCAGGAACAATCTATCTGGATCTGGAGTTATTTGAACTCTTCCGAAAATATTGCGTGCTGTTTGACAGACTTTCGGAGGAGCTTGAAACAGAAATCAAAGAAGTGGAGCTGGAAGAAAAAACAGATTCCATAGTAATTTCAATGATGTGTCTTGATTTTGAAATACTGAGCTATATGCATCCAATTTATCAGGTATTCAAAAATACTGTCTTTCTCTCCTTCTCTAATTATGAAAACAGACTGGTAAAAACATCCTTTGTATTTCCAAGTATTTTTAAAAGGAGCATAAAAAATGAATAAGAAAAGAAGAATTGAACTAAACAGGGCTTTGGGGTTGATTGATAGTGCAAAAGTTATAATAGACAGGGCTTTGTCCGAAGAGGAGTCCGCTTTGGATAATATGCCGGAGAGCTTTGAATCCACAGACAGGTATATTGAATCAGAAGAGGCTATTGAAGCAATGTCCGAGGTAATGGAGAATTTGGAAAATGCTTCAGACAGAATAGGAGATGTACTAATTTAGAAAGAGATAAAAAGAAAATTTGAACTGGGAGATAAGAGAATAATGTGTCTAAAGAGTTTTTCAAATTATACCGATGATGAATATGTTGTATTATCAAATAGTTTGAATATCAATGTATATTTTTAATATTTAATAAAAATATCAATGTTGATATCTTCATTTTGAATGACTTATAAGTTAGAATTAAAGTAAAGAAATTAAAATATAAGGAAGGTGCATTATGAATTTATTTGATTTGACCGGAAAAGTAGCAGTTGTTACAGGGGCTTCATCAGGCCTTGGAAAAGATGCGGCTTTGGCATATGCTGAGGCAGGAGCAGATGTGGCACTTATTGCAAGAAGAAAAGAAAAACTTGAAGAAGTTGAAGCCAAGATCAAGTCCATGGGCAGAAAAGCCTTGGCAGTTCAATGCGACGTAACCGATATTAAGGATTGTGAAGATGCAATTAAAGAAGTATATGAGTATTTCGGAAGAATTGACATCCTGCTTAACAATGCAGGTCTTGCAAAGACGGGCGGCGTTGATACAATGGCAAAAGAAGACTGGGACGCAGTATTTGATGTCAACGTAAACGGAATTTTCAACATAAGCAAGTTCGTTGTTCCTCACATGATCGAAGCTAAATACGGAAAGATAGTAAATATAGCTTCTATAAATGCAATAGTTGCAGACAAGGCTCCTGAGCTTGTAAGACATGCCTACAATGCTTCAAAAGCAGCTGTAAGAGGATTGACAATGGGTATGGCAGCTTCCTATGCACAGCACAACATTACAGTAAACTCCATAGGACCCGGACTTTTTGAATCAGAAATGACAGAAAATACCTTGTTCAAACATCAGGGCTTCATGCAGATGTATAATGCTTTGAATCCTGCATCAAGACCGGGCAGAAAGGGAGAGCTCAACGGAACAATTATTTATCTGTCATCGGATGCTTCATCCTACGTTCAGTCACAGCATATAATCGTAGACGGCGGAATGATGATAATCTAGCGGTTTACGCAACATAAGAAAAATATGAATAGCGAGAGATTTAATTTTTAAATGTGATTTAATAGAAAAAACAGCATACCGGTTTATAGCCGGTATGCTAATTTTTTAGTGGGAGGTAAGGAAGATTTGTAACAACTTTTATCAATTCAGAGTAAGTTACTTGGATATATATTAATTGGGAATTGTTTATGATATAATGTTTAAATGCAGTAAATTTAAGCATAATATCACAGTGTGAGAAACATCTTTTTACGGTGTGCCTTAATAGCATTTTAATATTGATGCCTTAAAATTAAGATTGCAGGCTCTACGGGATTTAGAATAAGAATACACGGTTTTAATGTCCGGTCGGAGCATATATATAATATTTACGGAGGAATAAAAATGAGTTTAGTACCTATGGTTGTTGAGCAGACCTCAAGAGGCGAGAGGTCATACGATATATTTTCCAGACTTTTGAAGGACAGAATAATAATGCTTTCCGGAGAAGTTAATGATACAATGGCATCCTTAGTGGTTGCACAGCTGCTTTTCCTGCAGAGTGAGGACCCGGACAAGGATATTTATCTTTATATAAATTCACCGGGGGGATCAATAACTTCCGGAATGGCAATTTACGATACAATGAACTACATCAAGCCTGATGTCGTTACAATTTGTACCGGTATGGCGGCTTCAATGGGACAGTTCCTGTTGACTGCAGGCACAAAGGGTAAAAGATTTGCACTTCCTAACAGTGAAATCATGATGCACCAGCCTCTGGGAGGATTCCAGGGCCAGGCGACCGATATTGAGATTCATGCAAAGAGAATCTTAAAGATCAAAGAAACCATGATCAAAATCATAGCTAAGAATACAGGCAAAAGTGTGGAACAAATCAGAGCAGACGTTGAAAGAGATTTCTTCTTCTCAGCTGAAGAGGCTGTAGAATATGGTCTGATAGACAAGGTGATTGAAAATTACGAGTCTACAAAATAAGAAATTCAATGCCCCGGAGGTGTAAAGATGGCTAAAAAAATAGATGACAGTGCTAATTTAAGGTGTTCTTTCTGCGGAAAGCCCCAGTCTCAGGTTAAAAGACTGGTTGCCGGCCCCGGAGTATATATCTGTAATGAATGCATCGACCTTTGCTCGGAGATAATTGACGAAGAGCTGGGTGACAAGGATGTTTCCTTTGATATTAAGGATCTGCCGAAACCGAAAGAAATAAAATCCCACCTGGATGAATATGTCATAGGTCAGGATGATGCAAAGAAGGCTTTATCCGTGGCGGTATATAACCACTACAAGAGGATAAACAGCAAGGATAAAAAGAAGGACAACGATATAGAACTTTCAAAATCAAATGTCCTGCTTCTAGGACCCACAGGTTCAGGTAAGACTTATCTTGCCCAGACTCTGGCAAAGCTTTTGAAGGTTCCCTTCGCAATAGCGGATGCAACCACTTTGACTGAAGCCGGTTATGTGGGTGAAGATGTTGAAAACATACTTTTAAAGTTGATTCAGAATGCCGATTATGACATTGAAAAGGCACAGATGGGTATTGTTTATATTGATGAAATTGATAAGATATCAAGAAAATCAGAAAATGTATCAATAACCAGAGATGTATCGGGTGAAGGCGTACAACAGGCTCTTTTAAAGATACTTGAAGGTACGGTTGCCTCTGTTCCGCCGCAGGGTGGAAGAAAGCATCCTCATCAGGAGCTGCTCCAGATTGATACTACGAATATTCTGTTCATATGCGGCGGTGCTTTTGACGGCTTAGAAAAGATAATAGAGAAAAGGGTAAATTCTTCATCCATGGGCTTCGGAGCTGAAGTTAAATCAAAGAAGGACATGAATGTAGGGGAAACTCTAAGGAATATGCTTCCCGGCGATTTGATTAAATACGGTCTAATCCCTGAGTTTGTAGGAAGACTTCCCATATCTGTCACTTTAAACAATTTGACTAAGGAAATCCTGGTTAAGATTCTTACCGAGCCAAAGAATTCTTTGGTGAAGCAGTATGTCAGACTCTTTGAAATTGACGGTGTGGAACTTGAATTTACACAAGGCGCACTTTTGAAGATCGCTGAAATTGCAATAGAGAGAAATACAGGGGCCAGGGGATTAAGGTCCATTGTTGAGGATATACTAAGAGACATCATGTTTGACGTTCCGTCTGACAGCGAAGTCGGCAGGGTAATCATCAATGAAGAGACAGTGGTGGATAAGCTGCCTGAGATTATCAGAAAAGCTGATCTTGCAATGAAAGAAGAGAGTGCATAGAATTGTTGAGGACATGCCCCAGGGTGTGTCCTCAAAGTTTCCATATGAGATAAATTTGTAAATATTGTTGATATTGATAAAAAACAATCTTAATATTGGTTAGAATATAGAAGAATACGACGTTAAGGAGACGAAATAATGAGTGTTAAAAAAGAGCTCCCTTTAATCCCGTTAAGAGGGCTGACTTTATTTCCATATATGGTCCTTCACTTTGATGTAGGCAGGGAAAAATCAATAAAAGCTTTGGATGCTGCCATGATGTCCAATCAGGAGATATTCCTAGTAACACAGAAGGATGCAAAGGTAGAAGATCCAACGGATAAGGATATAAATGAAGTTGGTACGATCTGTACCATAAGACAGCTGCTCAAACTGCCCGGAAACACTGTAAGAGTTTTGGTGGAGGGTACAAAAAGAGGTAAGTTGGTAAAATATACTTCCAGGGAACCGCATCTTGTTGCTCAAGTAGAAGAAATAGAGACAATACGGGATGCCACTGAAACAGAAGAAGAGGCATTACTGAGAACCATTAAGGATTCCTTCGATGACTTCATTAAGCTTTCAGGTAATATGCCTCCGGAAGCATTACTGACATTTGAGGATATTAACGATGCAGACAGATTCAGTGATATGGTTGCATCCTATATGATATTAAAAACAGAAGAAAAACAGGAATTGCTCGAGCTTTCATCTTTAAAGAAGAGGCTAGAGAAGCTTCTTGTATTTTTGAAGAATGAGCTTGAGATTATGAAAATCGAAAGGAAAATAGGCTCTAAGGTAAAGTCTAATATTGACAAGAACCAAAGGGACTACTACTTAAGAGAACAGATCCGGGCAATTCAGGAAGAACTTGGTGAAGAAGACGAGACCAAGAAGGAAATAACAAGATATAAGAACAAGATAAACAAGGCAAAGCTTCCGAAGGAAGCCAAGGAAAGAGCTTTATATGAACTTGACCGATTAAAGAATTCAGGGCCATACTCCTCAGAAGGGGGCATTATCAGAACTTACCTTGACTGGATTCTTGATCTGCCCTGGAATGTATATACCAATGACAACAATGACATTGTAAGGGCTCGTGAGATCCTCGACAATGAACATTATGGATTAAAGGACGTCAAGGACAGGATTATTGAATATCTGGCCGTAAAAGCCATGAAGGATACAATAAAGGGGCCTATACTTTGTCTTGTAGGACCTCCGGGAGTAGGTAAAACTTCTATTGCAAAATCCGTTGCAAATGCACTGGACAGGAACTTTGTAAGAATGTCCCTGGGCGGAGTCAGAGATGAGGCTGAAATAAGAGGGCACAGACGTACATATCTTGGGGCAATCCCCGGCAGAATAATCTATGCCATGAGACAGGCCAAGTCATCAAATCCTTTATTCCTCCTGGATGAGGTTGATAAATTAAGCAATGATTTCAGGGGAGATCCGGCGGATGCATTGCTGGAAGTTTTGGATGCCGAGCAGAATTCAACCTTCAGGGATCATTACCTGGAGCTTGAATATAATCTTTCAAAGGTAATGTTTATAACAACTGCAAACAGTTTAGACACCATACCGAGACCTTTGTTGGACAGAATGGAAGTCATTGAAGTTTCAGGCTATACCTATGAAGAAAAGCTTAATATTGCTAAGAGGCATTTACTGCCAAAGCAGCTTACCGAGCACGGTATGACAAAGACTTCCCTTAAAATGACTGATGATGCAATAAAAGCGATAATAGACGGTTATACTTTGGAGTCAGGTGTAAGAAATCTGGAGAGAAACTTAGCTTCAGTAATTAGGAAAGCTCTTGCAGAAATGCTTGAAACCAAGAGAAAATCAATGACAATCAATGAGAAAACCGTTAGAAAGTTTTTGGGGCATCCTAAATTCGAATATGATAAAGCAGATTTGGTTGATAAGGTGGGAGTTGCAACAGGACTTGCCTGGACACCCTACGGCGGAGATATTCTTCCCATTGAAGTACAGGTCATGGAGGGCAACGGAAAGCTTGAATTGACAGGGTCCCTCGGCGATGTCATGAAGGAATCCGCAAAGGCGGCATATTCCTATATTAGGAGCAGAGCAGAGGATCTTGGAGTTCCAACTGATTTCCATATTAAAAAGGATATCCATATACATGTTCCCGAAGGAGCAACACCAAAGGACGGACCTTCAGCCGGTATTACCATGGCATCTGCAATGGTTTCGGCATTATCCGGAAGAGCAGTATCCCACGAGGTGGCGATGACCGGTGAAATTACACTGACAGGAAGAGTGCTTCCCATTGGCGGTTTGAGGGAGAAGTCCATGGCAGCTTACAGGGCGGGAATAAGAAAGATAATTATTCCATATAAGAACCTTCCTGATTTGGAGAAGATTCCCGAAGCAATCAGAAAAGAGATTAATTTTGTACCTACAAGGGAGATTTCTGAGGTAATCAAAGCTGCTCTGACAGGTGCTTCAAAATGATAATAAAGACTTCGGAATTTGTAACCTCCGCTGTAAATGCCGGAGGTTACCCTCCTGCAGAAATGCCTGAGATTGCATTTATAGGCCGATCAAATGTGGGTAAATCCACGATAATCAATTCAATAACAGGACGCCATGCCCTTGCCAAGGTATCCAACACGCCGGGAAGGACAAGGCTGGTAAACTTTTTTAAGCTGAATAATGAAATTTTCCTTGTGGATCTGCCGGGATACGGCTATGCAAAAGTATCAAAGAAAGCCAAGGAAGTTTTCGGTACCATTGTGGAGGAATACTTCACAAAAAGGGTTAACCTTAAAAGAGTGGTGCTATTGGTTGATTCCAGGCACAAGCCCACAGAAGATGACGTTTTGATGTATAATTATCTTAAGCACTTTAATATTGATGTCAGGGTAGTTGCAACAAAACTGGACAAGCTTAAAAGAAATGAAATTAAAAAGAACGAAAAGCTGATTAAGGAAACACTTGGTATTCCTCAAAACGAGGAAATCATAATGTATTCGTCACTGACAAAGGAAAACAGGGAAAAGGTCATCGATAGGTTGTTTGAAGGCTTAATTGAAGAAGCACCCGAAATGTAGGAGGTGTCCATGAAGAATTTTATCAAGGAATGGGTAATCCCGGTTGCAATAGTAATTGTACTGTCACTTCTTATTCAAAAATTTCTGTTCTTCCAAATCCTTGTACCCACCGGATCAATGAAACCTACAATAAATGAACATGACAGGGTATTCGTAACTAAAATATATGATACAACAAAGTTAAAGACCGGTGATATCGTTGTTTTCAAGGTAAGACCCAACGGAGTTGAAACTCTTTATGTCAAAAGACTTATCGGGAAACCGGGGGATACTGTCACTATAGAAAAAGGCAAGGTATCGGTGAACGGAAATCTTATTGATGAGCCCTATGTAAAGAATCCGGATATGTATACCGGTGAATTCAAGGTTCCCGAAAATAAATTTTTCTTCATGGGAGATAACAGGATTAATTCAAGGGATTCCAGATATCCTGAAGTGGGATACATAGACAGGAGTGACATAATAGCCAAGGCAGGAATTAAGATTTGGCCCATCAATGAAATAAGCACACTAAAATAGAATAAACCATTAAATTATTCAGATGATCCTCAAAACGGCTGACTAAACCAGCCTTTTGAGGATTTAATATTTGTGTGAAAACTGTGGCAGCATTCCTTAACTATTCATACACATTCCATTTATTTTTACGGGGATTGGAATACCTTTTTATTTGTATTATGTGAGTAACAAATAAAATAAATTTCCAAGGGGGAAATAAAAATGAAAAAGTCATTAGTTAAAATCATCTCAGGAGTCACAATGGTGGCAACACTTGTAGGAGTACCTGCATTCGCAATGGGAAACGGACAGGGACAGGGCAAAGGCATGGGCCAAGGTCAGGGAACCGGAATCAAACAGCAGCTTAAGGACGGCTCCGGTGCAGGGAACCAGGAAGGAAAGGGCTTAGGCTACGGAGTAGCAGAGTTCATAGACGAGAATCAGGATGGAGTATGTGACAATCTTGGAACAAGAGTCAGACCTTTAGATGGTTCAGGTTATGGTGCAAAAGGTACCGGTGCTAAGGATGGAAGCGCAAGACGCGGCGGAAGAGGACTTCATGACGGAACAGGTTCAGGACCTAAGTTAAACTTTGTAGATGCAGACGGTAACGGCGTTTGTGACTACATGGAATAAAAACGCCAAAGAATCGTTAATAAAGCAGGAAAACAACAGTATAGGACTTTAGACCTCAGATACTAAAGAAAACACAATAATAGAATAAAAAAGTAGGAATCAGGTTTGAAAATATAATCCGGGGGGATAATATAGTTAACTTGATTCCTACTGTTTTTGCTGCTTCGGCAGCTTTTTTTATTCAGTAGCCTCAGAATTATTAAGAATGACTGACAGGGGATCCAATTTCTTTTTAGAAGCGGAGGACAGGGAAACATGATCCTGTCCGATTTTTTGTGCTGCTTCTATTGCTTCGTTTTTTGCCATAGGCAAATTCAACCCCGCTGCTTCAATGAATTTCACCCTGGAATATCTTACGTGATCACTTTGCTTTTTATATTTTTTTGAAGCCAGGTTCAACAGGTTAAAAATATTGTATTTCCAAAAATCAAGTTCAGGATACTTTTCAATGAGTCTTTCAAGGGTCAACCAACCCGTTGACTGATTTATGGTGAATGATGAATGCTTCCACTTTGATGCCAGCTTCAAAGCCAGTACCGGGTCAGCATTTAACAAAAGCTTTGATACTACCTCATCAGCAATGAAGAAAATAGGAGTACCGGACAGAAGTTCCTCAAAATCTTTTCCCGTAAGTTCCGAGGGAATGAAGTAGTAAAATGAAAGCCTCATGGCATCAATGATCCCTGTATCGAAGAGCTTTTTTGCATCTGAATTGCTCTTCTTTGCTCCTTTGGAAATTTCTCTAAGAATTTTGCTCGGGACACCTATTGTGTTTTTATCGGCACCTCTGTAAGTCAGATTTCTGAGAACTATGGGATTACTGTGTTTTTTCAGTTTTTTTACCGTTAAATCTATATTCAAGTTACACCCATCCTTAATTAAGTATAATATTATAGTAGCATAAAGAAGGATAATTAATGAGTAGTAATACGGAGAATAAGCATGGATAAGAATATAAAAATAAGAGCGGCTGAGGCAAAGGATACGGGATTAATCCTGGATATGATTAAGGAATTGGCTGAGTACGAGAAGCTGTCCCATGAGGTTGTTGCCACTGAAGAACTTCTCGGAGAATGGATATTTACAAAAGGAAAAGCTGAGGTTCTGATCGCCGAATTCAACGGGGAAACTGCAGGGTTCGCCCTGTTTTTCCACAACTTTTCAACCTTTCTCGGAAGGGCAGGTATATTCCTTGAGGATATTTTTATAAAAAAGGAATTCAGGGGAAACGGGATTGGTTCAATGCTTTTTAAGGAGCTGGCAAAGCTTACCGTTGAAAGGGAATGCGGAAGGCTTGATTGGAATTGCCTTGATTGGAACGAGAGCTCAATAAATTTTTATTTGAAAATGGGGGCAGTGCCTCAAGATGGATGGAAAACCTACAGATTGACGGGTGACAGCCTCAATTCTTTGGCAAAAATCATTTAATACCAACGCTAGTTTAATTTTATAAAATATTATGGGTTTCGTTATTAATAGCACAAAAATAATAACCGATTACAAACTTTATTCAAGAAGATTAAGAAATTCTTTGATATTTTCATTCTTTCGAGTATAATAAAAATGATGAAAAATATTGTGAGTGGCTTTACCGATTTTAAGCCATGGAACGGGGAGTGGGCATGAAGAAGTTTGAGTACCGGTTCGTTAAGATCAATCCGGATTGGGCATTGGAAAGAGCAGAGCAGGAAAAGGAACTACTTGCAAAGCTGAACAACTTAGGAAATGAAGGCTGGGAGTTGGTCGAAACCAATACTTTCGCATTCGGTGCAATTTTCAAAAGAGAAGTGGCTGAATAGGCTGATCAAGTTCACTGGTTATAAAATAAATGGAGTGCGAAAAGCACTCCATTTGTTTTATTTAAAAATCATCCTCGGTAAATTTTTCAGTTAATGCGGATAATAGGCTATGCTTGGTATCCCATAGCTTTTGCGATAAATCAACATAGTATTTGTGAGGATTTTCAAGTCTTTTGACTTCATCCCAGAATCTTCCCAATTCTTCCTTTGAGTATTCTGCGATTTCCTTTACGCTGGGAGATTCATATACAGCTTTACCTTTTAAGAAAATCGGCACTTGAAGTTCTTTGACGTAGAAGTTTCTCAATACCTTTCTCTTCCATGTGTATATGGGGTCGAATATGGTATAAGGAACTGATTCATCAATTGTTTCATCATGATGTGCTATGACATCGGCAACCGCCTTATTATCTCTTTTATGATAAAGTCTGAATAATTTTTTGAATCCCGGGGTGGTTATCTTTTCTTCATTTTCGGAAAGTTTGATTTTAGGTTCCGGATATCCTGTTTCATCATTTACCGCAACCAGCTTATAAACACCGCCGAATACAGGTTCCGACTTTGCTGTAATAAGTCTTTCGCCCACACCGAAGGAGTCTATTTGTGCTCCCTGAGCCAGTACGTCTCTAATAATAAATTCATCCAAGGAGTTGGAAATCAGGATTTTACAATCCTCGAACCCTGCTTCGTCAAGCATTTTTCTTGCTTCATTTGAAAGATAGGTTATATCCCCTGAATCAATTCTGATTCCTTTAGGTCTGAAGCCTTGAGGCACTACTATTTCATTGAAAACCCTGATTGCGTTGGGTATACCGGATTTCAACGTATTATAGGTATCAACCAACAGGGTACAGTTATCCGGATAGCTTGTTGCATATGCTTTGAATGATTCATATTCTGAATCAAACATTTGCACCCAGGAGTGTGCCATTGTTCCTAATGCAGGTACATCAAACATCATTCCCGCCAAGGTATTTGCAGTCCCGACACAACCGCCGATAATTGCAGCCCTTGCTCCGTATGTTGCTCCGTCATAGCCCTGTGCTCTTCTCGATCCGAATTCCAAAACCGGTCTTCCGTCAGCTGCGTTAACAATTCTGTTGGATTTAGTCGCAATCAATGTCTGATGGTTAATTGTCAATAAAACCATGGTTTCCACCATTTGAGCCTGAATGACCGGACCCAGTACGGTTACAAGAGGTTCATTGGGGAATACCGGATTTCCTTCAGGGATGGCATATACATCACATTCAAATTTGAAGTTTCTCAAATATTCAATAAATTCATCGGAGAACTGATTCAAGCTTTGAAGATACTTAATATCTTCTTCCTCGAATTTCAACTCACTGATATACTCGATGAGTTGCTCAACTCCGGCCATTATACAATAACCGCCGTCGTCCGGAACTCTTCTGAAGTAGGCATCAAAGTAACCTACCTTGTCTTTCATGTCGCTGTTAAAGTACCCGTTACCCATTGTCAGCTCATAGAAGTCCATTAGCATGGTGAGATTTCTATCATCTCTCACATTGAATTTTTTACCCATTTCTTTCCTTTCTCTATTTATCTTTGGGGGTCAATTTTTATTGACCGCGAAAAGAGTTTTGAAATGCTTTTAATAAGAATAATATAGCTTAAAGTGGCAAAATAGGCAAAGCAAAAAGGTCTGATTTAAACCACATGTGGGTTGACCGTTTAAACTGGCAACTATTTTACTGAAATTGGGGAGGATTTTTATGGAGCTTGATCCATATCAAAGGGAAGCCATAATAAACAGGGATAAAAAGGTATTGTTAATTGCACCGCCGGGGAGCGGCAAGACAACTGTTCTTATTAAAAAAATCGAGGAAGTCATAAAGGACGGAACTTCCCCTGAGAGAATCCTCGTTCTGACATTTTCAAAAGCAGCTGCCGTAAACATGAAGGAGAGATTCTTAAGAACCGGGTTGGAGAGTCCTTGGTTTGGAACAATTCATGCTTTCTGCTACAGGGAATTAGCCCGAAAAAGAAAAATCCAAATCATAACCAACAATCAAAAATATTTTTCTTTAAAAGATTTGATCTTGAAATACCATCTGTCTCCTGATGAGGTTGAAAGACTCATTGGAGAAATATCCAGGAGAAAGAGTATGGTTTACTCAAATAATGAGGTCGGCAATATTAATGAGGAACCATTTCCGCAATATTTTATTAAAGAAGCGGAGAAGTGCTATAAAAGCTTTAAATTGTGCCATGATCTGTTGGACTTTGATGATCTTGAGGAGGGATTTATGGAGCTTTTAACCGACAAAACATATCTTGAAAATGTAAGAAAGTCCTTTGACTGGATTATGGTGGATGAATTTCAGGATTTGAATGATATCCAGCTTAATATATTAAAGGAATTATCAACCTTATCATATTTTTTCGCAGTTGGGGACGAGGATCAGTGTATCTATGAGTTCAGAGGTTCAAACACCGATGCCATGGTTAACTTCCCCCATTACTTTGAAGACGGGAAGAAACTATATCTTAAATACAACTACAGAAGCTCGGAAACCATAGTATCTGCTGCGAACACGGTGATCTCAAACAATAAAAAGAGAAATCAGAAGTCCATTTTAAATAAAAGAACTGACAAGACAAGGATCAGGATTATTAGGGCTCAGGATGAATCGGAGGGGGCAAAGAAAATAGCAGACTTGATCAGTATGTTTCCGAAAACCGTTACTACCGCTGTAATTGTAAGAACAAACAGGGAAATGGAGTGTATTATGAGAAATTTTTATAAGAATGGCCTTGGTTTTTCCTTGATAGACAAACCCTATGACATATATGGCAGCCGGATTATAAGGGATTTAACTTCATTCATGGAATTCGGTGTCTATAGAAGCAGGGAAGCTCTTCTTAGAATTATTGACAGGTGCAATCTGGGCATTTCAAAAGAAGTAAAAGAGGCTGTCAGGAATGATGAATTTAAATCATTAAATGAAATACTTTTAAGCTACAGTGAAACAGCCCAAAAGAGGGAAAAGATATTTAGCTTTATTGAGAAAACGGACAAGCTGGCCGGGCTTAAACCATCCAATGCAATTGATTGGATTATCTATGGACTGAAATATTCCATGTTTTTGGAAATGACAGCAGCCAAGAACAATACAACTATTCATGAATATTTAAAGGAAATAGATGACTTCAAGGAAAGGACAAAAAGTTTTGATAATATAACCGATCTTATTGAATGGATAAGAGAATACAGAAGAATAATGGAACTCAAAGCTGAAATCATGGACCGGGTAGTCATTACAACAATGCACGGAAGCAAGGGAATGGAGTTTGATAATGTCTTTATAATGAACGCGGTTGAAGGTAATATCCCCCATGAAAGGTCGCCAAAAGGGGATGAGGGCGAAAGAAGATTATTTTATGTCGGTGTCACCCGTGCCAAAAATGATTTATATATTGTGGTGCCAAGGAAAATCAACGGGACATCAAGGGAGATTTCAGGATATATAACGGAAAGTTCACTTGCAAGCCTGGTTTAGATATTGTTATCCTATTTCTGTTATAATGAGACATAATATTTTAAAAGGGTGGGATAAGTCCAACCCGAAGGGTAATTGATGATAATAAAAATTGGACCGAATGAAGCCGGTCAAAACGTGATGAAATTTGTAAAGAAACTGATGAAGGATGTACCCCTGTCAGCAATACATAAAGCAATGAGAAAAGGGGATGTCAGATTAAATGATGTCCGTGCAAAGGAAAAGGATCTTCTTACAGAAGGAGATACACTTGAGATAAAATATCTGGAATCCAGAAAAGCCAGGGAGAAAAAGACCTTTATTGAAGCCCAGGCAGATTTTAAAGTTATTTATGAAGATAAAAACATATTGATGTTGGAGAAATGGCCGGGAGTACTCGTCCGTCTTTAACCGACTATGTGCTTAGTTATCTTGCGGAAAAAGGAGAATATTCGCCGGAGCAGGAAACTACGTTTTCACCCTCCCCGGTTAACAGATTGGACAGGAATACTTCAGGTATAGTAATCTTCGGTAAAAATTTTGAAGCTCTTAAATCCTTGAATGCAATCATCAAGAACGGTGATCTTCAAAAGGAATATGTGGCATTGGTCAAGGGCAGAATCTCTGACGGAATAAAAGAAGGTTACATAGAGAAGGACGCAGGAAGAAATATATCCAAGATTTATGAAGATATGGCTGAAGGCCGTCAAAGAGTTGCCATGGGAGTCAAAACTGAGGAAAGCAACGGTTTGTATTCCTTTGTTGACTTGGATCTTATCACCGGCAGAAGCCATCAGTTGCGCGCACAGCTGGCATACCTTGGCAGTCCGATTGTCGGAGATACCAAATACGGTGACAGGACAGTCAATGAATATTTTGACAATAAGTTCGGTCTTAAATTCCAGTATCTTTATGCCTATAAGGTTACCTTCAAAGATGCAGACGATTATCTGTCATATATGAAGGGCAAGGTAATCGCTGTTAAGCTTCCTCCTTTATTCAGAAGAATAAGGAATGAAGTGTTCAGATTTGACCTAGACAAGTAGGAGCATTGTATGAGGAACGAGCTCTGCAATAGTAAAAAAGAAATAAAATAGATATTATTGTATAATAAATACAAAAGTTAACCGAAAACTAAAATTGATTAGTTCATAATGATGATATATTAAGTATGGGAATGGTAATTCCCAGTCAAGTACCGGAAAATAAATAAATCTATCAGATGGATATAATAGATAAATTAACTATGGGGTTAAGAGGGTTATGATTTATTCTATTCATACCCATGGAGTTGAGTAAAGTCATTAAGGCTAAAGTATGAGGAAGTGCTCATGTTGAATGAAAATATAAATACAAATGAACTTGAAGATAATAATTTTATTTCTGAATCAAATAATGAATCGGACAGCTATGTAAATTCTGGATCCATTGATGATGTTTCAAGGGAAGATGCAGAACTTAAGGCAGATGATTTTGAAGATGAAGAAATATTAAGCGTTATAAAGGATAAAGAATCTGAGGAAAGGTACCACCCCAATAAAATGGAGAAGCTTTTTGGAAACTTGGCAAAGAGTTTCATGGTAATGGCTAACCCCTTTAAGAAAATGGCATTCAAAACACCTTGCCTCATGCATAGATTCATTAATATCCAAGCAGTACATATACTGGAAAATGAGGGCTACATCAAAGTGGCCGATTTTTACAGAGACCATATAAAGGCATTGAATGAAGGTGCCACTTGGATTGATCAGGATTTTAAGTCCATAAATCATTTCTATCACCATGACAAGGAAAAGGGACTTTATGGTTTTTCCGATGCCTTGACTGAGGCTGAAAAATATAAGGACAAGCTTGTATTTTTTGCAGGAAAAAGAAATCTGACAAGAGCCATGTTCTATGCAGGAGTCATATGTCATCTTATCCAGGACATGACTGTACCTCAGCATGTCAATAACAAACTTTTGGAATCGCACAGGGACTATGAAGTCTGGATATTGTCAAAGGCTTGGGATGAAATTGATTTTTCTGTAAGTCACGGAATAAAGAGATATCCAAGATTTGAAATGTATGCCAGGGAAAATGCAAAAAATGCCCAAAGGGTTTATGCAAAGTCCAAGGAAATGGAAGACAGGGAGGAAATGTATAAAGTAATGGCAACGGAGCTCATTGCGGAGGCACAATACACTACTGCCGGGCTGCTGTTAGATTTTTACGAGAATTATTTCTCCAAGTTTTCCGAAACAGAAGCTCCCGATTACTCAGAATTAAGGGTGAGCAAAGCAATTTAAAGCGATTTATTTAAAATGAAAAATTGATATGGCACTTTAAGATTACTTTAGGGTGTCATATCAATTTGTAATTTAAATCAGGTAGACTCTGATTCATTTTAACCTTAAATAATATATTGGTATTTCATATACTGTTGTACTCTGATTAGGAGAAGAATATGCCTGAAGTACTGTATTTTGTTGATTACGGTTATATGAAGAGGGTCTGCTTTTTTTTATCCATGCAATAAAATTAAAGTTTAACAAGTGTATAAAGTCTGCAACTAATAAACCGATATAGCAGGTGATTTAAAAAAAGAAGTTGACCGATGATTGCATGTTGCTTTAAATTCATATTAACAACTCTGAGATGAACTGATGGTGGAACGGGTTCGTTAAAGGGTTATTTTTTGAGGCAATTTTGCCTATGATATAAGGGGGGATACAATGGAAATTGCAAACATTTTAGAAGGTATTCCATTAGGAGTCCATATCATTGATAAAAATGGGATCACTGTATTCTACAACAGTGCTTGCCGAAAAATCGACAATATTTGCACGGGCTTGGAAGTTCTTGGGCATCCAGTTACAAAACTGGTGGAAGACGGAGTCTTGTCTAAATCTATTGGGTTAGATGTTTTGGAGAGTTCCTTGTTTAAGGATGAAATCCAGGTAGTCAATGGTAAGCAAGTTTACAGTCAGGGCACACCTCTATTTGATCATAACCATCAGCTTAGGATGGTGGTTGTAACCTGTATGGATATCCCATATTTAAAGAAAATGGAAACAAAGCTGAACGAGCTGCAGGCATTCAGTGCTAAGCTTATGGAACAGCTATCCTTAATCGGAACGGAGGATCTGCTTATATCCTCAAGTCCCGGTATGGAAAAAGTTAAAAAGCTTGCAGATAAGGCTGCCAGATTTGATTCCAATGTCTTAATAACAGGCGAATCAGGGGTAGGTAAAGGGGTTGTCTTCAATTATATTCACAGCAGATCAAGTCGTAACAATCAACCCAAAATCAGTTTGAATTGTGCCGCAATTCCTGAAGCTCTGTTCGAATCTGAATTATTTGGATATGAAAAAGGTTCATTTACCGGGGCTGAAAGAAATGGGAAATTAGGACTTCTTGACCTGGCAAACGAAGGAACACTATTCCTGGATGAAATTGGCGATCTTTCATTGGCAAATCAGGCAAAGCTTTTAAAAGTAATGCAGGAAAAAAAGTATATGGCAGTTGGCGGTTTAAAAGAGAAGACATCCAATATCAGAATTATAGCCGCGACAAATCGAGATTTAAAAGAAATGGTAAGGCAGGAAAAATTCAGAGAAGATCTCTTTTACCGAATCAATGTATTTCCAATCCATATTCCTCCCCTACGGGAACGTAAAGAAGATATCGTATCACTAACCAGATTCCTGCTTCGTCGAAAAAATGAAGAATATGGAATGAATAAGTCAATTGCAGGGGAAGTTTATCGGGCATTCTATACAATGCAATGGCCTGGAAATGTAAGAGAACTCGAAAACCTTATCGAATGCCTGATTCTCACAACAGACGAGGATGAGATTCGCCTTAACGATGTTAAGTTGCTGCGAAGTGACCAAGAATTTCCGTCGATTTGCAACCGCGATTTATCTTATGATGGAATAATGGAAGAATTTGAGGTTAATCTAATTAAAAATTTATTTGAAAAGCATGAAACCGTTAAAGAAATCTCTCGGAATTTTGACATAAATGAAAGTACTTTGAGAAAGAAAATGAAAAAATACGGTCTTACTCTACCGTAATATTAAAATGGCCACTCAACTGACGTGGGTATATCTCCCCAAGTTCACTTGAAGAGTCAACCTTGCCGACGTTTCTTGACGTTGGCATTAATATTTTTAATCCCAATTAAGGATATCCTTTTATACTTTAGAATTTAAAACCATTGTATTTCTTGTGACTTTTTTGTAAGTAACTAGTTGCTAAAACAGTGTTCAAAATCTTCAATAGTTAAATGGGGAAGATAGCTTATGAAAGTAAACCGGAAAAATTTCCGCTCCGTCGGAATATTTTCCGGTTTCTGAAGTCATGGTACAGCTTGTTTTTAATTTAACATGGACATTTCTTATAAAACGTTTTCCAAAATTTTTCGAGAATTGAATTTAGTATGCTATATAAAATGCATATGTTTCCTGGCATGGTTTTTGCTATTAATCCGGTGAAATTATTAAAATCCTGGAGGGAATTATGGAAAAGAAAGATTTGAACAAGAAACCCGCTACTGCCTTTGCGTCACCGAGATTCTGCAATGTTGGTAATTTTATGAGAATGCAGCGCTTTGAAAGTGCTGAAGGATTGGATTTTGCGATTTACGGTATTCCGTTTGATACCGCATCATCATATCGCTCAGGTGCCAGATTTGGACCACAGGGAATCAGAAATATTTCTGTCATGATGAAAACAAATAATCCGGTTCATGAAGTAAACATTCTGGATTATCTAAAGGGTGCTGACTTAGGTGATGTCAATGTTGTACCCGGATATATCCATCCGACTTATGAACGGATAGAAGAATTTACTTCAGGTATTCTTAAACACGATTGCTTACCCATTGCTTTAGGAGGAGATCATTCTGTAACACTGGGAGAATTACGTGCCATTGCCAAAAAGCACGGACCGGTAAGTCTTGTACATTTTGATTCCCATGCGGATATAAATGATGAAGTATTCGGTGAAAAGTATAATCACGGTACACCTTTCCGCAGAGCAATCGAAGAAGGGTTGATTGACCCACATAAATCCATTCAAATCGGTATGAGAGGATCCTTATACGATGCAGGTGAATTTAAGTTAGCCGCCAGTCTTGGACTGACATTGATTCCGACTCATCAAGTCAGAGAAATGGGTCTTCCTGCTGTGATTGAGCTTATTAAAAAGACCGTTGGGGACAATAAAGTATTCCTAACATTTGACATTGATTTTGTTGACCCTGCCTATGCTCCGGCTACCGGAACCCCGGAAGTCGGCGGTTATACCAGCTTTGAAGCTATAAGCCTAATTCGCGGAATTTCTGACCTTAATTATGTCGGATTTGATATTGTCGAAGTGGCACCGATTTATGATCAAGCGGAAGTAACATCTTTATTAGCAGCAAATCTTGTATTTGAGTTCATTTCCGGACTGGCTCTTCAAAGAAAAAATAAGAGTAAGTAATGGTGGCTCAAAATGGATAAAGTGCTAGAGAAAGAAGCCGAGTTCGCTTCTAAAAGGCGAACCCTGTCGATGAAAGAAATTAAAGAACAGAACTTGGATCTGAATGACCTGGCTGTTATAGATTCATTCGACCTTTCCAAGAAAGATTTTTCTTCAGGCATCTTTAAAGGAATAATTTTTACAGCCATCGCCATCATGATTTTCTTCGTTCCTGTAACTTTTAACGGCAAGACGGATATGGTGTTTGGTATCATGTACAACTTCTTCGTCACATCTCTGGGAGATATAGGGCTTTGGATAATTACGCTTCTTGTTTGCTTAACCGGAGTCCTAAGTGTATATGGAAAATATTTTGCTAAAGATGGGTTCTTAAGAAATTACTTTAAAGAAGATTCAGCAATTCACCCGTTACTTTATCTTTTAGGTGGGTTCTATACATTAGCATTTACTTTGAATAAAACTACACCGATAAAGTTTCCTGAAGTAATTGTAGGTCCTGCAACTGGAGGAAGGATTATTCCTGCCATAGTGGTAGCAGTGTTTTGGATAATAGTCGTAAGCGGTGTTTGCATGCCGTTTTTGTTAAACTACGGTTTTATTGATCTGATAGGCTCCTTAATGGAACCATTGATGAGACCGGTGTGGAAGGTGCCTGGCAGGGCTGCAGTAAATGCAATTGCCTCTTTTGTCAGCTCATCCTCGGTAGGGGTACTTATTACAAGCAAGCTGTATCGTCAAGGGGTATATACCATTAAAGAGGCAGTTCTGGTTGTGACAGGGTTCAGTGCAGTCAGCGTTGGATTTGCCTATATGGTCATTCAAACCGCCGGTTTAGAAGATCGTTTTTTAGCAGTCTACTTTTCCTCGCTTTTCCTGACAATGGTTATCAGTGCTGTTATTGCAAGGATACCTCCGTTCAATAAAAAAGCGGATGTCTATTTGGATGGTAAAGTACAGACCGCAGAAGACAGAAGAGCCAAATCTCTCAGCGGAGAGAATGTATTTGTCACCGGTGTTCACCGTATGGCTAAAAAATCATACATAGCAAACCCTCTGTTATCGGAAATTGTTTCGAGTCTGAAGGATGGTATGGAAGTAATTCCGAAGGTGTTGAGCCTGCTTGCAGCTGTTGGTACATCCTCATTGATTATTGCGGAAAAGACTCCGTTTTTAAAATATCTTGGAAAGGTATTTGAACCGTTGCTGCACTTGCTGCGTATACCCAATGTTCAGGAAATAGCTCTATCATTCCCTGTAGGAATAGCAGAGATGTTTTTACCGGTACTTCTGATTAAGAACAACGTAGATTTAATACATCCGGGAGCCAGATATATTGTAGTTGCGGTATCCATTGTGCAGATTAAATTCTTCTCGGAAACCATCGTTGTAATGATGGCCACCAAACTACCTTTGAAATTATGGGAACTGGTAGTGGTTTTCTTTGAGAGAACTTTCCTCGGTATTATATTCGCAGCTCTCTTTGCCAGAGTGCTGGGATTCATGTAACAACAAGTATTCTAAATTTAAATCGGAGCAGAATCGGATGATTCTGCTCCGAATGTTTTTATTCTTACTCAGATATTGAAAAATTTATTAATCTAAATTAATTCTCCTTTATTAAATGCATAGAGATGTCATTAATTTTGGACCATTTATTCAAATGTAAATAAAATAGTCTTTGATTAAAGAGAAAAAGCTAAAAAGCATTTATAAATGGAGAGAATATGCTTGATTTGGATTATAATATAAATGGAGGCTTGATATGAAAGTTATTCTTGCTACTGCTGATTCACAGTTTATTCATTCCAACCTGGCTGTAAGATATCTGAAGAAGCACACTGAACATATTGAATGTGAAGTCAAAATACTTGAAACCACGGTAAATGATGATCCGGAAAAGTTTCTTGAACGCATAGTTTCAGAAAAACCAGATCTGGTGGTGTTTTCCTGTTATATATGGAACATTTCTTATCTTAAAATGATAATGGGAAACTTAAAAACAGTATTGCCTCAATGTCTTATTGCTGCCGGAGGACCTGAAGTTTCCTTTAACCCGGAAAGATTTCTGAATGAATCCGAATGTGACTTGGTCATGGAAGGGGAAGGCGAGGAAGTATTTCCTGAGCTTTTATCTGAACTATTAATAGACAGTAATTCCGATTTGGAAGCTGTCAAAGGTCTATATATTAAATCAAATAATACAATTAAATACACAGGTGACAGAGGAGCACTTGATTTTAACAGGGTTTTATTTCCATATACAAGTGATGATATAGAAAGTCTTGATAACAGAATCCTATATTATGAGGCACAAAGAGGGTGTCCTTTCAGATGTTCCTATTGTTTGTCATCAATTGATAAGCGGCTCAGAAAGCATGATCTTGAAAGGGTTAAAAGTGAACTGGATTTTTTCCTGGATAACAGGGTGGATCTGGTCAAGTTTGTGGACAGGACTTTTAATGCCGATGAAGAATATTCATACAATATTTGGACCCATATTTTAAACAAGGCTTCTGAAGTTTATCCCGAAGGAAAAATGGGAACATGTTTTCATTTCGAGGTTGAGGCCGGTCTTTTAAGTGAGAGGCAATTGGAGCTGCTTTGTTCTGTACCAAAAGGACTGATTCAAATTGAGGCAGGGATTCAATCTACGGACCCGGAGGTTTTAATTAACATTAACAGGGATAACAGATTTGACAAAGCTTCAGTCAATCTCAGTAGAATAATTAAAGCCGGGAGGGTTCATGTTCATACTGACTTAATCGTAGGTCTCCCAGGGGATAATTATGATAAAATTGTAACAAGTTTTAATGACTGTATGAAATTAAGACCAGATATGCTCCAACTCGGATTTTTAAAAGTATTGCACGGAACCCCAATAACAAAGGTTTTAGGGGAGTTTGGTATTAAACACAGAAATTATCCCCCCTATGAGGTTCTCTCAACCCGCGACTTAAGTTACATCCAAATTTCACAATTTAAAAAATATGATGAAATAGTGAATAAATATTGGAATTCGAATAAATTTCACAATTCAATACGGTATCTGTTAACAAAGTATGAAGATGCCTTTGATTTATTCACAAATATACACAGGATTTATGCAGAATGGCGTATAAAGAAAGAAAATTTATCAATCGTGGATTATTACAGTCTGTTATTGGATTTAGGGAATACGCTTGATACCGATTCATCAGAAATTTTGGCTGAAATGGTTAGATTTGACTTTGTTGTCAATAACAGGAAGGGTTATATACCTGATACATTGACAAGTGAAAAATATAACAGTATTAAGGGAGAGATCATAATCGACCCGGATAGGGTTGAAAAGTTGAAGGGAACGGTCACAGGGTATAGAATTGACGTATTAGAGTTTTTTTCACATAGTATTTTGAAAGCGGAAGAAACGCATATTTTTATCAGTCTTAATGATAAAAATATTTATAAAGTTCGACAAAATAAACACAAGCAATTTGAAGTAATTGATAGTATAAATCCATAAAAAAGAGGATTTTTATTATATATATTCAGTAATTACATGGTTTAACTCCATTGCAAATGAAGGTGGTGAAATTTTGGCAAAGGAAGCATTAGAAAAAATCAGGGGGGCAGAGGAAGAAGCCAGAGCTTTAATTTTGGAAGCACAGGTGAAGGCAAAAGAGATCCTGGGTGCAGCTGAAAGAACTTCGAAAGATAATGACAAGAATCTATTGGAGACGGCAGCCAAAGAGGCTGAAGAACTGAAAGAGAATGTCAGGAAAAAGGCGGAAGAAACCGTCGCACCTATTCTTGAAGAGGGTAAAGCACAGGTTCGTTCCATTGAAGAAATTGCCGGTGATGCTATAGAAAAAGCGGCGAATTCTCTCCTGGAAAGGATAGTGGGTAACAATGGCAATAGTTAAAATGTCAGAGTTCAATTTGCTGACATTTGACGATCAGAAGGAAGAGTTGCTTAAAAATCTTCAGACCTTTAACTACGTTCATTTCACAAATCAAAATTTGGATGAAACAGGGGAAAAGGATCCTGAAGCAAAATCAGCTAAACTACCTGAAGAAGTTGTGTCAGTGAATGAAGACCTGGAGAAGGTCAAAAATGCAATGAGACTTCTCCATTCCTATGATGAAAGACCGGGCGGACTCAAGGGAATGATGACGGGAAACCCCAACATCGACTTCCAAGAGCTGGAAGTGCTTGCCAAGTCAAACGGCTGGAGAGAAATCTATGACAAAATCAGCCAAATCTCATCAAAGATGGACAATTTAAGGGTAAATGAAACTAAGATGAGAAGCGATCTTGAGGAGGCTTCGGAGTGGGCGGAATTAGACCTGTCTCCTGCCGAACTTTCAAAGCTTAAGGTTGCAGATGCTATTTTAGGTTCAGTTCCCAAAAAGCTTTCAGATGCGCTTTATAAGGATATAACGTCCTTGGACCTCAGTTATGTTGAAAGAGTTGGCGAAACGAAAACAGATAATTTCTTTTTAATATTCTCCCATGATTCCGAAAAGGAAAAATTGGCGGATATTTTAAGAAATCATGCTTTTTCCGAACTCAAGCTTGATTATGACGAAATTCCTTTGAAAAGAAAGCAAAGGATTCAGAAGGAAATAATCGAACTTAAGGCTTTGGAAAACAGCACCAGGGAAGAATTAAGGGTATACGGAAAAGATCTCCCTAAATTTGAATTAGCCTATGAATATCTCAACAACAAGCTGGGCAGACTGACAGCTAACGAAAATTTCATAAAAACTGATTTTATGAATGTCATCAGCGGATTCATACCGACTGAGAAAAAGGAAGAATTTGAAGAAGTAGTTAAGAGCACCGTGGGCAGTAATTACAGCCTGGAAACCAAGGCTGCTGACAAGGACGATCCCGAAGTTCCGATAATGCTTAAAAACAACAAATTTAATTCAGCCTTTGAAAATATCACCAGCATGTATGCATTGCCTAATTACAATGAACTGGATCCGACACCTTTGCTTGCACCATTCTATGCCATATTCTTCGGCATGATGATAGGTGATGCGGGATACGGACTTCTTCTGTTGATAGGTACGACAATTGCACTTAAGAAGTTCAATTTGTCAGCATCCATGAAAAAGAATATAAGCTTCTTCAGATACCTGAGTATCCCTACTATTTTCTGGGGAGTTATGTATGGTTCATATTTCTCCTTGGATATACCGGTATGGAAACTTTTGAATCCGTCAGTGGACTTCCAGGTGATGCTGATAATGGCTATGGCCTTCGGTATCATCCACCTGTTCTTCGGATTGGGAATAAAGGCCTACCTACTGCTCAGAGACGGTAAAACGATGGATATGGTATTTGATGTACTGTTCTGGTACATGGCATTAACCGGAGGCATAGTAATGCTTCTGTCCATGTTTATGACGGGAATCCCGCCGATAGTTTCAACAATTGCAAAAATAGTCATGATCATCGGCATGGTGGGAATTGTACTGTTTGCAGCAAGAGATTCCAAGGGCTGGGGCGGAAGATTGGCAGGAGGATTATATTCACTGTATGGAATTTCCTCATGGGTAGGAGACATAGTCTCTTATTCAAGACTTATGGCCTTAGGCTTGGCCGGAGGATTCATAGGAATGGCTTTCAACATGATAGGCGGAATGCTTGGATCCACTTGGTTCTTGATACCGGCAGCCATTGTCATGTATGTTGTAGGACATTTGTTCAACCTGTTCCTGTCTGCACTGGGTGCTTACGTTCACTCAATGAGACTTATATACGTCGAGTATTTCGGTAAGTTCTACTCAGGCGGCGGTAAAAAATTCAATAATTTAAGAAAAGACCCTAAATATATCAATTACACAGAAAGTGAAACAATATAAGTAAATTTGGAGGAAAAAAATGAAATTTTTTGATTTTTGGTTTAGCAATGGCGGATACATAATGGCAGCATTAGGAACTGCAATGGCAGTTATCTGGTCAGGTATCGGTTCAGGTGCAGGTGTCGGTATGGTTGGTGAGGCTGCTGCAGGTGTTATTGCAGAAGAGCCTGAAAAGTTTGGTAAATCCTTGGTACTTCAGCTGTTGCCCGGTACACAGGGTCTATACGGTTTCGTTATCGGTCTGTTCATACTTTTAAGAACCAATCCGGGTACTACTCTTCAGCAGGGTATGTATCTTTTCGTTTGTGCTCTACCTGTTGCTTTTGTTTGCTGGCATACAGCTCACTCACAGGGAAGAACATCAGTTGCAGGTATCGGCATACTGGCAAAGAATGGCGATGAATCAACAAAGGGTGTTATATATTCAGTTATGGTTGAGACCTACGCTCTGTTATCATTCATAACTTCCATTATGCTAGTTTTCGGCGCTAAGTAAGCGAGGCGAAAATATATGGCAAACTTGGATAATCTGATTGGAAAAATTCTTGAGGATGCCAAGGTTAAAGCTGAAGGGATAATAAAAGACGCGACAACCGAGGCAGAGAAAAGAATAGCTGATGCCGGAAAGGAATCAATGAAGAAAAAAGAGATGATTCTGAACCGTGCTGCTATCGAAGGACAGCTTTTAGAGGAAAGGATTATTTCAGGAACGAATCTTAAGATCAGGGACGAAAGCTTAAAAGCAAAGGGTGTTGTCATAGACAAGGTAATGGATCTTGTTAAATCAAAACTCAATGGTTTGGGTCCCGATGAATTTGCCAATTATCTTAAGAAAGGTCTTGGAAATAGGGTAATTTCCTCTGATGAAAAGCTCATGGTTGGTGAAAACTACTTGGAGCTGGCAAAGAAAAATTTCCCGGACGCTGCAATTGAAGGCGTAAAGGGACTTACAGGCTTTATTATCGACAAAAACGGAGTTCTTGAAAATCACTCCTTCGAAACTCTCATTGACTATATGAAAGAAGACCTTGAGGCGGAAGCGGCAAAACTCCTCTTTAAGAATTAGGGGGTGGGATTTTGAAAAGACTGGATTACACTAATGCGGTGGCAACAATGAGAGTCTATGAAAAAAGACTTTTGGATTCAGTCAAGATTGACCGTATGGTGGATGCTGCAAGTGCTGAAGATGTATTGAAGATACTATCTGAAACAGAGTACTCAAAAGCAATGGTGGGTCTTAACGGTCCCCATGATTTTGAACAAGCCCTTAAAAATGAACTTGAAAGAGTTTACGGGGAAATGTACAGACTTACAGTAGACAAAAACTTGATTGAGATTCTCGCATTAAAATATGATTACCAGAATATCAAAGCCCTTTTAAAGGGAAGCGCTTCAGGTGAGGATGCAGGACATATCCTTCAGGATATGGGAACCATCCCCATGTCTGAAATAAGATCGAACTTTGAATCGGGAAACCTTAATGATTATGACCCGCATATCAAAGGTGCAATTAACGAATCAAAAGAAGATTTTGAAAAGAATAAGGATCCTCAAAGGATCGACTTGATCGTTGACAGATACTACTTTTCACATCTCGGAGAATTAGCTGAAAAGGCGGATGATGTTCCGATCATCAAAGCCTACGTAAAATACACAGTGGACACCTTCAATCTTTTATCCCTTCTCCGTGCAAAAAACCAGGATAAGAATATAAGGTTCGTAGAAGGAATACTTGTGGATGGAGGAAATATTCAAAAGTCGGAACTTTTGTCCGTATTTGGTGATTCCTATGAAAGTATTGCTAATAAACTGAGAAAATATCCCACCGGCCCGGTTTTGAAAAAAGGAATTGAAAATTTTATACAAACCGGCAGACTCGGAGAATTGGAAAAGCTTTTGGAAAATGGTCAGATGAAAATAATCAAACCAAGCAAACAGGTTGTTTTCGGACCTGAACCGCTCTTCTCCTATGTAGTTGCAAAGGAGAGGGAAAACAAGCTTTTAAGAATAATCCTGGTCAGCAAACTTAACAATATCTCTGCTGACAAAACCAGGGAAAGGTTGCGTGATATTTATGTATAAGGTAGCTGTAGTAGGGGATAAGGATTCAATACTAGCCTTCCGTGCTCTAGGTATCGACGTATTTCCGGTGAAGGGGTTTGAAGAGGCA
>DAINSS010000002.1:41598-68694 GCA_036741195.1 Clostridiaceae bacterium | reverse complement strand
CAGGGCATTCCTGATACCATCGAAAGATACAACAGAATAATGGTTCCCGCCGTTATTCTGATTCCGAGTAATCAGGGTACACTCAACATTGGTATGCAAAGGATCAGCGATAATGTTGAGAAGGCTGTAGGATCCAATATTCTATAAAGGAGAGCTTCTAATTGAAAGTTGGAAAGATAATAAAAGTTTCCGGACCCCTTGTTGTAGCAGAGGGAATGGAAGAAGCCAATGTTTATGACGTCGTAAGAGTTTCTGAAAACAAACTCATAGGCGAAATTATAGAAATGCGTGACGACAGAGCTTCAATCCAGGTTTATGAAGAAACCACAGGCATCGGACCAGGCGAACCGGTTTATACAACAAGTGAGCCGCTGTCCGTAGAACTTGGACCAGGACTAATTGAAGCCATGTTTGACGGTATACAGAGACCCCTGGAGAAATTCCAGGAAAAGGCCGGGGATTTCCTTGCCAAGGGTATCGAAATTAAAGCTTTGGACAGGGAAAAGAAATGGGATTTCAAACCTGTCAAAAATGTAGGCGACGAAGTCGTTGCAGGCGACATTCTGGGTGAAATCCAGGAAACAACCATAGTTGTCCACAAAATAATGGTTCCTTACGGATTAAACGGAAAGATCAAATCCATAGCATCCGGTGAACATACAGTGGAACAGACCATTGCGGTTATTGAAACCGAAGACGGCGACAAGGAAGTCACCATGCTTCAGAAATGGCCGGTCAGACGCGGAAGGAAGGTTCAAAGAAAATTGAATCCGGAAGAACCGCTATTGACAGGACAAAGAGTAATAGACACCTTCTTCCCGGTTGCAAAGGGTGGAACAGCAGCGGTACCGGGACCATTCGGTTCAGGTAAGACAGTTGTTCAGCATCAGCTTGCAAAGTGGGCAGACGCTGAAATAGTCGTTTATGTCGGCTGCGGCGAGCGTGGGAATGAAATGACAGACGTTCTTATGGAATTCCCGGAATTGATTGACCCTAAAACAGGCGAGTCTTTGATGAAGAGAACCGTTCTTATTGCAAATACATCGAATATGCCGGTTGCAGCCCGTGAAGCATCCATATACACAGGTATTACAATAGCTGAATACTTCAGGGATATGGGCTATTCGGTTGCGATAATGGCTGACTCAACATCAAGATGGGCAGAAGCCTTAAGAGAAATGTCCGGAAGACTTGAAGAGATGCCCGGTGATGAAGGATACCCTGCATACCTGGGTTCCAGAGCTGCCGAATTCTATGAAAGATCCGGAAAGGTAATTTGTCTTGGTTCAGATAACAGAGAAGGTACACTGACCGTTATAGGTGCGGTTTCCCCTCCGGGCGGAGATATTTCCGAGCCGGTTTCACAGGCAACACTCAGAATAGTAAAAGTATTCTGGGGCCTTGATGCAAACCTTGCTTACAGACGTCACTTCCCTGCGATCAACTGGATGAATTCCTACACACTTTATCAGGCAAAAGTTGATAAATGGATGGATGCAAATATAGATGCCGAGTTCTCAAAGAACAGAGCGAAGGCCATGACTCTTCTTCAGGAAGAATCTTCACTTCAGGAAATAGTAAGATTGGTCGGTAAGGATACTTTGTCTGAGCCGGATCAGTTGAAACTTGAAGCGGCTAAGTCCATAAGAGAGGACTTCCTGCAGCAGAATGCATTCCATGAAGTAGATACATATTCTTCAAGGGAAAAGCAAAATAAAATGCTCAAAATGGTTCTTGCCTTCTTTGATGAGGGTAACAGGGGCCTGGAAAACGGCGTTTATCTGAAAGAAATTGAAACAATGGATATAAGGGACAGAATAGCAAGGGCAAAGTATTTCACAGAAGATGAAATCGCTAAAATTGACCTTATAACAGAAGACATTGCCAAGGACATGGATAAATTAATCGGAAAGGGAGGCGTTCTTGATGCTTAAGGAATATATGACCGTAAGAGAAGTCGTCGGCCCGCTGATGGTCGTTGACGGTGTCGAAGGCGTTAAATACGAAGAACTGGTTGAAATTGAGATTCAGACGGGTGAAATAAGAAGAGGAAGAGTTCTTGAAGTATCCGGCGACAAAGCCATGGTACAGCTTTTCGAATCTTCAGCCGGAATAAATCTTGCAGGATCAAAGGTCAGATTCCTGGGCAAGCCTCTTACACTAGGTGTATCAGAGGATATGATCGGAAGAGTCTTTGACGGACTCGGAAGACCGAAGGATGACGGTCCGAGAATAATTCCGGAAGATAAGAAGGATATAAACGGTTCACCTATAAACCCGGTTTCAAGAGACTACCCGTCTGAGTTTATCCAGACAGGTATATCGGCAATAGACGGTTTGAATACCCTTGTAAGAGGTCAGAAATTGCCTATATTCTCAGGTTCAGGTCTTCCGCACGCAGACCTTGCTGCACAGATTGCAAGACAGGCAAGGGTTTTAGGATCCGGAGACAAATTTGCCGTTGTATTTGCGGCAATGGGCATAACCTTCGAAGAAGCTCAGTTCTTCATCGATGACTTTACTAAAACAGGAGCCATAGACAGGGCAGTACTTTTCATGAACCTGGCAGATGACCCTGCAATTGAACGTATATCAACTCCGAGAATGGCACTTACCTGCGCTGAATATCTTGCATTTGAAAAAGACATGCAGGTTCTTGTTATCATGACTGACATGACTAACTACTGTGAAGCTTTAAGAGAAACTTCGGCAGCAAGAAAGGAAGTCCCCGGAAGAAGAGGATATCCCGGATATCTTTACACCGATCTTTCCACACTTTATGAAAGAGCGGGAAGAATCAAGGGTAAGAAGGGATCAATAACACAGATTCCTATTCTATCAATGCCGGAGGATGACAAGACTCACCCAATCCCTGACCTTACAGGATATATCACTGAGGGACAGATAATACTATCCAGAGATCTTTATAAGAGGGGTATTGAACCGCCTATTGACGTTCTGCCTTCACTTTCAAGACTTAAGGATAAGGGTATCGGAAGAGACAAAACCAGAGAAGACCATGCAGATACAATGAACCAGCTGTTCGCAGCCTATGCAACCGGTAAGGAAGCAAAAGAGCTTGCTGTAATACTTGGTGACTCTGCTTTGTCAGACAATGACAAGAAGTTTGCAACATTTGCAGAGCAATTCGAAGAAAGATATGTCTCCCAGGGTTACGAGAGAAACAGGACAATCGAAGAAACCTTGAATCTCGGCTGGGAACTTCTGAGAATCCTTCCGAAGAATGAATTGAAGAGAATCAGAGATCAGTATATCGAAAAATATCTCGAAAATGAGGACATAAAAGGAGCTGACTAAAAGATGGCTAAGCTCAATGTTAATCCGACCCGTATGGAGCTGACGAAGCTCAAGATAAGATTAAAGACAGCCACAAGAGGTCATAAACTCCTAAAAGACAAACAGGATGAGCTCATGAGAAAGTTCATCGAAATGATCAGAGTCAATCAGAAGCTCAGAATTGAGGTTGAAGGTGAACTGGAGTCAGGATTCCAGGACTTCCTCTTAGCCCGTGCAATGATGAGTGACCCGGTCCTCGAAGCTGCCTTGATGTATCCTACGGAGAAGATTACTGTGGATATCAAGAAAAAGAACATAATGAGTGTCAATGTTCCGGTTATGGAGTTCATCCATGAGAATGAGGGAGGTTCAATCCACCCTTACGGTTACAATGACACCTCCGCGGACTTGGACGATTCCATCACCAAGATATATGAGATAATGCCGAAGCTGTTAAAATTGGCTGAGGTTGAAAAGGCTTGTATGCTTATGGCTGATGAAATTGAAAAAACCAGAAGAAGAGTTAACGCTTTGGAATATATGACTATTCCGGATCTTGTTGAAACAATAAGATACATCAGGATGAAATTGGATGAGAACGAAAGATCATCCATAACAAGACTGATGAAAGTTAAGTCAATGATGGTTAAAAAAGCGGAAGAGGGAGCATAAATTAGTGCCCGGCATTGCCGGGCATTTCCTTTTTTGATGGAAAATATTTGACTTCTTTTTATGGAGAACTATAAATCGATAATATTAGAATACTCAAAGTTTATTTACAAAAGCCGGTCAAAAATCGAGGGAAACAAGACAAAATAGGATAGAAATGAAATAACTGTTGGGCTGCAATGGAATTTGTCAAATTGAATAAAACCTGGAAAATTATTGAATAAATTATGAGTTTATCAATGGACAATGGGTATTTGATATTATTAAAGTGACAAGCTTTGTATTAAGATACAAGTTTTCAGCAGGGGATAATCCAGGTATAATGGACATTAAAAAATATGTGTATTCATTTTAAGGACAGTAAAAGTCCGGGAAATTCACTGAATATTAATTAATATTTTTGTATTTGCTATTCATTCTAATCTGTATCAATAATTTTATAACGGAAGTGATAAAATTTTTCTAATTTATCACTTATTAAATGGGTAATTGATATTGAAAATCATGAAAAATCTGAAATCAAAGGAGTGTAAAGTTAAACATTTTCACGTCAAACTATACAACAAAATTGCATATAATTTACCACTTTCAATCCTTGAGGATACTGATATTATTAAATTTGACATATAAATATTGTATAAAGACCGCTTGATATGTTAATATGGTTTTAATCTGAATTGGGGAAAACCCATTTTGTAAATTTAAGGAGGATAAGTAATGAAGAAACGAATCTTTTCACTTCTCGTTTCTGTCGGTATGGCTGCATCAATACTTGCCGCTTGTACACCAGCTGCAACACCTAGTACTACAGCGCCAGGATCGACACCAACTGACACAACGGCAGCAGGAACAACAGCTGCAACAACAACTGCTGGTTCACAGGCTGAACAACCTGGAGTAATAGCAGGACTTAACGGTACAAGCGTAATAATTGGTACCACAACAGAGCCAACTGGCGACTTCGCAACTCCATATTGGCAGAATAACGCAACTGACAATGCAATCAATCAGTTCGTAAACTCATTGGCAACCGTTGAAACTAAGAAAGACGGAGAATTATTGATCAACCCTACAGTTGTAGAGTCACATGAAGCAAAGCTTAATGATGACGGATCAAAGACATACACTTTCAAAATCAAGGACGGTCTGGTTTACTCAGACGGAACTCCTGTAAAAGCTAAGGACTATGTAGCATCAGTTCTTCTTTTCTCCTCACCGGTAATCGAAGAATTAAAAGCAAGACCTACTTACGGTAACATGTTTGTCGGATATCAGGAATTCCTGAAGAAAGAAGCAAAGGAATTCTCAGGAGTTCGTTTAATAGATGATATGACATTCTCAGTTTCAATAGCAGCTGCTTATGTTCCTTCATTCTATGAATTAGCAACAGTTTCAGTAGGACCTACTAATCTTGATTTCTGGCTGAACAACGAAGCAGCAGGAAAAGTTGAGATAAAGGACGACGGAAACGGAGCATACTTCTCAGACAACTTTACAGCAGCTAACTTCGGAGATTCAATCCAGAAGGCAAAGAATAACCCGGTTAGACCTGCAACAGGCCCATACAAGATTAAAGAATGGGATGCAGCATCAAAGATATTGGTTCTTGAAATCAATGACAAGTTCGCTGGAAACTATGAAGGCAAAAAGCCTACAATCCAGTACGTTATATACAAGCACATCACTTCAGCTACAGCTATAGATGAATTGAAGACAGGCGGAGTTGACCTACTAAGCTCAATGATGTCAGGTAATGAAATCAATGCTGGTTTGGGACTTGTTGAAGATGGAACAAAGAAATTTGATTACTTCTCATACCCAAGAGCTGGATACGGTAAGATAACATTCGTAGCAGACATCTACCCAACTAAGGACGTTGAAGTCAGACAGGCAGTTGGACATCTTCTGGACAGAAACAACTTCGCTCAGGCATTCACCGGCGGATTTGGTACAGTTGTTAACGGTCCTTACGGCGAAGGTCAGTGGTTCTACAAGGAATCCCAGGCACTATTTGCTGAGAAGTTGGATCAGTATTCCTACGACTTAAATAAGGCAAAAGAGCTTCTTGACAAAGCAGGCTGGAATCTGAATGAATCCGGTGCAGCATACTCAGGAACAGGCTTAAGATACAAGAAGAACCCTGATACAGGCGAATTGATGCCTCTGTTATTAAAGTGGTCTTCATCAGAAAACAATGCAGTTTCAGAATTATTGGTAACTCAGTTACAGAAATCCCCTGATGTAGAAGCAGCAGGAATGAAGATCGAACAGACAGTAATGACTTTCGAAGAACTTCTGAACTACTACTACAGAGATGCTTCACAGGGCGAGAAGTATGGCGAGAAGACATTCAACATGTTCAACTTGGCATCTAACTTCCCGGTTGGTTATGTTCCGATGGATGCATACACAACTGATCCTAAGAAGTTATCAGAAGGATACAACGTTAACTTCATAACTGACCCAGAGCTAGAAAAACTTGCAGAAGGATATTGGAAGGTTGACCCTACAGACAGAGAAGGCTTTGTTAAGGGCTTCCAAGATTACATCATAAAGTGGAATCAGTTACTTCCTGACCTACCGCTTTACTCAAATCAGATTCATGACTTCTTCAATGCAAAGGTTAAGAACTATGAAGCAACAGCATCATCTACAATGGTTGACAACATTCTATACGCAACTGTAGAACAGTAAGATCAACATTTATCTTTAACAAAAGCAAATGGGGCTTTAAAAAGCCCCATTTGCGCGTTAAGGATATTGATTGTGCAAAAGGGGAGACAAAATGGCTAAGTATATATTAAAACGTCTGATTTATATCGTACTCGTATTCATTGCATTGTCAGTGATCATATTCTTCATGTACAACAGCGTACCCGGAGATCCGGCAATGGCAAAGGTGTATCATTTAAGGGGTACATTGACACCAGAAGCTTTCAAGCATATGTATGAGTCGACAAGGGCTCAAATGGGTCTTGATGACCCAATGTTTTCAAGATATCTAAAGTGGTTTACTAGACTTGTAACACTTGATCTTGGAATGTCATCACTATACAGTCGTCCGGTCATGGACGTTATTTTGACACCGTTGAAAAACACTGTGCAAATGAATTTATTCGTCGTTTTCTTTGGTTTGATGATAACTATTCCTTTAGGAATAGCAATGGCAGTCAAGAAAAATACTATTTTCGACAGAATTATCCAGGTTCAGACTTTGATAGGAGTTTCAATTCCTTCCTTCGTCACGTCCTTGGTATTGATATATTTCTTTGCGGTCCAGCTGGGATGGTTCCCGGTGAGTGGGTGGCGAACACCTAACTTAACCGGTATGACACCATGGCAGCAGCAATTGGATCAGTGGTGGCATATGTTCCTGCCTGTCACTGTTCTGGTGCTGTCCTCCATGGCGAGCACAACCAGATATATAAGATCCGCAATGGTTAGTTCCTTGTCCATGGATTATATTAAAACAGCCAGGGCAAAGGGATTATCTGAAAAATCTGTTATATTCTCTCATGCATGGAGAAACGCGCTGTTACCCGTTGTTACCCTTCTTATCGGCTGGATACTTTCAATATTCTATGGTTCCATAGTTGTTGAAACAATGTTCGGATTGAACGGAATGGGAAATACATTCATAACAGCACTTAGAAACCAAGACTGGGCAGTGGGACTGGGTATTCAAATGTTCTATGTTCTCTTGGCATTATCAGCAAATCTGATTATCGACCTGACCTTCGGTTTAGTAGACCCACGTGTCAGAGTAGACGCATAAGGGAGCAGCTATGACAGAAAATTTAAACAATAAACCCGAAAAAAAGAAGATGGGATTGGTAAAATCTGCTCTGTTCGGAAGAAAGAGGGAACAGCTTAATGTATTCCAGGAAGAACAGATTCAGAATCCCTGGAAAACAGTAATTAAGACATTTGCATCAAATAAGCTGTCCATGGGTGCTTTGATCCTGTTCTTATTAATTGCAGCATTCATGTTTATAGCACCGAACTACTTCAAAATTGACCTGGGCTACAATGAGCCGATGCAGGCAAACCTGCCTCCGTCACAGAGCTATATGAAATTCCCTGATGCAATGAAAAGCGGTGCAAGGGATATAAGTATAGGTAGTGCTTTCTCAGTTGGTATTGACAAGGACGGTAAATTCCATGCCTGGGGCGAGAAGGTGCTTTTCGCAATGCCGGATCTTGAAGCTAATGCTCCAAAAGAAATGGGAGAATTAACTAAAATTTCCGCCGGTTACGACCATGTTCTTGCAATAGACGTGAACGGTAAAGTTTGGGCTTGGGGTAACGGCAGAAACGGTCAGACCCGTGTGCCGTCACAATTGAGAAGTGCCAAGATAAAAGATGTATATGCCGGCTATAAATTCAGTCTTGCTGTCACAGAAGACGGAAAAACAGTTGCCTGGGGCAATACAATGAACTTTGATTATTTTGATATGCACAAATATCAAGGTAAAATAGCAAAAATTGCAATGACCACAAATGCAGTTTCAGGTTTGACCACAGACGGACAGGTTGTTTATTTGGGAACCCAAAAAGGTACATTCTCAAATCCTCCGGAAGGTAAATTCACCGATATTACGGCAACATCCAAAGCATTTGCTGCCATAAAGGAAGACGGAACCATAGTTGACTGGGGAAATACAGGTTACAGAAAAGACCAGGAAATCCCTACATTCAATTCAAAACCTGTTTCAATAAAAGGTGGATTATACCATGTAACAGCACTCTTGGAAGACGGATCAATTATGTCCTGGGGTGTAGGTGACCAAGGTCAGACTAATATACCAAGCGGGACTTCAAATGTAAAATTTGTTAGATCCGGTTTCTATCAGAATTACTTCCAGACTGCTGACGGTAATTTGAATTCCTTTGGATTAAAGGGATATTCACTGGGGACAGACGATTTCGGCCGTGACGTTCTAACACGTATTGTAAACGGCGGACGTTTATCCATGACTATAGGTACTTTGGCGGTAATAATTTCAACAATAATAGGAATGGTACTTGGTGGTATTTCAGGTTACTTCGGAGGAAAGGTGGATATGCTTATCCAAAGATTCTCTGAAATAATTGCTTCCTTCCCGTTCCTGCCGACAATAATCCTATTGAATTCAATCTGGGGTAATAATTTTACTTCAACACAGAGAGTTTACCTAATAATGGTCCTCTTGGGACTGTTAGGTTGGGTAGGACTTATGAGACTGATTCGTGCGCAGGTCTTGTCACTACGTGAGCAGGAATTTGTAACTGCAGCAAGAGCAATGGGTATAACTGAAATGGGTATAGTGTTCAAACACATCATCCCTAACGTTATCTCAGTAATCATAGTTTCAGCTACCCTGGATTTTGCCGGTTACTTGTTATATGAAGCTACACTGTCCTTCCTAGGATTCGGTGTACAACCACCTCAGCCAACCTGGGGAAATATGCTGTTTGGTGCGAATAACTCCACTGTCATCCAGAACTTCTGGTGGCGTTGGGTGTTCCCTGCTCTGATCCTTTCTATATGTATCATCTGTATAAACCTTATAGGAACAGGATTGGATGACGCCATCGACCCTAAATCCCAGGAAAGGTAAAAGGAGACAACTGGTATGCCATTATTAGAATTAAAAAACTTACATACATTTTTCAAAACTAAAAAAGGAGTCGTTAAAGCTGTAAATGACGTCAGTTACTCCATTGAACAGGGTAAAACCCTGGGAGTAGTCGGAGAATCAGGTTCAGGTAAATCTGTTTCAGTCATGTCAGTAATCCATCTTCTTGATGGTAACGGCTATATACATTCAGGTGAAATAATCTTTGACGGTAAGGACATGGTTAACATGCCTACAAAGGAAATGGAAAAAATCCGTGGAAATGATATTTCTGTAATATTCCAGGAACCCATGACCTCCCTGAATCCTGTTTTCACTGTGGAACGTCAGATTTCCGAACCTCTTATGATACATCAGGGAATGACAAAGAAGCAGGCTGCCGAGCATACAATTGAGATGTTAAAGCAGGTAAGAATACCGAATCCGGCCAAAGTTACGAAGCAATATCCGCATCAGTTGTCCGGCGGTATGAGACAGCGTGTCATGATAGCCATGGCACTTGCCTGTGAGCCTAAGCTATTGATAGCTGATGAACCTACAACTGCGTTGGATGTTACCATTCAGGCTCAGATTTTAAAGCTCATGAATGACCTTAAGAGACGTAAGGGCACGGCAATAATATTTGTTACACACGACTTGGCAGTTATCAATGAGATGGCTGATGACGTTGTTGTAATGTACTGTGGCCAGGTTGTTGAAAAGGCACCTGTAAGAGTTATATTTGACGAAGCACTGACTAAGTACAGACATCCGTATACGGAAGGACTTCTGTTCTCTATACCAAGATTGGATACTCCGGTTGACACAAGACTTGAGCCTATCCCGGGAGCTGTTCCTCATCCTTTGGATCTTCCGAAAGGATGTAAATTCGCTCCAAGATGTAAATATGCCACTGAAAAGTGTCAAAACGAAGAACCGGATCTTGTTATGCTTGAGAATGAGCATGAAATAAGATGCTTCTATCCTGAAAAGGGGGTACGTTCAGGTGAGTAATGTAAATATAAATAACTTAAATGAAGAAACCGAGAAAGTACCAAGCTCCACTGAAGGCAAGAAGCTGTTGTTCAGGTTGAAGGATTTTACGAAATACTTCCCCTTGAAGAAAAGCTCAATATTCCAGAAGGAACAGCTTAATGTAAGAGCCAATGAAGGTGTCAATATTGACATTTATGAAGGGGAAACCCTCGGATTGGTCGGAGAATCAGGCTGCGGAAAGTCAACACTCGGAAGAACTCTGCTACAGCTGTATCCTCTTACAAAGGGCGAAATCATATATTACGGTGATCCCGATCATCCGGATGGTATAGATCTGGCCAAGCTCTCAAGAGAGCAGATGAGAAAATACAGGAAGGATCTTCAGATAATCTTCCAGGATCCATACTCATCATTGAATCCGAGGATGACTGTCGGACAGATTATTGCCGAAGGTCTTAAAGCCAACGGAATGTTCAAACAGGATAATGAAGACAGCAATGACTATATCCTGGATGTCATGGAAAAATGCGGACTTGCTCCATATTTTGTCCATAGATACCCACACCAGTTCTCTGGCGGTCAGCGTCAGCGTATCGGTATAGCCCGTGCAGTTGCTCTTCAGCCAAAATTCATTGTAGCGGATGAGCCCGTATCGGCACTTGACGTTTCAATTCAGTCACAGGTTATAAACCTGCTGCTGGATTTAAAGAAACAGAATAAACTGACATATCTGTTTATTTCCCATGACTTGTCAGTTATTAAGTATATCTCTGACAGGGTCGGAGTAATGTACTTAGGTAACGTGGTGGAATTGGCAGATACGAAAGAAATATACGAAAACCGTCTGCACCCGTATACTGAAGCATTATTATCCGCAATACCGACAACGGACCTTAAAGAAAAGGTAGAGGTCAAGATGCTGGAGGGAGATATCCCTTCACCAATCAATCCTCCTCCGGGATGTAAGTTCCACACACGTTGCCAGTTTGCACAGGATAAATGCAAAACCGATGTTCCTGAGTTGAGGGAACTAAGACCGAACCATATGGTTGCGTGCCATTTCCCGCTTCTTAAAAAGGAAGACCGTGAAAAGACCATTGATATCAAACTGATAGATATCGACTAGTTTAACGGAGAGAAATGTTCAAAAATAAAATCAAAGATGCTTTCAATAAGGTTAACAGTCAGAACGAGAATTATGATGAAGAGGAATTTAAAAGGACTATCCAGGATGAAATGGAGAAGAAGGATTTTCTTGCCATGATTCTGGGAGGATACAGATTTTTTCTGCCCGTATTCATCGTGATAATAGTTTTGTTCATCCTGACACTGTTTATGTAGTCCATTGATATTGACTCAGCGGAACAGGTAAGGTTTTAAGGAACCAAATTGAATGTAGAAACAATCAGATATTAAAACTTAAATGGAGACTTCGAAAGGGGTCTTCATTTTTCTCCCCTTGATATACAATAAGAATTAATTGTAACAAATAAATTAAGTGCACAAGGATATGGTCAGAACCAATATTAATTCTGCTATAATCTAAAATATCGAACAGCAAATAAAAGCTGTCGAATCGGAGGAATAAAATGAAAGCAGAAATAAGTCCATATTTATATTTTAACGGTAAGTGCAAAGAAGCAGCCTACTACTATGCCCATGTTTTTGAGGCAGAGACCCCAAGGTTTATGACATATAAGGATGCGGGTATGACTGAGTACGAGGATGCAGAGAAGCTGATACTGTACACTGAGGTAGTGTTTGACGGAACTAAGATGATGATGAGTGACAACACTCCGGGTGAACCAATGACTGAGGGATCACAGATTAACCTAGTCTATACCGTGGACGATCCTGAAAGACTTAAAACAGTTTTTGAAAACTTCAGAGTAAACGAAGCTGAGATTGCAATGGAACTGTCCGAGACATTCTTCGCCAGCCATTATGCAATGCTTACTGATAAGTATGGTTTTAACTGGCAGTTGAGCTGTCCGAAACCAACACACTAGAAATAACAACTGATTATAATTGATGAGCTAAACCAGCATTTTGCCGATGAGTAAATTATGGGACTTCCGATAAAGAATATTCAGGTTATTATGGTGGTTTTTCATAAGTCGAAGAGGAGGTAAAAATGAAAATCAAACCTTTTTTGGTTGAGGAATGGATGGGCGAGCATGAAGGAAAAGCAATTTTTAATATAGCTGAAACATGCGTTGAATCCATAACCTTAGATGAGATTTTTGAACTCACGGATGTGGACCGGGAGGTATACTTCAAAGAGTTTGGCACAAAGCGCCTGACCTATGGCAATGTCCTGGGGACACCAAAGTTCTTAGAAGAAATATCCAGACTTTATAAAACAATCAAATCCGACGAAGTTTTGACTACCCACGGTGCTGCAGGTGCAAATCATCTTGTATTCTTCTCAATGATTGGACCAGGAGATGAAGTTGTAAGTATAATACCCACATACCAGCAGCTTTATTCAATACCGGAATCCTTCGGGGCTGATGTCAAGATACTATGCCTCAAGAGGGAAGACGGTTTTATTCCTGTTTTGAATGAACTTAAGAAGCTTGTAACTAAAGACACCAAGCTTATATGCATTAATAACCCCAATAATCCCACAGGTTCATTGATGAATACTGAAACCATGATGGAAATAGTTGAAATTGCAAGGGAAGTTGATGCTTATATTCTGTGTGATGAGGTGTACCGTCAGCTGAATCAGGACGGGGAGGTAAGTGAATCCATTGCCGACCTTTATGAGAAGGGTATTTCAACCTGCAGTATGTCAAAGGTTTTCTCCCTTGCAGGCTTAAGACTGGGATGGGTTGCTACCAAGGATAAAGCCCTCATGAAGTCTTTTATCATACACAGGGATTACAATATGATAAGCTGCGGTATGTTGAATGAGGATCTGGCGGCTTTAGCTCTTAATAAACAGGAGAGGATATTACAAAGGAGCCATGAGATAGTAACAGTTAATCTGAAGATTTTGGATGACTGGGTAAACACTGAGCCAAGGGTGTCATATGTTAAGCCCAAAGCCGGTACTACGGCATTGGTATATTATGATTTCGACATACCGTCCTTTGAGTTCTGTAAAAATCTTCTTGAGGAAACAGGAGTATTTGTAACCCCCGGAGATTGCTTCGGTCAACCCCATAGTATGAGAATAGGCTATGCAAATAATACGACAACACTGACCATGGGACTTGAAAAATTATCAGAGTACATCAGAACCTTGGAATTTAAAGACATAATATGAAAATCCCGGGAAAATACTTCCCCGGGATTTTTCCCTGCAAAAAGCTAATATATTCAGTCTAAATAATCTGAATGTACAAATAAAATTGTTCGAACCACAAAATTTGTTATTTAGTATCTTGAATTATTTGATCAGATCTTCCAATTCTTCCTTGGTTAACTCATCTCCGTAGATTAATTTATCAAAGGGGAGTTCTGTGGGAATTTCTGGTTCTATTCCTTTATTGTTCAACCACTTTTTATGAAGGTTAAAAATCATCTCCAGGGCTGAATCCTTTGAATCCACTCCGGTAAGGTTCTTAACCGGGGAGAATTCTTCTTCTCTGTTCACATTTAGAATCGACATTCCGTCACCTAATTTAAACAGATCAAAATAGAAGGCTTCGTATTTATAGGCGTTAGGGGCAGTTGGTTTAATCAGATTGCCGTCTTTGTCAATATAGCTGATTTCCTTGTGGGCAACATGATAATGGGGTTTTTTGCCGACACATTTTTCAATGAAGCTGAGCTTTAATAAATGGGTAAGAATATTTCCGGATCTGAATGGAAAATCCTCATCACCGTAGCCTTCAAGTAGTGACTTAGGTATTTCTGTATACTCTATAACCGTAGGCATGCCATCCTTCTTGGCAAAAACTCCGACCTTTTCATCCTTATATTTTTTAAGTACTGATTTACTTGAAATGTCCAGGTCCTGATCTATTGCAAAACCAATAAAATATGGGTCGGCAATCCTTGCCAGAACATTGTCCACTCCGAATAAAAAGACATGTTCAACGCCTCTTTCCTTCATATCACTGAGAAGTCCTGCCTTGAACAGTGAAGTGAAGCAACCTCCGCCTCCGTCCGGATTCAATGAAATACCGTCCTTTGAAGAAAGCAGAATTTTACCTTCCTCATCCATGCTTGGAAGGGTTGTTTGAATGAAAAACTTAACATCTTCAGGGTTCAACCCGAAATAATTATTATCCTTGAAGAATTTTGATGTTATATCATTATTACCGGGGCTGGTCATAATATACCATGGAATAGCATGACCGGCTCTTTCGGAGATATTCTTGATTCTCTCGGCATGGATCTGGAAAATTGTCTTCCCGCTTGGAAGCCCCATATTATAGGTCCCCTTCGGTGCGTCATATTTAAGTCTTGTTCCCTGGCCACCTGCCAATAGCATTACCGCTACTTTTCCTTGGGATAAAGCTTTCATACCCAGATTCCAATATTTTTCCTTTGTACTTAGAGGCAGATTGAACAGGCTGACTGAAGGTAAATCTTCAATTTCACCTTTTATCGAATCTTCCTTGTTAATAACCAGGTTGTTGAATAATTCAGTCAGCATATTAAGATCCAATTCTTCTATTTCATCTAAAAGCTTGGCTTTTGAGTCTTCGTCAAGCCCGTCAAAAAACCTTAGCAGGTGTTCCTGACCGAATTCTTTCAACTTTTTTTCAGCTTCCGTATATGTCATATAATTTCCTCCGCAGATGATTTTAAAACACTGATGCACACTGATGCCCTTGAGTGCAGTCATTGATATCACTTTATAGCACTATGAACATTATATATTATCCAAGCATGATTTGAAAAATGTAAAAAAGATACGCCGGTAAACCCGGGAATGGTCTTGAAATCGGGTGGAGTATGGGGTGGAACAGGTTAAAATCGAATTAAATTTTATAAAATCTGTTTACATGGAGATATAATCAATGTATACTGACAAAGTAGCCGGTGTATATACACTAACCACGATTAAGATTGTGAAATGGTGATTGCAGAAGGTAAAAAAATTTACAGGAGTTGTAAGATGACCAATACTAGTAAAAGAACCTACAACATGGTTGTTGCTGCTCTTCTGATAGCAATTTCCATAATGATCCCGATGTACTTTGGATTTTTGTCAGTGAGGATTGAACCATTCACAGCGACTATCACAGCACATGTACCGATGTTCATAGCCATGATGATTTCTCCTTTGACAGCTGCCATAGTTGGATTAGGCTCAGCCATGGGCTTCTTTCTTGCAGGATACAGTCCGGTAGTTGTGGCAAGGGCGACATCCCATATAGTATGGGGCTACTTGGGCGGAGTGCTTTTAAGAAAGAAAATTGGGTATGTGCCGGCAGTATTAATAAGCGGAGTTTTACATGGAATATATGAGGGGCTGATAATCATCCCATTCATGCCTCAGGGCAAAGCAACCACCACGCTTATTTTGATTACCATTGTCGGAACATTTATTCATCATTGTGTGGACGCCACAATTGCTTACTTTATAGCAATGCCTTTGGAGAAAGCCACAAAAATGGATTTAGTAAGAAGTTTAATATAAAAAATCTTCAGGTCTCGGTCAACCTTCAAGTTGAGCGGGACCTGTTTTTTATCTCCTCATAAATATTCAATTTGTGATATAATTATTAATGGGAATAAAAATTTACAGGTTTATTTAACGAACCACATGGGATCCGTAGACTTACCGGTTAAGGATCAGAAAGTTGGCTCGGTATCTTTCAAATTTTGGAGGTATAATATGAATCCACTGATTATGAAATTTGTAAATGACGGATTTTTTAACGAAACCGTCGGAAATGCATTGGATGCAGCACTTAATGCTGGTGATTCAATAATCGTAGCAGGACACAGATCCACAGGAACAAGACCTTTCATGGCTAACCTTATGGCTGCAGCTAAAAAAGCATACCCTGCAGTACAGGTTAAGAAAGCTGAAGATTTAGAAAAGGAAGCCAAGTATTTCTTAATGCCGGGTATCCCAGATATAGATTTTGAGGATCTTGTATTCCAGGCAATAAAGGTTCCGAATACAAGCGTTATAACTATCAAGGAACCGGAACAGCCGCTTTCACTTATGAAGATATTCAATAAGTTAAAGAAAGAAGTTGGTCCTACTACAAAGAAATTCCTCCAGGTAGAATGCGACAAGAAGGACGGAGTACCTTTCGTCAGCAAAGTTACTACATTCTCCATGGATGAAAAGGGCAAAGTAATCAAAGAAGATTTAGAATTCTAAGATAATTGATCCTGCCAAGTGGCGGGATCTTTTATTTTTTGCACGTATTCTATGCGGTTCTTATCTGCAATACAGTAAAGAGGTGGGGGAACCCACCTCTTACATTTTTATGTTTTTTATTTTCCTACAGAAGGAACGGATCATCCATCGGGTCTATTAAGGTCAATGGATCAAAATCCGTTTTGATTTCAGGAGTGTCAGTCTTTGAAATATCAACTGATGGGACATTAAGTTCCGGATGCTTGTTGTTGGCTTCCCAGTTGGCTTCTCTTGATACTCTTTCAGGAAGGTTCAAATCTACTTCGTTGATGTCAATTCCAAGAGCCTTTGCAACTCCCTTACCATAGTTTTCATCTGCCCTGTAGCAGGAATCGATGAATCTGTGTTTGATCTGAAGGGTTGAGTCACCCATGTTTCTTGCTATGTTCCAGTATAAGACTTCTTTTTGATCATCATTCAATGCCCTGTATAGATCACCGGGCTGTGAATAGTAGTCATGATCGTCTTCTCTGAAGTCATATCTGAATACATCACCCTTTGCTTTTTCAGGCGGAAGGGCAGCACTCTTATTCTCTGTCCAATTGCCATAGCTGTTTGGTTCATAATGGAGCTGTGAACCCTGATTGCCGTCAACTCTCATTGAGCCGTCCCTATGGAAGCTGTGAGGAGTTTCAACTCCCTTTGGAGAGTTTACAGGTATCTGATGGAAGTTAACTCCCAATCTGTATCTCTGAGCATCTGTGTAGGAGAAAAGTCTTCCCTGTAACATTCTGTCAGGGGAGAAGGATATTCCCGGTACTACGGATGACGGAGAGAATGCGGCTTGTTCTACGTCCTGGAAATAGTTGTCAGGATTTCTGTTAAGTTCGAATACTCCGACTTCTATCAAAGGGAAGTCCTTTTTATACCATATTTTTGTAAGGTCAAAAGGATTATAAACCATTTTGTCCGCTTGTTCTTCAGTCATGATTTGAACGTACATCTTCCATTTCGGGAAGTTTCCGTTTTCTATTGCGGTGTATAAATCCCTCTGATGGGATTCTCTGTCTCCCGCAACTACAGTGGCTGCTTCCTGATCGGTAAGGTTTAATATACCCTGCTGTGATCTGAAATGGAATTTAACCCATACTCTCTCATTATCGGCATTGATAAAGCTGTATGCGTGGCTTGAGAAACCATGCATATGTCTGTAGGATGCAGGGATACCTCTTTCGGTCATAAGAATAGTAACTTGGTGCAGTGCTTCAGGCAGGGATGACCAGAAGTCCCAGTTTGTGTTAGGGCTTCTCATATTAGTCCTTGGATCTCTTTTAACTGCATGATTTAAATCAATGAACTTTAACGGATCTCTGAAGAAGAATACAGGAGTGTTGTTTCCCACTAAATCCCAGTTTCCTTCCTCCGTATAGAATTTCAATGCAAAGCCTCTGATATCTCTTTCTGCATCTGCTGCTCCTCTTTCACCGGCAACAGTGGAGAATCTGGCAAACATTTCAGTCTTCTTGCCTACCTCTGAGAAAATACTTGCTTTTGTATATTTTGTTATGTCATGGGTCACAGTGAATGTTCCGAAAGCTCCGGAGCCTTTGGCGTGCATTCTTCTCTCAGGGATAACTTCCCTGTCGAAGTGTGCCATCTTCTCCTGGAACCATACATCCTGAAGCATCATTGGCCCCCTTGGTCCTATTACCATGGAATCCTGGTTATTATCTACAGGTGCTCCGGCAGCGGTTCTGATATCCGTATAGCTGCCCTTTCTATCGTTCTTGCTGGGCAAACCTTCTCCGGCATTAGCCTTGTCCATTGGATTTTTGAATTCGTCCTTCATAAATACCTCCTAATTTTTATTTTTTATTCTGAATTGAAATTATGCTCAATAGTTACTTTTAATTATAACAAGCTGATTTCCAAATTATCTCAAAGGGATTATTTCGTTACATATAGTTTATAATTAATTTGTAATGAATATTGACAGTTAACAAAATATTAATAATTAATCTTAAATGGTTTTCTTGTCTTGAGAGGTATATTGTTTTACGATACATTTAGATTGAAAAACATAAAGGAGCTTAAAGCTTATGAATAACAAAAAACTGAGCAAACTACTGACATTTGTATTGGTAATGCTGGCCATAATAGGTGCGGTATTATTTTTTATAGCAATACCGTCCTTTGGTAAATGGCTTGCTGAATCCAATCCGGAATATAAAAAAGCATACGTTCCGTGGCTTATTTTGACATGGACCGTTGCGGCAGCATATTTTTATGTTTTGTATCAGGGTTACATCATATTCAGGGAAATAGGTCTTGATAATCCTTTTTCAGAAATAAATTCCAAAGCGTTAACCAGGATTGCCTATGCATCTGCAGCAGAATCAGTAATTTTTGCCGCGGGTAATATAATATTCAGTGCAATGGGTTTGAGCAGTCCCGGAGTATTTTTAATTTCCCTGGGCTTTTGCGCTCTCGGTGTTACATTAGCGGTATTTGCTTCTTCCTTATCCCAGCTTGTAGCTAAAGCTGAGGAACTTAAAGAAGCGAATGATCTGACAATATAGGTGATGATATGGCGATAATTATTAATCTTGATGTTGAACTTGCCAAAAAGAAGATGAGTGTGACCGAGCTGTCTGAAAGAATAGGAATTACACTGGCAAATGTATCCATATTGAAAAACGGAAGGGCAAAAGCCATTAAGTTTACGACCCTGGAAAAGATTTGTGAGGTATTGCAATGTCAGCCGGGTGATATACTTGAATACAGACCGGATAAATAATATTTGGGAGGCAATTTATGAAGCGTAATGAAACTATAGATATACAGACAAAGCACCGAACCATAAGGGATTTTAAACCGGAGGCAGTCAGGGAGGAAGACTTAGACCTGCTGATGGAAGTTGCCAGAAGAACTGCCAGTTCAAGCGGAATGCAGGCAGCTTCAATTATAAAAGTAACGTCCGTTGAGCTTAAAAAAGAATTTGCAAAAATCTGCAGACAAAAATATGTAGAGGAAGTCCCCACTCTTTTAATATTTATCATGGATCAGTACAGAAACAATAACCTGGCAAAGGAAACAGGGGCAGAATTCCATCATGGGGATGACATGGATAAATTCTTCCAAGGGTTTACCGATGCTTGTATAATGGCACAAAATGTAGTGGTTGCAGCAGAATCAATGGGTTATGGCACGGTTTTCTTCGGCTCCATACTTAATGATCCGGAAAAAACAATAAAGCTATTGAACCTCCCTAAGCTTACTTTCCCCGTAGTCGGAATTGGCATCGGACTTCCCAATCAGGAACCGCAGCTTAAACCGAGAATGAAAATGGATTTAAGGGTCTTTGAAAACGGATATGTAAGACACGACGGTGAATATTTAAAGCTCTTTGAAGACTATGATGAGGAGATGACTACATACTACGATTTAAGAGAAAATAATTCCAGGTCTGATTCCTTCTCAAAACAGGCTGTGGCAAAGATGACCAACAGCATTCCCGAAAGGGCGGAAATTATGAACGCCGTCGTTGCACAGGGATTTGATTTAAGACTTAAAAAGTAACAAAGAATAGATAAGGACAATAATTGGTATATGAAGAAAGAAATTAAAATTGAAACACAAGAAAAAGAACCGGTAAGCAGGAAAGCCCGCCGTGAGTTATTGGGAAGGGTTGCTGCCGTTTTCATGGTTGTAATATTGCTGTCGGGAATAGCGGCATCCGCATTTTCACTGTTTTAGAAATTCTTGAAGGGTCATTAAAGGTTAATTCCGTATTATTTTTCCGAAAATTATCTTAAATATGGCAATTGCCTTATTCCCATAATTCATTTCATGGTATGATTTAATTGGTAGAAACGATTTGGGAGGGAAGTATTTGGACGGGACGATAATGAAGTTTAAGGATGAAGACGGAAATCTTGTGGAACTGGAAGCTGTAGCCAGAATTTTTCTTGAGGAACAGGAATACCTGATACTGGCTCCTATTGATAACGAGGACGAAGAGTTCGTATTCAGAGTGGATCATGATGAGAACGGGTCAGAGATTTACAACGCTCTTGAAGATGACAACGAGTTTTTAAAAGTAAAAAAAGAATATTCAAGGATTCTTTACGATGATAAGGAGACTTTAAATGATTAATAAAGAAGCAGTATTAAGATCATTGGATGAAGCAGAACTCACCGATGTGGAAGTATTGAAGGAAGAAGACGGTCTTTTGATGTTGAAATTCTTCTATGACTTTGACGATGCAGAGCAGGAAGCTGCTGCAGCCTTTGCTGAAAGCGAAGATGAAGAATATGAAGAAGATATCGAAGAAATAGAAGAAATTGAAGAAGATCTGGAAGCGGAAATCGATGACGAAGAAAACTTGGACTACGATGAAGATGATGAGTACTATGATGATTCAAGACTCAAATATCTGTCAGAAGTAGCCATAGACTATGTGGGCGAAATCTTGGAGGATTTAAGAGACGATCTTGGCATCGAAGTTCAGTATGTAGGTTATGACATTGACGAGGATAACGCAGATTCCTACGAATTTGTTGCGATATTCTTTGATAGAAATCTTAATCATGATATTGAAGAATTGCTTGACGAAATGGAAATATAATTAAGAATTTGATATAATGAATTAAAGAATAAATCCTCTTGTGTTCGCAAAACTCATCGTTTTCAACCTACATTTTTATTCCGGGATTTCAAAAAGTTTGGATCAGTGTCAGTATTAAAAGCCTAGGCTACCCAGTACCGGCGTAGAAGACCAAAAGATTCGGATGAGAAAACCCACCTGCTGGAGCAGGTATGAATAGATGGGGAAACGGCACAACGGGATTTATTTTTTTTGCCCTTAAGATTTGTTTAGTTATTGAACATTGTACGAATTTACATTTAAGCTTATTAGGTATAATCTATAAGGGATTGTTTATATGAAATCAATATCAGGGTTTGGTCCTAAAAGTTTATTTAATGAATATTAATTGCATTAAATTGTGTGTGATTATATATTCTTTATACATTGCACTTATAATCTTAATATTGAGTTTGAAATTGAATTGAACGGAGTTCGGGAGTATATTAATGACGGAACTGGAATTAATGGCTCTTTCCCATGATAAGCTGGTGGAAATGATCAATAATTTTACCAGATTGTCCAGGGAGAGAGAATTAACAGAACAAGAAGCAGCAGAAAGACAGGAAGTAAGAAGTGAATATATAAGAAGAATAAGAATTAACCTGACAGGCCAACTGGAGGGTATAGTTCCGACGGGTGGTGCAAAGAAGAGTGGTGACGGTCAAAAGAATAATTGAGGCTTTTAATCTTGAGGTCCTTGTGGAAGGTACTGAAGACAGTCCCATCCATGTTCAGGATGTCAACAGACCCGGTCTCCAATTAGCCGGTTTTTACAACTATTTCGATAATAAAAGAATACAAGTCATCGGAAACGGTGAGTGGAGCTTTTTGGATGAATTGGAGCCACAGCTTCGCAAGAAGCGTCTTCAGAGATATTTTAAAAATATAATGCCCTGTATCATAATAACAAGGAAGCTTGAGCCTCAATCGGAGTTGATAGAGGCAGCCCAGCAAAATTCAAGATGGGTCTTAAGAACCGATATGAGTTCATCAAAGTTTATATCAAAACTTACGGTTTTCCTGGCAACTGAAATGGCACCGGAAATCAGGGTCCACGGAGGCCTGGTGGATGTTCACGGTATAGGCATATTGATTACGGGAGATTCAGGAGTAGGTAAATCCGAAGCAACTCTTGAACTTATCAGACGCGGCCACAGATTAATTTCTGACGATGCGGTGGATATTAAAGAAATTGACGGTGAATTAAGGGGTTTTTCCCCTAAAATAACCTTTGGCATGATAGAAGTCAGGGGAATGGGAATTATAGACGTCACACAGTTATACGGCCTTTCAGCAATGACTCTTACAAAAGAAGTGGAAGTTGTGGTTCACCTCCAAAGATGGGAGGGAGAAGAAGAAGGACTTTATGACAGGCTGGGAATAGATGAATTCCAGACAATTTTGGGAGTAAAGGTAAAGAAACTGACAATACCGGTAAGGTCCGGTCGTAATATTTCAATCATGATTGAAGCGGCAGCCGCAAACTTCAGATACTCAAAAACATCCAGGCTTACGCCTAGCCAGATAATAGACAGAAGAATAACAGAATCAGCAGAAAAGGAAATGGGAAAGTAGGGGAAAGAAGTGAGGAATATTGAGATTATTTTAAGAGAAAAGGGCATCAAACCCAGCTATCAGAGAAAAAAGATATATGAGTATATGCTGGATAATAAAAACCATCCGACAGTCAACGACATCTATTCTATATTGGTTAAGGATATTCCAACCTTGTCCAAGGCAACGGTTTATAACACTATGAATCTTTTCAGTGAAATGGATCTGGTTAACATACTTCCCTTGGATGGAAGTGAATCCAGGTTTGATCTTGCAGACCAGGAAACCCATGCTCATTTTAAATGTGATGTATGTAAATCAGTTTATGACGTCAATGTGGATATTCCTTGGTCTGATGTTGACAATGAGTTAGACGGCTTTAAAATCCATAAATCCAATATTAATTTCACGGGTATTTGTGGCAAATGTATGGATTTATTCAACAAGTAAAATAATCAGGTAAAATAAATCAATGAAATAAGAATCAACATCCCCATACCGGGCAGGAAGAGTATGGGGATGTTGATTTTTTTTAGACCGTTTTGGAGGGATGTATTTAGGATCTTTGTCAAACTGTGTTGGTTGACAATTATTAACATAGTCTAATCTGTTCCTGAAATTAGTGTAATTCCTCTATCCATAAGCTATTCTTTTTAAAACATTTATGTTGTTATTGTTTGCCTCCATAGGACCGTTGGTATAGCCACTTTCAATTCCGTTTATGATATATGCTTTTAGACGGGTATATGTTTTAAGGCATACTTCCATATCGGTGTGGATAATTTCTTCCTCCAACTTTTCCCGCTTACGTTCCTTCTCATCATCTATAATACTCAGAAATAGTGAAACTGAATTTGCACTGAAACACTTTATTATGGATTGGTATATATGGTATGTGTTTCTTAGCTTTTCACTCTGAGATAACATTGATTCAATTAAGTCTAACTCAAGTTTATACGTCTTTAGATGTGGGACCCATACAGCATTATTTAGATCCAGATTAAAATAGTAAGCATTAAGATATCGCTTCAGCCGAATAATGAAAGCGTTATGGCAAAAGTTACTAACTTCAATAGTTAATATAGTTAGCACTTTAACCATCTTCATATTCAACAATAATTATTTTACAATTTTTACAGATTCGACCCTTTAATTTATTAATACTAAGTGAATTGGTCAAATGAAATTCAGAATCAGAAGTAGGTAATATATAGAAAGGTCTGTTTTTTTCAGGATTACCCCAAAACATATTCCGCGAGCTTATTATCGCTCCGTTTTCCATTTCACTCTGACATTTAGGACATTTACTTAGTAAGTTCATAAGCCTGTCTCCTTTTTATACAATAGCAATAGGCAAATTTTAGTAATTAGCATCATATGGAGTCCCATAATCTACGAATTTAATCATTTTTTACCACATTGGAATCACCATCCTCTTATTTATTATAATTGTGTACAGCTATTTATTTGGTTACGTTTTAGGGACAAGTATTTTCCGGATACACGGAAGATTTATGATTTTATGACTTTCACCATCTACCAAGGACACTGCCATATATGCATTTTCAACGGCTGTTGAAGCTCTGAATTCATCTATACTCAATACCCTGTGGAGGACTTCACAAGAACCTTCATAATACACAGCCCATTTATTTATAAACCTTTGAACGGAATTTGGAGAAATCATTGTCCTTGAAGCTATATCTTTAAGTGAAGTCTTAGTTTTGGCTTCCTGAATAACTTCAAGACGAACAAGATTGCTGATGCTGCAGTATTTGTCGAGCAAATTAGTTTCAGTTTGAAAAACCAAACCGCATTCTTTACACTGGTATCTCCTTTTTCTTAATATAAGCATAGTAGGCAAACCAAGTGATTTAGGCAGCTTGATGTTAGAAGTCCTAGTGTATCCATATTTTATTGTTCTGCCGCCACACTTGTTACACTTGCAGCCTACTGTCTCCTGAATACCATGATAGACGATATAGTTAACACCATTAAAAACCTTAGAATAAGGTTCTGGATGTTTAGGATCAGAAGAAATTCCTTTAATATCTAGTATTTTTAAGATAGAATCAAGATGAGACATAGTTAACCCCTTTTAATTTGATGGTGGTACTTTAAATTGTAATAGAGTTGACTATGTCTTGTCCTATTTTTTGGATAAAAAATGATGCTGGTAAATATTTACCAACACCATTTAGTGTATAGTCGATTTATACACTAAAATTAAATAATGTAAATATTTAATTAATGATAATTGTGGGGAAATACTTGTAATTTTGGCAGGTATAAGAAGAAAAACTTCCCTTAAATTTAATGGAAAATTTAATTTATATGCATTTATCTTAATTGACATTGGTGGGTGTAAACATTATGATTTTGGTAACAGGCCTTGTGTCTAAATTTTTTACCCACTGGGTCAAACGTTTTATTTAAATAATGGAGGGAACAAATGAAGATTAAAAGTTTACTTACTTCTGTAATTTCAGCAGCATTTATTTTGACTGCATGCAGTACACCGGCACCGACTACGACCGCCGGAGCAAGTTCACAGGCACCCACCTCAGGAGAAAAACCAAGCTTTGTTTTTGTTGTAACAGACCAGTTAGGAGATAAATCTTTCAATGACTCAGCAGCAGCGGGTACGGAAAAAATATCAAAGGATCTTGGTTATGAAACAAAGATCATGGAAATCGGCAGAGACCAAACAAAGTGGGAACCTACCATACTCGATTTATCGGAGAGCGGAAAATATACCGCCATATTCTTAAACGGCTCAGGAACGAAGGAAATAGTTGAGAAGATAGCCAAAGACTTCCCGAAACAGAAATATGTTTTGTTTGATGCGGAGATAGAGGCAGGTTCAAATGACAATGTGTATGCAATTTCATATAAGCAGAATGAAGGCTCATATTTAGGCGGCGTTGTGGCAGGTTTGGTAACTGCATCAAAAATGCCAAACGCGAATCCGGATCATAAGATTGGCTTCATCGGCGGAGATGCCGGTCCTATAATAAGCGACTTCCTGGTTGGTTATATTGAAGGTGCCAAATCAGTTGTACCGGATGTCAAAGTTTATGTTTCCTATGTAGGTTCATGGACAGATACGGCAAAGGCAAAGGAATTGGCAAATGCACAGTTCAGCCAAGGTGTTGATATTATATTCCCGGCAGCTATGACAGCAGGTCTCGGAGTTATTGAAGCCGCAGCAGAGCAGAACAAGTACATCATAGGTGTTGACTCGGATCAGGCAATGCTCCTTAAGGATTCTGACCCCAAGAAAGCAGATGTTATATTAACATCCGTTATCAAGGAAGTCGGAGAGTCACTTTTCCAGTATGCCGAAAAGGTGGGTAAGGGAGAAGATAAGTACGGTGTCACAGAGATGCTGGGAGTTGCGGAAAAATCTACGGATATCATTGAGAATGAGTATTATATGAAGAATGTTCCGCAGGATATAAGAGAGAAGGTTACCAAAGCAAGAGAAGACATACTGTCAGGCAAAATTAAGGTCTCCACGGCTCTTGGAGTAGATCAGGCAACCGTAGACAATATTGTCAATTCGGTTAAACCTTAAATATTTAAAGTAAAAGGAGCACCCGGTGCTCCTTTTACATTTTTGGAGGATAAATGGACAGCATACTCAGAATGGAGAACATTACCAAGGTATATGGTAACGGAGTCATAGCCAATAAGGATGTCAACCTGAATGTGAGAAAGGGTGAGATCCATGCCCTGATGGGAGAAAACGGGGCAGGGAAGAGCACACTGATGAAAATCCTGTTTGGCTTGGAGAAACAGGATTCAGGAGATATTTTTTTCAAAAACGAAAAGCTAAGCAAAACTGATCCGTCCTATGCCATTTCAAAAGGTATAGGTATGGTAAACCAACATTTTATGCTGGTGGATAATTTAAAAGTGTTTGAGAATGTTATTTTAGGCATGGAGCCTAAAAAGGGAATATTCATAGACGATGATAAGGCAATCAACATGGTCCGTGAGTTTGGTGAAAAATTCAATTTAAAGCTGAATCCGATGGAAACAGTTGAAGATTTAT
>DAINSS010000002.1:17660-41588 GCA_036741195.1 Clostridiaceae bacterium | reverse complement strand
AAAAAATTGAGATTTTAAAAGTACTGGCAAGGGGTTCAGAGCTTATAATCCTTGATGAACCTACAGCAGTATTGACTCCGCAGGAAACAAAGGAGCTGTTTTTGCAGCTTAAGCTCCTTAAAAACAGCGGTTATACCATAGTGTTCATTACTCACAAGATTCAGGAAGTCTTAGAAATTTGTGACAGGATAACTGTATTAAGAAAGGGAAGGACTATAGATACCATCGATGTGGAAGGCGCAAGCCCGGAGTCGATATCAAAATTAATGGTGGGAAGGGATATTCTTCTTGATGTTGAAAAGAAGAAGAGTGAACCCGGGGAAACATTGTTAACGGTTGAGAATCTTACGGTTTATGATGAATCCGGAATAAAGGTGGTAAATGGTGCAAGCTTTAAATTAAGAGCCGGAGAAGTAGTGGGAATTGCAGGAGTAGAAGGTAACGGGCAGACTGAATTGGCTGATACCATCTTCGGCATATTATCCCCATCGAAAGGCACAGTAAAAGTGGCAGGCACGGATATTACAAACAGCAGTATAAAGGACAGAAGAAATTCAGGACTTGGATATATTCCGGAAGACAGAATTGTCACGGGTACTGCTGCAAAGCTGACAATCTGGGAAAATCTGATTGCTGATAAAACCGATAAAACTGACTTTGGAAATACAGGAATCTTAAATCAGAAGCTGATTAAAGAAAAATCCGAGAAATTAATTGATAAATATAACATCATAACAACGGATGAGTCTCAACCCATAGGCATGTTATCAGGAGGTAACATGCAAAAGGTGGTTGTTGCCCGTGAATTTTCCTCTGAGCCCAAAATACTCATTGCCAATCAGCCCACAAGGGGAATCGACGTGGGAGCACAGGAATTCATATGGAAAGAGTTGATTCACTTCAGAGATGAAGGAAGGGGAGTACTTTTGATTTCGGCGGATTTGAATGAACTTTTGGAATTAAGTGACAGAGTGTTAGTCATGGTTTCAGGACAGATTGTAGCAACCTTTGATGATGTTGAAAGTCTGACGGAGGATGAACTCGGCTATTATATGCTGGGAGTTAAAAGACAGGCAGGTGAGACGATAAATGAAGAATAAACTTGCAAGATTGGATTTTATAAGGATGCTGACAGCCATCGGCATCTCACTTGTCATAGTATTTGCCATTATATTCCTCGTCAGCAAGGACCCCATGAATGCCATTGAAAGCTTTGTATTGGGACCTTTATCCACGGTCAGAAGAAGGGGAAATGTTATTGAACTCATGATTCCTTTGATGTTTGCAGGATTATCGATAATATTCCTGTTCAAGACAGGTTTATTCAATCTGTCTGCAGAAGGGGCGATATTTGCCGGAGCCGTTGCAGCAGCTATTACTACCTTGAATCTAAATGCACCTCCATTGGTAAATTTGGTTGTATCCATAGTAGCTGCAGGTATTCTGGGCTCAGTTATAACCTTCATACCCGGGTTTTTAAAGGTGAAATTCAATGCAAATGAAATAGTAACATCATTGATGCTTAACTTTGTTTGCCTGAATATCGGATTGTATTTCATCCATGGCTTTTATCTTGATCCAACCATAAACTCCAACTACTCCTATAAATTTCCGGTGGGAGTGGAGCTGCCGAGGATAGTGGCAGGAACGAGGATACATGTGGGGCTGATTATATCTTTGATAGTGGTAGCCATTTCCTATGTGGTTTTAAATAAATCAATATTCGGATTTAAGGGAAGGCTTGTGGGATCCAACCATAAAATGGCAGAATATGCCGGTGTCACAGCAACCTCAATAATACTTTTAACTCAGCTCATCGGTGGATTTGTTGCAGGTATGGGAGGGGGGGTTGAGCTCTTCGGAATGTATAACAGGTTCCAATACGGAGGATTAACCGGTTATGGCTGGGAAGGAATACCCATCGCAATAATTGCCAGGCATAACCCAAAGAACCTGCCTTTCGCAGCACTTTTCTTCGCTTATCTGAAAATTGGAGCTGACATTATGGCAAGACAAAGCGACGTTCCCTTTGAGATCGTACAGATAATTCAGGCAGTCATGATAATATTCATATCGGCAGAAGCCCTGCTTGCTGGATACAGAAAGAGAACAATGATGAAAGAACTTCAGAAAATGGAACGGGAGGTGACGAAGAGTGTCTGATTTATCAAATCTAATACTTAATACGGATTATCTTTTCACTGTCCTGAGGGTTATGACACCCATTCTGTTTGCATCCCTGGCTTGTTTGATGTTTTATAAAGGCGGCGTGGATGCCATTGGTACCGAGGGTATGATGCTCTTATCTTCACTGGCAGGTGTCATAGGAGGCCACTATATAGGCAATTTCTGGGGAGGAATGCTGACCGGTGCAGTATGCGGAGCTGCCTTCGGTATGCTCTTCGTGCTTTTGACAAATAAGCTTAAAACAAATGACATCCTTGCAGGTATTTCAATTAATACATTTGCAAGCGGTATAACAGTATTCCTTTTATACATCCTTGCAGGAGAAAAAGGATCGTCACAGAACCTGCCAAGTCCTGTAATCCCCAATATCCATATTCCAATAATCAAGGATATACCGGTAATAGGAGCGGTATTATCCGGACAGAGCCTACTGACATATCTGTCATTCCTTGCGGTGGCATTTTGTTATATATTCCTATACAAAACACCCATGGGTTTAAGAATCAGGGCAGTCGGCAAGAATCCGGATGCAGCCAGTTCAGTTGGTATAAACGTTGTTAAAACAAGATATCTGTCAGCAGGCATCGCAGGAGCTTTTGCAGGTTTAGGCGGAGTATTCATGTCCATGGCCTATATTTCAAACTTCACCAGGGACATGGTTGCCGGAAGAGGATTCATAGGTATGGCAGCAGAAGGAATGGGAAGAGGAAATCCCATCGGAGTGTTGTTATCATCCCTTCTCTTTGGAGCAGTGGATTCACTTGCCATCAGATTACAGGGAATGAATCTTCCCACAAGATTGGTTCAGGCAATTCCATACATTATTACCATCGTTGTCATTACTGTTTACTCGCATATAGACAATGTTAAAAAGAAAAAGAAGATAACAGGAGATAAAAATGACTAAGAAAAGTGATCTTTTTAGAAATAAAACAGCAAGACAAATAGCCATTGAAGGAATAAATGAAGCTATACCAAGAATCCAGACTGCGGAAGAATCAGGTTGGATTGAAGGTTATGTAGACTTTGGAAAGATAGAAGTCAATGAGGTAAAAAGAAGATGGTTTGCAGAGGTTCCGGGTTCAATGGCACCTGACCACGTCATGATAGGGGCAATACAGGCTGTGCAGAACAAGGGCTATGATGTCTCTGAAGTTGAAAAACTAATTGTACCTGCGCAGATAGCCTTTGAAACCGACAATGCCCAGGATATATTAAAATATTCCGCTCTTATATTCAAAGGACTGGCTGAAGCTCCGAAGAATGAAGATGATCCTTACTGGAAGTATAAGTTCTATGACTCCTTTGAAGAGTATGAGAAGGATGTTAACTTTCCAGAGGCGGCAGAATTGAATCTGAGTGAGGAAGAAATTAAGGAAAAACTCCATGCAGCATGGTCAGCCCAGATAGCCGGAGGTGCCATCGGAACCGAACTTGAAGGTTATACAATGGATAACATCAGAAAGACCTTCGGAGAAGTCAGGGGATATCTTAGAAAACCTTCTACCCATAATGATGACAGTCTTTTTGAATTAGCGTTTATCGATGCCGTATCAAAGAAAGGCAAGGCAGTTACTGCAGATGATATTGCCGTAGAATGGATCAGAAATATAACCTATGCCTGGTCTGCAGAGGAAATGGCTCTTAAAAATCTGAAGAGAGGTATTTTCCCGCCTGAAAGCGCTAAATTAAGCAATCCATGGAATGAATGGATCGGAGCTCAGATGAGAGGTTCAGTCTGCGGTCTTGTTGCACCGGGAAACCCAAGACTTGCAGCATATCTTGCCTGGATGGATGCGTCCATATCCCACATAAACAATGGAATACTGGGAGAAATATTCAATGCCGTATTAGTATCATTATCCTGGGTTAATAATGATGTCAGAGATATTCTTGTTAAAACCATAGATATGATACCAAAGGAAAGCGAGTATTACTCTGTAGTCAAATTTGCTTTGGATAAGTGTATAGAGCATGATGACTGGGAAAAAGCCTGGAGGGAATGTGAGGAAGAATACAGAAGATACAACTGGATTCATGCATACCCTAATGCAGCAGCTGAAGTCGTGGCTTTGTATTTCGGAAGAGAAGATTTTGACGAATGTATGTATATAATATCCATGTGCGGCCAGGACGTAGATTGCAATGCCGGACAGATCGGAACATTGTACGGAGTAATCCATGGATATGAAGGCATCAATGAAAGGTGGCTCACTCCATTCAACGACAGGTTCGAAAGTCTCTACAGGGGCTATGAGGACACCACAATGAAACATATTGCCGATGTCACCTATGATGCATTGGTTAGTTTAAGATAAAGATTAAAATTAAGATTGAGAAATGAAATACTGCCCGGTGTACATCGTTTGTACAACCCGGGCAGTATTTCATTTCAAAAGTTTCATTAATTTGTACAATTCAATGTTCCGTTGACATGTTCCAATGATATATTCGACCGGTTTGGGTATTACTTTTTATAAGTCGTAGGCTTCACTTCCGGTCTAACTTTAACCTTGTCCTTTGAATTAAGGATTTCGTCATGATCTCTGTCCAGATTGGGGACAGTGTAGCCTTCTGATTTTGAGGACAGGCTTTTCTCCAGGAATATGAAAGCTATGTATGCCAAAGCCGGAACCAATACAGCTGCAATGATTGGGATATTCAGCGTGAAGGCATCCTTGAAGAACAGGAATGCTGTCAAACCCAGAAGGAACAGAATTCCCCCTGTGAAAGAGAAATAGGAAGCCACTCTTATAAAAAAGCTGTTTGATTTTGCACCTCTTTTATTCGAAGAATCAGCAATAAAGTTTAATACCGTAAGGACAATGCCGATAATAATTGCCAGTATTCCGAAATCACCAAGGTTAACCTTTATAGTATCCATTAGGGATACTGCGGTTTTGCCTATAAATATCATGGATGCAAGCTCATAAAGTACCTTGAGGAGCACTAAAAGCAGGATTGCAGGTACTATTACCCTTAAAAAGTCCACTTTAAGCTCTCCGGGGGTTGCCTGAGGCAGGTTTAAAAATAGGTTGTTCACGTATTTTTTGTAGTCATTTCCCATAATTGATTCCGGCTTTTTATTTTCAGCCTCTGCCTTTAGCATCGTGTCCAACACGTTTTGTCTTAAAAGCTCGCTTTGATAGCTGCCTATATCAAGTGTTCTTATATATCTTGAGATATCAGACATTTTGTAGTCGCTGATTTTTGACAGCTTTTTATGTTTCTCATTGTTTTGTTTTCTAAGTTCTTTGTATGTCAATTTGTTTCTCCTGTAATAACCTTATTTGAAATGTTTTAGTGCTTCCCTGTATGATAACGGGGAAAGGGATTCTTTGTACTTGTCAGTAAAAGAGATGACCCATTCACTGTCAGTTTTGGCATATTCCCTTAATGCCCAACCGATTGCTTTATTTATGAAAAATTCCTTGGAACCCAAATTATTTACTATGGTTCTCTCCAGTATTTCAGTGTTTGTTTCTTTTTTGGCTTTCCTTTGATAGAGAATTGAAGTTCTTCTAAACCACATATTATCATCTTTTGATAATCCCAGGATTATTTCCGTTTCCTTTGGATCCTTTGACACAGCCGCATAAACTAAATCAGAGGCTGAATCAACGGAATCCCACCAGGAGTTGGTTGTTATGAGTTCTTTTATTTTATCCAAATCCTTTGGAAGGATATATTTACTCATTTTATTGAGGTAATGCAGTGCAAGATAATGGAATTCCCTTTCCTTCATGGAGTACATTACATTGACAAAATCCCAGTCAATCTTCTTTGATTTAACCTGTTCCTTGAAATAAGGATTCATGATTGCTTCTCTGACGGGCTTTTTAATTCCGAGAAAGGTGAAGTTATGCTTCATATAGGCTTCCATGGCAGAGGCTTCCTCAGGGTTTGCAGCTTCTTTCATTTCCTTTGTCAGTTTTTCGTACCACATCATAAATCCTCCGGGGTTATGCCGAATATTGAAAGGAAGGGGGCTAAATCTTGTGGATCAAAGGATGTGCTTCCAAGTATCCCGTGTTTTGTATCACCCGGTATTCCATGGTCATCTGACCCGCAGGTTATGAGCAGGTTATTATCCTTACAAAAATCTGTTAGGACTTTTGTATACTCCTCCGTATGCTTTGGATAATAGCATTCGAATCCGTCAAAGGGAAAAGCGGCCAGTTCCTCAAGACTCAGCTTATATTCACCCGGATGAGCTATAATGACTATCGCTCCCATTTTTTTGAGAAGTTCAATTCCTGAATTTGTATCTATCTTGGAGCTGGGTATAAATGCTTTTGTATGCTTTCCCAGGTATTTTTTGAATACTTCGTCAAAGGGTACCTGATATTTTTCCTTGATAAGCTGCGCAAGATGAGGTCTGCCGAGGCTGGAGCCGTTTTTAAGGTCCAAATCATTTATGTCTATTTCTATGTTGTAATATTCCTTGAGCCTTCTAATCATTTCAAGACCCCGGGTGTCTCTTCTGTCCCTGAAGTTTTTAAGTATTTCTTCGAATTCATCCCCCAGGAATGTGTCATCTTTGAAGTAGCCGAGGATATGTATGTTTTCTCCCTTGTAGAGAGTTGAAAGCTCAATGCCGGGTATAAATAGGGGTTTAGAATTCGGTTTATCTTCTTTACTGAGTTCAAGTATCTTTTTAGCCCCTTCTGTAGTGTCGTGATCTGTCAAAGACAATACCGATAGGTTGCTGCTCTTCGCAATTTCATATAAAAGATCCGGAGATCTTATGCCGTCAGAAGCATCGGAATGACAATGGAGGTCTATCTTCATGGCTCTGCCTTTCTGGCTTGATTGAATGAGTCTTCTATTAAACGTCTTGTAGAAGCCAATCCTTCATTAAAATCCTGGGTCAGAGGCATACACTCATATCTTGAATAAACCCCGTCGGTCATATTTCTTGCACCGAACCAAATGCCGTCCAAAAGAGTGGAAGAGTAATGCCATTCGCCTTTTAAACAGGCAAGTATGCTTAGGGCACCGGAACTCATTGCAGGGGCGATATAGGGTTTAAAGCCTGTCTTTCTTACCTCAATGTTTTCTTTTTTGGTAAGCTCTGTAAGCTTTGCCGAAATTACGGGATCATAGTCCTTCAAGGAGTTTAATACCATGAGGCCTTCACCGTGGGGACCGAATACTCTTAAATCACCGGGATCTAAGCCCAGACTCAAGGCATTGAACACTGCACGGGCATACATGACTCCAAGGCCGAAGCCCCTTATCTGGTGGCTTTTTAAAAGCTTAAGGCTGTGTGCAGCCATACATAAATGGTCCACAGGGTCGGAAACTATGAAGAAATCACCCTTATAGCCTCTCTCATGAGCCATTTTTACATAGCTTTCAACTATGGCGGCATTTTTTTCAAACTGAATCATCCTGACATCCACATTTTTTTCTTCTCCCAGCTCGGGCACGGCAGCTGTCACACAGAAGATGAAAACATCTGTATCGAAGAGTTCTGCTTCAGATAATTTTGTGACCGGTGGCATAAAGCTTAAGTCGGGCTTTAAAATCTGATTGGCTTCACGATACCACCTTTCTTTTTTCTCTTCATTTCTGTCATAAATTCCGATTGAAGTTATCTCCGGTCCTGCCAGAAGTCTCAAGCCGGTCAGGAGAGTGCCTCCCACATCTCCCAAGCCACAAATCTGAAGTCTGTGACTGCTTCTTGGCTTGTAATCAGGGATGCCTTCACTTATGTTATTTACCCTAAAGAGGGTATTTTCATTTTTTAACAGGCTTATGAATGTACGTCTTTCGCTGTCAAAATCACAGAATGATCCGGACAGAAGTGAGAACTGACTGTCCTTATAGGAGAATTCAAGATTCTCTGAAATAAAGGTGCCCACATATCTTTCATCACATATAAGTAGGTTAATAACCGGACTGTTTCTGTAAGGACCGATGTCGTTGAGATCATTTATGACATACGTTTCTTTTTCTCCGTCCAGTTTATTAATCACCGCATTAAGATATATATCGGGAATAAGGTATTCCACTCCGTTTAACAGACACTTTTTCATTTGTTTGCTCCTTTGATGTTTTAGTCAGTAGTTAGTATTCAAAAGGATAATATCCTTGTATTTTACAAAATGGTCTTAATCCTCATCAAGCTCTCCAAAGCGCTTTCTACAAATACCGAAGGGCTGGAGGTAAGGTCATATATTTTGCCGGGACCCTGATCCTCAATTCTCGGTATTGTCATGACCTGTCCCAGGTTTTTAAGGGTGAGCTTTCTGTCAAAAACCTTGTTATAGTATGCCTCGATGGATTTTAATATCTCCAGTGAGTTGGTTAAGCAGGTCAAAGAAAGGTTATATACACCTTCCTTGTCATAGGCTCCTAAAAACTTAGGCATGGTATAGGGCAGGATCAGGTTGACTGAAGGCAATAGGTTTCTATTTGGGAATGTTCCCCTCCATAGTGAATCTCCGCCGATGAAGGGATAGAGTGTGTTTTCGTTGAACCATACCTTCATCCTTGGGAAATAGTAGACCGTATCCACAGAATAGCCCTTGCTCGTCATTAAATCCCTGCCTCTTGCCGAAAGTATCCCTGCCACAATTTTTCTGACCTTTAAACCTTCTTTGTTTAAAAGGGGATCCAGGGCTTTCATCCTGTATCCTTTATGTAGAATTGTATCCACTAGTATCAAGTCCCTGCTGAAGGATTTCAGTATTTTAACCTGGTTTTCCAGGGATAGATAGAAGGGGAGTTCCTTTATGGTAAAGGATTTTAAGTCCGCTTCGAAATATTTTTCTGTGTGAAGTGCTTTTGTCACGGTGTTAGGTATGATATGGTCATCCAATATATCACCATAGGGTACACACATATGAGCACCAAGTTTCCTTGGGAAAGTCTGAATATTTGAAACTTCATTTTCTTTAGTTATCCTGTCAATCATACCCTGGTGAAGCATCAAAGGTTCAATGGATATGACAAGTTCACCGGGGAACAGTTTGCCAAGAGCCAGCTGCAGGCTTTTCCTCGCTTTAAGGAAAGTCTCCCTGATTGAAGGTGCACTTTTAAAAGGCTCTTTGAGAAGATTCTCAAGATCCAGGTTAAGCGCCACGGGGGTGGTCATGTTGACTGTATAGACCGGTCTGTCGTGGGCAATTTCTTCCGAGAAGTTAAACAGCTTTAATGTTTCAACTATCTCCTTGTCTTCCAAATCAAGCTTATTGTTGTAGAGGCAGTACTCATAATCCCTTGATATTAAATCAGCCAGGGTTTCGGTTATAAGTATCTGAGAATAGTTTCTGACAGGATCCGGTTTAAATACAAAGGAAAGATCTATGGTGGCAAGTCTTCCCGGGGTAACTGCCCTTATTTTCTCTGAGCATGTCACATCTCCAACTTCGTTAAGATAATCGGAAGACCTGGTCCAATGGGTTAAGGATATTCCGACTACCTTCTCGGTTCCTCTTTCCTTCAGTAGGAGAGCACGGCCGGAATCCTTTGTAAATACGTCCTTTAAGAGCTTTTCCACATTTTTGATTTCCACCTTGCAGTGGGTGAAAAGATTTGAAAGTTCCGGTGTGTATTCTGTAACTGATTCGGTTTTAAGTGCGTTATACTGAGCCAGGTATTTATCAATAGGCGTCCTTTGATAAAAGCCGTTCTCATAAATATATTCCTGGGCAAGGCTGTCTATAAGCGTGGATATATCCCTGTTTTCGTCAATGTTTTTTCTTATCTGGGATGAACTGATTGTCTTTAAGTAATCAGGCAGATCCAGTATTTTAAAGTCATCCAGTCTTTCTGCAATTATTTTTATATTATCCTCTGATTCATTTCTTAAAAAGACTATGTGGGGGAGTTTCCTGATGGCCTTGGTGCCTGATTCGTAGGCAGTGGCATTCAGTATGACGTCTGAACCGCATATTATGGTAATTTCTCCACCGAAGGATTTTTTAAGGGTTTCAATGTCCGAATCATTGCCTATATTCACAGGAATTGATTCGGGGAACAGGAACATGTTTTCCTCTCCGGCAACACTCATGTTGAGTATTGATCTCCTTACTTTATTCGGAAGCGTCTTTTTGCTCCAGGAGAATTCATCAACGGAGAAATATACTTCATACCCCAAGTCTCTTATCAATCTTGCAATTTCCCTGTGGGACAGGGTGAAGGGATCAAAGGTTCCTGCAAAGAATGCATATTTTTTTATATTTGTAGGAATTATTGCCCCGTAAGTCATTTCATAATCAGATATGAACTTATATATATAGTTATAGGCAGCAGAATCAGAAAGGAAGTTTAAATCATCCCTTTCACTCTGTCTTGTAAGAATCAGGATTTTTTTAACCATGAGGTCAAAAAGTTCCTTCTTCCTGTCAATTGATATCAGGTCTGAACCAAAAACGGTTCTTCCGATTGTAGTTATGGCGGTCTGGTTTACTCTGAAATCAGGATCTGCCATTCCCGACAACAATATGTTTATGAATTTCTGCTTAAGATCCCACTTACCGCTTATATATGCCTGTTTTTCACCACCGGTAAGATAGGTTGAAGATTCATTTTTAACTCCGGGGTCGATTGAAGAATATGCTATGGCTGTACCCACTGTTTTAAGCAAAAGTGATTTTACAGGACTTTTTGCAGTTTTAATTTTTTCTTTAAGGTCGTCAATGAGTTCATTTATTTCCTTGTCTTCTAGGAAGAGTATCAACCTTCCAAGATAGTAGGGAATATACTCAGTGAATTTGTGGCCTTCGATTTCCAGAGCACGCAAAAGTTCAACTGCAACCTCATTCTTTTCAAATTTATTCAGATAATGGACAAGAACCAAAAGGGAATTGCCTGCATTTCTTCTGACTGTCTCATAGGCTGAGACCTTGATGATGTTGCAAAAATGTATTGCCGTATTTATTGTTGAAATGCCTTCTTCTGTAATGGTGTAGAAAAGAAGAAGTTTAAGCTGATTTCTCTTTAAAACCCAGTGAGTTGCAGTTTTTAAGTTGGAGAGGAATACTTCCGGTATTCTGTAGGTTCCTTTTTTCAGTATGTCCAATAAAGCCTGTCTTTTTGCAGGCATCAGTTTATCAGACAGCTTGTATAGCTGATATGTTACGGTTAAATCCATAACTGTTGTCTTATCAGCCCATTCATTCAAAAGGTCTATTACTTTGGTACCTATAATGTCATCAGTATCGTATATTGAAATGACTTCCAAGGTCATTATCCTTTGATATCTGTCTCCCCAGGTCAGGCAGTCTGTCAATTCTTGGATAGTACTTGCCCTTGCATCCTTTGGAATATACTTAGCTGCTTCCAATAAGAACAAGGAGCTTTCAGAATTCTTCTCCACTGCATATTTAAAATGCTCTAAGAATATTTCACTGTATTCGGCTATATATAAGGGTTTATTAGCCGGGAGGGATTCAAATACGGATTTTGTCAGGACTGATATGGAGTAGCCTAACATATGCCTGTGGATATCGATGGTTTGAGAATGTGGATTCAACAGATCATCAATCATGGTCTTAAAAAGAGTGGTGCCCGTAACCCTGGACAGTGCCGGAGCAACTCCCTGAGGCAGTTCCTTCCTGTAGTCCTCGTCATAGGTTGCGATTAATTCTCCTATAACCTTGGCTGAGTTTAATCTGATATCATCCTCCGGATGAACAAGATTTTCTTTTAAAAACTCAATTGTCTGGACCTTTTGCTTTGCAGTAAGGTAAGTGGAGTATTCTTCGAATATCCTCACATATTCCCTGAGATCCCTCCATTCATTGACGCTTCTTGCATCCTCCAGAAGCTCTGTCAGAGAGTTTTCATCCCTTAAAAGGTACATGATTCCTGTATTGTGATCTATGGAGAAATACTTTAGCCTTTCTACCAATTCCGAACCAAAGGTAAGAGCCAGCTTATCATGGTAAATAGGTTCAAAAACAATGGGCTTGTCAGAATGCGGGTCTAAATTCATTCCTATGGATTCCATGAAGTCCTCGAAGTCTTTCAGCTTTCTATAAACCCTTTCATATCTCATTTTTTTGGCTTCATCAACATTGTCCAATTTATTCAATATGACTTCATAGGATTCCTTAAGGGAATAAATGTGCATAACAGGCGGGTTCGTCCCCTCAAGATTTTTTACTCTGAAGTCGGAATAAATCAGAATCAATGACTCCAGGGACAGGTTATCCAGCTCAAGGTCCCAGGTTGAGTGATTTATTGCAATGTTTCTTATATAGTTGATGTCATGCTTTTTAAACCAGACGTCAGAATAGTAGTAATGAAGATAGGGAACCCTTCTGCCGTCCTTTTTCAATACTCCGAATTTTCCGATGTCATGTCCGGCAGCAGCACCTGATACTCTGCCTAGATCCACGTCAAATCCAAGCTTCTTAAACTGTCTGCCCACAGACATGGCAATAAAGTGCACACCCAGGACATGATCCAAGGTGTTATACCCGAAGACTTCGCTGGAAAGCTGCATAATCTCATATATATAGTCATCTCTGAAGGCTTTGACAAAGGTTACATACTCATCGTCTTCAAGGTCCGCAATTTCCTCTTTGGTAAGAAAACCGAGCATGTGGTTTTTTACAAAGCTATTGGCTTTGCTTTTAACACCCAGGGAGAGATCATAATCTGTAAGTTCTCTGTACACCGACAGAAGCAGTTCATACTTTTTCTTTGCCTGGATATCTTTGAATTCAGAGGAGGATGGAAAACTTTTTAGAAGGACATAGTTATAAAACTCCTCCTTATCAAGGGGAAGGTTCAATATGTCCATGATTCTCATTAAGTCCGGTCCATGATTATCGGTCATGGTCAACAGTTCTTCGGTTATTGTCTTCGGACCTCCGGTGACCTTGCCTTTTAACAGGTTACTGAGTGTCAATGATACTTTTTCTCTGCTCATATATCCTCCTGGTGATTATAAAACGGACAATTATCCATATGTTCATCAAGCATTTGTTTACCTTTAATTATAATCAATAACCAATTCAAGTGGGGACAATTTCCAAAAAGTAGTAATTAGTTTAAAATTGCATTTTGTACAAATATCAAAGTAGTTTTAATATAAGGTTAATTAACATAGGCTATCTTTAAAGTATATTTGGGACAGGTGATTACGATGGAAGGGAAAAACAGAAATATAATTACACAGCTATTGGCCCTGATCATCATTCTGATTGTGGGTGTACCTGTAATCATAGGTATGTCTGCCATACTTGTTGTTGGATTGGTGATTTTATTCGGCTTTTTATTTGTAAGCATAGCACTTACATCAGCTCCCTTGATTGCAGGTGTTGAACCGCAGGTGGCACAATTGGTAGCGGGTATCCCCATGGATACGGTTTTCTACTTTGGCCTGGGGTTTATTTGCGTTACCATTTTTATATTCACCATATATATTTTTATTGTTAAATCAGGAATTCTGTTTTTGATAAATATGATCAAGAGGATACTTGGAATGGAGGAGCACCATGGGTAAATTCGGAAAAGCAGTGCTAGTATTGACCCTCGTTCTCGGCATTGTTTTTTTCTACCTGGGCATAAAATCTGCCAACACTTCAGGTATCACAGTACAAAAAATTGTTGAGAAGGTTTCTTCAAATCTGAGGGACATGAACATAAACTCCGGTACAAGCGAATATATGGATATCGGTAAATCAGAAACCATAGAAACTACTCCCGACTTAAAGAAAATAATAATCGAAACAGCAGTTGCTGATATATCCGTTAAACGATGGGATTCAGGCAATTTCAGATTTGATATCCACGGTGATATTTTAAGATCCAACGAGGATAAACTTTATTCTGTAGAAACCTCGGCTACACAGATAAAACTTGAATTGGCAAAATTCAATAACATAAGACCGTCCTTATCAGGAATATTTGCGGAAATAACAGTACCCGTCGGATACGAGGGAGTACTCGAAATCAGAACGACTTCGGGAAGCATAGTTGTGGATACCGATTCAAAGGAAATGGTATTAAACACCGTATCCGGGGATATTTCAGTGGAAGCCGTTGATAAAACAGTGATTAAAAGTACTTCGATTTCAGGCAATACTAACATAAACGGATATGATTTGGATGTGGATGGTAAATCCACAAGCGGAGAAGTCATCATTACGGGTGAAAGCCTTAAGACTGATATCAATACGACATCCGGCAGTATTGTCATAATGGGAAATACCTTCAGCGGCAGTTCAAAATTAAAATCAATCAGCGGGAAAGTGGAGATATCAGTGAGCGGCGGATATGACTTCAAGGCAAATTCAACTTCAGGTTATATAAGCTATGACGGAAAAAATGCAGAAAAAGAAGCCTCAGGTAAAGTCTGGGGCGGCGGAAAAGAAGTAATTATTGAAACGACCTCCGGAGACATATATTTACAATAGATATAGCAAATTTATCAGTCATGAAAAGGATTAATCGTATTTTAATGTTCAATTACTTGACACATCTTTCAGCTTTAATATAATTTAATTGTACAACAGTTTCTATTTCCATAGATTAAACTATGACATAGACTGACAGTGTAAAAATTTATGGGGGTGTTTATTTTTATGAATCCAGTAGTAGATCAAGATTTATGCATTGGTTGCGGACTTTGCACCAGCATTTGCCCTGAAGTTTTCGAGATGAACGATGACGGAAAGGCAGCAGTTATTGAAGGCGCTGACTTCGCAGCAGTTGAAGATACTCTTAAAGAAGCAGTAGAAAGCTGCCCAGTTGCAGCTATCACTTTAGAGTAGTAATAAAGGACTGAAGACTCCGAAAGGGGTCTTTTTTCTTTTTGTACCCTCTTTGTTATCCTTTGTTAATATTTTTGGTGTATCATATTGAAGACTCGAAAAATAGGGTTAATGTACTTGAACGCAGGGGCACATTAAATTATGCGAAAAGAAATTATTTCGGGAGATAAGCTCTCCTTTTTTATAAACGAGATAAAGAATGCTTTATCCGGAAATTTTAAAAGCATCGTATTTTTAATATATTTTATTCTCATACTTGTTTATCCCTTGGTTTCAACAGCCGTTGGAATTGGGGTGTTCACCTTTGCCACACTGATATATTTAATATATATAATCTGGAATGACGATGCCAGAACCAGGTTTAAAAACGGAATAAAAGACAGAAGATCCATAACTACCATGTCCTTGCTGTTAATTACTGTGTGGACTCTTTTATCATCTGTTTGGAGTCTAAGTTTCAAGGATACATTCGGAATATCATTTCTGTTTATCTTCCTGTTTATCCTATATATGGTCATTAAGTATGAATTCAGGGATGAGGGATACGGGGAGTGCTTCCAGTATGCACTGTTCATCGGCTTATTCTTTGTTATGGCGTATCTTGCATATCAGAATTTAACAACTTTTATGCGTCACGGCATGTTCATAAGGGGTGCCCATATATCAACAATTGAGAACGCCAATTCATTGTCTGTCATGTCAATGATGGGATTCTTCATGGCATTTTTCAAGGCCAGGGGCTCAAAAGGCAGGCTAGACAGAGCTTTTTACATACTGCTGACTCTTCTGTGTCTCGGAGCGGTTGTAACCGCACAGTCCAGGGCAGCATTGGGAATCATGCTTTTCGGCCTTGTTGTCCTTGTAGTTATGTACAATAAAAAACTATTGTGGGTTCTTTTGATTTTCGTCATGATAATAGCTTTGATGCCTTCGGTACAGCAAAGGTTTTTGGACATATTTTCCTATGAGCAAAATGTACCAAGGGTCAAAATTTGGTTAGTGGCAGTCAAACTTTTTCAATTGAATCCGCTCACCGGAACAGGTGCAAGTGCTTTTAGGTTCGGATATACAGAGTATTTTAATACTCATCCTGATTTGTTTAATGATTGGGATATTCCGGGAATATGGCATGCCCATAATATGTTTTTACGATTTCTGGCAGAGCTCGGTCTCCCCGGACTGATTGGTATACTGGGAACTATTCTTGGATCATTCAAAGCATTGAGGAGTACATTGAAAATTCCCGAGCTGACTTACGGCACCAAAAGAACTCTTCAAGGAATATTTATAGCTTTAATCACTTTTACCATGGCCAGCTTAGTGGATTCATATTTTATGGAACCTAAAGTTATGATAATATTCTATATTTTGATTGGATTATCCCAATCCTACAGTGAATCTTTGGGAATAAAGAGTTAAGGTTTTCAAAAAAACTCAGATTCATATTATAATTAAAATAAAGTAAGTAAATTTAAATACAGGAGTGATGAAAAATGGAAAGCAACACAAAGGTAGCATTGATTAAACAAGCTATTTTGAACGAATTGGAAGGCTATGAATTTTACACTATGTACTCAGAGAAGGTTACTTCGCCGGAAGTAAAAAAGACCTTTCATGATATTGCACAGGAAGAGCTCAAGCACGTTGAATACATAAGAACACTGCTGAAGGGTAATGACAGTGAAATATTGGCATTATCAGAGATTGAAGTACCTTCACCGGGAATATTCAAGTTCTCAAACCTGACTCCGGATGATATGTCTTTGGCACTTGCAGCCTTCTCAATTGCAATGAAAATGGAAGATGATTCACAGAAATTCTACCAGAATGCGGCTGATGGAACTGAGAATCAGGCGGAGAAAGACTTCTTCTTAAAGCTCCGTGACTGGGAAATAATACACAGGGACTCCTTCGAGGCTGAATATCAGAGATTAAGAGAAATCTGGTGGTCAGACAACGAATTTGCTCCATTTTAAAATATTTTAAAACGCCATGAATGTAATTAAGGAACTCAAAAGATATTTTAAACCGCTGACCGCAGAGGAAGAGGGAAAACAGATGAGGCCCTTCATCAAAGCGTGCAATAAACTAACCATGGATGAGCTTGCTTTGGCTCTTTTGGAGAAAAACCAGGACACAGTTTATTGCAGGGACTGAGATGATGTATATGTCGGGAAGGTTTCCCGAAAAGAGATTTTGGATGATATCCTAAAATATTATCTGGAACAAAATTATTTATATTCCATGGTTTTTGACAATATTCAGGAAGGTATTTGTGTTATTGATGATAAAGGCAGAGTCCTGATCTGGAACGGAGCCATAGAAAAGATATATAACGTTTCTGCCAAGGAAATCTTAGGAGAACCCCTTGTAAATTTCTTCCCAAATGCCATTGACGACACTGTTTTAAGCACAGGGAAGACCTTCAGGGATCTAAGTCATTCACCAAAGCCGGGCTCCCATGTCCTTATCAGTGCAGCTCCCATAAAAAAGGGAAACAAACTTATCGGAGTTGTATCCACTGACAGGGATATGAAAGATGTCCAAAAGCTTAAGAACAGCTTGAATTCAGCCATGGATAAAATAAAGACCCTGCAGCAGAAAATTGTAACAATAGAGCAGGGAGAAGAATTCTTCAGAGGTTCGGACAAGGCTGTATTAGAAGCCATGGAAGCAGCAGAACTTGCAGCACCTACGGATCTTCCCATACTTATTACAGGGGATACGGGTACAGGTAAGGAAGTCATGGCCAGAAACATCCATAAATTAAGCGGTGTAAAGGGTAAGTTCATTTCTGTGAACTGTAGTGCCATTCCGGATACACTTTTTGAAAGTGAATTCTTCGGATATGCCAAAGGTGCTTTCACGGGAGCCGACAGCCAAGGTAGAGCCGGATATTTTGAACAGGCAAGTGAGGGAACTTTGTTCCTGGATGAAATTGGGGTACTTCCGATACAGCAACAGAGCAAACTCCTCCGTGCGATTCAGGAAGGCTTTGTAAGACCCCTTGGTTCAGAAAAAGATATTCCCGTGAATGTGAGGATTATCTCTGCCACAAATGTGGATTTAGATGATTTGGTCAAGAAAAAGGAATTCAGGATTGATTTGTACTTCAGACTTAAGGGTATAACAATAAGAATGCCGAGCTTGAAGGAAAGATCCGATGATGTCATTGAATTAATCAATTATTTCTTTAACCACTACAACATCAAATATTCCAAAAAGCTTAAGAGTATTTCACCGGAGGCCATGAGGAGTTTAATATCCTATGACTGGCCGGGTAATATAAGAGAGCTTAGAAATATGATAAGACAGCTGGTTGTAATGTCCGTCGGCGAAGAAATCAACTATGAAGCCATCCCGGATGAAGTCAAATACTTCGGAGGACTGAATACCGGAGAAGGTCGTACCGGCGGTTTGATGGACAGGGTGGAGAAGATAGAAAAGAGCATTATCGAGGGTGAACTGAAAGCCAATTTTAACAACTTGGCCCAGACTGCCAAGGCTTTGGACATACCAAGGTCAACTTTACAGTATAAAATAAAGAAGTTTGGTTTACTGAGTGAAACCGATTAATGAATCAAAATAACCAATTTTCGGCAATGCGACGAAAATTGGTTATTATTTTTATCTAAAATTTAACAAATAAAATACCGGATAAATTAAATCGTGTACAATCAAAAGCTTGTTAATGTAGTAACATTAACAAGCTTTTGTAATTGACAAAAATTGACTATCGAAAACGGTTTTAGTTGGCATGAAATTTGCTTAAATAACTGTGAATGGAATCATAGGAGGAATTATGGGTAGAATTGTAAAAATCGGATTAAGACAAGGCTTGGGAGCTCCTCCACAACCTGTGGTCGAAGTCGGAAAGAATGTTTTGAGAGGAGAAGTAATTGCAAAAGAGATCACTGATAAACTCAGCGTACCTCTACATGCTTCCGTAACAGGAAAAGTAACAGAAGTAAACGAAGTATACATCGCCATTGAAGAAACCGATAATACCGAGGATTTTGTAAAGATAGGGGAAACCTCTACAATATCCGAAGCTGCAAGAGCAGCAGGAATCGTCGGTATGGGCGGAGCAGGGTTCCCTGCATACGTAAAGCTCAACACAAAGCTGGCACCCGGTGGATATCTTCTATGTAACGCATCTGAATGTGAACCCATATTATCACATAATATGGCAGAACTTACAGATGAGCCGGAAAAGATATTCAGGGGAATGGAGCTGGCAATGGAATCCACGGGAGCTGAAAAAGGCATCCTTGGAATCAAGTTTAAACACAAAGAGATAATTAAGCTCTTAACAGGATACTTAAAGGAAAAAGGAATTAAGAATATCAGAGTTCTACCTTTGAGAAATGTTTATCCGGTGGGAGAAGAAAGAGCACTGATGAGAGATACGATAAATATACTGCTTCCTCCGGGAGCTCTGCCGTCAGAAGCTAATTCAATAGTATTCAACACAGAAACCCTAAGTGCAATCGCAGATGCAGTCGATCTTGGAAAACCGTCAATCGAAAAGTATGTAACTGTCGCAGGAAGACTTAAGGATATTGAAAAAGGAACCGTAAAGATTGAGAAGTACCCTGTGGGAACTCAGTTCGAGGACATAATCAAAGAATTCGGCGGAAGAACTGATTCAGAGGGTGAGATTTTAATCGGAGGACCTTATACAGGTCACAGAGCAGTTGAGAATGAAGCCATAAGCAAAACAAGCGGCGGAATGATAGTTACGGGTCCGTTTGAAAAGGTTGAAGGCAAGCTCGGTATAATCCAATGTGCCTGCGGACCCTCAAAGGACAGATTGAACCAGATTGCCGATTCCATGGGAGCTACCGTTGTAGGATTCCAGATTTGTAAAAATGCCCATGAAGGAAAAGGCGGCCAGTATAAATGTGAAAACCCAGGACATTGCCCGGGACAGGCTGAGAAGGTTTTAGAACTTAAGAAAGAAGGAGCTTCAGAGGTACTCATAGGTCACTGTACAGACTGTTCAAATACAGTAATGGGTTCGGCACCGAAGCTTAACATGAAAGTCCACCACGCAACAGACCATGCTTTAAGAACAATGGGCATGGAGGTTATAAGAGAGTACAAAGAAATTTAATCATAGTATAGTCATATTTTGAATAACAGGAGGGAAATTATGTCAATTACAATGGAAACCGCCTTAAAACATGCTAAGGATCCGGCAATAACTTGCTGCCGTTTTGAAGCGGGAATCACAATCGATGCGTCTAATCTTGAGGATCCAGCAATTTTCCCGGATCTGATTGATACCGGACTTCTTACCATAGGCAGTGACTGCCTGACAATAGGTGAGGTTTTGGGGGCAAAGCTCACTAACACTTTAGATGCATTAACACCTATAACTAAAGCAGATGTTGATGCAGTTCAGTCAGCAAAGGAAGAGGTTAAAGCTGTTGAGGCTGAACCGGCTGCGGCTTCAGCTCCTGCGCCTGTTGCAGCACCGGTTGCGGCACAGGCTGTTTCAGGCGGCAATATCGTAATCCATATAGGAGAAGGAAAGGATATAAACCTTTCAATACCTGTAGGAGTATACGGCGGACAGGGAGTTGCTTCCAATGCAGTAACTGCGGCAGCAGTACCCGGTGCGGTTGTTGAACCGGCCAAAAAGTTGGAAGACAAGGTTGTACGTTCTTTAACCAGAAAGTATCTGAACATAACAGAAGTTAAAAGAGGACCTGAGACAAAAATTGAAGGTCACACTCTAATCCTCAGAGAAGGAATTGAAAAGGAAGCAGCAGACTCCCAGGCATTGGTTACAGATTTAAAGATTGATATTGTAACTGCAGCCGATTACGGAATGGAATCAGAAACAATCATGGATATCCAGCCGATAGCCGTTAAAGAAGAAGGCGAATTAGGCGCAGGAACAACAAGATTGATTGACGGTGCCATAATGATGCTTACAGGAACAGATGAAAACGGAGTCCAGATAGGTGAGTTCGGTTCATCAGAAGGACCTTTGGACAGAAACATCATGTGGGGAAGACCGGGAGCTCCTGACAAGGGAGAAATCCTTATAAAGGTTGAAGTCAAGATAAAGGCTCATACAAATATGGAAAGACCGGGCCCATTGGCTGCACATAAAGCTTCCGACTATATCACTCAGGAAATCAGAGAAGTACTTAAAGAAGCTGCAGTAGACTTTGACAAGACTGAAGTTATCGACCAGGTAAGAAGACCGGGCAGAAAGAAGCTTCTCATAGTCAAAGAAATCATGGGACAGGGAGCAATGCATGACAACCTGATCCTGCCAGTTGAACCGGTAGGAACATTGGGAGCAAAACCAAACGTTGACTTAGGAAACGTACCGGTTATGTTATCTCCTCTTGAAGTATTGGACGGAGGTATCCACGCATTAACTTGTATCGGACCTGCTTCAAAGGAAACTTCAAGACACTACTTCAGAGAACCTCTTGTTTTAGAAGCAATGAAGGATGAAGAAGTGGATTTATGCGGAGTATTGTTTGTCGGTTCACCTCAGATCAACTCAGAGAAATTCTATGTTTCAAAGAGAATGGGAATGATCGCGGAAGCAATAGATCCGGATGGAGTCATCATTACAACTGAAGGCTTCGGAAACAACCACATCGACTTTGCATCACATCATGAGCAAGTCGGTTCAAGAGGTATCCCGGTTGTAGGTATGTCATTCTGTGCAGTTCAGGGAGCCCTGGTTGTAGGAAATGAATACATGAAGTACATGGTTGACAACAACAAATCCAAGCAGGGTATAGAAAACGAAATACTTTGCAACAACACACTTTCACCTGAGGATGCAGTAAGAGCAATGGCAATGATTAAGAATGTCATGGCAGGAGAAGAAATTTTAGAATCTGAAAGAAAATGGAACAACAATGTTAAATTGAACAATGTTGAACTCATAGAAAAAGCCACAGGCAAAAAAGTGGTCCTGGAAGATAATGAGCAGGTTTTAGAGAAGAGCCGTAAACGTGCTGAAATCTACGAAAAGGAAAACTAATGGAAAATCTGAAGTATACCTCAACTGAAAGATATGTTGAAGGTATCATTACAAGAGTTACTGATGTAAGTGTATCAATTGACCTTAAAGGCAGAATGGGGGAACTTAAGATTCCGCTTCGTATGTTGATTACCGACTACGAGTTAAAAGAGGGATTGCAGGTGGGCTTTTTAATGAGCTACCCTGAGGTTTTATCCGGAGAGGTCATAGAAAAAGAAAATCAGAAAAGCGAAATATAGGAGGCTTAAAAATGAATTTAACCATTGTTAAGGGACTTCAGTCTGAAATATTCGTCCCAATTACTCCTGATCCGGTTTGGACCCCGGTTAAAGGAGAATTAAAAGACATGACAATCGCCCTGGCTTCAGCAGCAGGCATACACTTAAAAACAGATCCAAGGTTCAATCTTGCCGGAGACTCATCCTTCAGGATGGTTCCCGGAGATGTAAAACCTGAGGAATTAATGGTATCCCACGGTGGATATGACAACGGAGACGTTAATAAGGACATCAACTGTATGTTCCCGATAACAAGACTTCAGGAACTTGCAGAAGAAGGTTTCATTAAGGCAGTTGCACCTGAGCACTTCGGTTTCATGGGCGGCGGCGGAGACCAGGCTAAGTTCCATGACGAGACCGGTCCTGAAATAGCAAGAAGGCTAAAAGCAGAAGGCGTTGATGCCGTAATCATGACCGCTGGCTGAGGTACCTGTCATAGGTCAGCTGTAATAGTACAGAGGGCCATAGAGGAATCGGGTATTCCTACAATAATAATTGCAGCACTACCACCGGTAGTAAGACAGAACGGAACTCCGAGAGCAGTTGCTCCGAGAGTGCCAATGGGAGCAAATGCCGGAGAACCTAACAATCCGGAAATGCAGAAAGCAATAGTAAAAGCTACATTAGAACAGTTGATGAAGATTGATTCAACAGGAAAGATAGTTCCGTTACCATTCGAGTACGTTGCAAAGGTCTAACGGTGACAACAGTGGGTACGAGAGATCTCAGAAGGTTGATGATCAGGGTATTTCATGTCAATAAGGCAGGTTTTTCGGGAAAGGGGAATTTTAAAAAGGGATTTTTGGAATTGCCCGAGAAACCTGAAATAACGGAAAGTTTGATTAAATCAGCCGATATAGAACTCATACACCCCGGTGATCATGACAGATATGTTGATACAATCATGGATATCATACCTATATCAGCAAAGGTTCTTGGTAGATTGGGTGAAGGTGTGACACATACCTTCACCGGAATCTACGTCATGCTCACAGGCGTAGATGAGGATGGAAGACAAATGCATGAATTTGGTTCCTCAGAAGGAAATTTGAAGGAACAGTTAAAGCTTGGCAAATGTGGGACCCCATCTGTTGAGGATCTTATAATCCACATCAAGGTGGTCTTAAAGGGGGGACAACCCTATGAGAGAATCCTGCCGGAATCTGCATTCGCGTACACAGACAGATATATATCACTCTTAAGGGATGTACTTAAAGAACTGGATGCAAGGGATGCTGATGAGACCCATGAATATTACGACAAGATAAGGGAAGGAAAGGACAAGGTGGTTATTGTCAAACAGGTAGCCGGACAGGGTGCCATGTATGATACCATGCTCTTTTCAAATGAACCCTCAGGCACTGACGGAATATCAATAATAGACATGAAATGCATGCCCGCTATATTATCCCCGAATGAATATAGGGACGGCGCCATCAGAGCCATGTCGTAGGAGGGAGAAAATGGGTATAGGACCTTCAACTAAGGAGACAAGTCTTCACCACTTCAGGGATCCTCTGTTAAATGTGGTTTCAAGTGATACGGATGTAGATCTTTTAGGAATCATAATAGCCGGAACTCCCGATGCATATGAAGAAAAAGTACTTGTCGGAAGAAGAACTGCACAGTGGTTGGAATCCATGAGGGCAGACGGTGTAATAGTCTCTATGGATGGCTGGGGAAATTCTCATGTGGATTTCGAGAATCTCTT
>DAINSS010000002.1:17313-17650 GCA_036741195.1 Clostridiaceae bacterium | reverse complement strand
CTTCAGTGAAATAGGGAAAAGGGATATTCCGGCAGTCGGAGTAACCTTCAACGGTATCCAGGGCAAATTCGTTGTGACCAATAAGTATATGGATACCATCGTCGATATCAATAAATCTGAAAAGGGAATTGAGACGGAGGTAGTCGGGGAGAACAACATTGATCTGACCGACGCAAGGAAAGCTTTAGCCATTTTGAAACTCAAGATGCGCAAGAAAGCAGCAGGTAGATAAACCCTAAGTATAAATTTTTGAACTAGTCTTATCATCATAATTAAGGGGATAAGTGTACCTGTATTTGTTAAAGAATGAACAATGACATCGATTTAGGTTTTATTT
>DAINSS010000002.1:12630-17303 GCA_036741195.1 Clostridiaceae bacterium | reverse complement strand
GAGAAAGGAAGGGGAAAATTGAAAATCGTAAAAAGTATCAATGCAATAGACTCTCACACAATGGGCGAACCAACCAGAATAGTAGTAGGTGGTATTCCAAACATCCCGGGTTCAAGCATGCCGGAGAAGAAACAGTATCTTATTGACAATCTTGACCATATCAGAACAGCTTTAATGCACGAACCAAGAGGTCATAATGATATGTTTGGATCTATCCTGACAGCAGCCTGCAATCCTGATGCCGATTTCGGTATCATATTCATGGACGGCGGCGGATATCTCAACATGTGCGGCCACGGATCCATCGGAGCTGCAACAGTTGCAGTCGAAACAGGCATTGTTGAAAGAGTAGAACCGATGACAACAGTCAAAATGGAAGCACCGGCCGGTTTGATAGAAGCCCATGTAAAGGTTGAAGACGGCAGAGCAACAGAAGTTTCATTCACAAATGTACCTGCTTTCTTATATCTTGAGGATCAGGAGATAGAATTGGAAGGATACGGAAAAGTTAAATTTGATATTTCCTTCGGCGGTTCTTTCTTTGCAATAGTTGAATCAAAATATTCCGGATATACCATAGAACCTAAAAACTCCGGTGAGTTAAAGAAATTCGGTATAGCTTTAAGGGACAAGATCAATGCAGAGATCAAAGTTCAGCATCCAACCTTAAGCCATATCAACACAGTAGACCTTGTTGAAATATACGGAGAGCCGGTTAATCCTGAAGCTAACTACAGAAACGTAGTTATTTTCGGAGCCGGACAGGTTGACCGTTCACCTTGCGGTACAGGAACATCCGCAAAAATGGCAACCTTATTCAAGAAGGGTAAACTTGGCATAGACGAGAAATTCGTTTATGAGAGTATCGCGGGGACCTTGTTCAAAGGTCGTGTATTAGGAACAACCATGGTTGGAGAGTATGAAGCCGTTATTCCTGAAATAACAGGCAGTGCTTTCATAACCGGTTACAATCACATGGTCATTGATGATTCAGATCCATTAAAATATGGTTTTATCCTGTAGGAGGGAAATATGATAACAGCAATTTTAGGAACATTGGGAGCTTTAACAGCTTGGTTCGCCGTATTATTCGGTATTGATATATACAAACACAAAGACAATCTTGAGCAAGACACAAACTTTGTAATTTCAGGTTTAATAGGAGCATTCACAAACTTCTTCGATACTTTGGGAATAGGTTCCTTCGCACCTACAACTGCTCTTTTGAGATTCTTCAAGCAGACAAAGGACAGAGTACTTCCGGGAACTTTGAACGTTTCCTGTACACTTCCAGTTGTTTTTGAAGCATTCCTCTTCATTTCAGCTATCAACGTTGAAATAATCACTCTGGTTTCCATGCTTGCATCAGCAACCATCGGTGCTTACTTCGGAGCAGGTTTGATCTCCAAGCTTCCTGAAAGAAAGATTCAGTTGGTTATGGGATTGGCATTGCTTGCAACTGCATTCTTAATGTTTGCAGGTATCGTAGGCTGGATGCCGGGCGGCGGAGAAGCTCTCGGACTTACAGGTGTTAAGCTTATAGCAGGTATTGTCGGTAACTTTGTACTTGGAGTACTTATGACTGCAGGTATCGGACTATATGCACCTTGTATGGCATTGGTTTACTTCCTTGGCATGAGCCCTAAGGTTGCATTCCCGATAATGATGGGTTCCTGCGCATTCTTGATGCCGGTTGCATCGGCTAAGTTCATAAAAGAACAGGCATACAACAAGAAAGCATCCCTTGCTATAGCATTATTCGGCCTTGCCGGAGTTGCACTTGCATTCTACATTGTTAAGGAAATGCCTCTTGATATACTTCGTTGGTTAGTTATAGCAGTTGTTCTGTACACTGGTGCAACTCTTCTTTACTCTTCAACTAAGCCAGCTACAGTTAACCAAGCTCCGGAAGTCGAAAAAGCAATTTAACATTTGACAAAAAATATACCTTGTATTAGAATCATTGGGAAGACGTTGATGAAAGAAAAGTAGTAAACAAAGATCTGTAAAGGAAAATGGCTCCACCGACTGAAAGGGCTGTTCAGAATCCGTTTATGAATCCCGCTTTTGGAGTCTGCAATGAACTTGCACGGTTGTCACGTTATAACTTTAGAGGCTTAACGGCAAATTTGGGTGGTACCACGGCTTTCGTCCCTTGGAGGAAAGCCGTGTTTTTATTTTTTGTTTGACTTTACAGGTAGTCTTTTGAACTTGTATTAATTAATATAAAATTAAGTAAAAATCGGAGAAATTTTGGAGGAATCATGAGTAAGAAGGAAACTGAATTCGTAAAAGAAATCACACCAATGGAAGTAGACTTTTCCAGATGGTACACAGATGTAGTATTGAAGACTGACATGGTTGACTATGCACCAGTAAGAGGCTGTATGGTAATAAAGCCCTATGGATATGCACTTTGGGAGAATATTCAAAGGGTTATGGACAGAAGATTCAAGGAAACAGGACATGAGAATGCATACTTCCCTGTTGTTATCCCGGAATCATTTTTAAAGAAGGAAGCATCACATTTTGAAGGTTTTGCACCTGAAGTTTTATGGGTAACACACGGCGGTGATGAGGAGCTTCAGGAAAGACTCTTCATAAGACCTACTTCAGAGACTATTATCAACCATATGTATGCAAAATGGATAGAATCTTACCGTGATCTTCCGGTTTTAATGAACCAGTGGTGTAACGTTATAAGATGGGAGAAAACAACAAGACCTTTCTTAAGAACTTCTGAATTCCTATGGCAGGAAGGACATACCTGTCATGAAACAAAGGAAGATGCTTGGGAAGAAACAAGGAAAATGCTGGAAGTTTATCGCCAGGTTGCAGAAGATGAAATGGCAATGCCTGTAATCAGGGGAAAGAAGAGTGCTAAAGAAAGATTTGCGGGAGCTGATGAAACTCTTACCATGGAAGCAATGATGCATGACGGTAAGGCTCTTCAGGCAGGAACTTCTCACTTCTTGGGCCAGAACTTCAGTAAAATGTTTGATATTAAATTCCAGGGAAGAGACGGTCAGGAACAAAACGTTTGGACTACTTCCTGGGGAACTTCAACAAGACTTATAGGCGGTCTTGTTATGACCCACGGAGACAACAGAGGTTTGGTAATGCCTCCAAATGTTGCTCCGATCCAGGTTATTGTAATACCGGTGGCACAGCATAAAGCAGGTGTCATGGAAGCGGCTGACAAGTTGTTCTTAGAACTTAAAAAAGACTTTAGGGTTAAAATGGATGACAGGGATAACTTCAGCCCTGGCTGGAAGTTCAATGAATGGGAAATGAAGGGTGTGCCTGTACGTATTGAATACGGTCCGAGAGACATAGAAAACAATACTGTGGTAATCGTAAGACGCGATACTCTTGAAAAACAGACAATTTCAAGGGACAACCTGAATGAGACCATAAAGAACCTTCTGAAGGAAATCCAGGACAACATGTTCCAAACTGCATTGAAGAGACTGCAGGATAACACCTTTGAATTCACAAAATATGAAGACTTCGTAAATGCATTCAAAGAAAAGAGCGTATTCGCAAAGGTAATGTGGTGCGAAGAGTTGGAATGCGAAGATCAGATGAAGGCTGATACAGGAGCATCAATCCGTTGCCTGCCAGAAAAACAGGAACATTTGGCTGATACCTGCATCTGCTGCGGAAAGCCTGCTAAGACCATGGTATACATGGCTAAGGCTTACTAGAATATAAACAATGATGGCATCTGTACACATATGTTTTATGAAGTACAGATGCCATTTAAACATAAAGAACAATACAATACAGATAAAATACACACAATAAATCCAATTAAGATTAAACTCTGAAGAAAGGGGATACCGTTAAAATGAAGATGAAAAAGATGCTTGTACCGACATTGAGAGATGTTCCCGCCGATGCTGAATCCATGGGACACAAACTTTTAGTAAGGGCAGGATATATTAGAAAGACCAACTCAGGATTATTTTCATATCTACCCTTAGGGGCGAAGGTTTTAGAAAACATAGAAAAGTTAATAAAAGATGCCTTGGAAGATGAAATGTTCCAGGGGATAATCCTTCCTACAATAAACACAGTGGACACACTTGAATCCACAGGTTCAGACATGGAATACGGCTCGGAGCTTTTTAAATTCAGAGACAGAAACAGCATTTCGAACATGCTTCTGCCATCCTATGAAGAAGCGGTGACGGAAGCTGTCAAGGCAGATCTTAAGAGCTATAAACAGCTGCCTTTAAGACTTTATACAATGACTTCAAGGTTCAAGGATGAGGAAAGACCCAGGCTCGGATTGACAAGAACAAGGGAGTATTTATCCTGCGATGTTATCTGCTTGGATAAGGATGATGAATCGGCAAAATCCGGCAGCGAATTAATTCAAAAGATCTTTGAGTCAATTTTTGAAAAACTAAATTTAAAACCCGTTAAAGCAGTCTCCCATCCCGGATTGAACGGAACAAGTGCATTTAAGTTCATAGCTCCGGTGGAAGGCGGAGAGGAAACCCTGTGGTATGCAGATGATAATAAATATGCTGCAACTGAAGAAGTAGCAAGTGTTCATCTGGAATACGGAGAAGAAGCCCTTGAAATGGAAGAACTGAAATGGATGGAAACTCCGGGTTGCATTACCATAGATGATGTTTCTGAATATCTTAAGGTGCCGGGCAGTC
>DAINSS010000002.1:1961-12562 GCA_036741195.1 Clostridiaceae bacterium | reverse complement strand
ATGGTCAGGAATAAACCTGTACTTGTTATGATTCCGGGAGACAGGGAGCTATCACTTCCCAAGCTTACAAAATATCTCGGTGTAACTGAGAAAGATATTGTCATGATGATGGATTATGAAATAATAGAGCTTTTCGGTTCAAAGCCCGGTTTCACAGGCCCAAAAGGTATTAAGCCGGGAGTGAGAATCATCTTGGATGAAAGAGTCACCAAGATGAAAAACCTTGTCATAGGAACAAACGAAGTAAATTCTCACTATATAAATGCAAACTTTGGAAGGGATTTTGACGGTGAGATTGCGGAAGACCTTGTGGAAATCAGGGAAGGTGATGTTTATCCTGATACAAATGAACGGTTAAAGAGTTTGAAAGGTACATCAATAGCAAAATTCAAAGATACTTCGGACAATTATTCCAAAGCCCTTAAAGCTACTTTTTTGAATGAAAACGGGAAGGAGCAATATCCCGTAATAGGCAGCTACAGCCTTGGAATTTCCAGGATTATGAATGTCATTGCAGATCTTAACAACGATGAGAAGGGAATAATCTGGCCCGTATCCATAGCTCCGTATAAGGCCATAATTACGACAGTCAATACTAAAGTAGAAGAACAGAATGCTCTGGCAAATAAGATTTATGAAGAATTAAAATCAAAGGGCATTGAAGTATTGCTGGATGACAGGGATGAAAGAGCCGGAGTCAAGTTCAATGACAGGGATCTCATCGGTATACCGTATAGAATCACCGTGGGAAAAGGAGCGCTTGAAGAGATCGTTGAATTCTCCGAAAGGCATGAAATGGTCAACTACAATATGAGTGCAGCCGAAGCCATAGACAAAATACTGAACCGGTAAGCAGGCATTCGTAAAGAAATGATTTAAAGAGAATCATAAAATTGATAATGAGGATAAGGAAAGACAGTCCAGTTTTAAACTAGCACTGTCTTTCTTTTCAATATAAAACGAATAACCTATAACATGCAATTGACTATTTGGAATGTTCCCCGAGAGCCTTGGCGCATTCTTCCAATTGATTCATAGTTTGGGATAAGCCTTTCTCCATGTTTTCAGGTATGATCATGGCCATTGCCGATGTGTTTTGATATGTGGATTGATTTACTATTCTTGTTGTATTCTCATCTATTTTCTCAAAGGTGATTTTTTCCAGTGAAACAACCTGGGGTCCATCAGGTTTTTCAATTTCAAAGGTCTGAATAATGAGTTCGTCTTTTTTAACAGCATGGTAAACACCAAAGAAGTAAACTTCAACTCCCTCATAGTTATAATTCAAATGTCTGTAAGATCCGCCGGCTTCCGGATGAAATTTAATTACCTTGTTTTTGAAACCGGGACCTGTCCACCAGATTTCCATCAATTCTTTTTCTGTATAGCATCTGAAGCAGTCAGAGATATTCGCTTCTACAATGATTTCTGCAAAAACACTGTTACTTCCAAAATCAATATTAAGAGTTAATTTTGCCATTAATAATCCCTCCAATTGAATGAATACATTCTCTTGATGTTATAATATTGATTATAGCTTGTTATACGAAACAGGGAATGAACTGCTAAAAATATTAAATTATAAGGTGATTAATATGAAAATTGGATTTATTGGCTTTGGAAACATGGCGTCTGCAATGGCTCAGGGAATGGTAAAATCTGAAAGATATGCATCAGAGGATATCACTGTAACCGCCAAACACTATGAAGGGCTTAAGGGAAGGGCTGAAAAGCTGAAAATAAATTATTCCACCGATAATATCAAGGTTGCAGAGGAATCAGATATTTTATTCTTATCCGTAAAACCATACCTATATAAAGAGGTTATCGAAGAAATCAGAGATTTTGTAAAAGAAGATACGGTAATTGTAACTGTGGCTGCGGGAATATCCACTCAGGATGTGGAGGATATGTTCGGAAAAAAGGTTAAGGTTGTAAGGACAATACCAAACACTCCTGCCTTGGTTAACCAAGCAATGACCTTATATTATCCAAATAACCTTGTAACGGAAGAAGAAACAAAAGCCGTAAGGAGAATCCTTGAAAGCTTTGGAAGAGCAGAACTCATCCAGGAAAAGCAGTTCGACGGTCCGGGTTCCATGACAGGCTGTTCACCTGCATTTATCTTCATGCTGATGGAAGCTATGGCAGATGCGGCTGTATTAGAGGGAATGGAGAGAAAGAAAGCGTACGTTCTGGCTGCGCAGACTGTTAAGGGAGCAGCTGAAATGCTTCTTCTATCAGGATTTCACCCGGGAGAGCTTAAAGACATGGTTACAAGCCCGGGCGGAACTACAATCGAGGGCGTAAGAAAACTGGAGGAGCTGGGCTTCAGGTCAGCCATTATAGAAGCAATTGAAGCCGCCGCTGAGAAGACGAGACTATTAAACAAATAAAATGCGAAATAAACACCATACCAGAGAGAATTGAAGCGGATTTCCCCTTCAATTCTCTCATTTTTCAGTCGAGATTCCCCAGTATTACTCAATCAGGTAACATTTTAATACCCAAGAAGTATTACTTAATTCAAGGATCAATACAATATCCACGAAGTATTATTTTTTCTGGAAAAAATTCATTATTCCCATTACTCTTCCGATGGTTAAGTATATATTGAAGAATCCTCAAATTTGAAATAAACTAAAGATGAAAACGATACTCAATCGGGAACAATATTTTATGGGGGATAGTATGAAAATCAGGGGTAAGAAAATCTATTCTTTTATTTTGGTGTTTGCTTTTTCAATTTCCTTAGCAGGATGTGCTTTGACTCAAACGGATAAAATCAAGAAGAACGTCTGGAAAAACATGGATGAGGGAGCTAAGGTGTATTTGAAAAGCAGTTGGCAGAAGGGAGATATAGAGCCGGCAGATGCAAAATTCAATCCCGAGAATCCGAATAAACCGGGAAACGAAGTTACTATTTTTGCAGATATTGAAGGAAATATTGTAGGCTATGACAATACATACAGGAACAGCATTCCTGTGGAAGATCCGAAATAAAACACTAAGTTTAAGCGATAAATAATCAACATCTAAGTAATATCAAACTGCTGTCATGATGATATCAAAGTTAATATCAATGATATATCAGGATAAATTGTAATTAAAAAATTATCGGAAATTAGGCGGTTTCAGGGGATTATGAAGAAGTATAGTAAAATAATTATTTTTGCTCTCATTGCAGTAATTGCAGCTGTTACTTTTATAGGAAGCGGAATCACACCCACTGACAGAATCAAAAGGAAAGTTTGGAGCAAAGTATCAAGGGGACAGGTTATATCCAAGAAAGGAAACTGGTGGAACGGTGATATTAAGTTAGTAGAAGAAAATCTTGATCCTGATAACCCCAAATATGAGCTCAGTTCCAAAAGTGATTTTGTAGATCTGATTAAAGAAAGAAAGTTATATTTAGTCACTTTCAGGGGATCGGATTCAAGTTTCAAGGGGTTTGACAAAATTGTATTTTCTGACGATGAAGGTAATGTGATTGGCTTTGACAATACCTTTACAGCGGCTACCAAACCTCAACCAAAATAACTTTACTTAAGATTTATTTTTTGGTAATTTAGTTAACCGGAACTTAATTTGAATTGGCATAGTGGTTTGTATAATATATGGATACAAGCCACTTAATTATGTTCATTTGTTGATACAAGTTAGTCTGTTTTGAATGGAGTTTTTATTATGAAGAAAACAGCCATGTTTACCATGGGTACAAGAGGAGACATTCAACCTAATATATTTATCCAGAGAATTGATCAGACAGGGTTATAATGTAACTCTGGGCTCACATCCTTGTTGGAGAAATCTTATAATTGATTCCGGAATTATGTTTGTTCCTATCGGTCCCAATGTGGATATAGAAAAAGAGGCAGCCATAATCAGAGGTAGTAATTCTAATCCGGCAGTCAGTATGCTTAAAACTATGAATTTTGTTTTTAAGATTATCCAGGATTCAACAGGTGAGATTTATAATGTTTGCAAAGGAAAAGATCTTATTATTGTAAGCCACAGTCAAATGGGAGCAACAGAAGCAGAAGCCCTGGGTATTCCGACTATTAATGTTACACTTCAGAAAGAAATGATTGCGGAGAAATTAAAGCCACATTCATTCATGGACAAACTGGTTGGGGCCTTAATAGGAAGGCAGATGGCTAAACCATATAACAAAATCAGAAAGATTTATGGGTTAAATCCTGTGAAATCTTCAGATGAAATAATTTCGCATAAGCTGAATCTGATCCCAATCAGTAAACATGTATTAAACAGGAATCCATATTGGGAAGATTATAATGTTTTGACCGGTTATTGGTTTGAGGAAGATACTGAGTGCAAACCGGATGAAAAGTTGGCTGCATTCCTGGAAAATGGGGATAGTCCGGTTATCCTCTCCCTTGGAGCCATGTCTTTTGAAGATACTCCGGAGGAGAAAAAACTGGATATATTTGTAAGCGCTTTTAAAAAAGCAGGATTAAGGGCAATAATCCAAGGCTTCCAAAAATCTCTCAAAACATATGAATTACCTGATACCATGATAGCCTGTGGGAATGTACCTCACAGTTATTTGTTTAAGCAAGGTAAATTTGTTATTCATCATTGTGGTTTTGGAACAGCTGCAGCCACATTAATTTATGGAATTCCATCAGTTCCGGTTCCCCATGTTCTGGATCAAATGGGATTTGCAAAACAATTGTACGATTTAAATGTAGCTACTAAACCCTTGAAATCAAAGGATTTAGGTGAGGAATCGATTTTGAAAGTTTTATTAGAAATGAAAAACAATTATACTGATAAAAAGAAAAATGCTGAAGAAATATCTAAAAAGATAAATGAAGAAGGCGGAGTGAAAGAAGCTGTCAGATTAATTGAGAATTCAATGGGTTGGTAATTATAAAGCGACACTAGATAGAGTAGAGCTAAAATCATTATTTAATAGGAAATTGAATATATAAAAAAAACGAAACAGCCGAAAGATACATGGTATCGATCTGCTGTTTCGTTTTTGGTGCCGCTGGCCGGGGTCGAACCGGCACGATATTGCTATCACAGGATTTTGAGTCCAGCGCGTCTGCCTATTCCGCCACAGCGGCACGTGACAAAATTTATTTTAACACAAACTAATTGGAATGAACAGAGTAAAAGAAAAAATTTATAGGGGTTCAACAATAAGCTTTTTCACTTCATTGAATGCTGATTTTATTAAACTATAATTACATACGTTTGTTATGGGGGATTTGCTTTGTGTTTGACAAATGTTCAGTTAGAATATGATATATACTATAGGGACAATGTCAAAAAATTTTATGTAGAAGAAGGAGAAATCCTATAAAGGACAGATATATGTATCACTCAAAAGATGAAAATGTTATGGGATTGGAGTTTGATTCAATTCAAGTAGGTATGATGAACACAGCGTTGGACAAGTGGGGTGAAGCTGCCCAAGTTTATCAGACCGTTGAAGAATGTGCTGAACTTATAGTTGCCCTAAATAAGCATGTGACAAGGATACCTACGGATAAATCCTTGGATGACATAATCGATGAAATTGCAGATGTTGAAATGATGCTTGCTCAAATGAGGATAACCTTCGGAATCAGCGATGAAGTTATCAAGGAGAGAATTGGTCAGAAGTTTGAAAAACTAAGAGTTTATTTGGAAAAAGAATAGTTTTTTTGTCCGACCAACATTGTACTCTTTAGGTAATAAAACTCCCGGAGGTTCAATATGGGAAAATGGTTTTATCTGGCTGCTTTTTTTAGAGTACTGATGATTATAGCTATTATCTTGACGCTTCCTTTCTGGGTTCTGTTCTATCTCGTTGCCAAAGGATGACATTGTATAGAATTCTCCTTAACTTTTGTAGTTAAATCTCCTTTTACCTTCCCTTTTCTGACAAAGGGAAGGGTTTGTTTTTTTGAAAAGTATTTTCTTGTTAAGTAAAGGAGTCTGATTTGTGTTTTGATCTTCATTTTTGACCGGAACACCGGGTATACTGATCTTAATGAGTTGTGACAAAGGGAGATGGGTTATGTTAAAGCCGGGATTGTACGAGCAGGTCATTAATAAGGAACTGGACAAAAAACTAAGTGAAGAAACTTCCTTGAAAAGTGTAACCGAAAAGATAGATAAAGCTGAGGCTTCCAGGGTTCTTTCAAGATACTTGACTGATGTTATTGAAAAAACATTGGAGGCTGAAAATCATGGAGAGGATCCGGTTAAAAACCAGCTTAAAATAGTTAATAGAGTGGTTGAGACATTGACTAATGAAGAAAGCTCTGCCTTTGATTCAGAGAAGGATGCAAAACAGCTATTGGGGTTAATTTCGGGGGATGAAGACCCCTTGGCGAAAGGTAAGATAGTAAGACCTGAAACATCCGTTGCTTTTTCATCTTTATTTACCGGCTCTTTAAGTGAACCAAGCATGGAGTCGGAGTTGAAAAAAGAGATTGTTTCTGCAGACAGAATTGACATGCTGGTTTCCTTTGTTAAATGGAGCGGGTTAAGGCTTATATACGAGGAACTGAAGAATTTTACCATGAAGGGCGGAGAGCTTCATGTAATTACAACTACCTATATGGGTGCCACTGACTCAAAAGCATTGGAGGAGCTGTTAAAACTTCCCAATACCAATGTCAGAATGTCCTACGATACAAAAAGAACCAGGTTACATGCCAAAACCTATGTGTTCCACCGAAACAGCGGATTCACAGTGGCTTATGTCGGATCCTCAAATCTGTCCAAGGCTGCCATATCAAGCGGTCTTGAATGGAATATGAAGGTGACAAAGAAAGAATTACCTGACACATTGCGAAAAATTGAAGCCAGCTTTGAATCCTATTGGAACTCAAAAGAATTTGAAACTGTATCTATCGATGATATACCTGAAATAAAAGCAAAGCTTAAGAATGAGAGGTATACCTCATCTGAGTCCTTTAAATACTTATTTGACGTGTACCCATATCCCTATCAGGAGGAGATTCTGGAGAAGCTGCAAGCCGAGAGGGAGATACATAATCATTTTAAAAACCTGGTTGTTGCTGCCACCGGTACGGGAAAGACTTTAATATCGGCCTTTGACTATAAAAGGTTCATAAAAGAAAACCCATTGAGTAGGAACAGGCTGTTGTTCATAGCTCACAGGGAAGAAATACTGAAACAAAGTTTGTACAGCTTCAGAGCTGTTTTAAAGGATCAGAACTTCGGGGAACTGTTTGTTGGAGAGCATGTTCCGGAAAAAGCCGACCATCTATTCATGTCAATTCAGACTTTCAATTCACAGGACTGGACGGAGAAAACGCCCTTTGATTATTACGACTACATTGTTGTGGATGAATTCCACCATGCAGTGGCGAAATCCTATATCAAGCTTTTGAATTACTATAAACCGAGGGTGTTAATGGGGCTTACTGCAACGCCTGAAAGAATGGACGGTCAGGATATACTTCAATTCTTCGACGACAGGGTTGCTGCATCCATTAGGCTGCCGGAGGCCATAGAGCGGAGGCTTTTGAGTCCTTTCCAGTATTTTGGGGTGAGTGATGAGGTTGATTTAGATGACCTTAAATGGTCAAGGGGCGGCTATGACAGAACAGAGTTATCCAATATTTATACTTTAAGCGGATTAAAAGCAGAAAGACGTGCAAATCATATAGTAAACTCCATATACAAATATGTAACGGATATAGACGACGTTAAAGGACTTGGATTCTGTGTTTCCGTGGAGCATGCAGAATTTATGGCCCATGTGTTCAACGAAAAGGGAATACCATCCATTTGTTTGACAGGTTATTCTGAAAAAGATGTCCGTACAACTGCAAAGGACAAACTGGTAAAGGGTGAAATAAGGTTTATTTTCACCGTTGATTTATTCAATGAAGGTGTGGATATTCCCGAGGTCAATACGGTGCTGTTCTTAAGACCCACAGAGTCTTTGACCGTATTTTTACAGCAGCTTGGAAGAGGATTGAGATTAAGTGACGGAAAGGATTGTCTGACTGTTTTGGACTTCATCGGAGCTGCAAACAGGAGATATGACTTTGCTGATAAATTCACGGCATTACTGTCAAATACCCACAAGGGAATAGAAAAAGAAATAAGAGACGGCTTTGATTCAGTACCTAAGGGTTGTTTTATCCAATTGGAAAAGAGAGCTCAAAAGGTTGTTCTGGATAATATAAAAGCATCCTACAGCAGCAGAAAAATCTCTATGATTGAAAGAGTCAGAAGCTTTAATGAGGATACGGGCAAAGAACTTACTCTCAATAATTTCCTGGAACATTATAACTTAAGTTTCAAGGATATATATAAATGGGATACCTTCAGCGAATTTAAAAGACATGCCGATCTGTCTGAGAGAAACCTATATTTAAATGACCCTGAGTTTGAAAGAAAGGCTCTTTTAAGATTGAGCTTTCTTGATTCGTTAAAACTCATTGATTTTCTGAGGGATATATTAACCTACGAATCTCAGACCGGGGTAAGGCTTAATGACTCTGATTTGACGGAGCTGGACCTTCGGTATTTGGATATGTTTATCTACACTGTATGGAACGAAAGGTCCGAGAAGCTGGGCTTTATAGAACGTATGGATGCCATAGACTTGATTAATGAACATCCGGACTTTGCCAGAGAACTGGTTGAAATGCTCAGGATTTGCAAAGACAGGATTTCCGTCAAAACCCTTCCTCCAAAAGTGAATTATCTTTGCCCCTTGGAGGTTCACTCCACTTATTCCAGGGATGAGATACTCATAGGATTGGGTTATCCCAAAACACCCTCCAGTGTAAGAGAGGGTGTCACATACCTTAAAGATATCAAAACAGATGTATTCTTTGTGACTTTAAATAAGTCGGAGAAGGATTATTCGCCTATGACCATGTATGAGGATTATTCAATTGATTCTGAAACCTTCCATTGGCAGAGCCAGCACAGTACTTCCGATACATCCCCCACAGGGCAAAGATATATCAACCACAGGAAGGAAGGATCAAAGATAATGCTGTTCGTAAGAGAATATAAGAAGGATGGAGATGTAACAAGCCCATATACCTTCCTCGGACTTTGTAATTATGTCAGCCACACAGGGTCCAAGCCCATGAGTATTATTTTTAAGCTTGAAGATCCAATCCCGGCTAAATACATGAGAAAGACAAACAAATTAGTTATTTAAAACCACTGGATTATTTAGGATGACAACAAAATTTTGTTGGCGTCCTATTTTTATATGAGTCTTATTTTGTTAATAGAGTATGAAAGCATAATTTACGTATTTACTTTATAATGGACTTATTGAACCTTGGAGGATTTAACATGGAAAAACTTTTGATAATAGATTCTAACTCAATAATGAACAGGGCATATTTCGGTCTGCCGCCAATGATGACGGGAGACGGTATACATACCAATGCAATTTTCGGATACATCAATATGCTCAATAAACTGAAAGAAGAAATCCACTTTGACCATATTGTTGCAACCTTTGACAGAAAGGGTCCCACTTTCAGACACGAGGAATATGTTGACTACAAGGCAGGCAGAAAGGGCATGGATGATGAGTTGGCCCAGCAATTGCCTATTATGAAGGAACTTCTGGAAGCTTTTTCAATAACTATAGTAGAAATGGATGGCTACGAGGCAGATGATCTTATCGGTACAATTGCATGTAAGGCTGAAAGTGAAGGAATAGAGCCTTATATCTTATCCGGAGACAAGGATACATTGCAGCTTGCAACGGACATTACAAAGGTTGTCATAACCAAGAAGGGTATTACCGAAAAAGCAATCTATGATAAGAATGCTTTTATTGAAGAATTTGGAATTACACCCACACAGTTCATAGATGTCAAAGGACTCATGGGAGATAAATCGGACAATATACCGGGAGTACCGGGTATAGGCGAGAAGACCGCCTTCGAGCTTATTAAGACCTACGGTTCAATTGAAGGGGTTTATGAGCATATTGACGAAATAACCAAGAAGAAGCAGAAGGAGAACTTAGAGACATACAAAGCTGACGCCTTCTTCTCCAAGAAGCTTGCAACCATAATGTGCAATGCTCCTGCAAACATTGATTTGGAAAAAATCAAGGATAACAGCAGATACGATTTTGAAAAAATTAAAGAAATATACTTAAAGCTGCAGTTTAAGACTTTGCTGGCTAAACTTAATGCTTCCGAGGCTGCAAAGAACAGAATCGGCGAAACTGTGGATTCTTCCGCCGTTGCAGCAACTGAAGATAAACCGCAACAGCTGGCTTTGGCGGATTTATTGGATAATGCTGTTGAGATAAGAGAAAACGACGGATTAAATGGTGATTACACCACAATTACCGATGCAAAACACATGCTGGATGTAGTAGCTGAAATCAAAGCTGCAGATGTATTACTGGTCAGTTTTTGCTATCACCCCGATACCATGCTGTCAAAGAGGGAGATAGACCATATCTATCTTAATGTAGGAGATAACAAGTATATCATCGGGTTTGGAGAGGCGGCTTCCAATCCTGCATTTGTTGAAGCTTTAAGGCTGGTTTTTGAAGATGAATCAATAAAAAAATACAGCTACGATGTAAAAAATGCTTATACAGTCATGAAGAAGCA
>DAINSS010000002.1:0-1951 GCA_036741195.1 Clostridiaceae bacterium | reverse complement strand
AGGTTGATTTTGATGTACTTATAGCCACCTATCTTTTAGAACCAAACAAAGGTCAATACACTTTGAAAGAGTTGATAGCATCCTATCTCCTCAAGGATATAAATGAGACAGACCATAAGCTGAGAATAATTGAAACCGCGTATTTAAAAGCACTTACCGAAAATTTAAGCAAAAAAATAGAAGACGCGGGACTCCACGAACTGCTTTATGATGTGGAGATGCCTCTTACCAACGTATTGTCCGACATGGAGATGGAAGGTATGAGGATAGACACTGACATTCTCAATGACCTTGGTGTAAAATTCAACTCTGAAATGGAGAGAACCTCCACTGAGATATTTGAATTAGCGGGAGAAAGTTTTAATATAAATTCACCGAAACAGCTGGGTGTAATACTGTTCGATAAACTGGATCTGCCCCACGGAAAGAAGACAAAGACAGGCTGGTCTACAAATCAGGAAGTATTGGATTCATTGGCGGATCTACATCCCATTGTTGAGAAGGTGCAATATTACAGACAATTGACGAAGATGTATTCCACCTACGTTGAAGGGTTGAAAAATGCGGTTGATTCTGATTCGAAGATACATTCAAACTTCAACCAGACGCTGGCAGTTACGGGAAGATTGTCCTCCACAGAGCCTAATCTTCAGAATATACCTATAAAATATGAGATGGGCAGAGAGCTGAGAAAAGCATTTATACCATCCGATGAGGATTCGTTGATACTGTCCTCTGACTACTCTCAGATTGAACTGAGAGTCTTGGCTCACATTGCAGGGGACAAGAATATGCAGGATGCTTTTACCTCAGGTGTCGATATACATACAAAAACAGCATCGGAGGTGTTTGGAAAGGCACCCGAAGATGTAAATTCAAGGGACAGAAGCAATGCAAAAGCCGTAAACTTTGGAATTGTGTATGGTATAGGAGACTTTGCCCTGGGTAACGACTTGAAGATTTCCAGGAAGGAAGCAAGGGAATACATAGACAAGTACTATGACAGATATCCAAACATAAGATCCTACTTTGAGGATGTCAAAGCAGAAGCAAAAGACACCGGTATGGTTAAAACCATAATGGGCAGAAGAAGGCAAATACCGGAGATAAATGCTTCAAATAAAATTGTCCAGGCCGCAGGAGTAAGACTTGCAATGAATTCTCCAATTCAGGGATCGGCGGCTGACATTATGAAGGTAGCCATGGTAAAAGTACATGATGCTCTTATTGAAGAAAAGCTGGAGAGCAGAATCATTCTTCAGGTACATGACGAAATCATAATCAATATGAAGAAGAACGAAGAAGAAAGAGTTGTTAAACTGGTGGACAGGGAAATGGAGCATGCCGTTAAGCTTGATGTCATTTTAAAATCAGAACAAAGCATCGGAAATAATTGGTACGAGGCATAGTATGTTAAAGGTTGGAATCACGGGTGGCATCGGCACCGGTAAATCAACGGTGGCTTCCTATATCAGAAAAAAGGGCTACCCGGTAATAGACGCCGATTTAATTGCCAGGGAAGTGCTGTTTAAGCATCCAAAAATCAATGACTACATATTGGAAGAATACGGCCCCTCTTATTTTGAGGATGGGGTTCTTTTAAGAAAGAAATTCGGGGAATTGATTTTTAATTCCCCGAGAAAACTAAAGAAATACCAAAACGTTATTATGCCTTATATAATCAGGGATATAGTAAGTTCATTGGATGAATTGGAAAAAGACGGGAATGAAATTGCATTTGTTGATGCACCCCTTTTATTTGAGGAAAGTGAAAGGCTTAAAGTAGATGTTTCCGTTGTTGTCGATGTTGAGCCGGAACTGCAGTTTAAAAGAGTCCGGGACAGGGATAAAAGCACAAGAGAAGATATTGAAAAACGAATGAAAAACCAGATGAGCCGCGAAGGAAAACTTGAGCGTGCTGATGTGGTACTAAAAAATGAAGGGACTTTGA
>DAINSS010000001.1:155857-170455 GCA_036741195.1 Clostridiaceae bacterium | reverse complement strand
GGCGCCCCTGCTAAGGGTGTAGGTCGGGAAACCGGCGCGAGGGTTCAAATCCCTCAATCCCCGCCAATGAAAATTAATAAGCTGAACCCTTGATAGAACAATACTATCAAGGGTTCAGCTTTTTTTGCTTCTTGGTTTTCCTGATTTTGGAATCAGGGTATCAATTGCAAATTCTTCCGCAGCTTTTAGGTTGTTTATTTGGTTAAGAATTGCGAAATTCTTGAAAAACAAATTTTCTTTTTCAACCAAACTTTTAATACACTTAAAACTATGCTGAAAATCTTTGATTTTAAGCTGGTGTGTACTATTGATATTAAGTTTTGATTCAAAGATTACTTCCTTTTTAATTGTGTAAAAGAAGTAGATGAAGTTAGTAAACCATCAAATTATAATGGTAACTGCAGACAAGGATTTAAGTAGGGAGGTGTAGCATGGAGAGAGTTGGGAAGCATATTGGGCTAAGGACATTGAAAACAGCCGTAGGAGCTGCAATGGCCATATTCATTGCTCAAACCATCGGGCTCAGCTATGCTGCCAATTCAGGAATCATTATGATACTGAGCCTGCAAAATACTAAAAAAAGATCTCAGGATCTTGCAATTCAAAGGGTTATATCCACTGTTTTGGCACTGACCATCGGTACGGTTGTTTATTCAAGCATAGGGTTTAACGCAGTAGCCTTCGGTGTATATCTATTAGTATTCATTCCGGTTTTAGTTAAGCTTGGATTCAACGACTCCATAGTTCCCTGTTCCGTACTAGTCACCCACTTGCTTACAATACGTTCCGTCGAAGCTAAATGGCTTCTTAATGAATTCCTGCAAATGGTAATCGGAGCCGGAATAGCTCTTATACTAAACCTTCATATTAAGAGTGCGGAGTGTGAACTGGATGAGGATGTATCAACCATTGAGGTAAGTTTAAAAGCAGTATTGGATGATTTTGTACAATGCCTTAGAAAACCAGCCGGAACAGAGCCTGATTCAACTCTTATGAAGAAGCTTGAGAAGGATATAGCCGCGGGTGAGACAAGGGCTGTTTGGGAAGCGGGAAATCAGCCTGAAGGCAGGTGCAAATACTATTTAAGATACATGGAAATGAGAAAAGAACAGCTGGAAATTTTAAAATATATGACAAAATATATTAAAAACATTCAGGAAGAAACAGATTTTACCGAGTTGACTGCCGGCCTTACAGACTTCGTTTCAAAGCATATCACCGACAAGGATATGAATGGAACGATTATATCCGAACTAAGCGAGTACAGGAGAATTTTCAGTTCTGTTGATCTCCCGAAATCAAAAGAGGAATTTGAGCACAGGGCAGCACTGTTTGAGTATGTCAATGACCTGGAACACCTCCTCAATATCAAGAGAACCTTCCTAAGAGAAATTGAAGCGCAAAAGGATTCAGCCTGAAAACTATAAGTTAATATTTTTTTGATGAATGGGATTTCTATAATGAATCCCATTTTTTATTAACAATAAGTACATTGCCAGGTCCAATAATCTTAAAAAAATCTTGAGATAATGTAATATCTTAAGAAAACGGATAAAGATAGCAGAAAAAATTCAGCTATTTACTGATTAAGACGGATAAATAATAAGGAGGCTTTAAATGATTAAAAACAGAATAATGAATAAAGGAATCGGACTGCTTTTGGTAATGATGTTCCTGACCTCCTGCAGTTCAGATGTTGCAAAAACTGTGTCCGAAAGTAATACGGAACCGGCAGAAAACATCAAGTCTACAAGTACTGCAACCAATGCATCCAATCCGGAGAAAACAGATTCAGGCAGTGATAAAGGGAGTGTAGCTGTCGGAAACCTTGAACCTGTGGAAAAAAGAGCTCCTGAAACTGACTATAAGCCGGCATTTGAAGGGCAGACCAGAATCGGCGGAATAAAGACTGAAACCGAACTAAATGTTGAAATAGTAACTAAGGATCTTGATTCTCCATGGGCTGTGACGCCCCTTCCGGATGGAAGGCTGGTTATTACGGAAAAATCAGGATCAATTAGAATAGTTGGTATTGACGGCAGTTTAAGCGACAGGATTTTGGGATTTCCCGAGGTTGATGACAGAAGCCAGGGAGGGTTGCTGGATGTAGCAGTATCTCCGGATTTTGAAACCTCGAGAATTTTATTTTTTACCTTTGCCGAAAAAACACCTGAAGGGTCCCTGACTGCCGTCGGAAAAGGGAAGCTGGCAGCGGATGAGAAATCAGTTGAAGAATTCACAGTCATATTCAGAGCTATACCCTATTACAACAACAGTATGCACTTTGGAAGCAGGCTGGTCTTTGACTCGGAAGGAAATCTTTATGTATCAACCGGAGAAAGATCTGATATTAAAACAAGGGCAATGGCTCAATTGCTGGATAACGGATATGGGAAAATATTTAAGCTTAAGCCCGATGGTAAGGCTGCAGAAGGTAATCCATTTTTAGATGTAAGCAGTGTCTTGCCTGAGATTTACAGCTACGGACACAGAAACGTACAGGGCTTGGATATAGATCCTGTTTCAGGTGATTTATTTGCAAGCGAAATGGGCCCAAGGGGCGGTGATGAACTTAATCTGATTTTACCGGGCAAGAACTATGGCTGGGGTGATGTGAGCTACGGAATAGAGTACAGCGGTGCAAAGGTAGGAGACGGGATTACTCAGAAGGAAGGAACGGATCAGCCCGTTTATTATTGGGATCCGGTCATTGCACCAAGCGGTATGACCTTCTATAAGAGCAATGTCATTCCGGAATGGGAAAACAATCTATTCATCGGTGGCTTAAGAGGCTCACATATTGCAAGGCTCACATTAGACAATGGAAAAGTAACCGGAGAAGAGAGGCTCCTCTCCGAGGAAGGCCAGAGATTCAGAGATATAACTGAAGGTACGGACGGTGCTCTTTATGCCATAACTGACCAGGGCAGACTGTATAAGATAAGTAAGAAATAGATTCAAATCAAAACAAAAACTTCGGGAATATCCAGGGTGATATTCCCGTTTCTCATTTATGTGCAAAATAACAATCACAACTAAGGTATTGGCATCAATAATGAAGCTGGGTTATGTATTGACTTGATAGATTGTACACTTAGATGACAAAGTGATATATTTAGAGTGATTATTTTTTAGCAGATGTGCTTTGTTATTAATCGAAGGGAAGATATACGGGTTATATGAATATTGTTATTATGGGTGGCGGAAAAGTCGGAGAAACATTATGCAGGTTTCTGACTGAAGAAAACCACGAAATCAAGATTATTGAAACCGACGAAGAAGTTTTAAATGAACTGCTTAATAATTATGATATTGGCGGAATAATGGGAAACGGTGCAACCTTTGACACCCAGATGGATGCAGAGGTGGACAAGTGCGATGTTTTCATAGCAGTTACCGAAAGCGATGAAACTAATATCGTTGCTGCGATCACCGCAAAAAAAATCGGTGCAAGATATACCGTTGCCAGAGTCAGAAATCCTGAATACTCAGGGAAAGCTGATTTTTTAAGAGACAGTATGGGAATCACTATGATGATAAATCCCGAAAAAGAAGCTTCTGACACCATGATGCGCATGCTTAACTACCCGACTGCAATAAACGTTGAATCCATGGGCCATGGTAAGATAGACATGGTTGAGGTTGAGATAGGAAAATCCGCGCCAATGATCGGGAAAAAGCTTAAAGATTATGGTGAAGTCTACGGTAAAATCATGATCTGTATAGTAATCCGTAACGGTGAAGTCATGATAGCGGACGGAGAAACCACACTTTGTGAGGGTGATTTTGTAACTGTCACGGGTGCGGCAAAGGAAGTAAAAAATTTCTGCACCCTGGTCCAGGAAGGACCGGCAAGAATACATTCCGTCTTTATAGTCGGAGGTGGAAGAGTTGCAAATTATCTTGTCCCGAGGCTTTTAAACAATCACGTCATTGTAAAGGTACTCGAAATAGATCCTCAAAAAGCCGATATTCTGGGCTTTGAGTTTCCGAAGGCAGAAATAATCCTCGGGGATGGAACAAAGCATAAGCTTTTGGCCAGGGAGCATTTTGAATCCTACGATGCGCTAATCGCTTTGACAGGCATTGATGAGGAAAATATTTTGCTCTCTCTATATGCCAATAAAATGGGTGTGGAAAAAACCATAACGAAGGTAAACAGGAGAGACCTTCTCCAGGTATTGGATCATGTAGGATTGGAATCAATAATTACTCCGCATCAGATAATTGCAAACTATATAGTTCAATTCGTAAGATCGACTGCAAATTCTGAAGGTAACAATCTTGAAAAATTCAAGATCATTGCCGATGGACAGGTGGAGATACTGACCTTCAAGGTAAATTCCCATTGGAAATCCGAAGGGATACCGATAAAACTGTTGGAAATTAATGATGATGCCCTCATAGTATGTATTTTAAGAGGAAACGACATCATATTCCCAAGGGGTGATGACACTATCCTAAACGGAGATGAAATTATCATCGCCACCACTGTCAAAGGCTTCCAGGATCTTGATGAAATTATAAAAACCGGAGGTTCAAGATGAACCGAAAAATGGTACATTACGTCATAGGCAGGATACTTATAGTAGTAGCACTTATGATGACTCCGTCTTTGCTTATAGCTCTTATTTACAAAGAGGGTATCAAGGGATTAGCTCCGTTTTTATTCTCCATAGCGTTGACTGCAGGATTGGGATGGTATTTAAGTAAGACACAACCCACAAAAAAGGAGTTCTATGCTAAGGAAGGCTTCGTAATAGTTTCTGCAGCATGGCTTTTACTTTCACTATTCGGTGGTTTGCCATTTTTGTTAAGCGGAAGTATTCCGCATCCTATAGATGCGTTTTTTGAAACAGCCAGCGGATTTACCACAACAGGGTCGAGTATTTTGACAAATGTTGAGATTCTTCCTCATTCCATTCTTTGGTGGCGGTCATTTACCCATTGGATCGGCGGAATGGGAGTGTTGGTTTTAGCAATTGCCGTCATGCCTAAGGTATCATCCGAAGATGTCTTCATTATGAAGGCTGAGGTACCCGGACCCCTTTTTGACAAAGTCAGAGCCAGGCTTTCAAGTACTGCCAGGATACTTTATATTATTTACTTTGTCATGACAGTGATTCTTATATTTTTGCTCATGATCGGCGGTATGCCGGTTTTCGACAGCTTCCTACATGCCTTCGGAGCTGCAGGTACCGGAGGGTTTGGGATAAAAAACTCCTCTGTCGGTTACTATAACAGCACTTATATTGACTATGTACTCGGTGTTGCGATGATTCTTTTCGGAGTAAATTTCAACCTTTACTATGCTCTTTTATTCCACAAGGCAAGCGACTTCTTTAAAAGTGAGGAATTGAAGTGGTATCTCGGGATTATTTTGGCTGCAGTGGTATTAATATGCATTGATGTCAGAAATTATTATGACTCAATTTTAAGACTGGTAAGGGATGTTTTCTTCACGGTTAGCTCCATAATAACGACTACGGGATATGCAACTGCCAATTTTGATACCTGGCCTGTATTCAGCAGAACAGTACTGTTATTGCTTATGTTCTGCGGTGCCATGGCCGGATCTACAGCCGGAGGATTAAAAACAAGCAGAGTAATAATTTATGTCAAATCAACCTTGATTGAGATTTACAGGAGCATAAGCCCAAACAGCAGAAAGAAGCTTTCATTCGAGGGGAAGATGCTTACTCCGGCAATACAGCAGCAAACCAGCTTTTATTTGACAACCTACATTCTTGTTTTTGTTGTGTTGGTTTTGATTGTCAGTTTTTCTGCACCTACATTTTTAACAGCCTTCAGTGCAGTTGCCGCCACCTTCAACAATATCGGACCAGGACTTGATATGGTAGGCCCTGCAGGGAATTATGCCCAGCTTTCATATCCGGCTAAATTTACAATATCCATCGGTATGATAATGGGACGTCTTGAAATTTTCCCGGTACTGGTACTCCTCCATCCAAGAACCTGGAGGAAGGGATAAATGGAAACACTGTTAAAGGTTCAATGATTAAAACAAAACAGCAGCATAATAAATAGGCGACTTACTGAAAGGTAAGCTGCCTATTTTTACATTAAAATCAAAAAATAACAGAACAAATACTTTTATTTTGAAATACTTTCACCAATATTAAAATTGATAATTTAATAACTAAAAAATAAAAATTATTATTAAAACAATTGAAAGATTCAAGTATCAGGATGGGTGTGTCATTGGAATGTATTAAACAGCACCAAAAAACTATTGAAGCAAGCCGATAATATTTCGAAGTTCAGCCTTTTAATTAACCTTATAAGTCTTGAAGTTTTTGCAGAGAGTGTTAAAATGTAATCATAATCAATAAAATTTTAACAAGGAGTTAAATTGATAGATATGAAAGGTTTTGGAGTAATTTCTAAAGGTGTTGTAGGCTGGTTGGATAAACCGGAGTATGTTTGCGGTCCTGATGATGTTATTTGCAGACCGTTGGCTTTGGCGCCATGTTCCTCTGACGTGCATTCTGCTTACGAGATGGAAGGAGATTATTTAAAAAACAGGATATTAGGACATGAATCTATCGGTGAAATTATTGAGGTTGGTTCAAATGTCAAAGACTTTAAACTGGGAGACAGAGTAGCCATACCTTGTACTACCCCTACTTGGAAGCATCCGGATATTCAGGATGGAACCCATCAGGATGCAGGCGGTCTTTTCACAGCAATAAACTTCTCATCCTATGAAGATGGAACTTTTGCAGAAAAAATCAAGGTTAGATCAGCGGATATGAACCTTGCCCACATTCCGGAAAATGTAACAATTGAACAGGCTTGCATGGCTGTTGACATGATGACAACAGGTTTTTACGGCTCAGAGCTTGCAGAAGTCAAATTCGGTGACAATGTAGTTGTGTTCGGTATCGGACCGGTTGGTCTAATGGCAATTGCCGGTGCAAAGCTTCACGGTGCAGCAAGAATTATTGCCATCGGAACCAGGCCTGAAAGCGTAAAGCTGGCAAAGGAATACGGTGCTACCGACATAGTAAGCTATAAGAACGGTGATGTTGCAGAGCAGATAATGACAATTATGGGCGGCAGAGGAGTAGATGCCTGTATCGTAGCCGGTGGCGGAGTCGAGGCATTGAACAATGCACTGGCAGTCACTAGATTTGGTTATGGAAACATAGCGATGCTTGATGTTATTACAGGTGAGGCTAATATTACTTTGAACAATATGTATATCGCCGGGTTCCTTGCACATAAAACAATTAAGGGCGGGTTGTGCCCGGGTGGAAGAAGAAGGATGGAAAGACTTCTTTCATTGATTGAATTTGGCAGGGTTGATCCTTCAAAGATGATTACCCATAGGTTCAACGGACTTGAATCAATCGAAGCTGCATTCAAGGTAATGGCAGAAAAACCAAGGGATCTGATTAAGCCGATTGTACTTTTTAACTATTAAAAGAATAAAGCTTAAATAAATGAAAGTGTGTAAAAGCTCTCTTTAAATAGAGAGCTTTTTTATTTAGAATGAATTTTATGTTGTCAAAGCAGGGGTTTTTCTTTATAGTAATAATGTATTATTTTTCGGAGGAAGCATAAGTGACAAGCTAATTAAGTCGGACCCCCGATTTGATGGTTCCGACGGTAAACAACTATAATTGTGGATGTAACTTTTGGAACTAATTTTTAATTGAGAGGAAGTATAAAATGAAAATCGACTTAAAAAGAGGTACGCTTATTGCAGTATCTCTTGCATTCATCCTATTTTTCAAATATTTGACACCGCCTGCCGGCATGACCCAAAGCGGAATGCAGGTTGTCGGTATCTTTATCGGAGTTTTATTGCTGTGGCTGTTTGAATCAATAGATTGGCCAAGCTGTCTTGCCATAGCCGCACTTGCCTTCGTACCGGGACAGAATATGAAAGGTATTCTTGCAAGCTCCCTGGGCTCAGAAACAATAGCCTTCCTGCTATTCACCTTTCTTTGCACCTATGAACTAAGTAAAACAACCTTTATCAGAAGAGTTGCAATCTGGTTCATTGATAATAATATTGCAAGAAAGAACCCTTGGAGATTTACTTCTCTTCTGTTTGCCTCAATCCTTGTACTTGGATTATTCATATCCCCAACCGTACTTTTTATAATTTATTTTCCGATTCTGGAGGAAATTTACCTGCTCCTTGGCCTTAAAAAGGGAGATAAAGCTGCTGCTTTGCTGATGATGGGTCTAGTGTTCATATGCGGTATATCCTCAGGTATGACCCCCATTGCCCATGTATTCCCGTTGATAGCCATGGGTATATATGAAAAGGTGGCAGGAATCACCATTGATTACGGTTCATATATGTTGATGGCTATTCCTGTCGGAATAGCGAGTATGATTGCTATGTTTGCAATGTTCAGATTTGTTTTCAAACCTGATATGTCAAAGATTGAGAACCTTGATGTAAGCTCTTTAAGGAAAGATATTCCTGAGATAACAAATAAGGAAAAGGTAGTACTTGCCGTATTCTCTTTAGTTGTAATTTTATGGGTTCTGCCTTCATTGACAGAGTCGATTCTACCTTCTCTGTCTAAATATATAAGTTCCTTTGGTATTTCCATGCCGCCGATTTTGGGTGTAATTGCCCTTTCAATATTTACTGACAACGGAAAACCGATCTTGAATTTCAAGGATGCAATGAGCAAGGGAGTTCCATGGGCAAGTATAATTATATGCAGTGCAGCCCTGGCAATCGGAGCGGTTATGACAAACAAGGATATCGGACTTACTGCATATCTTGGTTCGGCAATAGGACCTGTGGCAGCATCATTGTCACCAATGCTGGTTATATTTGTATTTTTAATGTGGTCAGCGGTTCAGACTAACCTTTCATCAAATATAGTAACTGCAACAGTCGTAACAACGATTGCTACACCGATACTTTTAAAGCTTCCGGGAATCAACGGAGCTGCAGTTGCTTCTATGATAGGTATGCTTGCATCTTATGCCTTTGCTACACCGCCGGCAATGCCATCCGTTGCAATAGCGGGGGGATCGGGCTGGACTAACACCAAGGAATTGTTCCTTTATGGTTCATTACTCATGGTATTAAGCGTATTGATTTCATTATTTATCGGCTACCCAATTGGGGCGGCAATAATGAGATAAAATTAAAACCAAATTCATATTTTAATGTTAAAATTAGTGTCACAGGAGGTAACCAGTTATGGCGAAAAAGATTATTGCAGTCTTAATCATCCTTGTGGCACTACTTTTGATTTTCTCCAATCAAATCAGTAATTACTATATTAAATCTCAATCAGAAAAACTGACACAAAATGCCATTAAGGAAGTTACTGCTGAAGATATAAAAAAGAATACGGAAAGCACAAATACTACCGAGGATATGTGGGATTTCGGACAGGTAAAAGCCCTGTCTGTGGATCAAACCTTTGAACAGCTCCAGATGAGCATGAGGAAGGCTTCTTACAATAACAGCAAAAGCAGCAACGGCAGTGATTCAGAAGAAGTCCCGAGAAGCGAAGCATATACCCAGGACTATATAATCGGCATATTGAGAATACCGTCGGTTAATCTTGAAATGGCTGTTTTAAGAGGGGTTTTAAATGATAATCTGCTTTTAGGAGCCGGAACCCTCCGTTATGACCAGGTATTGGGATCCGGAAACTATCCGATTGCCGGGCATTACAGCGCCTATGACGGAGTTCTGTTCAACAGGGTTATAGATCTTGGAGTCGGAACCATGATGTATATTACAGATAAAACAAATATTTATACCTATCGGGTTTATGACAATATTGTCGTAGATGAGACTGATTCACATCTTATTGAGGATCAGGTGGCGTATGATGCAGGAGGACCCGTGTTATCCCTTATGACCTGCTATTACAGCGGTACCAGCGGAAAAAGAGTGTTTGTCCAAGGCATACTCGAAAGTGTAACTCCATATACCTGGGATAAATTCATAAGCCTTTACTAGAAGTTTACTCACGCTTTGTAATTTTGAAGAAATATTATGAGTAATTAAAAACATTAATAGCCAAATAAGCCAAAAGGAGCTGTCAATTTCTAATAATCTGACAGCTCCTTTTAATAACATTTTCTATTGTATATCAATAGAAAATTCTTGATCAATATGCAAAAAAGAATTTTAAAACCAATATTACATTTTACAGAGGGCTAATTAGCGGTACCCAGTACGACAGACCGGGATTTTGGGCAAGGATGACATGTGTAAAAAGATATGGTATGTTAATTTTAACTCAATGTTGGAGTATCAAGAATAAGTATAATTAAACCAGAGACAGGGAAGTCCATACTACTTCAAAAACTGCAAATGATATAGCAGATGCTTTAGATGTTTGTATATAGTATTTGATTTAGATGGCACAGAGAGTTAGAGATACTCTTCTTGTAAATGTCAACTAGTAAAAGAATTGGAGGTGCATATATGAGATGTTTTAGTCATTAAAGGGAATGCACTATGAAAAAATAGAATAAATTTCTATCTTTTTTAGTTACTTTTTTGATGCTGCTTTCATTTAGCATCACTGTAGAAACTCAAGAAAAAAAAGCTTTTTAATTTTTCTGAATTTCAATTTGTAACAGATGATTACAATCCAAATGAAGTTCATATCAAATACGAAATAGAAGGTATGAATGAAAATGCATATATTCTTGATAATAATTGGCCAGTTTTAGAGACACTGAGAGTAAAGAGTCTCGGATAATGAAGGAACAACAATCGATTTTTATATGATTGTTGAATTTTACAGTAATGATTCATTTAGACAAATAAATTCTTATCAAGGTGGATATGTTGGCATAGGCTGGATTTTCTGTAGGCTCTACTGTTGGAGTAAAAGCTTATTATAGAAGAAGTTTTAATTCTAACGGTATAGTCGAAATGTATCATTAAAATTTGAAGAGGGTAAAATGAAAAAAATTAAAGAGTTTTTCAAAATATTTCATATTTCAATTAGTATAATTATAGCTTCACTGATAATAGGATATTTTATAATGCGAGCAAGTAGTAATCTAGGAAGCATATTGTTTATGAAATAAATTAAATGAGTCTGTGAAGAAATCTCTATCTACAGAAATTTCTTCACAGACTTTTTTAGGATTAAGTATTGTTAATAATAAGGTTAGAGATATTTTCCTTGGATCAGGGAGTACAGCCCCTTACAGGTCAGCTTGACATCCGGGATTACCGGCAGTGCAAGGAATGACAGCTGGAGGAAGGGGTTAAGGTTAGGGTTAACCTTGAGTACGTCATGCGCCATGTTTTCCAAAGCTTCAAGCTCTGAACTCACTTCGTGGAGATCCCTTGGGGTTATCAATCCGAATAAAGGCAGTGCCAGTGAACCTATGACTTTTCCTTTTGAAGTCAGAACCAGTCCGCCCTTGATGTTCTTAATTTCTTCCATAGCAAGAATTATGTCCTCGTCATTATCCCCTGAAATTATCAGATTGTGTGCATCGTGGGCTACAGTTGAGGCAATTGCTCCATCAGTTATTCCGTAGCCTGCCATAATTGTTTTTCCGAGCAGGGGTAAACCATGGTGTCTTTCCATAAGTACCAGCTTTGAATATTTGGAATCCGGTTTGAAAATGCCATTTTCCAGTTGGATCTCCAATAGATCCGTTGTCAGGTCATTTTCCCTGATACCCATGACATGGGTTTTACCGTCTTTTATTTCAATTGCCAGATCTTTTTCTTTCCATGGGTAAAGATTTATTGAGGTCGGGAGTGCAGCATCCTGATTTTCTGATTTCCATAGAGGCTTTTGTGACTTTGCCACAAGTTCCCCTGCAACATAAACCTCTTCTGCTTTAAAGGTGTTCAATGATTTGAACACAACAAAATCTGCTTTTTTCCCGGGGGCTATAGCTCCTCTGTCTTTAACTCCGTAGGCGGAAGCCGGATTATGGGAAGCCATTAAAAGAGCATCCTCCATCTTAAAGCCCTTTGATATAGCCATATTGATTATATTATCTATTGTCCCCGTTCTTAATAAATCTGAAGGGTGGCAGTCATCGGTACAGAAAAGTATCCTGTCCATATTCTTTTCATTTACGCTGTCTAAAAGTGTCAGAGCGTTTTTAGCTCCGGTACCTTCCCTTATCAGGATTCTCATGCCAAGTCTCAGCTTCTCTTCCATTTCCTCATTTGTGGAGCACTCATGGTCTGTTGATACCCCGGCTGCAATATACGCATTGAGACCCTTGCCTGAAAGTAGGGGTGCATGACCGTCAATGACCATTTTGTTTGAGTTTATGAGTTTTGTGAGCTTGTCCTCATCCTTATTTATGACAGCAGGAAAATCCATCATTTCTCCCAAGCCTGACACTGATTCATTCTCCAGAAGTGACCCCAGCTCGTCCCATGATAAAGAAGCACCGCTGTCCTCCTGCGGAGAGGACGGTACACAGGACGGCATCATAAAGCGGATGTCCAGAGGAGAAGTATTTTTTTGATCCATTAAGAATTTAATACCCTGCAGACCCGAGACATTTGCTACCTCATGGGGGTCGGCAATCACGGTGGTTACACCTCTTGGCAAAACCGCCTTTGCATATTCTCCCGGTGTGACCATACCTGATTCTATGTGCATATGTGAGTCAATGAGGCCGGAGGTTATATATAACCCATCCAGATCAATTACCGTATTTCCTTCGTATTCTCCAATCCCGGCAATATAGCCGTCTGAAACTGCAATATCACCCTTTAAAAAGCTTTTGGTATATGGATTGAAGTAGGTTGCGTTTTTGAAAACCACGTCCGCAGGCTCATGGCCCTGAGCGACATCAATGATTTTCTTCATTTTCAACATTTTAATTTGTTCAACATAGTTTGAGTCTGAATCATCCAAACTGCTGTTAATATCATTTCTTTTGACGATATTCTCCATGTGCCTCCTTATTCGAAGGGACAAGAAACTTCATTTCCCCTGAGTATTCTTGAAGCTATATTCCTGTCATCCCCTGTGTAAATTAATTTCTCAAGTCTTTCAATTGGGCTAAGTGCCCGAAACTGCGTATTTTCCGAATCATCCAATATGAGTAAATCGGCATAACAGCCTTCCTCAAAAGAACCTGTATTGCCAAAAAATTCTCCTCCTCCCTTTGTACCGAGGTAAAAGACCTGGGACAGTGTAAGGGGTTCATTATCTTTATCATAAAGTGATAGAATCTTTGAGCTTTGAATTGCTGCCCGCATTACCTGCGGAATGAACAAAGTGTCACCTGCGGCAATATCGGATCCTAAGCCGATTTTTATATTTCCTCTTTTTAAAAGGCTTGATACTGGCATTATGCCGCTGGATAAATTCAGATTGGAGGTGGGGCAATGTGCCAGAAAAACAGATTCACGGACGAAGGCATCAGTCTCATCATCTTTGTTATAAATGGAATGTGCCATGATAGTTTTACTGTTTTTGACCAGCCCGTGCTTTTCATAGGCATCCAAGTAGTTTGATGCTTCGGGAAACAGGTTGGCAACCCACTCAATTTCCTTCTTATTCTCATTAAGATGTGATTGAACCGGGAGAGAGTAGGTATCAGCCAATTGTGCCAGTTCGTCCAAAAGCTCCGGTGAGCAGGAAGGAGCAAATCTCGGAGTTATAATTGGCTTTACTAAATCAGACCTGTCCTTGTATTTTTTTATCCATTCCAAGGTGGAACAGACAGAATCTGAGGTATCTTCAGTTAATTCAGGACTTGAATTCCTGTCCATGTTTACCTTTCCCACATAAGCGCTCAAGCCTGACTCAATGAATAGATCCATCAGCTTTTCCGAGGATTTTTTATGAATGCTTGAGTAAACACAGGAATGAAGTGTTCCGTTTTTCCATAGATCCCTGATGAAGCTTTTAAATACTTTTTCGGCATATTCTCTTTGTTCGAAATGTGCTTCTTCAGGAAAAGTATAGGCATTCAACCAATCCAACAGTTCCATATCCATTCCGATACCCCTGTTGACATATTGAACAGCATGGAGGTGCAGGTCAGTAAAACCGGGAATAATTAGTCTGTCTTCATAGTCATCTACTTTCAGGCTGCTTAATTCTTGAGGTATATTGTTCAGTATCTTTACAATCCTACCGTCACGTATGTGGAGGTAATGCTTCTCCAAAACAGTGAAGGTATCAGGGTCAGGGGTGAAAACCAGAGTCCCCTTTATAAGATATTCCATGACTCCTCCTTTTTAACATTGTTATTTTATGGTTAAAAGTCTTGCTGTAATCGTATTACATTCATTATATTTATTTTAAACCAAGTTGTCATTTAATTGTAAAAATTGATTGGTATAAATAGCAGATTCGACTTATTATAATGGTAGACAAGTAAATGTCTGAAACGGAGATTATATTATGACAAGAGAAGAAAGAGCATGGATACTTCAGGATTTTGGTAATTCTGCGTATTCAATAGCAATAACCACCGCACTTTTACCTGTATTTTTTAAATCCGTTGCCGCATCAGGTATGGATGGAGCACAATCCACGGCTTACTGGGGCTATGCAAACTCAATAGCAACACTGATTATAGCTATACTGGCGCCTATACTTGGAAGTCTTGCCGATTATAAGGGATATAAGA
>DAINSS010000001.1:151939-155847 GCA_036741195.1 Clostridiaceae bacterium | reverse complement strand
TTTTAATTTCTTCGTAATCCTTGCAATAATATCAACGGCAGCCTTGTCCACTGTCGGCGAAGGAAATTGGATGTACTGTCTTTTAATTTACATTGTTTCGGTAATCGGCTCAACCGGTGCCTCCATTTTCTATGATTCCTTCCTGACTGACGTTACAACAGATGAAAAAATGGATATGATTTCGTCACAGGGCTTCGGTTTCGGATATCTCGGCGGAACCATCGGCTTTGGAATTTGTATGGCATTCATTTTATTGGGACCAAAGTTTTTAGGAATCTCAACATCCGATGCAACAAGGGTAGCCTTTGTGATTACCGCAGTTTGGTGGCTCCTGTTCTCAATGCCCTTCTTTAAAAACGTAAAACAAAAATATTTCCTCGAAGGAAAGCCTGAGAATGCTACAAAGGTATTCCAGAAGCTGTTCCATACCTTCAGGGAAATAATCGGATACAGAAACCTGTTCATGTTCTTCCTTGCATACTTCTTCTACATAGACGGAGTGCATACCATAATTTCAATGGCCACACCGATTGGTATGGATATGGGACTTGATTCACAGAAGCTTTTGATTATACTGTTGTTCATACAGCTCATAGCCTTCCCCTTTGCCATAATATACGGAGCCCTGGCTAAGAGATTTGGTGCAAGGGCAATGATATTGGTTGGAATAATCACATATATCATCATCACAATATATGCCCTTATGCTTAAAACAATTGTTGATTTCTGGATTCTTGCATTCCTTGTTGCAACTGCCCAGGGCGGTATTCAGGCACTGTCACGATCCTACTTCGGAAAGCTCATCCCTAAGGAAAAATCCGCAGAATACTTCGGAGTTTTCAATATATTCGGAAAGATATCATCAATCATGGGACCGGTAATGGTGGGAGTTGTTTCACAGGCAACAGGAGATACAAGATTTGGAATATTATCACTCATCATCCTATTCATCCTTGGCTTCTACTTCTTCATGAAGGTATCATCACACCCGGCCAAGCTTCAGGAAACAGAAATTTAGATAAAGATAAAATAGAGTTTGGGAAATTAAGGTAAAGTAGAATTAGTTTCACCAAATGCTTGAAGAAGGCAGCGGAGATCCGCTGCCTTCTTCAATGTCAACTTGTAATGATATAATTGAACTAATCAATGGAAACATGGCTGTTTTGCCGTGGCAGGAGGATCAATTGAGTCTTCAGATGATTTATGGAAGAAGCGGGTCGGGAAAGACCTCCTTCATGTTTGAAAAGTTAAGAAAAAGCCTTGAGAAAGATCCCGACATCAGAAAGAAAAGGTATGTCATAGTACCTGATCAGTTCTCTTATATGATGGAAAGAAAGATTCTGGAAACCTTCGGTGAAAAATATGTTTTTTCAATACAGGTTTGCGGATTTAAGATGCTGTCTCAAAGGGTGCTGGAAAGAACAGGGGGTATTAAGAAAAGTGTTTTAAGCCCCGTTGGAAGATCCATGCTGTTGAGTAAAATTGCAGGAGAGAAGAAAGAGGAGCTTAAGGTATACAGAAAGACTGCAACCTATGCAGGCTTTGCCCAGCTAATTTCAGATACCGTAAAGGAGTTTAAGGACTATTCAATAACTCCCAAAGAACTCCTTGAGGCATCTGAAAAGTTGGAGATGCCTGATTTAAAGGAAAAGCTGATAGACTTACACACTATATATAAAGAATATGAGGCAAGGATTGAATCCGGTTATATAGATACGGAGGACCAGATGTCAATTGCTGCAGAGAAGATAAATAACGCCGCCTTTTTGAAGGGGGCGGAGTTTTACATTGATGAATTCTCCGATTTTACGCCTATCCAGCTAAAAACGATAAAAGAGTTTATAAGAACCGGAGATACATATATTACCCTGACCCTTGATGAAGGCATCGGCAACGAGCATACGGGTGTATTTTCTCTGACCAGGGATACGGACAATGAACTCATGGATATTATCAGAGAAACGGGTGTGCGCCTTGAGAAGCCTGTATTTTTAAAGGGCTCCCAAAGGTTTAAAGAAAATCCGGAGCTGGGCTTCATAGAGAGTGAATTTTATTCCTATCCAAACAAGGAATGGGAGGAAGAACCTGAGGCTGTGCGGATCAGAAGGTGCTCAGACCTTTATGAGGAGATTGAATTCGTGGCAAAGGACATTCTTCAAAAGGTGAGGAATGAAGGCTTAAGGTATAAAGATTTTGCCGTACTTTTAAGAAATATTGAATCCTATAAGTCTATTTTAAAATCGGTCATGGATGAATATGAAATTCCCATATTTATCGACTCAAGAAAGGAAATAGATTCGAACCCCTTGGCAACTTTCATAGCCTCCTTTTTTGAAATCAAAAAACAGAACTTCACCTTTGACCCCACTTTCAAGTATCTTAAAACCTATTTGACTTCCGTGGATATGGAACATATTGATATACTGGAAAATTATTGTCTGGCGAACGGAATCGAATCCTGGAAGTGGAATGACGATTTTTGGAAATATAAGGTACAGGATGTCACTGATGAGCTGGAAGCTGCAAGGCTCTTAAACCTTGTTAATGAGATCAAGGACGAAATTTACAATGTTTTGAATGAATCCTTCTCCAAAATAGAAGAGGAGAAGACCGTAAAGGGAAAAGCAACTGTTTTTTACGACTTCCTGGTAAAAAGCGGTGCATTAAAAACCTATTCCGGTTGGATAAAGGATTTTGAGAATAATGACAAGGAAAAGCACCTGGAATATTCCGGTGTTTTGAATGCGTTGATGTCAGTACTTGACCAGATGGTTGAATCCATGGGGAATGAGGATATTAATACAGAAGACTTTGGAAATACAATTTTAGTCGGCTTGTCTACATCAAAAATATCCATTATACCTGCCACCTTGGACCAGGTTATTGCAGGTGACATTTCTAGGGTCAGATCCTCCACTGTAAGAGGCATATATGTTGTGGGAGTAAATGACGGGGTTTTACCAAGGAATCCTGAATCAACGGGGATATTCACCGATGCTGACAGGGAGACATTAAGGGAAATACAGTTCAAAATCTCCAGGGATTCCAAGGCAAGGGCATTCTATGAGCAGTTCTACGTGTATAATGCTTTGACAATTGCCGATAAATTCCTCACCGTCACCTATCCTATTGCAGATCACGAAGGTAAATCACTAAGACCGTCAACCGTTCCGGGAAGGCTAAAAAGACTGTTCCCTAAATTGATTGAAGAGGCACCTGAAGATCTGGGGGGAGGAAGGGACAAGGGAGTTACCGAATTATCCGGTAAGAATGAAGCTTTCAGAGAACTCCTTGGACAGATAAGGCGACACCATGATATGAAGCCTGTCGATCAAAAATGGAGAGAGGTATACAGCTATTTTAAGAATTCCGAATATTCAAGGAAGCTGGCGTCCTGCGAAGAAGGGATAAGATTTACCAACTATCCCGCCGTACTGAAGGCTGAAAGCGTGGATAAGCTTTACGGACGGAATTTGAACCTAACGGTTTCAAGACTTGAAAGGTATAATTCTTGCCCATTTTCGTATTTTGCAGAATTTGGGTTAAAAGCCAAGGAAAGGAAGGAATTCATACTCAATACCCCCGACGTGGGTATATTGATGCATGATGTTTTGGATAAATTCACAAGAAGAATCAGTGAGGAAAGGCTTGATTGGAAGGACGTATCAAAGGACTACACCGAAAGAACCGTGGATGAACTCATGGAGAAGGTCATTGAAGAGGGAAATAATTCAGTTATTTCCAGCACTTCCAGAAATAAGTACCTGGGTACAAAGGTTAAAAGGATAATATCCTCCTCGGTGGGAGTAATCAAGAATCAGATTGTAAGAGGGGAGTTTACTCCCATGTTCTCGGAGGTCGCATTCGGGAAGGACAGTCAATTCAAGCCCCTGATACTCAATCTTGAA
>DAINSS010000001.1:144109-151929 GCA_036741195.1 Clostridiaceae bacterium | reverse complement strand
AGGAGACAGGAAGGTCAATATTTCAGGAAGAATAGACAGAATTGACGTTTTCCGAGACACCGACAAAAACTATATCAGAATAATAGATTATAAGTCCTTTGGCAAAACAATGACCTTGAAGGATATTTATTACGGTCTCCAGCTTCAGCTTCTGGTATATCTTAATGTGGTCCTTGAAAATTCTGACAGGATCTTAAGGGGTGACACATTCCCCGGAGCTGTTCTGTATATGAGACTGGACAAACCGGTTGTCGAATCCTTCTCGGGAATGACTGACAATGACCTTGAAGTTGAGATTTTAAAAAGTCTGAAGCTTAAGGGACTAATTTTGAAGGATGCCAAGATAGTAAGGAGCATGGATAAGGATATGGAGGGAGTCAGCCTTGTAATACCGGCCAAGATAAAGAAGGACGGGGATGTGACAGGCACAGGAACGGAGAACAATGATCTTTTGGTTTCCGAGGAGCAGTTTGATGTACTCCGTGAATATGTTTCCCATATTGTTGTCGAAACCTGCATGAGTCTTTTAAGCGGAAATATTTCTATTACTCCGGTATTGAATGATGGAAAACCGCAGTGTCTGTGGTGCCCCTATAAGTCACTTTGTCAGTTTGACAGATCCTTGAAGGGCTTTGATTATAAAAAAATCAAGAAAATGAAAGGTGAGGAAGCCTTTAAACTCATTTCGGAAAAGGAGAGGGGAGGTGTCAATGATGGAATGGACCAGTGATCAGAAACAAGCCATCTCCCTGAGAGGTGAGAGCTTGCTGGTGGCAGCCGGAGCAGGCTCAGGCAAGACTGCCGTTCTTGTTGAAAGAATAGTTGAAATGATCTCCGGGGATGAACCCATCGATATAGACTCCCTGCTTGTTGTAACTTTTACCAAGGCTGCAGCAACGGAGATGAGGGAAAGAATCTCCAAAAGAATAGCGGAAAAGCTGGGTGAAGACCCGAGCAACAGAAATCTTATAAGACAAATGGCTTTATTAAACAGAGCCAATATCATGACCATGCACTCCTTCTGCAACAGGGTAATAGGTGAAAATTTCCAGTCAATAGATATTGATCCCGAAAATCATCTTATGGACGAGAATGAAACCAAGCTTTTGATGGGAGAAGCCTTGAACAAGGTTCTTGAGGAATGCTATGAATCAGGGAATCCGGATTTTTTGATGCTTTCTGATACCCTGGGTGGGCAAAGAGATGACAAGGCTTTGGAGAAGCTGATAGTTGACCTTTATAAATTTGCCATGGCAGGTCCCGCTCCCAAAGAATGGATAAATAAAGCTTCAACAGCCTACGATATAGAAGAGATATCCGGCGAAGGAGCATGGTGGTTCAGACTGCTTATAGAAGAGCTGTCAGATGGAATAGAAGAGATTGTTGATGGTTGTGAGAGGCTTTTAAGGGCCTTGGAGAATGTTCCGGAGCTTCAAGAATCCAAGTACGGTGATTTTTTTGAGAGTGAGGCAGGGGAGCTTGCAAAGTTGGCAGATGATTTGTCGGATGCAGGAACCTATGACGGAATCAAGGAATTACTCTCAGGCTTCAGCTTTGACAGAATGCCTATAGTTAAGGTGACTGATGAGAGGGTCGCCTCCGAACAGGAGAAGATAAAAGCTCTCCGTGAGTACTACAAATCTGTTTTTAAAGAGCTTAAGGACATATGGTTTAAAGAAAGCAGTGAGTACAATCTTAAGTTAATGAGGGAAATGTCTCCGGTTTTAAAAGCTCTTGGCATCGCCGTTGAAAAGTTTATTACGGTTTATCAGGACCTGAAGGCTGATAAAAACAGAATGGACTATAACGACCTGGAACATTTTGCATTGAAGATACTGTGCAACGTATCCCAGGGAGAAGACGGAGAATTCCTTGTGGAGCCGAAGGAAGCAGCATTAAGGTACCGTGAGAGATTCAAAGAAATACTTGTAGATGAATATCAAGACTCCAATGATGTCCAGGAGACCATTATAAAAGCAGTGTCAAGGGACATGGTCAATGTATTCATGGTTGGAGATGTAAAACAAAGTATATATAGATTCAGAAGAGCTAAACCACAATTATTTTTGGACAAGTATTTAAGCTACTCCCTCCCGAAGGAAGAAGCAACAATTGGAAGAAAAGTAATGTTGTTCAGCAATTTCAGGTCAAGAACCGAGATACTCCATGCAGTAAACTATATTTTCATAAGGATAATGAGCAAAAAAGCAGGAGAGTTGGACTATACGGAGGAAGAAGCACTTACTGCAAAAGCCGACTATGACTATGATAAGACAATTCCGGTTGAGATAGAAATAATAGACACAACTCAGAATTCAAATGAAACTGCCGATTTATCCTCTGAGGAGGATTCCGTAAATGACGAGGACCTGTCGGGACTTGAGGTTGAAGCTTTGCATGTGGCTTCAAAAATCAGGGAAATGGTCAATTTCGGAGACATTAATGTAAACATCAAAGGTAATGTAAGACCGTTAAAATACAAGGATATTGTCATACTTTTAAGATCAACGAAAAACAGGTCTGAAGTTTTTGAAAAAGCATTGAATGAACTGGCAATTCCGGTTTATTCGGAATCCTCCGGGGGATATTTTGAATCAATTGAAATACGGACCATGCTGTCGCTTTTAAGAACAATTGATAATCCAAGACAGGACATACCGTTACTGTCGGTTTTAAGAAGCCCCTTATTTTCATTCACAGAGGATGAATTGATCAGTATCAGATTTCAGGATAAAAAGCTCCTTATTATTGATTGCCTGAAGGAAATGGCGGAGTCTGAAACGGAACTCGGAAGAAAATCCGCAGAGTTTTTGGGAACTCTTGACAAATGGAGGGATGAAGCCATCCACATGGAGCTGGATGAGTTCATTTGGAAGCTATATTCTGACACTGCCTACTACGAATATGCCGGAGCCATGCCAAACGGAATCCAAAGACAGGCAAACCTCAAGATTCTGTTCCAAAGGGCTGGAAACTATGAAAAAACCTCCTTTAAAGGGCTTTTCAACTTCATAAGATATATAGATATGATGCAGGAGAAGGAAGGAGACTTCGGAGACGCCAAGATTTTCGGAGAAAACGAGGATGTCGTAAGAATTATGAGCATCCATAAAAGCAAGGGGCTGGAATTCCCTGTGGTATTCCTTTCAAACTGCGGAAAAGCATTCAACCGACAAGATATGAGGAGCAATATACTGATCCATGAAGGATTCGGTATTGCAGTAAGAAATATAAATGTTGAAAAGGGAACCAAAGAAGATACTCTGCCAAGGAATATTTTAAAAGCAGCATTGAACCGGGAATCCCTTTCGGAAGAAATGCGTGTTTTATACGTTGCCATGACAAGGGCGAGGGAAAGATTGATTTTAACGGGAACAGCTCTTAATCTGCCGAAAAAGTTGGAGGTATGGGCTGAGAAGGGTGATACACCGGATAAAAAGCTCAAACCCTACAACGTACTTAAGGATTCATCCTACCTTGACTGGATAATGCCCGTAATTTTAAATGAGAATAGTATAAAAGCAGTATTTGATCGGGATGAAATTCAATCGGGCTATTCATCCGCAGAAGGCTTTAATTTAAGATTTTATTCCAAGGCCGAGGTTATAAGAAGGGACATGAATGTATCGGAGGAAGGCTTAGAGGAGTTCTGGAAGGGAGAGGAAATCAAAGACAAAGACCTGATGGAACTACTAAACTACGAATATCCGGACAAAAAAGCCTCAGCACTCCCGGGTAAAATAAGTGTATCTGTTATCAAGAAGAAAACCATAGAAGAAAATCCTGAAGACAGGGATTCGGTGAATCTCTTGGATGAAAAATATGAAGAGCAGGAGGTGACCCTTCCAAGACCGACCTTCTTAAAGGAGGTAAAGGAGCTTTCAGGCTCAGAGAGGGGAACCGCATTCCATACCGTAATGTTCCATATAAATCCCGGAGTTTCAAATATTGAAGAAGTAGATGAAGAAATCAAGAGAATGATCGATCTCGAAATTCTTTTAAAATCCGAGGCTGATACGGTCAACAGATTCAAAGTCCTCAATTTCTTTAAATCCGATCTTGGTTTAAGATTCAGGGATGCAGACTTGGAAGGAAACCTGTACAGGGAGGAGGTATTCTACAGAGCCATTGATCCTGTAATATATGTCAAGGATGCCCTTATTGATGATAAAATTACCATGATAGGTATAATAGATGCCTTTTTCTTCGAAGGTGAGGATATAGTTCTTTTGGATTATAAAACTGATTCAATTCCGGAGGGGAAGGAAGACTATTTGAAAAACAGATATGAGTCACAGATAGAGCTCTACAGAATCTCCCTGGAGAACATAACAGGGAAAAGGGTCAAGGAAGCATACCTGTACTCCGTATCAAAAGAAGAAGTCATCAGGATGATTTAAATACAGTAAAGATAAAGAAATCAAAATATGTAACCGAAAGTTACAATACAAGGAAGGTGTTTTATGGAGACAGTGACAAATAACAACAGCGAAAAAAAGATACTTTCAAGAGGTGAAGTGGAAGAGAGATTGACCTGGGACCTTTCACACATTTACGCTACAGTGGAAGATTTTTACAAGGATCTTTCCGAGGCTGAAAAAATGGTTTCAGATTTTTCTGATTCCTACAAGGGAAAACTCAATGAGCCTTCTGTAATAGTAAACGGAGTAAAAGCCTTTGAGAAAGTAAGTATAAAATTGGACAAGCTGGGGAATTATGCATCGTTAAAGGTTTCGGAGGACAGGACTAATGCTGAGAACATGAAGCTTTATCTTACTCTCCAGTCAAAGCTTTCTCCTTTGTTAGGCTCATTGGCTTTCTTCAACAATGAAATCCTGGCCAACAGTGAAGAAACAATTAAGAAAGCCATGGATGAAGATGAAAATTACTCGTATTTTCTTAAAGACCTGTTGAGGTTTAAACCTCACATGCTGTCCGATGAGACAGAAAAGGTATTGGCAACCCTCCAGGAAACCTTTGACGTTCCTTATAACATTTATGAGACGGCAAAGCTGTCGGATATGAAATTCCCTGAGTTTACGGTGGATGGGGTTAAATATCCCCTGACCTTTGTAAACTTTGAGGGTGAATACGAGTATAACAAGGATCCGAAAGTAAGAAGGGAAGCCTTTAAGACTTTTTCCCAAAAGCTCGCAGAATACAAGGAAACCATTGGAGCTGCATACGCTGCCCAGATCAGAAATGAGAAGCTGGAATCCCAGATAAGGGGCTATGATTCGGTGTTTGATTTCCTATTGATGAAGCATAAGGTCACAAGGGAAATGTACGACAGGCAGTTGGATGTCATCATGGAAGAACTGGCACCTCACATGAGAAGATATGCAAAGCTTCTTAAAAAGGCACACGGTCTGGAGAAGATGATGTATCCCGATTTAAAGATTGATTTGGATCCTGATTTTGAACCGGAAATCAACGTAGACGGCAGCAAGGAATATGTCATGAATGCTCTTGGCGTACTTGGAGAGGACTACAGGGACATGGTAAAAACAGCCATGGAGGAAAGATGGATTGACTTTGTACAAAACATCGGAAAATCCACCGGAGCTTTCTGTGCAAGTCCGCCTGAGGTTCATCCCTACATTTTGATAAGTTGGACTGAAAGAATGAGGGAAGTCTTCGTCCTTGCCCATGAATTAGGTCATGCCGGTCATACTGTTTTAACTTCAAAAAACCAAATCTATTTAAACGACAATTTATCCATGTATGCCATAGAAGCACCTTCCACCATGAATGAAATGCTCATGGCCGACTACCTTTTAAAAACAAATAAGGATACAAGATTCCAAAGATGGGTAATTTCTTCCATAATATCCAGGACCTACTTCCATAACTTCGTAACACACTTCCTTGAGGGCTATTATCAAAGAGAATTGTATAAGATAATAGACGAAGGAGGAGCTCTGGGAGCTGAGGACTTCTCAAGGATATTCAAAGAAACCCTTGTTAAATTCTGGGGAGAGGACATTGAGCTTACTGAAGGAGCAGAACTTACCTGGATGAGACAGCCTCATTACTACATGGGCTTATACCCTTATACCTACTCGGCGGGACTTACCATAAGCACGGGAATTTTAGGCAGAATCCAGAAGGAAGGACAGCCCGCAATAGACGACTTAAGAAAGATCCTGTCAATGGGCGGAATCAATGACCCGTTGAATTTCGCAAAGGCTGCAGGCATAGACATTTCAACGGATAAAGCACTTAAGGACACCGTAGTTCATATAGGATCCTTGATAGATGAATTATACAAACTCACAGAGGAGCTTGGCCGTTAGTCAAGCAAATAAAATATTTAAGTTAGGAGGATTAAAATGATAAAGGGAACATTTTTACACAATAATATTACTGTTCTTGACCTGGAAAAATCACTTGAGTTTTACGAAAAAGCCCTTGGATTCACTGAAAAAAGAAGAAAGGTCAACGAAGGTAACTGGAAGATAGTATACCTGTGGAACGGAATTGATGACTACGAATTGGAACTTACATGGTATAACGACAGGGAAAAGCCCTATGATCTCGGAGAAAATGAAATCCATATGGCATTCAGAGTCGAAGATGCTGCCGAAACCTATAAAATCCATAAGGAAATGGGAGTTGTAATCTACGAAAACAGGGATATGAATCTATATTTCATCGCAGATCCGGATGGATACTGGAGTGAAATTTTGGGTAAGGACAGGACAAAACAGATAATGCCTTAATCGGAATAAGCCCTGTTTAAATAACATTATATTAATATATTAAAGATTTGGTTATTCAAATTAACCCGCAATGTATATGCATCTTAATATGTATATACATTGCGGGTCTTTTGCTATAATGGAGCTTAGGAAACAATGAAATCAACAATGAAATCAACAATGGAGGAACATGATGGAAAGAGAATTCAAAAATGTATGGGACACGTACAAAGACGCCGATGTGAAAAACTGTGAAGATTTTTCAAAGGGATATATCGATTTTTTATCCCGCGGAAAAACTGAAAGGGAATTTACGGCTCTTGCAGTAGAAAAGGCAAAGGAATATGGATATAAAAACATTAAGGATGTTAAGAAGGTAAAAGCGGGAGACAAGCTTTTTGCCGTTAACATGGACAGAAATATATTCCTATTCACGGTTGGGAAGAAACCCATGTCGGAAGGAATGAATCTTTTGGGAGCCCACATAGATTCCCCAAGGCTGGATTTAAAGCAGAATCCCCTCTATGAGGACAAGGACCTGGCACTTTTCGAGACCCATTATTACGGCGGTGTAAAAAAATACCAATGGGTGGCACTCCCCATGGCACTTCACGGAGTAGTTTTCAAGGAAAACGGTGAAAGAGTTGATGTGGTCATCGGTGAGGATGAAGCCGATCCCGTAGTCGGTATTTCAGATCTTTTAATACACCTGTCAAGAGAACAAATGGAGCTCCCGTTAGCAAAGGGTATAAAGGGTGAGGACCTGAATGTTCTGGTTGGTTCAAGACCGGTTGGCGGGAAGGATGAAAAGAACAGGGTAAAGAAGAATATTTTAAAGCTTTTAAACGATAAATACGGCATTACTGAAGAAGATTTTGTCTCAGCAGAGCTCCAGGTTGTACCGGCAGGCCGTGCAAGAAGCTACGGTATAGACGGATCCATGGTAATGGGATACGGCCATGATGACAGGGTTTGTGCATACAGTTCCCTGATGGCATTCCTGGAAAGCGGAAAGACGGACAGAACTGCAGGATGCATCCTTTGTGACAAGGAAGAAATAGGATCTGTGGGAGCGACAGGAATGCACTCAAGATTCTTTGAAAACACGGTTGCTGAAAT
>DAINSS010000001.1:139860-144099 GCA_036741195.1 Clostridiaceae bacterium | reverse complement strand
AAGGTGAAGGAACAGCAAGGGAGATAAGGGAAGCACTTTCAAATTCCAAAATGCTTTCTTCCGATGTATCTGCAGCCTTTGACCCTAACTATCCGTCGGTTAATGAACCAAATAACACTGCTTATTTCAACAGGGGGATTGTGTTCAACAAATATACGGGCAGCGGCGGAAAAGGCGGCTGTAATGATGCAAGCCCAGAATTTATTTCAGGCATCAGAAAAATAATGAATAAAAACGAAATAGTTTGGCAGACCTCTGAGCTCGGAAAGGTGGATCAGGGCGGCGGAGGAACAATAGCTTACATAATGGCTGCTTTTGGCATGGAGGTAATTGATGCAGGTATTGCGGTACAAAACATGCATGCCCCTTGGGAAGTGGTTTCAAAAGCAGATCTTTATGAAGCATTCAAAGCATACAGGGTATTCTTGAAGGAGATGGTATAAATGAAGGCTCCCGTGCCTCAATATCAGAAAATATACAATGCCCTGTTAAAAAAGATAAATAAGGGAGAGTTCTCAAAGGACACTCCCATACCGTCTGAAAATGAGCTTTCCTCAAAGTATGAAGTGAGCAGAATGACTGCGAGAAAGTCTGTTGACATGCTTGTAAATGAAGGGTACCTTGCCAGATATAAAGGCAAGGGTACCTTCATCACCGGAAGAAAGAATATAAAAACAGATGAAATATCGCTGACAGCCAGGTTAAGGGCTGAGGACAAGAGAATCTACAATGAGGTCATATCAGTACTATTGGTCGAAGAACCGGTTCAGGAGCTGATGGTAATTTTTGGACTGAGTGAGGAAGAAAAAGCTGTATGGGAAATCAAAAGAATGAGGTATGTCAATGATATACCCGCTATTTATGAAACTGTATATATTCCCAAAAGCGTTGCCAAAACAATTGATGAAACCGCAGCAAAAGGCTCTCTTACAGCCTTTGTGGATAATATTACCGGCCTTGAAAGAATAGACATGTACACAGAACCGGGTACCTTAAACGGCAGAAAGAAGGCAGCAATGCTGGGCCTTAAAAAGGGGGATGCCATCCTCACGGTAAAATCGATTCTTGTTCCGCTTGAAGGGCCGGCTGCATTATTTTCAGTTGCATACCAAAATACGGAAGTACTGCCATTTAAAACTTCAATAATGAAGAAATAGCATGAAATGAGTGAAAGGATTTAAAGAATATGACTTCAAGAATAATGATCCTGGGAACGGCTTCAGGTGCAGGAAAAAGCACCGTAGCCGCCGGGATAATAAGAGCGCTTACAAACAGGGGATATTCGGTATGTCCTTATAAATCACAAAACATGTCCCTAAACTCTCATATAGATATTGAAGGCGGTGAAATGGGCAGGGCACAGGTCCTCCAGGCTGAATGTGCAAATATCGAGCCCATGGCTTGGATGAACCCTATACTGCTCAAACCCATCGGAGATACAAAATCCCAGGTGATTTTCATGGGCAAACCCATTAAAAACATGACAGCCAAGGAATATGAAGCCGGTAAATCCGCCCTTAAAGGAATTCTTATTGATGATTTTATTAAAAGAACATCCGAATATGACTTTACAGTCATTGAGGGTGCAGGTTCACCCGCCGAAATCAACCTTAGAACGAATGACATAGTAAACATGGGATTTGCAGAGCTTTCAGACAGTGATGCAATCCTGGTGGGGGATATTGACAAGGGTGGAGTATTCGCATCCCTGTACGGAACAATAATGCTTCTATCTGAAAAAGAAAGAAAAAGAATAAAGGGATTTGTTATTAATAAATTCAGGGGCGATGTAGATATACTACGACCCGGAATTGAAATGATGGAGAATATGCTTAAAATCCCTTGCCTTGGAATAATTCCCTATACTTTATTCAACCTTGAAGAAGAGGACGGGGCTGTCGAGCTGAACAAAAAAGCAAACGGTCCTATAGATGTGGCGGTTATTCATCTACCTCATATTTCTAACTTCACGGACTTTAATGCATTGGAATCTGAGGAAGATATTTCGGTACGGTATGTGGACTCGGCAGCTGAGCTTAAAACCCCGGATTTATTGATCATACCCGGCACAAGAAATACCATCGGTGATTTAAGACACTTGAAAAGCACAGGGTTGTTTCATAAAATCCTTGAGTATGCCGAAGGAATAAAGACCTCTAACAGAAGAATAATCGGAATCTGCGGCGGTTATCAGATGCTGTTGGACGAAGTTAAGGATCCCCGCGGTATTGAAGGCAGCATAACCAAGGAAACAGGTTTATCCCTTTTAAAGGGCACCACAGAAATGGGTGTAACAAAAACTCAAAAAAGAACAATTGGGAAAGCCCTGTTCCATGGCAAGGAACTGAATATAAAAGGATATGAAATCCACGCAGGTATTACAGAAACGGAAGAAGTCCCCTTCATAAAAAAGAGTGAAGAATCTGACGGAGCTAAAAGCCCGGATGAGAAAATAATCGGCACCTACTTCCATGGAGTTTTTGATACAGCTGAATTCCGAGGAGAACTGTTAAATGAAATCAGAAGTGGTAAGGGTATGGAGCCAAGACTCTCACCGGATTTTAAAACCCTGAGAATAAAGGAAATGGACAGGCTCGGTCAGCTCATGGAGGATAGTTTGGATATGGATAAAATAATTAGAATTGCAGGCAGAATATGATACTGAATCTATCAGCCATGCTTACGGCAATAGTACTTGATGCTTTGATTGGAGACCCTGAGGGGATTCCCCATATAGTGGTATTTTTCGGCAAGCTTATTTCATGGCTTGATAAAGTACTGAACAAACAAAATTTTGGCAAAACAAGAAAATTAATCGGCGGGCTTATAACTGTTCTTATCCTCGGAGCAGTTTCAGCCCTACCTGCATATTTTATATTGCGGTATCTGCCGGATTCAATAAAATTTATCCTCTCGGTAATTCTGTTCTGGTATTGTATTGCACTTAAGACATTAAAGTCAGAAGCCATGATGACAGCCAGGATGCTGAAAGGCAGTCTTGATGCAGGCAGAAGGCAGGTGTCAAGAATTGTCGGCAGGCAAACCTCGGAGCTTTCCGAAACGGGAGTTGTAAGTGCAGTTATTGAGACCGTTGCCGAGAATGCATCAGACGGAGTTGTGGCCCCTATTTTTTACGGTCTTATATTCGGACCTGCCGGGTCATTATTCTACAAAGCCGCAAATACAATGGATTCCATGATAGCTTATAAAACGGTCAAATATAAGGATTTTGGGTATTTTGCTGCCAAGCTGGACGACATTTTAAATCTGATTCCCTCAAGAATAACGGGCATATTGGCAGTTTTATGTGCACCTCTCATAGGAGGCAGTATCGGGTATGCCTTCGATATATTCTCAGAGGACAGGAACAAACATGAATCACCGAATTCCGCTCAATGCGAGAGTGCTTTTGCAGGAACCCTTGATGTAAAACTGAACGGTCCTGCTGTTTATCACGGAGTAATTGAAAATAAGCCCTACCTCAATAAATCAGGAAGAACTCCTGAAACAGGGGACATTAACAGAGCAGTGACATTATTGAACTATGTCATTATTGCATTTTTAACCGTTGCAGTCCTGATACATATAGGAGTAATGCTGTGATATTTGATGATAAAAAAGCAAGTAAAAGGTCAACCCATGGCGGAGATATTTATACTGGTTCGGAGGGAGTGACCTTCACCGATCTTTCAAGCAATATCAATCCGGGGTGCATACCTGAAGAGGTATTTGAAAAGCTGCCGGAGATATTGGAGAAGGCAAGGGCTTATCCTGACCTGGAATACAGAAAGCTGAAGAAAGGCCTTTCAATATACCTTACGTGTTTATGTGAAGGTACGGATATTAATAACAAAGTAACACCTGAAATGATTATTGTAGCCAACGGGGCATCTGAGGTTACTGACAAGTATATCTCATTATTCAAAAGGATCGTATTGCCTGTGCCTTCTTTTAAGGAATATGAGCTGTCAGCAGACAGATACGGCATAGAAACCGAATATCTCAATGTTTACCCGGTTCAGAAACCGGATGATGCAACAATAAAAAGGTCAAGAGGGAACAGCTTTTTTAAGAGGATTGAAAGCGAAATGAGAGAGGGCTCTCTCTTAATTCTGACCAATCCCAATAATCCTGACGGTCAAAAGCTTGATATTACGGAGCTGACTCAATATTTGGAGATAGCTGAAAAAAATTCCTGGTTTACCCTTGTTGATGAAACCTTCGGCGAATATTTGGATA
>DAINSS010000001.1:125498-139850 GCA_036741195.1 Clostridiaceae bacterium | reverse complement strand
AACATGGCTGTGAATCTCACGGGCAGATTTAAGAACCTGGCAGTGGTAAAAGCTCTGACAAAGTTTTTCTGCCTTCCCGGTTTAAGATTGGGATATTTGATTTCAAAAAACAAAGATCTTTTAACTCTGTTGGACGGGCTGCAAACACCCTGGAGTGTAGGTACATTTGAAGAAAATATAGCCCTGATCATGCTAAGGGATAAATCTTTCAGAATTAAATCCGTTGCTGAAAATGAAAAAAACAAAGCGTATTTATTGGAAAAACTTAAAAACAATGATTTTTTCTCAGAAGTCTATCATTCTGACTCTAATTTTGTTATGTTAAGGTTAAGAGAAGATTGTGGGACGGCAAAAAAATTAGCCCAATTTTTAAGGAGTAAAAATATCCTGGTCCGAGAGCTTTCCGATATGCAGGGGCTTTCGGGGGAATACATCAGAATAGCTGTGAAGGAGAAGGAGAAGACTGATCTTCTTATAGTTAATTTGATGTTATATATTCCTTAATAATGAGGAATAAGGTGCCGGACACGATATACTTGAATAAAGACCAGAATAACAACCTAAAAATGAAAGGCGGGATGTTTTATGGAAGAGTTGGTAAGAGTCCAAAGAAAGGAGAAGGTAGTAACCAATCCCTATTTTGACACCTATGTCTGTCTGGATATAGAAACCACCTCACGGCCTGCCAACAGGATCATTGAAATCGGAGCCGTAAAGGTCATCAGGGGAAAAGTTGCAAAGGTGTATACCAGACTTGTGGATCCGAAAATGAAGATTCCCAGAGAAATTGTCAGACTGACGGGTATCACCGATGCCATGGTATCAGGAAGAAGAACTATCTGGCAGGTTCTGCCGGAGCTTAAAGAGTTCATGGGAGACCATGTCATAGTCGGACACGATTTAATTAACAATGATATGAAAAACCTGATTTCAGTCGGGAACTCCTGTGGTATTGAGTTTGACAACCCTGTTTTTGACACCCTGAATTTTTCAAGAGAGTTCATAGACGGCTCCTGCGGCTTAGGAAAGCTGACAGAGCTGTTATGGGTAAACTGGGAGGGAAGGCACAGGGCAGCAAATGATGCACTTGCCACTTCAGAGGTATTTGAAAAGTTAAAAACCATCTACCATATGACCACGAATGAAAGTATAAAGCTGACACCGAAGGAAATAACCAAAATTGCCAGGAACCATGATTCCTACAGCGGACTTACCTTGAAGTTCCAACCGGCATTTTGATTTTATCCAATATGTAACAATAAATGTAAATTGATATTTAAGAAATTACTGAATCACTGCCGGAGGAATATTTTAGTGTATAATCTAGGTAGTGATTCAGATTTGAATCTGAAAAAATAAAATCTTGAAAAGAGGTTATGATATGAATAAAGCACAAGTTGAAAAAATGCAGAATGGCAAAGGTTTTATTGCTGCCTTAGACCAGAGCGGCGGCTCAACTCCGAAGGCACTGGAACTTTACGGAGTTCCCAAGGAAGCATACACAAACGATGAGGAAATGTTTGATTTAGTTCATGCAATGAGAACAAGAATCATAAAAAGCCCCGGATTTAACAGCGAGAGAATCCTTGGAGCCATCCTTTTTGAACAGACCATGGACAGGGAAATCGACGGAAAGAAAACCGGAGATTATCTATGGGAAGAAAAGGGAGTTATTCCTTTCCTTAAGGTAGATAAAGGCCTTGCAGAAGAAAAGGACGGAGTTCAGCTTATGAAGCCGATATCAAATCTTTCAAGCCTGTTAAAAAGAGCTGTAGAAAGAAATATATTCGGAACCAAGATGAGATCAGTCATTAAGGAAGCAAACGAAAAAGGCATAGAAGAAATAGTAAAACAGCAGTTTGAAGTAGGTAAGGAAATCCTTGCTGCAGGTCTTATGCCAATAATCGAGCCTGAGGTTGATATAAAATCAGCTGACAAGGTTAAGATTGAAGAGATCTTAAAGGCTGACATTCTGAAGGAACTTGATAAGCTTCCAAAGGGTGAGCAGGTTATGCTTAAGCTGACAATTCCAACAGTTCCGGACTTCTATAAGGAATTGATCGAGCATCCGGCTGTTATGAGAGTTGTAGCATTGTCTGGCGGATATTCAAGAGAAGATTCAAATGAGCTTTTAAAGAAAAACCACGGTCTGATAGCTTCCTTCTCAAGAGCACTCTCAGAAGGCCTGAGCGCCGGACAGACAGATGAAGAATTCGACAATATGCTCAAGGATTCCGTTGATTCAATCTACGAAGCTTCAATTACATAAGAGTAAAGAATAAAAAGAATATACACGGCGAAAGCCAAAAAATAGGAAGGTATTAAAACCTTCCTATTTTGATATCCACAGTTCTTTTATTCTGCTTGTAATTTTCAATAGTATTTAGATAAGTTTTATCTGAAATGGGAATTAAGTAAGTACCATGTCGATAATCTGAATAATAAATAAGAACAGTAAAAAATCCATGATAATTCATGGATTTCAATAATTTATATTTATTTAAAGAAATTATTTACAAAAAGTGCTAATATAGCAGTTAGTCACCCTATGTTGAAAGGAGATTAATCAGTTTAATAAAATTGATTTTACTTTCAAATATGATACACTAAGTACGTAATTTTATTTTATTTTTACAAAAGGAAAATAGACCATGAAACTAAAAAGAACTATGGCTGCCGTTATGGTGGTAGCAGGGGTATTGACAGGATGCAGCAATTTAACTCAGAAGGTTCCTACACCGGAAACCACTGCTAATTCAACAGCAGCACCGACAACAACTGCGACAACGACTCCTTCGACTACAGCAGCAAAAATCGGGAACCTTGATTTTACAGGAATGACAAAGGAAGAGGCTTTGAAAAAGGCATCTGAACTTAGCGATAAACTAAATAAAAAAGTTATAACCCTTTCTGCAGGAGGCAAGGAGATTCAGGTGAAATATACTGAACTTAACGTCAAATACGACTTTGCAGCCGAGATTGAAAGATTATTCAAGGGTGAGAAAGTTTCTTCCACAACCCCTAAATATGATGAGGTTAAGCTTGAGCAGTTAATAAGAACATATGTTGATGATGTCAACAGAATGGAAGAAAACGAAGCTGCAGCACAGATTGTAGACCTTGATGCTTTGAATACCGAGTTCATCAAGAACATCAATTTGGATCCTGCAAATGTAACTGTAAAGGGAAATATGATTGCAGATGCATCCAAGGCCACTACAGCCGCACCTGATGAAGGTGATCCTAATTCTGACTACAGAACAATAGGATATGCATCAACAAACTATTCATCTTCAAGCTACAACAGAGCATTCAACGTACAGCTGTCCTCAAGCTATATCAATGATGTAACAATATATCCCGGTGAAGTGTTCTCCTTTAATGCACATGTTGGAGATACATCCTATGCAAAGGGATACCTTGACGGTGTTGCATATTCAGGCGGAGAAATGGTTGTTGAGCCGGGCGGAGGAGTTTGCCAGGTTTCAACTACACTATACCAGGCTGTCCTTGACGCAGGCCTAAAAGTAGTTGAGAGATACAACCACGGATCTGTTGTCCACTATGCAGATTACGGAATGGATGCAACAGTATACTACCCATCAGTTGACTTTAAATTCAGAAATAACTTCAGTTACCCGATAACCATAGTAGCTTACAGTGAAGGAAGAGATCTGGTTGTTGCATTAAGGGGTACCCCTCCGACAATCAGCCCGTATACCTATGCATATGACTATGAGGTAGTCGGACGTAAGGAAGCAGGCTACGTAGAAAAGGTTGATCCTAAGCTTGCAGCTGGAGAAGTAGAAATAGACTACTATCCTTTGAACGGTGTTACTGCAGACATCTATAAATATACATACAAGAACGGCTCACTTATAAGCACCGAATACATGTATACAGATACTTACCGCCCAATGGTAGGAGTTAAGCTTGTAGGTTCTAAGACTGCGACTTCAACGAAGCCTGCAGCAACAACTACACCTGTAACTAAACCTGCAACTAAGCCGGTAACAACACCTGCAGCAACAACCACCACACCGGTTAAGACAACTACACCTACAACTACTTCGGCACCGTCTACGACAGCGCCGGCTACAACAGCGCCGGCAACGACAACACCGGCCACAACTTCTCCGGCGACGACAACACCGGCAACAACAAGTACAGCAACAACGACTCCGGCAACAACTGCTCCTGCAACTACTACAGGATCCACAACAACCGGAACAACCACCGCCGGTACAAAAGCGCCGTAGTAGATAATCAATAACCAACGGAGTAATCCGGGAAATAAAATGGAAACCTGTTCTAATGGTGAACGGGTTTCCTTATTTTTTGCTTATTATAAATGTGTTTTGATTTAGGTATGGGATATTTTTTGACTACATGAATTTAAAATATATGGGAAGTGCGAAAATGCAAAGGAAGGTGGTCAGGGCTGTCATGAATGCAGCGAACTTGGAATCTCTTCCGTAGGTTCCTGCGATTACCGATGCATTTGTCATAACCGGCAGTGCTGCCATGATAACAAATACCCGGGTTGTGAGAGCCGGGAAGTTTAAGAGCCTGCATATAATCAGGCAAATTAAAGGCGCAACCAAAAATCTGCCCAGAATTATTAAAACAGTGTCTTTAACGTAGAACATGCCTTTAAAATTAATGTCGGCTATTACAGAACCCATGTATAGGGATGCTAAAGGGGTTACAAGGCTGCTCATATATTGGAGTGATTTCATAAATGCAGGGTGTACGGAAGTGTCTGTATACATCAGGAACAGTCCTATCAAGAATCCTATGAATGCGGGGTTGAGTATTTTCTTTAATGTGGAGAATGACAAAAGCTTAGTTCCCTCACCTTTGCTTACCAGATATACACCCACAGTCCAAAACATGGATGTGTTTATTATATAGAAAAGCATAAGGTAGGGGATTCCTGCATCTCCGAATATGCCCGTTACCACAGGGTATCCTATGAACATGGCATTGGAGAAGGAGAACATGACTGAGAATATTCCCTCCCTGTTTTCATTCACCCTGAAGAGTCTTGAAGTTAACTGAGATATTACAATAGTTGCGGCAAACATTACAAACACAGCGGCGAGTGACAGTACATTCTCTTCAAGAAAGGTTTCTGTGAACTGTGTTTTGACGTTATAAATCATCATGGCAGGAATGACATAGGATGAAAGTAATTTGGCAATGGATGTTTCCACCGTCTTATTGAATACTCCTCTTTTTTTGATAATCAGTCCGAAGCCCATGAGGATGAAGAGCGTATATATGGAATTTAGTCCGTTATCTGCCATTGATGTTTTCCTTTAGCCTCAGTGCGATTTTTATGAGTTCATCCTCGTCGTTTAGTGCCGGATTATTTAAGACCTCCTGCAGCATCTCATTCAGTGCAATTCCTATTTTGAGGCCGTTATCATACCCCAAGGATAAAAGGTCATTCCCGTTGATTTTTAAATCTTTAATCTCAAGGGGCTCATTATTCACAATGATTGAGTTTACCTTGTTCTGAAGGATATTAAACTTTTCGTTGTCAACCGGGTCTCCTGGCTTACCGCCGAGATCTGCTTTTTTAAACTCGAAGAACAAATCTATTTTGTCTTTTCCAAAATCAGTAATCAATCTTTTGATTTTAATCTGTTTTTTCATGTCTAAAGAGACCATATGTTTATCGATTATTGTTTTCACCAGAGCTTTTGTTTCATTGTCAGCCTTGAGCCTTGTGAGTACAGAATCCGCAGTCTTTGAAGAAATCAGTTCATGACCGTAGAAATGTCCCTTTCCCTTTTCATCCATGGAAAATGATTGAGGCTTGCCTGAATCATGGAAGAGGGCAGCAATTCTGAGTGAAAGCTCCGGCCTTGTATTGTCCACTACCTGCATTGTATGAAACCATACATCCTTGTCATGGAAGGACGAAAACTGATTAAATCCAGCCATTGGTAAAAGCTCCGGCAGTATAACCTTCAGTACACCGGAATACAGCAATAGATTTAACCCAGTCGAAGGAACCGGGGACATGAGTATTTTTTTAAGCTCCGTATAAATTCTTTCCTTTGAAATTTTGTTGAGCAGGTGGCTGTTGTCGGACATACTTTTAAAGGTTTCAGGTTCTATGTTGAAATTGAGAGTTGAGGCGAATCTGATTCCGCGGATAATTCTTAATGCATCTTCCTTGAATCTCGTATCCGGATTACCGACTGCCCTTATCAGTCTGTTTGCAATATCCTTTTGTCCGCCGTAAAGATCTAAAACCGTATCTGTTTGGATTTTATATGCCATGGCATTGACGGTAAAGTCTCTGCGTATTAAATCATCATTGATGTCGGTTACGAATTTTACTTCCTCAGGATGTCTTGAATCAATATATTCTCCGTCCTGCCTGAAGGTTGTAACTTCATAGGCTCTGTCATGGGTCAAAACTGTTACGGTACCGTGTTTAAGGCCTGTCGGAACTGTTCTTTTAAAAAGGTGGATTACATTTTCGGGCTTGGCATCGGTAACCAGGTCAATATCAGAGTTTTTGTCATTTGAAATTCCCATGATTTGGTCCCTGACATATCCGCCGACAATATAGCACTGGTATCCATTTTTGTTCAATATTTCCGAAATATAAGAACTTCCCTTATCAACTTGCATGGTTATCCTCCTTTTTCAGCGTAAACATTTCCTTGTCTGCTGCTAATATTATATAACAAAACAGGATGTTTCACGCGGGAATATGAGTCCGGTAATAATCCAAGGTTCACGGTTTTTTGACCTTTATTGAACCCAATATGTTGTATAATTAACTTAAAGTTGGAGGTTGCAATGGAAATACATGTTAAAAGAATAAGTGAATACAATATCGGTGAAAGAGTTGACAGCTTTCTGATCATAAAAAGAGTGGATCTTAAAACCACTAATGCTTCAGGTAAAAAGTACCTGGATTTTATTTTGGGTGATGCAACGGGAGAAATTTCCGGAAAGCTGTGGGAGGTTCCCGTGGATGCTGAGGATTTGTATCAACCCAGCATGGTTGTCAGAGTGCGCGGCACCATAACAAACTATCAAAACACACCGCAGTTCAAAATTGAGAGAATCAGGCCGGTATCTGAAAACGACAATGTCAATCCATCGGATTTAGTACTGTCAGCCCCGTTGAATCCTGAGAACATGTTTGAGGAGATACTGACTAAGTATATAGACTCAATGGATAATATGGATATCAAAAATATAACTGAGAAGCTCTTCATGGAAAATGAAGGTAAGCTTCAGTATTATCCGGCTGCTAAAAGAAATCATCACTCAATAAGAAGCGGACTTTTATATCATATGCTTACAATGCTTAAATTGGCGGAAAAAGTATGTGAGATATATGATTTCTTGAACAGGGATCTTCTTTTTGCAGGAGTCATTTTGCATGACATGAGTAAGCTGGATGAGATGGACTCCTCTGATCTTGGAATAGTCAGCGAATATACGGTTGAAGGAATCCTTCTCGGTCATATTACCCAGGGGGTTAAAAACATTGACAGGGCGGCAAGAGAACTTGGAACTTCAAGGGAAGTGACAATGCTTCTACAGCATATGGTTTTGTCGCATCACTATGAGCCAGATTACGGTTCACCGGTAAAGCCCATGTTTCCTGAAGCCGAGGTCCTGCACCACATAGATATGATTGATGCAAGGATGTATGATATGAGGCATGCGGTTTCCGGAATTGAGAAGGGAACTTTTTCAGACTTTATAATGTCCCTGGACAGAAGAAGGATATATAAACCGGATTTAGAATCAACAGACCACTTTGGGGAGGATTTTTAATTGAGCAGCGTAAAGGATAATTTATTAAGGTATGTAGTGGTAAACACAAGATCGGATGAAAACAGCATTGTCACTCCGTCCTCGGAGAATCAGATGGTCCTGGCTGATATGCTTAAAAAAGAGCTTGAGGAGCTGGGTCTTACGACGGATTTGGATGACAACGGATATTTGTTCGGATACCTGCCTGCAAATACTGAAGGTAATATTAAAACCGTAGGATTTTTAGCTCATTTGGATACTGCCGACTTCAACAGCGAAGGTGTCAATCCGAGGGTCGTTGAATATAATGGCGGAGACATACTTCTGAATGAAGAAAAGAACATAATAATGAAGGTCCAAGACTTTCCGTCACTTTCTTCGTATATCGGACAGGATCTGATTGTAACAGACGGAACTACACTTTTAGGTGCAGATGATAAGGCAGGTATTGCAGAAATAATGGCAGCACTCAGAATTCTCCACGAAAACCCGGAGATCGTCCATGGAAGAATTCATGTAGCCTTTACCCCTGATGAGGAAATAGGCAGAGGACCGGCTCTCTTCAATGTAGAAAAATTCAATGCTGATTTTGGATATACTATGGATGGAGGCCCATTGGGAGAATTGCAATATGAGAACTTCAATGCAGCTTCAGTCAAGGTTACGCTTCATGGAAGGAGTGTGCACCCGGGGTCTGCCAAGAACAAGATGAAAAATGCAATCACCATGGCAAACCAGTTTGACAGACTGCTTCCTGAGGGGGAAAGACCTGAATACACAGAAGGCTATGAAGGTTTTTACCACCTGTTGGGGATTTCAGGTTCAGTTGATAAGGCAGAGCTCACCTATATAATCAGAGATTTTGATGCAGACAGCTTTATTGAGAGAAAGAATAAAATGGCAGAGGCTTCAAATGAAATAGAAAATATCTACGGAGAAGGCACTGTTACTCTTGATATCAAGGATTCCTACAGGAATATGAAGGAAAAGGTAGAGCCCCATATGTACATTATTGAAAATGCAAGAAGGGCAATGGAAATGGCAGGTATAGAGCCCGTCATATCTCCTGTAAGAGGCGGTACCGACGGAGCACAGTTATCATTCAAGGGACTGCCCTGCCCGAATATATTCACCGGCGGTGAGAACTTCCACGGGGAATATGAATTCATTTCAGTTCAGTCAATGGAAAAAGCAGTATCGGTTATACTGAACATAATAAGGATAATTGCAGAAGACAGAGCCTGAATAAATTAAACAACAGCAAATGAATGGACCCGGTAATATTACCGGGTCCATTCATTTCCAAAACGTGTATTTGGAATATTTCAGATTTTAAGTGTTTTTCATTATTATGGTTTCAACTGCGTCTGCAACGTGTTCAACGGAATCGCAGCATCTTTCCAGGGTGTCGTAAATATTTGTCCAAACCATTATATGAACAGGGTCATTTGATTCACTGTAAAGCTTGCGCATTGCTTTAATATAGAACCTGTCGCCCTCTTCTTCAAGGTTGCTTATTTCAACTAAAAGCTTTTTCAGGTTTGCAGACTTTTTGAAATTTGGGAATTCATCCAGCATAATCTTTAAGGCCCCGGTCAATTTCAGAATTATCTCTGAGAACTGAAGGGTATCCTCTCTTAAGGTCTTAACGTTATACATGTATAACTTCTGGAAGAAGGATTCGATCATATCTGTAACGTCATCCAATTCATGGGCAAGGTTGACGATGTCTTCCCGCTCTATCGGGGCAATGAATTCATCGGTGAGCTTTTTGAGGAGCTTGTGCTTTCTAAGATCTGCCTCATGCTCAATTTCATGCATTATCTTAAGTTCTTCAACCAGGTCTGTTTCCTCGTATTTTTCCAATGTTTTCTTCATTTCCTCAGAAATTTTAATGCTATATTCTGCAAGTTCGCTGAAGGAATTAAAATAGTAGTTTTGCTTTTTCAAAAGTTCCATCTCCTTAAGTATTTGATTTTGGACATTATTTAGATTAATGCTTGTTTTAGAAAAGCATCATGAACAGTTTTGCTACAAGGAATCCGATGAGCCCGCAACCCGGGAATGTCAGTACCCATGCCAACACCATCTCTCCGACAATCTGCCAGTTTACCGAGGATACCCTTTTTGCCGCACCGACACCCATTATAGCTGTAGTCTTAGTGTGGGTCGTGGATACCGGTGTACCGGTAACAGAAGCAAGGAGAAGACAAAGTGATGCGGCAGTATCCGCTGCAAAACCCTGATATTTCTGAAGCCTTACCATATCCATACCAACGGCTTTTATTATTCTGTAGCCTCCGACTGAGGTGCCGAAAGCCATGACGGCTGATACTAACACCATAAGCCATATCGGAATTGAGAACTGAGCCGGTATGGATTGACCCTGTGCCATGTAAATACCTAGGAGGAATACACCCATGAACTTTTGGCCGTCCTGGGCACCGTGCATGAAGGCCATTGCTCCCGCACTGATAACCTGGAGGTTTCCGAAAGCATCATTAGCTTGATTCCTCTTCATATTTTTGAAGATTGTTTCTATTATTCTGACTACGACATATCCGCTGAAGAATCCCAGAAACGTGGAAAGACCGAGACCTTTTAATACTTTCACCCATTCATTTGGATTTATTCCGCCAAGACCACCGTGAAAAGCGATGGCTGAACCTGACAAGCCGGCGATGAGTGCGTGGGATTCAGATGTCGGTATACCGAAATACCAGGCCGCCGTAGCCCAGAGTACAATCGCAAAGAGGGCAGCACACAAAGCGACCAAGCCTTCGCTGCTGTTCCCGAAGTTGACCATCTTGGAGATGGTTTCTGCTACTGACTTGTTGATCATAGTCATAACAAACACGCCAAGGAAATTCATCAACGCAGCCATTGCAATTGCCCGTTTCGGTTCCATTGACCTTGTTGATATAACTGTGGCTATTGCGTTTGGAGCATCAGTCCATCCGTTTACCAGGATGACTCCGAGAGTCAGAAGAACGGTTATCAATAATGCCGGGTTACCCGGGATACTTCTTATAAATTCCATATACACCTCTAAAATCGTAGATACTCTAATTTTACAACAAAATATGTTAAGAGTACCTAACTTTATTAATTCCATGTTAAAACAATTTACATGAAATTAACATGGAATTTTAAAGATTATGTTGGTATCACTATGATAATTTGAGGGGTAAGGATTACATATTGCCATTATATGAAATCGTCAGGAATTAACAATTTGTTTTCAAATGGAAAAACTCCCCGTATGCAAACATAAAACCTTGCTCTCCGGGGAGTTGTCCTGATTTATTGTTTAATCCCGGGATTGAATCCTAAGATTAATTTTTGATATTTACTGTGCTGCTTCCTTTAATTCGAAGTGAGCCTGAGGATATTTACAAGCCGGGCAAACTAACGGAGCTTTCTTTCCTTCATGAACATATCCGCAATTCATGCATTTCCATAGAACTGCTTCTTCTCTCTCGAAGTACTTGCCTTCTTTAACAAGATTCCAAAGAGCCAGATATCTGTTTTCATGCTGTTCTTCTACTTCTGCTATTTCCTTGAATGAATGAGCAACCAGCTTATAGCCTTCTTCAAGAGCATCTTCTCTGAATTTCTTATAAAGTGTATCCCACTCTTCTCTTTCGCCGTCTGCAGCTGCCTTAAGGTTCTTAGCTGTGTCTGCGATTGATGCAGGATAAGTTGCGTTAACTTCGATGATCCCCTCACCTAAGTTTTCAACTATATGATTATAGAATACCTGAGCGTGAGCTCTTTCGTTCCAAGCTGTTTCTTCAAAAACTGCTGCTACGTGCTCTAAACCTTCCTTCTTTGCAACTTCAGCATAATAAGTATACCTGTTTCTAGCCTGTGATTCCCCTGCGAAAGCCTTTGCCAAATTGGCGAATGTCTTTGATTGCTTAAAGTCCATATTAATCTCCTTTTTACACGTTTGTTTTTTTATTTTAATCCCGTAGGATAAAATACTGATTGATTAAATTGAATTGATGATTATTTACCCTTAAAGTTTGAAGTTTTCTCTGTTTTCCCCTTTAAAGAACAGAGCGAGTGTTCCCGGTCCCGCATGACTGCCTATTACCATACCTATGGGGCTGATGATGCATTCAACCACATCACTGTCTTTCATGATCATATCCCTCAATGTTATGGCATCAGCCTCACAGTCTCCGTGGCTGATGGTTATTCTCTTGATTCCAGGATGGGATTTTTGTTTGAACATCTCATAAAGAGTGGTTATAGCTTTTTTCCTTCCCTTTGCTTTTCCTACATTAACGAGTTTACCTTCATCGTTGGTGTACAATATCGGTTTTATCCCGAGTATGGAACCAACTGTTGCCTGAAGGGAAGAAACCCTTCCCCCTCTCTTTAGGTGATTTAAATCATCTACTGTGAACCAATGGTTTACCTTCAGCTTCTCATTTTCAATAAATTCTGCTGTTTCATCGGCGGTTTTCCCTGCATCTCTCATCTCAACGGCATCCTGAATCAAAAGAGCAACTCCCAGGGAGGCACTTTTTGAATCAATGAGGATAATCCTGTCATTGAAGGAAGGGTCCTCATCAGTCATTGTCTGTTTTGCGATTGTAGCGCTTTGATAGGTGCCGGACAGAACCTGTGAAAATCCGATATACAGGATTTTATCGTGGTCTTTCAGTTTTTCGCGGAACACTTCCTCAAATTGATTGGCATTTACCTGAGATGTAGATGAGCTTGCGCCGTTTTTAAGTGACTCAAAAAATTCATGCATGGGGACTTCATCATAAGAATCCTCATAGGATCTGCCGTTGAAGTGTGCTGTCAGTCGACAAACTGAAATTCCCCATTTATCTATAAGACTGACAGGAATGTCGGATGCTGAATCTGTAACAATATAAAATCTCATATTATTGCTCCTTAACTAAGCTGATTATTCAGCACATATAAAAAACCGAATCCAAGTTCATTACTCAGTCTTTTAGATTAGAATCATTCTAATATTATCATTATGTGCTTACAAAGTCTATTATAGAATAATTACACTCTTTTTGCCATTATGAAATTGCCAGTAATAACAATAACAAATTCTTATTTTATGAAAAATTTTTGTTTAATTCCCCGGTGATTTTAATGCAACTGCCTTTTGGGGGAAAATTTTTATGAATTTCTTAAAACGGATTAATCAATACCCATAACTAATGCCACTGCATTGTTAATCCAAGGTCTTATATGATAAAATGGACTCATTAAAGTGAGGTGGGGAAATGACAGAGCGAGAAGTTTATAATGCAGTCAAATCAGCGCTGGAAGAAAAGAAGATAAAAGAGGATCCGTTTGAAGTCTTAAGACTGATTTCTGAAGGGTTTCGGAATATAGATTACAGCTATCACAAGAAAAGGGAAGCAATTCTGATTCGTTTCGGAGAAGGGGAAAAGGATCTATTCAGAGGACTATTCAGAGGTAAGCCGGACTCTAAGGATATTGAAGGCGAATTATTAATACTGGACTATACAAAGGATGGAATTGTAAGGGTGATCTGATGATTGCCCTTATTTTCTTAAATTGGGAGATATGAAAATGAAAAATTCTGAGGTTCTTTCATTAATATTTTCGTTGATGCTGATTCTGATTTCAGGTGTTATTTACGGGCCTTCAGTTCTGACCCTAGTTTTGACATTTATAGCCAGCCTGTTGGTTTACAGGCTTCTTTGTCTTTTTAACATTAAGAAAAAAGGTAAAGCATGTTCAAGGCTTTTGCTTCTTATTTTAATACCTGCCACGTTCGTGGGAATGACAGAATTTTCTGTTATTACAGACATGATGGGAAAGAAGGGGTTAAGGTCTGATATTACAGGATATGAGACAATAATTATTCCCGGTGCCGGAATAAACGGTGAAGAGCCTTCTCTGTATCTTAAAGCAAGGCTTGACGGAGCTGAGATAATTTTGAAGGAGTATCCCGGGACTAAGGCGATTGTTTCAGGAGCAATGGGCCGCGGTGAGACCGTTACTGAAAGTGAAGTTATGAAAAAGTATCTTGTCCGAAATGGAATCCAAGAGAATCGTATAATAGAAGAAAATAAAGCGGCAAGCACCTTCAATAATTTTAAATATTCAAAGGAGATCCTGGAAAAAGAAGGACTGGGAGAGGATATTATCATCGTTACAAACTCCTTCCATAATTTGAGGTCTATGAAAACCGCAGAACAATATGGGTTAAAACCGGTTGCTGCACCGGCAGCAAGCCCGATTTTCGGCCTGAGGGTATTCTATGCGTTAAAGGAAAGTGCCTCATTTTTAAAGATGATTATTGAATCTGTGTTACTTAGGTTAAATATTTTATAAATTTCATTGATAATTAAGAATATTGCCCTATTTGGGATACTATTTAGATAGTGGTTGGAATCGGGAAAGTACATAGAAACCGGATTTAATAACTAAATCGAATTAGGATGTGTTTTAAATGGATAAGGGTCAACTCCTGTTTAGTGCAATTGCACCTATATACGGAAGATTCTTCAATTATCAGATAAATATGTATAAAAGATTGGTTAAAAGTGC
>DAINSS010000001.1:96066-125488 GCA_036741195.1 Clostridiaceae bacterium | reverse complement strand
GAGTTGTTCAGTTCGGGAACTTCAATGAACATAGTTGATATTGGTTGCGGTACTGGTGCCCTTGCAGTTGTTTTAAGCGATATGGGGCATAAACTTACCGGTGTTGACGGATCATGGAAGATGATCGATATAGCCATCCGAAAAACAAAGGGCAGGGAAATAAATTTTATTGTAAGTGATGCAACTAAGAAAATACAATTGGAGGACAAATCCTTCGATATGGCAATAACCTCATTTGTTGCACACGGATTTAAAAAAGAGGACAGATTTAAGCTCTATTCGGAAATGGAGAGACTGTCCCGTAAGTATATTGTCATTTCTGACTATAATAAGAAAAGAGCGATGCTGACAAGCATTGCAGAATTTATGGAAGGCGGAGACTATTTCAACTTTATTAAAGAGGTTGAGGAAGAGCTTAAGAGTAGATTCGGGAACTTAAGAGTAATCAATAACGGAAGACTTTCTGCATTTTATGTCATTGACCTTGAAAATAATGAGCGATAAACACAAATAAAGCATTACGCCCCATGAGTCAAAAATACCTCATGGAGCGTAATGCTTTAAACTGCTGATTTTTTATTTTTAGGGTATGTTGAAATAAACTATTCTTCAGTGGTGACTTCTTCAGTGGTGACTTCTTCAGCCGGAGCTTCCTCAGCCTCAGTTTCTGTTATTGCAGGTCCCTTAGGCTCTGAAATTACAAACATAAGCTCGTCAGCCTGGGTAATCATCTCAATTCCTTCAGGAAGCTCTATATCGCCTGCCGTAACTCTGTCTTCAGTGGTTTTTCCCTGAAGATCAATTACGATCTCTTCCGGAATCTTATCTGCTTCACCCTTGACCTGAAGCTCATTGAAGTTGATGTTGGCTATGAGCTTTCTGAACATAACCTCATCCTCATTGATATATCTTACAGGAATGGTTAAGGTAAGAACCTCATCCATTGCCACCGACTGGAAATCAGCATGGATTGCCTTGGCAGTCAACGGATCTTTTTGAACTTCCTTAACTACGGCGTTCAGCTTTTCGTTTCCAAGCTTTATACTTAATATTGATGATTTTGTATTATTTTTCAAAAGCTCGGATAAAACCTTGGCTTCAACATAGACGGACTGGCCGCCGGACATTTTACCGCCATAGATGACACCCGGTATTTTTCCTTCGTTTCTAAGTCTTTTTACGTTTTCGTTCTCTCTTTTGTAAAACTCATAGGTTATTCTGTCTGACATAAATAATCTCTCCTTTATGTTTCTGTACTTTTAAACTACTAACAGTATTATACTACAGTGTTCAGATGAAAAGAGGGCATTTTCTTGTGAAGTTTACAGTTGGTTACTATTGCGGTTACAATATATTTAAATATTCATTAAGGATAATAATATCTTATGTAATAAATATTTATTTAATTTATAATCTCTTTACCGGACCTCTCCAGAACATCATACCGCCCTTAAGGTCAAAAATATTTTCTATGTTAGCATTTTTTAGTATTCTGTATGCCATGGAGCTTCTGCTTCCCGAATGACAGTAAAGCAAAATGTCCTTTCCTTTTGAGCTCATAGCAGAAATTTCACTTACCTTGCCTGATAGCTGATCCAAGGGTATGTTTTTTGCCTTTTCCAAATGTCCGCTTCTGAATTCACCCGGACTTCTTACATCTATAACCTGGCCGCCTGTAGCCATCTTTGCTTTAAATTCTTCTTCGTTTAATGAATACTCTTTTTTAAATAAACCAAACATTTTTAATTACCTTCCTCAGTTGTTTTCAAAAACAATAATAAACTATATATTGAAATATTGCAATATAACGATATATATTTTTAAAATATCCCCCCAAAGGGGGATATCATTATGTTTAAATTTACTATATTAATGGCTGTTACTTGGCCCTTCGGAAGTAAAACATGATGGAAATAAATATGAGTGTCAGGACTATTGCCAGGGATAGAGTTAAATATATGGATTGTACCTTCCATGAATAACCCTTAAGTATTTTATTTCCGAAGCCCGAATAGTATGTTTCTATATTGAAAAACGTGTTTTGCGGATTCCAAAGGGGATATTGAAAAACTTGGATTAAACCCATATTGCTTGAATTATCCCTGATTGGGTTATTCAAGGATATCGAGGTCAGAGCAGCAGGAAACAGTGTTGAAATTAGTTTATTGTTAGTCATCAAGTATAAGGAAACTGGGATAAGGGCGATAAACATGTTGAATAAAAGGTCAATTCCCTGAACTTCCAGCATCAATTTGAAATAGGTGGTTGATCTGTATCCTTTGGTAGGATCATTCTCATCACCCATGACTGTTCCCGGATATGGAACCACCCTCATTCCGTCATTGGTATATACTGCAGAAATCACAATGTAAATAACAGCTTTTATAAGGATGATTGAAACAAACACTAATAACAGGAAAGACAAAAGTTTCGTCAGGTTGATTTTACCCTCGGGTATTCCTCCCGGTGATTTCCTCCGAAATATTGATACTGCAGTCAAAGCACTGAATAAGGGTAACATGAGTTTATTCAGGATTCCGGATGTTTTCAGCATTATAGAGTTGGAGCTGAGAGGAACAAGTGATACCTGTTTATTTTTAATATTTGTTGCCATGTCTTTAATATAGCTGTTGTCACTGGCAAGACCGTCCTCAATTGTTTTTTTGATTACATCTAATGAGGTGGAATGATCATAGTATTTATTATAAAGAGCATTGGTAAGCTCTGAGAGAGGTAATGATGCCGATACTCTGTAATAATACTCTTCATCGGTAAACTCCCTTATTCTTTTTAAGTGGGATTTATACGATTCTATATAATTCCAATCACTGGATTCCAGCTTTTGGATCTCCTCCTCCGAAAGAATATTTTTAGATTTAAGGCTGCCAAGCTTTTTCTCGCTTTCAGAAATAATTTTTTCCAAATTATTGATGGATTTTACTCTGTCGGTTTCGCTTACAATTTGACGTCTTTCATTCTGATAAGCAGGAGGCAGCATTGCAATAAGAATTCCCATTACTGCGAGTAAAATTATTGTGGGAATAAAATATGGGGATTTAATCTCCCGACGCATGTGGTATCTGACTAATCTATGTATCATCTTCAACTATTCCTCCCGTTGCAGTGTTTCTAAAAGGAGTAATAACTATATACAGCATGGTCAGGGTACTTGTCAGCATTACGGCAATTCCAAGGAAATAATCCCTAACTAAGGTCAATACATATGAATTGTAGGTGTAATTATATAAGTCGGGGATAAACAAAGTATCCCTGAATGAGGAGGAATAGGATAAAAATAAGTAGTCCAAAGTACGGTTGAGGACATAAGACCCGGCCAACCTGTCTACAAGAAAGTAAGAACTGAAGAAAATGATTATAATCAAAAGCCTGTCGTTTATGAATCTCTTTAAAAGCATGAGGAACGCTACTGCCGCTCCTATTTGCAAAACCTGATAAAAGAGCATGAAAAGGACACCCTGAAGCATGGAAATGGTTCCGTGCATTGTAAGAGCGTTAAGGAAAATATGATTCTTATAATCAATAAAGGTCATGGCAGCTTCAGGAGGAAATCCTGATTTGATCTTAAGATTGAACAACCCCAACATATCTAAAGGACCGGTTCCGTAGGCTATTGAATAAAACAAGGTAAAAAATAAAACGGGGGCTGTTAAAACCGAAAAAACGGCTGTACTGCTTGAAAAGAAACGGTGAAGAGAAGTATCTCTGCCGGATTGCCTGAGATATGCTGTAGTATACTCTGAGTCTCCGTTTAGAACTATAATTGCAGAAAATATCAATATAAGAATAAAGGTCAGATTTCCTGAAAAGAAGTTGAAATAGGATATTCCAGACATTTTTTCAAAGATTCCCGCCTCATAATGGTTTTCAACATTATAAAGCAGTACCTTTTCCATGTTTTTATAGTTTGAAGTATTGACTATATCCGGATCTGTAGTGTCCATGAACTGATCATAGGATGAAGCAATAATCTCTTGCTGTTTATCCAAACCGTCGGGAATAATTGTGCTGATATTACCGTTGTCCGAAAAAGGCTCAACTATAATCTCGGAAAGCATTGTTGAAGGAGTGATTATTTTGTTGAAATAAACCGGAACTGATAATGACAACAGTATAACTAAGCCCAGCATTAGAAAGGGAGTGGGCTTGCTGTATATTCTCTTCAAATCGTACAGAATGAGACTTGTAATTTCCTTCAATTTACGCTTTTCCATATCCAACCTCAACTGTATTTAAAAAACTTGTTACTTCTTTAGTATCTCATAGCCTCCTGGGCTTAGCCGCCTTGATTTCAGCACCTTTATTAAGTCCCTCACATCCTCTTTTTTGACCTCAAGGATATAAGAATCAGAAGAAGCTTCAAAAAATCTGACAATACTGATTCTTCTTAATACAAATTCAGTTTCTTTGCTCACAGGGAGCTTAACGGCCACATGATCCAATTCAGGCATGATATCCCGGATTTTTTCTTTGACTTCGTGGAATTCAGTTTCATCAGGGAATGAGATTTTCCTTGATTTATTGACATAATCCCTATCATCCCTGACCTTGAAGTCCTCTTCTTCCGCAGGAGCTGTAAGGGATACCCGTTTATCATTTAAATTGCGGTTGGGACTGCTTTCAAATTTTTGTAAGCCTGCGCCTCTTAAATCAAGGAATTTTGGATTCAGATTAGTAAACTCACCAGGCCTTGTTGTCAGAATCAGAAGAGAACCGCCGTCTTTTACAAATAAAATCAGGTTGTTCAATAAGGATGTTCTCTCGGTTGCACCAAGCCTCAAAAGCGGATCTTCAAGAATTAGGAGCTTTGGTTCATTTAGCAGGGAACAGATAAATTTAAGCATATAGCTTTTATACTCAGTGAAGCGGTGGATTCTAAGGGGCAGTAAATGTGAAAGCTCATATTGTTCAGCTAATTCAAAAGCACGTTTTTTATCCGACCCTGACAGAATCGCAGCCAATTCCAATTCATCCCTGCCTTTCAATGATTTATCCGGCCTATCTGATTCTTTGATTATTGAATAATTCACTGAGGAATAAATTTCTCCGCCGGATCTGAGTGCCGGGTTTTCAATTACATTTACAAGGTCTTTTAAGCCTTCTCTGTCCTCTGCAGATATAACAAGGCTTTCTCCCTTTGAAATCTCAATATTCAGATTTAGAACCTTAGTGCCTGTAAGCCTGAAGGATAAGTCCTCGGCTTTGAAAATTGCCGTCATAATCAAAATACCGCCTGTTCCTGTAATATTTAAGCAAATTCGCTTCTTTATACTCATTTTACTATGTTTTACCCCTCAAATTAAGAAGATTCACATATATTAACAATTCTCAACAATGCGGACAAAAAATTCTTGGCAATGCATATAAACAATTTTTGATAATGCATATTAACTTAGACAAGCAGAAAAGGTATTTTGGGAAATTTCACATTGAGATTATAGAACGTTTGTTCTATAATCTATATAAAAGAACATATGTTTGAGAGGAGAATGAATATGAAGCTGAGAGCATTACCCATAGAGATGATAGGATGGTTCGATTTCAGCGGAGACTTGAAGCCGGTAAGCTTCAGATTTGACATAGGAGGGGAACTTTTCAAGGGGAGGATCCTGAGTGTTCAAAAGAAGTTCAAGGAGAAATTTGCCGGAAATGACATGGAGGTATTTACCTGTAATGTTGAAATTGATGGGAGACAGACGCTGGCAGAATTCAAGTATGAAGAGGCAACTCATAAATGGATGCTTTTCAAGATATGATGGGAGAGAGCAATATTTTGTATTAATATAATCGAAAATATTGTTTACATTAAATTCATATGCTTAGAAAACCGAAGACTTTAATTATATTCAAAAGAAATTTTGAGGAAATAATAAAATGATTTATCGAATCAGGCTTTACATTATGTTTTTATTAAAAACATAATGTGAAGCTTTTTTTACCGTATTTTAAAACAAAAATCCATATTTACATTTTTATTAAAAGTGCTATCATTGTCTTGTAGTTGTGCAAGCGATTGCACAAAATCTATCAGGAGGAGAGCCATGAAGAAAAGATCAAGCGGGATATTAATGCACATTTCATCTCTGCCCGGACCTTACGGAATCGGTGACTTTGGGAAAGGTGCCTATGAATTTGCAGATTTTATTAAATCCACAGGTACCGGCTATTGGCAGATACTACCACTTGGGATAACGGGATATGGTGACTCTCCTTATCAAAGCTTCTCAGCTTTTGCAGGAAATCCTTATTTTATTGACTTGGATGAGCTTATAAAGGAAGGATATCTAACAATGGCAGAGGTGAAAAAAGCTGACCTGGGCAATGACCCCGGTAAAGTCGACTATGCCAAGCTTTATGAGAATAAAATGCCGCTTTTGAAAAAGGCATATAAAAAAGCTTCGGTAAATCTGAAAAAAGATCTTGATGAATTTCTGAATAAGGAAAAGGCATGGCTTGAAGATTTTGCCTTGTTCATGGCTATAAAGGGTACAAGGGACGGAGAATCCTGGCAGAAATGGCCCCAAAAGCTAAAAGAACGCAATAAAACTGAGCTGGCGAAATTTACTAAATCCCATGGCGATGAGATTTATTTTTGGATATTCACACAATATTGTTTCTATAAACAATGGGAGAAACTTAAGGCCTATGTTAATTCACTTGGTATTAAGATTGTAGGCGATATTCCAATCTATGTGGCTGAAGACGGAGCTGACGTATGGAGCAATCCAGAGATGTTCAAGCTCAATAAGGGTTTGGCACCGGTTGCGGTTGCAGGTTGCCCGCCTGATGCATTTACAGAAGAAGGCCAGTTGTGGGGAAACCCCATATACGATTGGTCAAAGGTTAAGGCTGACGGTTATAAATGGTGGATAAAAAGGATAGAAGAATCCTTCAGACTGTTCGATACAGTCAGAATAGACCATTTCAGAGGCTTTGAATCCTACTGGGAAATACCAGCGGGATCTTTGAATGCCATTAACGGTGATTGGGTGGAAGGACCCGGTATTCAGCTTTTTAAAGCAATAGCCAAGGAATTGGGAGAGCTGGATATAATGGCTGAAAATCTAGGTTTTCTTACTAAACAAGTGGAGGACCTGATAGATGAAACCGGATTCCCCGGGATGAATGTCATGGTATTTGGCTTTGATCCATACGGTGATTCAAGCTACCTGCCACATAACTATGTAAGAAACTCCGTAGTATACACAACAAACCATGATACCCAAACACTCATGGGATACTTTAAAAGTGTATCCAAGAAGGAAGCAGCCTTTGCAAGAAAGTACCTGAGGTTAAATTCAAAGGAAGGAATTAACTGGGGCTTCATAAGAGGTGCCTGGGCAAGCGTTTCCTACCTTGCAATAGTACCTGTACAGGATCTTCTTGGGCTTGATGACAGTGCAAGATTCAATATACCGTCCACATTGGGTAACAACTGGGATTGGAGAATGGAGAAGGGGGCTATGGATGAAGTTGTCCGCAAAAAGCTTTCTGACCTGAACATGACATACAGGAGGTAATTATGTCTTGGAACAAAATCAGTTCTGATGAACTGAATGATATTTCACGATTACTATTCAGAAGAAATTTTTCTGAATTACCACAAAAAGATAAATATCGTGCATTAAGCACATCAATAATGAAAAGGGTAATTCCAATCTGGGATGAAACCGAGGATAAGTTAAAAGATAAGAAGAAAGCTTATTACCTTTCGGCAGAATTCCTCATGGGCAGAGCCCTTGGAAATAACCTGATAAATCTAAAAGCAGAAGATGAGGTCAAGGAAGAGCTTAAAAACCTCGGAATAGACCTGAATAAAATAGAAGAAGCAGAAGCTGATGCCGGACTCGGCAACGGCGGCCTGGGAAGACTTGCAGCATGTTTTTTGGATTCTGCCGCTACTCTCGGATATCCTCTTGACGGCTATGGAATAAGATACGAATACGGCATATTCCGTCAACAGATAATAAACGGTATGCAAGTTGAAGAGGGTGATGACTGGAATTCCTTCAATGATCCCTGGTCAATCCGCAGGGATGATGAGAAAAAGCTGGTTAAATTCGCAGATACCGCAGTTTATGCAGTACCCTACGATACTCCGGTAATAGGCTACGGTGGAAAAACGATAAACACCTTGAGACTTTACACTGCCGAACCATTGAATAAATTCAACTTTGATGACTTCAACAGCGGGAGATATGCTGAGTCAGTGGAAGAGCTCAATGAAGCAATGAACATTTCCAGAGTCCTTTACCCGAATGATTCAACCAGAGAAGGAAAGGTCCTTAGATTAAAACAGCAATATTTTTTCACCTCGGCATCCCTTCAGGATATCTTGGATAAATATATTGCATCGGGCAAGGATATAGAGGATTTCCACAAATATCACGCTGTTCAGCTCAATGACACCCATCCATCTGTTGCAGTAGCAGAGCTTATTAGGCTCCTGACTGAAAAATCAGGGCTTGAATTCAATAAAGCCTTCGATATAACACTGCAGACCCTCGCTTATACAAACCATACAATTTTGGCAGAAGCATTGGAAAAATGGGATATTGATCTGTTCAGTGAGTTGTTGCCTGAGGTTTATTCAATAATTAAAAAGATCCAGGCAAGACTTGAAGTTGAAATGACTATAAAAGGTCTTTCAAAGAAGGAAATAGAAAAGCTTAATATCATAGACGGCAAGAAGATCAAAATGGCCTTCTTGGCAATTTACGGAACTCACTCCACTAACGGGGTGGCCGAACTTCATACTGAAATTCTAAAAGCAACCGAACTTAACAATTGGTATAAAATCTACCCTGAAAGATTCAATAACAAGACAAACGGTATAACTCAAAGAAGATGGCTTTTAAAATCAAATCCGGAGCTGTCGGAGCTTATTACGGAACTTCTGGGAACTGACGGTTGGATAACAGACCTTAGCCTGATATCAGGATTAAAGGAATATGCAAATGACGAGGAAGTCTTAAAAAGGTTCATAAAAATTAAGAACAGGAAAAAGGAACAGCTTACAGACTACATCGGGTTCAATGACGGTGTAAGCCTGGATATGGATTCAATTTTCGACATTCAGATAAAAAGGCTCCATGAATATAAAAGACAGCTTTTGAATGCCTTCCATGTTCTTGATTTATATTTCAGAATCAAAGCAAAGGATCCTAAGGTCACATGCAAAAGAAGCTTTATTTTCGGAGCAAAATCCGCCCCCGGCTATCACAGGGCGAAGGGTATCATCAAATTCATCAATGAAATTAAAAATCTGTTTGATAATGATGCCGAGGCAAGAAAATACATCAAGGTTGTATTCGTTGAGAACTACAATGTTTCATACGGAGAGATGCTCTTCCCGGCGGCTGATATTTCAGAACAGATATCAACTGCGGGTAAGGAAGCATCAGGTACCGGAAACATGAAGTTCATGCTCAACGGGGCTTGTACAATCGGGACCCTTGACGGTGCCAACGTTGAAATAGTTGAAGAAGCAGGAGCGGAAAATAATTTCATCTTCGGACTGAAGGTGGAGGATATCGAAAAAATAAAAGACAGCTATGATCCTAAGATTTACTATAACACCGTGCCGGGTTTGAAGAAGGTCGTAGACACTCTTATAGACGGAACATTCTCAGATGACGGCTCAGGTGTATTCAAGGATCTTCATGAATCCTTGCTTGAAGGCCACGACTGGGAGAAAGCTGATACTTACTTTGTACTAAGGGACTTCGATGAATACAGAAAAGCCCACGAAAGAGTCTGTGATGCATATTTGGATCAGATGAAATTCGCAAGGATGTGTTTCTTAAATATTGCCGGAGCAGGAAAATTCTCCTCCGACAGGACAATAGAACAGTATTCCGAAGAAATTTGGAATGTGGAGAAGCTCCAATAGAAATTAGTTGTGAATAGGTTATTAACTATTGGTAACACACGACTATAAATTAACTCTGAATATACTTTTGGTATATAATTTAATTAGTATTTATCATTTGCAATGCGAATGAAGAATAAATAATGTAATTATGTCAATTGACTGTTGATTACATGAAACCAAAAAAGGTTAACGTGAATTGAAGAGATTACATTACTATAAAACAAAATCTGGGAGGATTTAAAATGAAGAAATTGACAAGCCTTTTACTTACTACAGTAATGGCGGGATCAGTATTGGCAGCTTGTGCACCTGCACCTACTGACAATACAACTGCAGCAGGAACAACTGCAGCGGGAACCACAGCAGCCGGAACAACAGCCCCTGCAACCTCAGAGCTCGCAGCAGAGATTTCAGTATCGGCAGACAAGGACTGGATACCTTACTATGAAGCAGCAATCGCAAGAGTTATTGCTAAGTATCCAAAATCAAAGATCACCATCAAGGATGTAGGTGCATTTGACGTATTCACAGTAATTGACTCAACAGATGCAACCAACCCTGACGTTCCGGACGTATTCGCAATTCCTGCAGACAGAATGTACGGACTTAACGGCAAAAACGCACTTGCTAAGATCGACGCTAAGAAAATCGCTGATGAAATCGGCGGATTCATAGACTATGACAAGAACTTCGGCGGAAACTTAAAGATTGGTAATGACTACTTTGCAATACCGATGAATATTGAAACTCTTGCAGTTTTCACAAACAACACAAACGCTAAGGCTGCATCCATAGATGTAACCAAGGCAGTAGATTTCAAGGATGCAAAAGACCTTCAGATAATGATCCCTGCACATGATGCATGGTTCGGTGTTTCATTAGCTAACTCAGCAGGACTTAACCTTTTAGGCAAGACTGCAGATGGAAAGCTTGAATCAGACCTTACTAAGGACTGGGCTGATTTAGGAGCAGACAAGCAGGCTGTTATCAATACTCTTTATGAGTACTGGAAGGTTATAGATGCACAGGCTCCTGAAATTTGGGACAAAGATAAGGCTGGCTCATACATCGACGAACAGTTCAAAGACGGCGGAAAAGGAGTTTGGAGAATTGACGGACCTTGGGCAACAGCTAACCTTCAGAAGCTTTCACCGGATCTAGGTGTAGCTCCGCTTTCAAACATCACTGTTAACGGCAAGCCTCTAAGACAATGGCAGGGCGGATGGGGATTATCCATCAATGCTAGAAACGAAGAGAACGCTGACAAGATGCTTCTTTCAACTGAACTTATAAAGGAAATCTTAAACCCTGAGTACTTCGAAGACTTCTTCAGTGCAACAGGCAAGATCCTTCTTAATGTTCCTGCTGAGAAGTATGCAGCATCAACAAAGCTTACAGACATCCAGAAGAATGTTATCGGTGCTATAATCGAATCCTTCAAGAATGCAGAAGCTAGACCTTTATTCGACGAGTGGGGACAAGTATGGCCGTCATGGCAGAATGCTCTTCTTTCATGGTCATCAATAAAGCCGGCAACTGTTGAAGATGCATACAAGGCACTTCAGGATTCATTCAAGACAATGATGGGTAACTTCGGACAGTAATATTGAACAATAATAAAAAAATAGGGAAGATGGCTTATGCCTCTTTCCTATTTTTTAAAACAAATGTAAACGTAATTATTGAAAACACTTTGATTTTGCAGGTCGAACCGGCAGAATCACTTATCGGCGATTAATTACTCAACATCAAGGATTTGCAATGGAAATAACCAGGAAACTACCACAAAAAATACTAATGTTTATTCTTATCACCTCTGGAATCATGATTTTGCTGTCTTCTGTAGAGGCCTTGTTAAAAGCCAAGGATACGGAGCTTTTTTACATGGTAAGCAATAGACTAAAGGAGAACGGAACAGGGGAAATTGCCTATTCCGACTATGTGTTCTCACTACTTTCAGTCTATTTTATGAAGATAATTCCACCAATAGGTTATTCGATAACATCATACCTTTCTTTTAGAATATTCAGGTTCGGAAAATCATTCATGGCAGTCTGGGGCATTGTGCTCCTTGGAAGCCTTGTTTTGCATATACTGACCTTGGAAATAAATAACATTTTTTACTATCTCATCGGAATTGGTTATGTACTTTTATTTATCAGTATATTCCTGCTTAAGTCCGATTTCGATAAACAGACAAACACCACTGAGTAGAGGAGGAAAATATGGGAGCATTAAAAGAAGTGCTGTACGACCATATAGGAAGAGAGTATCCAAGACTTAACAAGTACCTGGATGAGCTTGCAGCCTTAGAAGGCCGGATCCTTCGCAAGGAAGGGGATGTGGCTGCTTTAAAGTCACAGCTGGATGAACTGAGAAAGAATAAAAGCAGTCATCCGTATATTGTAGAACTGGAAGAATTTAAAAAGAAGGAAAAAGAGTTTTTATCCAATCTCAGCAATGAGAAAACTGCTTATGCCAATGAGCTTGGGGGAGAATCTGATCTAACATCTAAAAAGTTCAAGGAAGAGCTGTTCCAGGAGCAAAAGAAGGAAGCCTTTTATGATGCTTACAAGGACTTGGATTACGAAGCTAAGCTTAACTACGAGGTGGCAAAGCTTAAGGAGTACCATATTCCGTTGATTCTTAAATTCAGAAAGGATACTGATGAAGCCATTGCCAAAGCAAGAGCCAGTGAAGGCACGGTAAATCCCGAAGCCGTCAGTAAGGCAAATGCAGAATACCTTGAATTTGAAAAGAATCAAAAAGAAAAATTTAACGTTGAGGTGGAAAAGCTTAAAAAGCTGAAAAGGGATAAATTAATCTCAGCAAAAGCCCTTGCCAACGGCACCAGGGAACTAAAGCAGGAAATGAAATCCGCCCTGACGGTAAAAAAGCTTCAGATCCCCGATTTAGCCGTAAAAGAGCAGATAGCCACCCACGAATTTAATTTAAAGAGTCATACTGCAACCATGGTTAACACCATGAACAAGGATATTGCGGATGTAAGAAGAAAAACACCTGTAGAGAAGGAACCCACAATTCCTTGGAAATCCATTATCACGGCTCCGTTCCCGGGGCTCGGTCAGATTTTGAACGGACAGCTCATTACCGGTTTGCTTTTCCTGATTGGTACAATCTTCATATACACAGTGGCTGTACCCTATGCACTCGGATACAACAACTTCCAGGGTAACGGATTAAGAGGACTTTACACTCTTGCCGAAGGCGGCAGAAGACTTGATAAATCACAGATTTATATGATTGAGGGAATATTGGCAATTGCACTTTTAGTTATCTCCCTGGCCATTATAATCGTCAGCTTCAGATCCAACTGGAAGGTTGAGAACAACAAGAACTTGGGAATCAGAGAACAGAATTGGTTTGAAACTAAGACTTCAATTGAACAGAACGGGTTCCCGTATCTTGTAACCATGCCTGCACTTCTGGTGCTGATATTCATTGTTTTAGTTCCGATTGCAACAACAATATTGCTTTCCTTTGCAAATATGGATCCACAGCACCAATCGAAATTCAATTGGGTTGGATTTGATAACTATATGACCATTTTCCAGGGGAAGGGAATTGTTGGTAAAGCCTTCTGGAATATCCTTTCATGGACGATAATCTGGACCTTGGTTGCAACTACACTCCTGATTATTGTTGGATTTGCCTTGTCACTTATTGCTAATAATCCGAGGATAAAGGGAAAACCTTTCTTCAGGACTGTATATCTATTGCCCTGGGCAGTACCTGCCTTCGTCACCATAATGTTCTTCTCGCTTATGATGGCACCGGGAGGAGTTATTTCCGATCTGGTCAACAATATCAGCACTTTCCTGGGCGGAACCGGTGATATAAGGATAAAGTCAGACACAAATGCAACGAGAATTGCACTGATTGCGGTCAAGATTTGGCTGGGTTCAGCTTATATATTCCTCCTGTCCACAGGAGTTTTGCAGGCAATACCTGAAGACCTTTATGAAGCGGCACAAATAGATGGAGCAAGTACCTGGCAGAAGGTTTCAAAGATAACGCTGCCCCTGGTATTGTTCCAGACAGCACCGCTCTTGGTCAACCAATACACCTTCAACTTCAATGACTTCAGTATTATTACCATGTTCAACAACGGCGGTCCTTTTGATACAACGAAATACGGAAATCTGGCAGGTTCATCCGACCTATTGATTTCTTACATCTATAAATTAACCATGAGTTCACAGTACCAATCATTGGCTGCAGCAGTAACAATGCTGATTTCACTGGCGTTGATGTTCTTTGCATTCATTGGCTTCAGAAATTCTAAGGCGTTCAAGGAGGAAAAACTATAATGGCTGAAAAAACTATTAAAAAACCGGTTCAGACACAAAAACTCAATTTGTCTGATAAAATGCCCCTTACACTAGTAGGGAAGCTCGGCCTTGGACTTGGCTATTTCATTCTGATCTCCTGGGCGCTGCTCATAATAGTGCCGTTGATAATCATGATATTGTCAGCCTTTAACGGAGCCCAGGGATCGAGAATAATAATGGACTCGAAGTTCGTATTTTCTCTTGAGCACTTCAAGTATCTGTTTGAGAAAACCTTCTTCCTTGATTGGGTTAAGAACACAATATTTATTGCAACTGCAACAACAATAATCACTCTGATTATAGTATCCTTCACAGGTTACGCGTACTCCAGGTTCAGATTCTCCGGCAGGAAGGCATCGTTGATGGCCATCATGCTGATTCAGACAATACCGACCTTCGCGGGAATCCTGGCTTACTTTACAATGCATACATTGATATCAAGCAAGCTCCCATTCTTCTCAAGGCAGATGATGTTAATCGCCATCTATTCAGGCGGTGCAATCGCCGGAAATACCTTTATCCTTAAGGGATATCTGGATTCAATATCAACGGAACTTGATGATGCAGCAAGGATAGACGGATGTTCAAACATGGATGTTTATAAGCTGATCATTATGCCTATTGCAAGACCTATGCTGTCAATAATAGCATTATGGTCCTTCATGGGTCCTTTCAATGACTTCCTGTTACCAAGGGTTTTATTGACGAGTACAAAGGATTATACCCTTGCAACAGGTCTGTTCACCATGATAAACGACATGAGAAATTTAAGAGAACCGTCATTCGCAGCGGGAGGCTTCTTAACAGCCCTGCCCATAGTCATATTGTTTATGGTTTTACAAAAACAGCTGGTTTCAGGACTTGCTTCCGGCGCAGTAAAGTAGGAGGATTACATGAAGGTAGAATTAAAAAATATAGGTAAGAAATACGAAAGCAGAGAAGAATTCACAATAAGAAACATTGACCTTGAGATACAGGACAAGGACTTCTGCGTTATCCTCGGGCCTTCCGGATGCGGTAAGACAACCCTATTGAGGATGATAGCAGGGTTGAACTCAATTACAGAGGGAGACCTGATGTTCGGAGGCAGAAGAGTCAACGAGGTTCCGTCGAAGGACAGGGATATAGCAATGGTATTCCAAAGCTATGCTCTGTACCCACATATGACGGTTTATGATAACATGGCTTTCTCATTGAATATGCGCCATGAAAGAAAAAGCGTGATAGATGAAAGAGTTAATGAAGCGGCACAGATACTTGATATAGTTAAGTATTTGCATTCAAAGCCATCCGACATTTCCGGAGGTCAAAGACAAAGAGTTGCCCTTGGCCGTGCCATAGTACGTAAACCAAAGGTATTCTTGATGGATGAGCCTTTGTCAAACCTTGATGCAAAGCTTCGTGAGCACATGAGGGTTGAATTGGTAAGAATCCATAAAAATCTTGGAACAACCTCAATCTATGTAACCCATGACCAGACTGAAGCCATGACAATGGCTACGCTTATTGTCTTGATGAATGACGGTAAGATTCAGCAGGCAGGAACTCCGGCTGAGCTTTATAACACTCCTGCAAATATTTTTGTGGCGAAGTTCATCGGATCACCTACCATGAATATATTCAACGGTACAATAAAGAACGGTGTCTTTGAGGGAGTTAACGGAAAAATCCATGTTGTACCGTCAGAGCACGATATGGAAGCACTAAAGGCTTTCGAAGGCAAGAATGTTTCAATGGGTATCAGACCTGAAAGGGTTATGCCTGAGGGTAAATTAGGCGACAGCTTCGAAGCCTTCGTCGATGTTGTAGAAACCCTGGGCAAGGAAAAGCTGTTGTACTGTAAGATAGATGACGGTCCGGATATGGTTATTTCAGTGCCCGGACATTTGGAATTTGAAGAGGACAAGCACTATAAGTTCGGCTATGATGTTACTGCATTGCACTTCTTCGACACCGATACAGGTGAGAGAATAAATACAGCTCTTCCTCCGACTTTGGCAGAGCCCAAGGTAATGGAAAGTCTGGATTAATCTAAACAGCTTGAATATACAAAATAATGAATAGTTAAATGCGATCCGGCACCTGCCTGTGTATTAAAAGAATAACTTAAGGCTTGTCGGATCTCATATTTTTATACTGAAGATGAGAGGCAGAATATGAATATAAAATCAAGAATAACCGTAAAAGATGTGGCAATAGCAGCGGAGGTATCCACCTCCACAGTATCAAGAGTCATATCTGACAACCCCAGAATAAGCCAGGAGACAAAGGATAAGGTTCATAAAGTGATGGAAACATTAAAGTATGAGCCCAATGCCATTGCAAGATCCCTGGCAAATCAAAAAACAGGGATTATAGGCGTAATAATGCCGGTCAGAAGTACCGAAAATCTTTTGAACCCCTTCTTCCCCGAGGCTCTGAGGGGTATAGTCCAAGGTGCATCAAAATATGACTATGACATATTGCTTTCAACCAATTCAAAATCAAAGGGAGAGACCTCCGCTATTAAATCATTCATCAGGGGAGGGAAGGTCGACGGGCTTATTTTAATGACAAGCAGTGAAAATGATCCAAACCTTGAATATCTCATGGAAACTGATTTCCCATTCACGGTAATCGGCTCGGATTCAGGGCTTAAAATCAACACCGTGGATAATGACAATGTATTGGCTGCAATGGATATAACCGAGCATATTATTAAAAGAGGAAAGAAAAACCTTTATTTTGCCGCGGGTGATAAGACCCTTAACGTTACAAAGGACAGACTTCAAGGCTTTAAAAAAGCCCTGGAAAAGCACGGTCTGCCTTATTCTGACAAGAGAGTCTACACAGGAGATTTCAATGAAGAATCCGGTAAAAATATTGCAAGCAAGCTGTTGGAACTTAAAGTCAGACCTGATGCAGTAGTCGCAACGGATGATGTCATTGCCTTCGGACTAGCTAAAACTATGACCGATGCGGGGCTCAGAATTCCGGAGGACATTGCAATCGGATCCTTTAACAACAGTATTTTATCTCGATACTCTGAGTGCCAGCTGACAACAATAGACATAAATGCCTACGACCTGGGTGATAAGGCAGTTGAGCAGGTATATGAGGCTATCTCAACCGGAGCAAGAAATTTGAAGAAAATAATAAAACATACACTTATTGAAAGACAATCTACGGCAGAGGTGTAGTATGAATAAACACGCAATTCATCATTTATCAGATTCACCCTATGCATATCCCAAGGACGAAAACACCCTTGTCCTCAGGATAAGGTGCGCAAGGGGAGATATGGAAAAAGTAAGTGTAGTTTATAAGGACAGATATGATTGGGTGAACAAGGGGAAAGCATTGGAAATGGAGCTCATTTCAGAAACTGAGCTTTTCTCTGTATTTGAAGCGGAGATAAAGGTACCGAGAAACCGCTACAGATATTATTTTGAACTGACGGATACAGAGGGAAGCACCATTTACTATGATGAGCGGGGCTTCAGATTTGACGATGAGGGACCCAATGAAGTCAGATCCTTTCAGTTTCCCTATATTGCTCCGAAAGATCTTTATAAAGGGAAGAGAACCCTTGAAGAAGCAGTTGTTTATCAAATATTTCCGGACAGATTTTATAACGGAGATACAAAAAATGATCCCGAAGGTACCGCTAAATGGGGTGGAATTCCCAGCAGGATTGAAATGTTTGGCGGGGATATTAAGGGAATAACAAAAAAGATCCCATATCTTAAGGAGCTTGGGATTAATATGATTTACCTGACTCCCGTATTTTTATCCTCATCCAACCATAAGTACAATACCAAGGACTATTATCAGATAGATCCCCAGTTTGGAAATGTGGAGGATTCAAGGGAACTTGTTTCAAAATGTCATGACAATGGCATAAAAGTTATTTTTGATGCGGTTTTCAACCATACGGGATCCGACTTCTTTGCATTCAAAGACCTTCTTAAAAACCAGGAGGAAAGTGAATACAAGGATTGGTATCATCCTGATTCATTCCCGGTGTCCACAATAATTTCAAACTATTATACCTTTGCAGACAGAATTTATACCATGCCTAAGCTTAAAACAGAAAATGAAGCAGTCAGGGAATATTTCTTTGAGGTGGGAAGGTATTGGATAAGGGAAATCGGTATTGACGGCTGGAGACTGGATGTCTGTGATGAGGTTGATCACAGCTTCTGGCAGGGCTTTAAAAAAGCTATTGAGGAAGTAAATCCTGAAGCTGTATTGATCGGCGAAATCATGCATGAATCAAGTGCCTTCTTAAAGGGGAATGAGCTTGATTCAATAATGAATTATCCCTTTAAAAATGCAATGACCGAATATTTTGCAAAAAGGATTATGAATAAAACCGAATTCATGGATACTTTGGCATATAACAGAAATCTGTATACCGATACTATAAACAGGCAGCTGTGGAATCTTTTGGATTCACATGATACCTCCAGATTTTTAACGGAAAGCAGGGGAGAAACAGACAGGCTTAAGCTGGCCATAGCATTCCAATTCACCTATATCGGAACTCCCTACATTTATTACGGAGATGAAATTGGTTTAGACGGGGGACATGACCCCTATTGCAGACGCTGTATGATTTGGGATGAGGAGGATATGGACCTGGATCTCTTGAGTCATGTCAAAAACCTGATATCCTTCAGAAAATCCAGTGAAGCGTTAAAATACGGAAAGTTCAGAGAATTATCAAAAGACAGCTTCTGTATAGTTACTGAAAGAACCTTCGGAGCTGAAACTATTGTATCAGTGTTCAACAACAGTGATTATGACAGGGAAGTCATACTTCCGAAAGGGAACTTCAAGGAAGTAACTCCTTCGGGAATATACCTGGCTGGCAATAAAGATGTGAGTAATCCTCTTGTCGCATTAAAACCTATGACCTACAGAATATTCAGGAGAATCAACAATGATTAAAAAACTGATATCCGTGGTTTTAACTTCGGCTGTTTTATTGACAGCTTGTCAGACGGGAGTCCCCGAAGCTACAAAGGCAAATACTCCGGCATTTGAGAAAACTTCCACTGAGGACATGTTCTCCTGGAGAAATGCAACGGTTTATTTTGCAATAACAGACAGATTCAACAACGGGAACGAGGCAAACGATGAAAGCTACGGAAGAAAAACCGTTGATGCCAAGGGTATGAATACGGGAACCTTCAACGGCGGAGATTTTAAGGGGATAACAGATAAACTGAGGGAGGGATATTTCAAAAAAATCGGAATAAATGCCCTTTGGATTTCGGCACCCTACGAGCAGATCCACGGCTTTGTCGGCGGCGGCTCCCAAGGTGATTTTGCCCATTATGGCTTCCATGGTTACTATGCACTGGATTGGACAATGATGGATGCAAATTTCGGAACGGTGGCTGAGTTCAGGGAAATGGTGGACTTGGCACACTCCCAGGGTATAAGGATAATCCTTGATGTGGTTATGAATCATACCGGCTATAACACGGTAAAGGACATGGCAGAATACAGCTTCGGAAAGCTGAATGGCATAGACGGAAACTGGGAGCCAAAGGCAGATGAAAGATTCGATGCATATCATGAAAAAATTGACTACACGGATGAAGCCTCCTGGGCTGCATGGTGGGGCAGGGATTGGATAAGAGCGGGGCTTCCTGGCTATGACAGGGGAGGTTCAGATGACTATACCATGTCCTTGGCAGGCCTTCCCGACATTAAGACAGAAAGTACGGAAAAGACGGATATTCCACCGGTTTTAAAAACTAAATGGTCAAAGGAAACTGCTCAAAGCTTCAAGGACTATGGTTTTCCTTCAATGGAAGGCTTAAGGAAAAACCTTGATGTTCCTCCGGCAGAATACATAACCAAATGGCTTTCTGCCTGGGTCAGAGAATTTGGAATTGACGGCTTCAGGATTGATACTGCAAAGCATGTCAGGATGCCGGTTTGGAAAAACCTTAAGGAAAATGCATCAAAGGCATTACATGAATGGAGATCTGCAAACCCATCAAATCCATCGTCAAAATGGAAGGATGATTTCTTCATGGTGGGAGAAGCCTGGGGACAGGGGACAGAGAGAAATGCCTACTATGATAACGGTTTTGATGCCATGATTAATTTCACCTTCCAAGGCAATAACGGATATAACGGACCGGCATACAAAAAAGAGACCATGTCCAATATTTTCAAAACATATTCAGAAAAACTGGATTCACAGGGAATGAATGTATTATCCTATATTTCGAGCCATGACACCTATCTTTTCAACAGAAAGGGTCTGAAGGATGCTCTTACATACCAGCTATTGCTCCCTGGAGGAGTACAGGTATTCTACGGTGATGAGACTGCAAGGAACTTTACCACAGGTAGCTCCGACCCTATCATGGGAACCAGATCCTTTATGAATTGGGACACAATAAATGAGGATATACTCTCTCATTTTGAAAAGCTGTCAGGCTTCAGAAACAGGAATTTGGCAGTTGGAAAAGGCAGGCATACCGAGTTGACCAAGGCTCCTTTAAGCTTTTTAAGAGAGACTGAACAGGACGGTATAAAAAACACAGTCATGGTCCTGTTAGATCAAAAAGGTGAAGCAGAAGTAGATGTATCAAAGGCATTCAAGGATGGAGCCATAATTAGGGATGCCTACACCATGATTACCTACACTGTTAAATCCGGAAAAATCACCATTAAACCTGATCCAACAGGCATTGTACTCCTGGAAGAGCTTACAAGATAAAGGTTTTATACATTTCAATAGTGAAGAATAAATTTATTCCCACTAATAAGAGAAGGCTCGGAGCAAATCCGAGCCTTCTCTTATTAAATATCCGATTTTTATATAAATATCTGAAATTTACTTTATTGAATTCTTGTCTACTATTTCAGTTTTCTCCGAAACAAGCTCTTCATCTTTGAATTCACGGGTGATTACAATGAGCTTATCTTCACCCGGAAGCTCCAGATATCTTTTAACTGTTCTGGTTTCTAAAACGGCAACCGGCTTTTCAGGAACAATCGGAGCTGCAATCTCAACCGGTTTTTCCGCTAAGACAGGAGCTGAAACATCAGATGAATCAACGGTTTCAATAGGTTCAAAATCCGGATCCTGATCCAAAGACAAGTCTTCCCATTCCGGTTCTTTAGGCTTAACCTCCGATACAACTTTAGAAGGAATAACAATATTCCCATTGTCATTAATCGGCAGAGGCTCAAAAACAGATGTGGGTGACGATGCCATTACAGTATCTGTAAAATCAGCGGTATCACTGAATTCTGCACCTTTCTCATCCTGGGCATATTTTTCATCGTCTCTTTCTTCAACGTAATCATCAGGATCGACATAATTGCTCTTCGCTCTTACCTTTGGTACATAATCAGGAAGTCTTGAAGCTCTTCCGATGTCTATCATTGCAAGGATTGAAACGATGGTGGCTATTAAGGATGCTGTCGTAACTCCGATTCTTATAGGTGTAAGAGTTATCTGCGAATAGTTGGTCAGCCCTTTTAAAAATTTCTGTAGGATACTGAGCGCAATCAAGGTTGTACCGATTGCTACCAAAATTATAAGTATATAGGTGAAAATACCCGGGATATTGTTCCTTTTCATATAGCTGTTCTTAAGTAGCAAGCTGATAAGTATGACCAAAGGAATAAGTACCATGAACCCTGCAATCAGCACAGTCAGATGGGCTTGATTCAGTTGTACTCCCATAAAAGGAGTAGTAATGGGTCCGATGTTATAAAACCTTTCTAAAACACCATCCCTTGCATCCATAAGTACCAGAAAAAGGTTGTAACCGGCTGCTCCCACTGCTAATAAAAACAGGATTGAGAGGAAGGTTGTTTTCGATGCTGCGTTTTCAAGAAGTTCTATTCTCTTTTCAGTTTCATGATTCATATTATGGATCCTCCAATGGCTTTTCTCGTAAGTCCTATACCTAGTATTCTAACATAAGAATTGTGCCAATTGGATGCAATCTATAAGATTGAATCAACTAATTTCTGTAGTTATCCATGTCTATTTTGTCAGCATTTTGAACTTTATCATATTTTTTATTTTCGTTTGCATCCCGGTATGCAGGATTGTAGTACTGATAATTTGAATCTCCATTATTCCCTGTATCGGTAACGGTCATATTTGCTTTTGGAATAGGCTGATAATCCCGTTCAGGTCTTTTTGATCTGTCTTGGTTCAAGGTCGTTGCAGTAACAATTGCAGCAATTGAAGCTATTAAGGTCATCAGAGTCGTAAAGAAGTTGATGTTGATCTGAATGTTGTTTCTTGTTGCAATCAGGGATAATAAGGCAGAAGCTCCAAGGAAAACATAAATTCCCCTTGTAATGAACTTCCCTGAGGAATACTTGATTAATTTTCTAACCAACAGGAATAGGAACAGCAATCCGAACAAAGCCACCAATACCCCTACTATAATCATTGCTGACCTAATAAACTCAGGGTCAATCTGTCTTCCGGAAGCCTCCAGTTCAGGAAATGCCTCAATCTGGGATTTGATTTTAGCGGTATCGTTGAAATTCAGAAAAAATTGAGATACTCCAAAGAATAAATTACTCAGTTCAATAACAATCAATACTATTGTTGAGATTTTAAAAATTGTTGCTGCCCGGTTTTGATCATTGCTCATTTGAAATCCTCCCATAATTCGTATTACTTGCAATATACCAGTTCAGTATTAACGCAGGATTAATTAGACAACCGAATAATTTCAGGGAAAGAAGGATTAAACCGGAGCAATTGAGGGAAAATTATTCAATTTAAAAGGAATTGCCTTTTGAAAATATATACGTATAGCAAAAGAAATTTAAAGAAGTACAGCAACGTTTAATGAAAAATAAAAAAGAACCTTATTTTGTATACATACTTATTTAACTGAATCAGGAAAAATATTTAATTGATATATTCACCCATTGAAATCAGCTTTATGTACCATTGGATATATAAAATGATATTCTGTAATTAAAGATATTGTTTGATTCAGGGAGAAAGAATATGAAGAAAGTAATTACAATTCTATTATCGTTATTTTTAGTTTTGACTCTGGTTGCATGTGGGAGCAAAACTCCTCCGGACAACAAAATTCCGGTATCGAAAGCTGCTACAGATTTGAAAGGTAAGAACTTCAAAGATATCAATACAATTTTGACAAGTGACGGATTTACCAACATAGAGTTTGAGAAAATCGAGGACTTGATTACCGGCTGGCTGACAAAAGACGGAGAAGTCGAAAGAGTTTCAATAAACGGGGAAACAACTTTTTCAGCAAAAACAAAATTTGCCAAAGATGCAAAGGTAGTCATTGCTTACCATACTTTCAAACCTCAGGAACCTGAGTCAACACAAGCCAGTACAGTTGCTGCCACAACAACACTTGACACGGCAGCGACAAACACTACGACTCCGGCCACTGTAACAGAAGACACAACTCCGACACCGGATACAATAGCGGATGCACAGATACTTAACCTTGAAGAAATTAACAATACAAATTCAGAAGAGACAGATTCAAACTATGTAGGAAAAACATATAAAATCAAGGGTAAAGTGGAGATGGCCATTCCCAGTTCAGGAGAGGACAGTGCTTTAGTTATTTTGTGGACTGATGTTCCCGCGAAAGGCACGGGTCAATCTCTGCCATTGGAAATAAATGTTTGGATGACAGATGAAGAGTTTGATTCCATCGGAGGAAAATCAGCAGAAGGCAAAGAGGTTGAGCTGATTAATGAATTAATTTCCATAGACAGAAACAGGATTTCCGGTGATCCTGAAGTATTAGGATACCCAATTCAGTTTGAATTTGGTAAAAATAGATAAATAGAGTGTTGTATCAATTAATTTTAAGTAAAAAGAGTTCCGAGATTTCTCGGAACTCTTTTATGGTGCGGCTGAGAAGATTCGAACTCCCGACCAAACGGTTCGTAGCCGTCTACTCTATCCAGCTGAGCTACAGCCGCAAGGTTCAACTTTAATATAATAACATTTTAAGCTATTTATTTCAATGGACACATTTTTTTGAGTTTAATCTGTTCTTAATTAGATTGAAATAGTATTATTGTGAATCAAGGAATTGATTCGGTATCATGTTTTATATTAAAGGAGATCAAAATGAAACTATTAAAATCAATTATTATAAGCGCTATAGCTATATTTGCCACCTCAAAGTTATTAGCCGGCTTTGCAGTGGATGACGTAAGCACAGCTGTTGTGGCTGCTGTTGTCCTGGGTATATTGAACCGTACTTTAAAACCCATACTTCAGATATTAACCTTCCCGATTACCATTATAACATTGGGCTTGTTCAGCTTTGTTTTGAATGGGTTTATAATCAGGGTTCTTGCATCCTTGATGGCGGGTATGCATGTAAGTACATTAGGTACCGGAATACTTGCAGCGATTATTATATCTATCATTACTTCAGTTCTTACATCAATTTTTAATGACAATAAAAAGAAAAACAGGTAATTAACACTGATAGGTGGTATAATTCCTAATATGCAAATTGTAAGAAGAATTTGAAATAAGGGGAATAAAGGATATGATGGTTAAAAAACGTACGCTTTTTCTATTCAGAATGCTGGTTCTTGTACTGCTTGTCGTAGTAATAGCTTATGCGTACATTTTAAATGCATTTACTGATGTCAAGTTGACGGACAGTAAACCAATGGATAAGGAAGCTGTTTATTTAAAAGCTGATAAATTGGAAAAAGACCAGGGTAAGCACAAATTTACCTACAGTTTGGTCAATAATTCTGATAAAAGAATTGTTACCGGCGAACCATTCAAGCTTTTCTTCAAAGAAAAAGATACTTGGGTAGAGAAGAATGATCAGAATCCGGTTTTCATTGCCATAGCTTACTTGGTAGAACCGGGGACTTCTAAGGAATTCACGGGTATTCTTGAATTGAGTACTAAAAAGCTGAAGGTTGGTGAATATAAAATCACCAAGCAATATAATTTTGAAGAAGCTGACGGAACATCAGGTGAAAATAAGGAAGCTGTTTTGGAATTCACCCTCGCTAAGTGATAAATATACATAAAATCGATACAGGAGCTCATGAAATTGGGTTCCTGTTTTCTATTGGTTTATGTAAATCTGTTTGATATTTTCATCCCATGGGGTAAAATGATAGTAACTAAACGGAGTGTTGATTATGGATATTTATAAACTTGGTTCAAAGGAACAGAGAAAAAAATTAAATATAGATATCAGGGAAATATCTCCGGATATTGTAAGAACCTGGGAAAACTATCTTATTATAATGAACACTTCTGAGTTCAAAGATAAGAAAGATACTTTCGGGTTCCCAGAAAAAGCGGTCAGCGAGACCTTCGACTCTAGACAGCTCCCCAATGCAGAGTTTTACGACAATCTATTGTTTATGACTTTAAATGACATTGGCTGGAGCGACCCCGAAAGAAAGAGACTTCTCTCAAATGAGATAAATATATTCTTGGGAACGGATAACGTTCTTATAGTAAAGCATGCTGAAACTGCAAATTTTGAACAGGCTCTGGCAAGGACGGATAAAAGTGATATACCTAAAGCACTGTATAGCTTTATAGATGCGATACTTGAAAATAACAAAAGACTTACCAGTGAAATTGAGCAAATGGCCTTGTCGCTTGAAGAGGATATTTTAAAGAATCTTCAGGTGGATGAAAATGAGGAAGAGAAAAAAATAGCAAGACCCTATGTAGATCCTGATGATTTTATGGAGGATATTGTTATTTTAAGAAAACACCTGCAGTTTCTAAAAACCTATTATGAGCCCACTGCCGACGTAATAGAGATTCTTGAAGTGGATGCATCGGATTTGATTCCGGAGCAATATGAAAAGTACTATATGAAGCTTTCCTTGAAGGCTGACAGGTTGAGCTCCAACCTAGTCAATCTTAGAGACTACATAGCCCAGGTCAGGGAAGCCTGGCAGGCTCAGGTGGATTTAGGCTTCAATAAAGTAATGAAAATTTTTACTGTAATTACCGCAATATTCCTGCCCTTGACCTTGATTGTCGGGTGGTACGGAATGAACTTCAAGGTGTTTCCGGAAATAGAATGGGCTTACGGTTACCATATGGTAATCGGATTGTCCGTGGCAGTGGTGTTATTCAGTCTGTGGATATTCAGAAAGAATCACTACATATAATTAAAGCAACTTTTATAAAAACAATTAATTGGAATGGAGAGGGAACGAAATGATTGATATTAAATTTTTAAGAAACAATCCGGATATAGTCAAAGAAAACATAAAGAAGAAATTCCAGGATGAAAAGCTTGTACTTGTGGATGAAATTATAGATCTTGATGTTAAGTACAGGGAAGCATTAACTGAGAACGAAACAATAAAAAGCATGAGAAATACCATGAGCAAGGAAATCGGAAAGCTTATGGGGCAAGGCCTGAAGGAAGAAGCTGAAGCCAAGAAGGCAGAAGTAACAAAGAATGCAGAAAGAATGGCAGAACTGGAATTAATAACAAAGAATCTTGCTGAGGAAATCAGAACAAGGATGATGGTTATTCCTAACATAATTGATGAATCTGTTCCGATAGGCAGGAATGATACAGAAAATGTTGAGGTGGAAAGATTCGGTGAAGCAGTAGTACCTAATTTTGAAGTACCTTATCACATGGATATAGTGGATCGTTTCAACGGTTCCAACCTGGAGGCTGCAAGAAGAACAAGCGGAACCGGTTTCTATTATTTAAAGGGTGATATCGCAAGACTCCACTCAGCAATATTAAGCTATGCCAGGGACTTTATGATAGATAAAGGCTTTACATATTACATTCCTCCATACATGATCAGAGCAAATGTTGTTGACGGTGTAATGAGCTTCACCGAAAGAGACAACATGATGTATAAGGTTGATGGAGAGGATCTGTATTTAATTGGTACCAGTGAACACTCAATGATCGGACAATTCATTGATACAATTGTTCCAAACGATACCCTTCCTTTGACATTAACCAGTTCATCCCCATGTTTCAGAAAGGAAGTGGGGGCACACGGAATTGAAGAAAGAGGGTTATACAGGGTACATCAATTTGAAAAGCAGGAAATGGTAGTTATATGTGAGCCTGAAGACAGTATGAGATGGTTTGGTATAATGGCAGATCTTACCGTTGAGTTCTTCAGATCCATGGATATTCCTGTTAGAAAGCTTGAGTGCTGCTCCGGAGACCTTGCCGACCTTAAGGTTAAATCAATAGATGTTGAAGCATGGTCACCGAGACAACAAAAGTATTTTGAAGTCGGCAGCTGTTCAAATTTAGGAGATGCACAGTCAAGAAGACTTGGTATCAGGACTAAAAAGGACGGAGAGACCTATTTCCCACATACCTTGAACAATACAGTGGTAGCTCCGCCGAGAATGTTGATTTCATTCCTTGAGAACCACTACCATGAGGACGGAACCGTTACGATTCCTGAAGTAATCCAGCCGTACATGGGCGGGAAGACAAAGCTTGAAGCTGCAAAATAAAGAAGCAATATAAAATAAAGGATTTCCAAAATTTGGAAATCCTTTATCCTTTGAAATGTGTTTATTTTTTGTTTTTATTTATCCCTGTTCGCAGTGACTTCACTGACGAATCTGTCAAAGATACCTTGGCAATAGGAGAATTTAGATGAAAGAAGCTCAGGGTGGAATTGGACGCCCAGGATGAAGTGGCTCATATCCTTATGCTCTATTGCTTCTATTGCTCCGTCGGCAGCCTTTGCAGTAACTTTGAAGATAGGTGCAGGCTCTTTTATAAGCTGGTGATGGAAAGAATTTACCATATTATTTTCACCAAATATTTCCTTCAAAACAGAATCCTTTTCTATGGAAATTGAGTGTGAAACATCATCGGGGTAAGCATTTTGGACATGCTTTAGGGCATCCTCGCTGTAGTAGGATAAGTCCTGATAAAGAGTACCTCCGAGCACACTGTTGATAAACTGCATTCCTCTGCAGATTCCAAGGATCGGCATTTTGATTTCCATGGCTTTTTTTATGATTTCTATTTCCGCGTAGTCTCTTTCAGGATAAATGAAACCAAGCTTGCTTAAAGGTTCTTCATTGAAAATGAATGGGGCGGCATCCTCTCCTCCCGACAATATCAAACCATCCAGCTTGCTTAATGTGGCAGCTACATTTTCGGGATCGGTGTTAATCGGAATAATTACAGGAACACCTCCGGCCCTTGATACAGCTTTTGAATACGCGTTATTTAAATAATCACATACTGTTCCGGAGAATAAACCGGTTGAGTCTTTAGACATTGAAGCAGTAATACCTATTAGGGGTTTCAATACAAATACCTCGTTAAATCATATATTTTCGATTTCATTATATCAGTAAAACATCCATAATTGCCTCAGTGGTGTTATAATTCGGAATATATGATAAGATACGGGGGTTTATTATGAGTCAGATGTTGGAAATGGGCATGTTAGTATGCTTTGGAGCGGCATGGCCATTAAATATTAGAAAAAGCATAATTTCAAGAACTGCCAAGGGTACAAGTCCAACATTCCTGACAGTTATTCTTATAGGATATCTTTTCGGAATATTAAGCAAGATAGCTTCGGGTAAAATTACCTACGTCATTTTCTTTTACGTTCTTAATTTTATTATGGTATTCATTAATTTAATTCTTTATTTCAGAAATAAAAAATTGGATGAGATTCAAGGAAACTAGAGAAACGGTTGAAAGATAAGACCGTTTCAGAATAACCTATTTTCGATTTTGTACGGTTTATGATAGAAAAATTAACATAAATGATGATATAATCTATTGAACAATAACGAAGTTTACAACTAATAGAATCGGGATGATTAATATGATAAATAAATTCAGGGGGGAACTGGCACTGCTCGTGACGGTAATAATCTGGGGCTACGGATTTGTGGCTGTGGGACAATCGTTGTACTACATGAGTCCTTTCCAGATGCTGTTTATAAGATTTGCCGTGGCCTTGGCCGCATCAATAATAGTTTTCCATAAAAAAATAATTAAATTAGATAAGGATACCTTAATCAAGGGGCTTATTTTGGGGACAATCCAGTTTGTTGGGTTTTGTTTCCAAACCGTGGGCTTTGTATATACCACACCGTCAAATAATGCGTTTTTGACTTCTGTCTATGTAATAATAGTGCCGTTGATTGCCTTTTTCCTTTTCAGAAGAAAGC
>DAINSS010000001.1:56496-96056 GCA_036741195.1 Clostridiaceae bacterium | reverse complement strand
TATAGGTGCAGCCATTGCAATGGTAGGTATTTCGGTTTTGACCTTCAACCATGGAGGACCCATGAACATAGGAGATATACTTACACTTTTGTGCGCCGTGGCTTTTGCATTCCAGATATTCTACACTACTAAATTCATGAAAGACAAGGATCCTGTCGGTATAACAATTATGATGATAGCCTCATGCTTTGTTTTATCCTCAGGGGGTATGCTGATTGAAGGGAATAAATTTACAATGCCGCCGTCAGAAGGCATTTATGCCATATTATTCCTGGCACTAATATCAACCTTCTTTTCAACAATACTTCAAAACTATGGCCAAAAATTTACCACCGAAACAAGAGCAGCCATATTCTTCTCAACAGAAGCATTATGGGGGACAATCTTCTCGGTGATATTCTTAAATGAGGTCGTAACCGTGAAGCTGATCATAGGTGGCTTACTAATTTTCACGGCAATAGTAATTGCTGAAACCAAGCTGGGATTAGGTGTAAAGCCGGCACCGGCGTTGAAACCAAATTCTGTTTTGGCAGATGCCGATTTATGATGCAATATATGTAAGGTAATAATAGAATCAAAAAACAAGAGCCGGAGCTAATAGCTTGCTCGGCTCTTGTTTCGTTTTAATTACATTTTAGTTAGCTGCCTTTTATTAGACATGCAAGCAATCTGTTGCGGAAACTGTACAAATAGTGAATTGACAATTTAATCATAGATTATCGTAACCCGGGAAACCCGAAAAATATTATTATTTTTTCATGCATTTTTCTGCAAATTTATAATTTTTTGATAAAACGTTTGACCCGCTTCATTTTGCAGGAAATTGAAATTAGTTATGCAGTTCAATGAAGAAATCATTATCAAAACAATAAAATTGATTAAGTGTAGATGTTTTCCTCATCAACACCGTCAACGGTAAGCATTTTTAAAAACAAGAGCTTTGCCAGTGAAATTACTAAAGTATCGCCTTTTGGTTTAATATCCTTTCGTACAAATACCGTTATACCTTCTACATTATGTGAATCAAAGCTCTCAGGCTGATCCGGTCTTCCCAATGAAACCATTGGAGTCATGCGGACGCCGCCTCAGGTCTGGCATTGAGACATGGATATGTTGATTGAGGGCTTGTTTTTATCTCTTATATATTCAAGAGCACTTTTGTTTATTTCTATGTTCATCTCGAACCTCCTTATTCCCATAGGTATACTCTACAATAATTTGCACAAAAGTCCAATACGTAGATTGACAGAAACCTGAAAAAGTATTTATACTGATCATTCTAAATTGATAATGTTTTGAACATAATGAATTAATTCATTTTTCAGTAATAGTGACAACCTTAATGAATTGCTTGAAATTGCAACTTTGAATTTTTAATTTGATTTTTAAAAATGGAATAAATCTAAAAAAAAGATAATGTGGGTAGTTTAAAAAAGATTTTTGCCGATAATTTTTAAGCTGAAAAAAGTTAAGGATATAACAAATATATATTTGATAGATTTCGACAATTTGCAATTATAAAAATGCAATCTTGCATATGTTTGACTATATGGACACAGTACATGTTCAGTGTAGTCGGGTGGAGGACTAAAAAGATAATGTGTTTTCAACTTTGCATTGATGAATTGTCACCTATTAAGAACAGCATGAACAGTCGATTAACAAGCTTTCATCGGTACTTGAAAGCATAAACCCTTATCGATTATGTAACGATTACAACTTTACTTTGCAAATTAGCTTCCGAATATCTGAAAATGATATTAGTCCATTGACTTTTATTCATTCACAGCATAAAATCTCAATATAATATTGCCGTGTATGAATAAATATTACGCGATATATGGAGGGTGAAAATGAAGAAAAATTTAGTTAAAGTTATGTCCGGACTGATGGTAGCGTCAATGGTATTGTCAGCATGTTCAAGTGCAGGAACAGCAACTAACGCCTCAACAGGCGATGAGATCAAAATCGGTGTTTTTGAACCGCTATCAGGTGCAAATGCAGCCGGTGGACAGCAGGAATACAGAGGTATGCAGGTTGCAAACGAGCTGTATCCGGAAGTATTGGGCAAGAAGATCAAGCTTGTAACAGCTGATAACAAATCAGACAAGACAGAAGCCGCAGTAGCAGCTGCTAACCTTGTTGAAAAAGAAAAAGTTGTTGCAGTAGCAGGTAGCTGGGGTTCAGGTCTTTCAATTTCAGGCGGACCTATATTCAAAGCAGCAGGGGTTCCGGCAGTAGGAACATCATGTACTAACCCGCAGGTTACGGCAGGAAACGAATTCTATTTCAGAGTTTGCTTCATTGATCCATTCCAGGGAACTGTTATGGCTAAGTATGCAGTTGAAAAACTAAATGCTAAGAAAGCTGTTATAGTTTCAGAAGTATCCAGTGACTACTCAGTCGGACTTGCAAACTACTTCAGAGAGCAGTTCAAGAAGCTTACAGGCGACGAGAATGCAATAGTTGCAGAGCTTGAATTCAAGACTCTTGACCAGGACTTCTCAGCTCAGGCAACTACAATCAAGGCACTTGATGCTGACGTTATATTCCTTCCGGGAAATTACACAGAATCAGCATTGTTCATCAAACAGGCAAGAGAGCTTGGAATCACTCAGCCATTCCTAGGCGGAGATACCTACGAATATCCTGAGTTCCTTACAACAGGAGGAACAGCTGTAAACGGAACTACATTCTCAACATTCTTTGATGGTGACAATCCATTGACAGATGAGACCAAAAAGTTCCTTGAAGCTTACAAGAAAAAGTTCCCTGAAGAAAAGGAAACTCCGGCAGTTGCAGCTTTAGGATACGATGCTTACTTGATCATAGTTAAAGCTATAGAAAAAGCAGGCTCAGCTAAATCAGCAGATATCCACAAGGCATTGTTAGAAATGAAGGACTTCCAGGGTGCAGCAGGTGTTGTTAACTTTGACGCAGACAGAAATGCGATAAAGGAAGCAATAATTAAATCAGTTGTCGACGGAAAGTTCAAGTTCGTAGACGTTGTAAAACCATAATCAACTAAACAGTAGAAGAAGAGCCGTCCTTCCTGCGGAATGGATATTTCGCAGGAGGGCGCTATTTACGTAAAGGTGGTGACTTTAAATTGACCCTTTCAACCTGGTTTTTGCAGAATCTAGCCAACGGAATAGCTTTAGGTAGCCTTTTCGCATTGTTGGCAATAGGCTATACCATGGTTTATGGTGTCCTGAAACTTATTAACTTCGCCCATGGAGATATATTCATGATGGCGGCTTATTTTTATTTTTTCGGAACAGCCATATTTAAATTACCTTGGTACCTCGTCATTATAATTACAATAATCCTTACCGCATTCCTTGGTATGGGAGTAGAAAAAATTGCGTACAGACCAATCAGAGAAGCACCGAAGATAACTATACTTATCTCTGCAATAGGTGCATCATACTTACTGGAAAACCTTTCAACAGTTTTATTTACAGGAGTACCTAAGATTATTCCTCAGGTACCGCTTTTGACAAACACAGTATCAATAGGCTCTGTCAACACACAGCGTCTGACATTTATTATCCCCGTCGTCACATTTGTTTTCCTTGCAATTCTTGTATACCTGATAGATCATACTAAAATGGGTATGGCCATGAGAGCACTGGGAAGAGATCAAGAAACAGCATCTTTGATGGGTGTCAATGTTAATACCGTAATCTCATTCACATTTGCTTTGGGATCTGCTCTTGCGGCAGTGGGTGGAGTCATGTGGGGACTGAAATATCCTTCTATAATCCCGTTCATGGGAGTTATGCCCGGACTGAAATGCTTCATAGCTGCCGTTATAGGCGGTATAGGAAGTATTAAAGGTGCGGTTATTGGAGGTTATATTTTAGGCTTAGGTGAAATATTCATAGTAGCATCTGCTTACCTGACAGGAGTCAATATTTCAGGTTATAAGGATGCATTCGCCTTTGTTATGTTGATCATCATACTTCTGGTTAAGCCTAACGGCATTGCCGGTGCGAAGACTTCTGAGAAGGTGTAGCCATGAATAAGAATGTTAAATTGATTTTGAATGTTTTGATGGCAGTCGGATTATTGGTGATATCAAACTTTACACCGGAATTCTTGCCCTCTGATATAGTTAGACTTATTTCTTTGAGCCTTATTTATGCAATAGCGGCAATGAGCCTCAATCTGATAAACGGATTCACAGGGTTGTTCTCCCTGGGACATGCAGGATTTATGGCCATAGGAGCTTATACGACAGCTCTTTTGACACTGACTCCTGCCCAGAAAACAACAAGCTGGACACTTACTCCCATAGCTGAGCCTTTGAAGAACATTTCAATTCCGCTGCCTGCTGCTTTATTGGTAGCAGGAGTAATAGGTGCCATTGCAGGCTTCCTGATAGGACTCCCTGTCTTAAGACTTAAGGGAGATTACCTTGCAGTAGCATCCCTTGGCTTCGGAGAAATAATAAGCATCATATTCCTTAATATTAAGAGTATAACCAACGGTGCATTGGGAATTTCGGGAATACCTACACTGAGAGGATTCACCAAATCAATCAGACCTAACAACTTCTGGCCTATGCTTTTCTGTATTTTGACCTTTATACTTTTGTCCAAGTTCTTAAGATCCAGCTACGGTAAGGCTGTAAAAGCCATAAGAGAGGACGAAATTGCTGCAGAGTCAATGGGTATCGGATTAGCTAAGCACAAGACCATGTCCTTTACAATCGGTGCATTCTTTGCAGCAATTGCAGGCGGTCTTTTAGGAGCGGTAATAGGTTCAATCACTCCTGTACAGTTCACCTTCGTATTTACCTATACAATACTTCTAATAGTTGTTATAGGAGGAATGGGATCTCTTACAGGCTCAATACTTGCTTCCTTCATAGTAACCTTTGGAATGGAGCAGTTGAGATTTATGGACAGAATAGCTATTAACATAGGATCACTTCATATTCCTCCGAGAGAAGGAATGAGAATGGTTGTGTTCTCCATACTGCTTATTTTGATGGTATTGTTCTTCAGAAAAGGTATTATGGGAACAAATGAAATAAGCTGGGATAATATAGTATCCCTGTTTACGAAGAAAAAGAAAAATCCGGAGGAGGCTTAGACTTATGGCAGAAAAAGTTCTTGAGACACAGGGCATAACCATGAGATTCGGTGGCCTTACCGCTGTCCGCGATTTTAATTTGGTTTTGGAAAAAGGGCAGATAGTTGCCTTGATAGGACCTAACGGAGCAGGTAAGACAACTGCCTTCAACATGATTACAGGTGTTTATAAGCCGACTGTAGGAAAGGTTATTTTCAAAGGTGAGGACATCACCGGAATGAGACCCGATAATATCACTAAGCTCGGAATTGCCAGAACATTCCAGAATATTAGATTATTCAAAGATCTTACCGTATATGAGAATGTTCTTATAGCAAACCATTTAAGGATAAAGAGTGATATGTTCTCAGCCACTTTAAGATTACCCAACTATGTTAAAGAGGCTAATATACACAGAGAAAAAACCATGAAACTACTTAAGAGAGTCGGATTGTGGGATGAAAGAGGGGCTAAGGCAGGTTCTTTGCCCTATGGAAAGCAAAGAAGACTTGAGATAGCAAGAGCACTTGCAACAGAACCATCTGTACTTCTGTTGGATGAGCCTGCAGCAGGTATGAATCCCAAGGAAACCGACGATTTAACTGAATTTATCAGGGAAATCAGGGATGAATTCAATCTGACAATTTTCATGATAGAACACCATATGCAGGTTGTTATGAATATTTCGGATAAAATCTATGTTTTCGACTATGGTGTAACAATTGCGCAGGGAACTCCGGAAGAGGTCCAGAATGACGAAAGAGTTATAACTGCTTATCTGGGGGTGGATGAAGAAGATGCTTAAAGTAGAAGATCTCGTAGTATCATACGGCGGTATACAGGCATTAAGAGGAATATCCTTTGAGGTCCCGGATAAAAAAATCGTAACATTGATCGGCGCTAACGGTGCAGGTAAAAGTACGACGCTTAAAGCAATAACCGGACTGGTAAAACCAAAATCGGGAAAAATTACCCATAACGATAAGGAAATAACCCAGCTCAAGGTGCAGCAGATAGTCAAAACCGGAATATCGTTAGTACCTGAAGGCAGAAGAGTATTTCCGAATCTGACGGTTCTGGAGAACCTTAAAATGGGAGCATTCATGAGGAATGATTCCAAGGGTATTGAAGATGACTTAAACAACATTTATGAGCTTTTCCCAAGACTTAAGGAGAGGGTTTGGCAGGAAGCCGGAACTTTATCCGGTGGTGAGCAGCAGATGCTGGCCATAGGAAGAGGACTCATGGCGAAGCCGGAAATTCTAATGATGGATGAGCCTTCATTAGGACTCGCTCCATTGGTAGTCCGTGATATGTTCAAGATCATCAGGGAGATAAATAACCTTGGCGTTACGATTCTTTTAATTGAACAGAATGCAAATGCAGCTCTTAAGGTAGCTGATGAGGCATACGTACTGGAAACAGGAAATATAACCATCAGGGGTACCGGAGCAGAGCTTCTGTCTGATGAAAGAGTCAAACAGGCTTACCTGGGTAAATAAAATTAAAATCTTATGTAACAGGGGACCGCAGAGAAACATCTGCGGTCCCCCTAGCTATTCCCGGAATTAATATATTCTTAATCTGTATGGGGTATAACTTAAGTGGGAGGGGATGAAAATGTATAATGATCCCGGAAAAGATTTCAATGATGCTTTTGTCAAAGGAGCACAGAATTTTAAGAAAAGAACTGCAGGAAAGAGATTCTCCTTTAATGAGTTCTTTACAAAGCTTGAAGAATCGATGAACAACAGCTCAGGAAAAGGTAAAATCAAGAGGGTAAGCCCAATAATTATTCTGTTGATTACACTGGTTATCATGTTCATAAACTTTTTCCTGACTTTGCCTGCCCTAAATCCCATGGCACCGGAATTTTACGCATTCCTGATTATGGGTATTATCATATTTGCTGTACTAAATACATTCTTTGGTAAGCTGTCCATTTTTAAAACCCTGAAATTTTCAGGAATAGGAATTCTGGCTTTAATCATAATACCGGCCTTGGGAAGTATTTTTTCAGCACCGTTCTTCTCCGCCAAATCCTATGCAAATCTGATTAAGGTAGAAGATGCTGAATTTGCGGATACGGTAAAAACGATAAATGTAAGTCAGATACCCATAGTTGACAGGGAAGCCGCGATTTATATCGGAGATAAGAAGATGGGTTCAATATCTGAGCTTGTATCCCAGTTTGTCATCGATGATAATTACACTCAGCTTAATGTCAACAACAAGGCCATGAGGGTAACACCCTTGAAATACAATGATTTAATCAAATACTTCATGAATATGAAAAACGGTATCCAGTATTACGTCAATGTCAACATGGCTACCCAGGAAGCGAACCTGGTCAAGCTTAATGAACCTATTTTTTATTCGAAAAGCGATATTTTAATGAGAAATATCAACAGAAAAATAAGGTTCCAATATCCATTTGACATGCTTGCAGAAACAAACTTTGAGATAGATGATGAAGGTAATCCTTTTTATGTAACACCGGTACTTACAAAGAGAATAAAGCTCTTCGGCGGACTCGATGCAAATGGTGTAATTATAACAAACGGAAATACCGGAAAATCAGTCAAATATGAGCTCGGCAACATCCCCGAATGGGTGGACAGAGTATTCCCGAGTGAGTTGATAATTGAACAGCTGAACTTCAGGGGACTCTACAGGGACGGCTTCATAAATTCTGTTTTCGGACAGAAGAATGTTACGAAGACCACCTTCGGATATAACTATATACCGATGAATAATGACATATACCTGTTTACGGGAGTAACTTCGGTAAGATCCGATGCTTCGAATCTTGGATTCTATTTTGTAAACTTAAGAACTAAGGAAAGTAAATTCTTCTCTGTACCGTCGGCGGACGAACAGTCGGCAATGAAGACCAGTGAAGGAGCGGTTCAGGAAAAGAATTACTATGCAACTTTCCCCATACTCTTAAATATCAATAACAAACCGGTTTATTTAATGGCACTTAAGGACAACACCAAAACTGCAAAAATGTACTCTTTGGTAGATGCGGCCAACTTTACAAACGTATCAACGGGTACCACAATCCAGGAGGCAATGCTGAAATTTGACGCATCCTACTCACCTGACAATGTACCCGGCAAGGACGCAGGGGACCGTACCATAAAGGTTGCCATGATCCAATCCATGGTTATAGACGGAAACACCATCTTCTATATCAAGGCTGAAGGCGATGACACCATTTATGTGGCAACGGCAAAACAGCTTGGTTCATCCATTGCCTTTGTTAAAGAAGGGGACTCCTTGAATATTTATGGCAATCCAAGGGATAAGCAGTTCGATATCCTGGAAATTAAACCTTAGATAAAATCAAAGTGTATTCATATGAATAAAGTGTATTCACATGAATAACCGGAAAGAGTTAATAAAGAAGTATCAAAGCTTTAGGGCTTTGGTACTTCTATTTGCATTGAATAGCTTATATACTTATATTAGGAATTATTATTAATGTCTTTGGAGGTAGTTTTCATGTCTGAAAAGGGAGTCAGGAAGCTGGATAGGATCCTGAGCATCTATACGGGTCTTTTAAACGGAGAAACCTTGTCCGGTGAGGATTGTGCGAAGAAATATGATGTGTCTTTAAAGTCCATAATCAGGGACATGGAAGAAATAGAACTTTTCCTGTCTGATTATAACCTCAAAGAGAATGATAACCTGGAGATTGTAAATATTGAAGAAAGCAGACGTGACTCAGGCAAATACAAGCTGTTGAATTCAGGCAATAAATATTTAAACAGGGCAGAGATAATGGCTGTCTGTAAAATCCTAATGGATTCCAGGGCGTTGAACGACACGGAGATGAACCCCATTTTAATAAAGCTTCTGGCCTCCACGGTTACAAAAGAAGATCAGCATTTTATAAAGGAACTACTTTTGAACGAGTGGTATAACTATATCGAGCCAAGCCACGGCAAGCTTATTCTTGAAAATCTGCTTCTGATTTCAAGGGCTGTCAAGGAACAAAGAATTATCAAGATAACATACACCAAAACTTCAAAGGACACTGTTGAAAGGATTTTAGAGCCCCTGGGAGTGATATTCAGCGAGTATTATTTCTATCTTGCCGGTAATATCAAAAATATAGACAAGGATAAATATTTTGAAATCAAGGGCGACGAGAATCCGACCATGTACAGGATTGACAGGATTCAGTCCATTGAGCTGCTGGATGAAAAGTATACTGTCCAGGAAGCGAAGAGATTCAAAGAAGGGGAGTACAGAAAGAGAATCCAATTCATGTACGGGGGAGAATTGAACCACATCAGGCTGTTGGTCAAGGATTTTGCCTTGGAGGCAGTCTTGGACCATCTTCCCACAGCCAAGGTTAAAAGCTCTAAGGTTGAGGGCTTTGACCATTTAGTTGAAGCCGAATCCTTCGGTGACGGAATTATTATGTGGCTGATGGGTCAGGCAGGAGGCGTTAAGCTAATAGCTCCGGACAGGCTGGTGGCAAAGCTTAATGACCGAATCAGCGCGATTAATGAGCTGTACGGTCATAAATAAAAAATTAATAATGTAAAAACAATCCCGTAAAAATCAGAACTGTCATATTTTAGTTGTAAAATTGATATTGATGACCTTTTACGGGTTAATTTTATGAAAATTTTGATACAGGTAGGTTTAAATAAATGAATAACGGAATTATTTTCCAATACTTTGAGTGGTATATGGACACACAAAACGATCTTTGGATAAGGCTTAAAAACGATGTACAGCACTTAAAATCTATCGGTGTATCCTCCGTGTGGATACCACCGGCTTTTAAGGCAACTTCACCCTTTGATACAGGGTATGGTGCCTATGATCTTTATGATCTGGGAGAATTTGACCAAAAAGGTAATGTAAAAACAAAGTACGGATCAAAGGCGGAGCTGTTGGATGCCATAAATGAGCTGCATAACAACGGCATTCAGGTATATGCGGATGTGGTATTAAACCATAAGGCAAACGGGGATGAAAAGGAAGCTTTTACCGTAGTAGAGGTGGATCCGGAGGACAGGAACAGGATAATAACCGAACCCTATGAGATAGAAGCGTGGACAAAGTTTACTTTTCCCGGCAGAGGGGATAAGTATTCGTCTTTCAAATGGTCATGGATTCATTTTTCAGGGACTGACTTTGATGCAAGAAATAACAAGAAGGCAATTTTTATGATTCAGGGGATCAACAAGGGTTGGTCCTGGGGGGTTGCGTCAGAAAAAGGTAACTATGACTACCTTATGTTCAACGATATAGACTATAAGCATCCAGATGTTGTAAATGAGATAAAGCATTGGGCATCATGGTTCGTCAAAGAAACCGGCATTGACGGTATGAGGCTGGATGCAATAAAACACATAGAAGAGGGCTTCCTGGAGGATTTTGTTAGGGGAGTCAAAGCAGAGTTCGGAAATAATTTTTATGTAGTCGGTGAGTACTGGAAGCAGGACCCTCAAAAGATGGATACCTATTTGAAGTCAATTGATTATCAGCTTGCTTTGTTTGATGTTAAACTGCATTTCAATTTCTTTGCTGCCGGTAAACAATGCAAGGATTTTGATATGAGGGGTATATTCAACGACACCCTGGTTTCAATGCATAGGGAACTTGTGGTAACCTTTGTGGATAATCATGACTCACAGCCGGGGCAGGCACTTGAATCCTGGGTTGAGCCCTGGTTTAAACCACTGGCCTATGCCTTGACACTTTTAAGAAAGGATGGATATCCTTGTATATTCTACGGAGACTATTACGGAATCAAAGGACCCATTGAAACAGAGGGTTTAAGATACAGCCTGGATAAACTGATATACCTTAGATCAAACCATGCCTACGGAGAACAGATAGAATATTTTGATGATAAAAATGTGGTTGGCTGGGTCAGAATGGGAAATGAAGAACATCCCTATGGCTGCGCTGTTATCATGAGCAACGGTGACGGCGGAGTCAAGACAATGAATGTTGGAAGCATAAATGCCGGTGCCGTATATGCTGATTACACCGGCAATGTACAGGATAAAGTTACAATTGATGACAAGGGCAACGGTATTTTTAAATGCAACGGCGGAAGCGTCTCCGTATTTGTCAGGGATGGAATTTCTCCGGATGAAGCATTTAACGGTTGATAATTAGTAAGAAAGATTAGACGAGGTGGGGAAGTGGAGACAAAATCCTTAATAGAAAGCTTGAAATATAATTTTACCGGGTTTAAAAGATCCTGCCTCAGGTCATAAAATATCAAATTATTACTAAGTTTATTTTAGCAGTATTGATAGTCCCTCTGTACAGATGGATAACACTTATAATCATTGAATCCACGGGAATTCCTGCCGTAAGTAACGATGATTTAATGAATTTCCTTTTTTCCCCTCAGGGAATTCTCTTTCTGATCATTGGTGTAATATTTTTGACAGTTATCCTGGCATTGGAGGTTTTTGGCTTTATTACAATCAGTTCCAGGAGCATTATGGGGCAGAAGGAAGTCAGTTATTTGGAGCTCTTGAAAAGCAATATAAAGGTTTTACCCAAGCTTTTTAATGTCGGAGGTATAGGTCTTCTGATCTACATGCTCGTATTGACACCTTTAAGCGGCATGGGTGTTGGCTTAAGCATCGACAAATATATAAAAATCCCGAATTTCATCTCCAGTGTTATTGAATCCAAGCCTCTTTATTTTACTGCCTTTGCTTTATTAATCGGACTTATGGGATATCTGGCTTTTATTTGGAGCAGTGCCTTTCATTTCATTGTCATAGGAGATAACAATGCAAGGGAAGCATTGAGTAACAGCAGGAAATTGACTCAAAAAAGTTTTAAAAGGTATGTTAAAAGATTTATTCCCATGACTTTGATTTTCATGTTGATGATATCAGTGATTGCCATAGTATGGGTGTTTTTGGTGGGATATTTATATTTGAAGTTTGACTTTATTTCAAACTACGGGAGAATTGCGGTTGTTGTAATACTGATTATCCTGGCATCTGTATTTTCATTGGCCGGCTTATTGGCAGTCCCCTTTGAAACACATATATTGACTACATACTTCTATGAATGTACAAATTCACTTCCGCAATTCAATTGGGTTTCGAATAAATTTCAGTCAATACCTGATAAGATTAAGCCCTCTTTGCTGGACAGGATTTTTTCCCATAAACGGTTAATAGCCGTCGTAATCTTTTTACTTATATTAGGATTGGTAATACCCACAGGGAACTTTATTAACGAGGTAGTTATCACACCGAAGAAAATAACGGTGATAGGACACCGAGGCGGTTGGGGTGAGGGCAAGCCTGAAAACAATCTAAAAGCGGTGGAATATTCAATCAAGAACGGGGCTGATTTTGTAGAAGTGGATGTCCAAAGAACCAAAGATGGGGCATATATACTGAACCACGATTCCGGATTCAAAAGAGTAGCCGGCGAGGACAGGACATCAGAGGAAATGGATTTAAAAGAAATAAAGGAATTAGATATCGGAGTAAAGTTCGGAGAAGAATTTAAAGGCATAAAGGTTCCTACAGTTGAAGAGCTCTTGGCTTTCTTTAAAGGGAAGATCGGGATTTATATGGAGCTTAAGGGAAAAACTGCTGATACTAAAATGGCGGATGACATGGTAAAGCTCATTAAGGACGCAGGCATGGAAAAGAATGTGGTGATAATGTCTTTGAACGGTCAGCTTATATCCTATATCGAGTATAAATATCCTGAAATGACAACCGGATTTGCTTACTTTTTTGCCATGGGAAGGATTGACGAATTTGATTCTGATATCATGGTTCTTGAAGAAGAGGTTGCAACGGTAAGTAACATTGAAAAAATCCAGATTTCCGGTAAGAAAGCTGATGTATGGACAGTGAATACACAGGAGAGTATGGACAAATTTTCCGAATCTGAAATTGACGGAATCATCACTGACAATGTTGAAACCCTGATGAGCGTTTTAAAAGAAAGGGATAAGAAAAAAGCCTCGGATATCTTGTTCAGCGAATTTTTCAGGGGATTGAATATCCAATAATTGTATAAAAAACAAGAATAAAATTGGCTCATGAAAATTAAAATGAATTTTCATGAGCCAAATCATTAATTATTTAATCAGAATATTTTTAAGCCATCTAAAATTTAAGTCAACTAAAATTTCGTTAACAAAAATAAGTAAGTCTACGCTCTTTTCTCCGAGAAAAATGCCTTTATGGAGTCTGCAAGATATTTACAGGCCTCTCTGTCTGTCCAGTAATTAGTGACAAAACGCATTATACCGTCTTCATGAGGATTGACTAAAATACCCTTTTTCAACAGATATTCAGGCAACTCATCCATTATTGAATCATCAGTGCCAACATGGCTTACAAAAACCATATTAATTTGGATATTGCTTTCAAAAACTTCAAGCTCTTCTAAGGGACGTAACTGTTCACCGAGGAATACGGCATTTTCAAAGTCTTCCGAAAGCCTGTCCCTCATTTCATTAAGACCCACAATACCTGCCGCAGCAAGGATTCCTGCCTGGCGCATACCGCCTCCCATGGATTTCCTGTTTCTTCTGGCTTTTTCAATAAATTCCTTTGAGCCGCAGACAACGGAACCCACCGGAGCACACAGTCCCTTGGATAGGCAGAAGGTCAGGGAGTCGCAGTATTGAGCTATTTCTTTGACATCAATCTTTAAATAGCTTGCGGCATTGAATAGTCTTGCACCGTCAATATGGACCGGGATTGAATATTTATCGGCAAGCTCCTTTGTTTCCTTCAATATTTCCATGGGGATGACAAGACCGTTGGAATGAGCATTTTCAACGGTGATTAAACCGGTTTTTGGGAAATGTATGTCCTCTGTCTTTCTTATCTTTTTTTCTATATCCATGGGTCTCATATAGCCGTTTACATCATCTACTTCCCTGATCATAGCTCCGGAAAGTTTTGCAGCTGAACCGCACTCATGCATAATAATATGCGCACCGCTTCCGGTAATGACCTCATCTCCGGGATTTATATGAGTCATTATGGAAACCTGGTTGCCGAAGGTTCCTGTCGGAACGAACATTGCCGCTTCCTTTCCGGTGATTTCTGCGGATAATCTTTCAAGTTCATTTATTGTAGGATCATCTCCATAGACGTCGTCACCTAATTGAGCCTCCATAATCGCCTTATACATGTTCTCTGTGGGTCTGGTTACAGTATCGCTTCTGAAATCTAGAAATTTAGGTTTGTTCATTCGTAATACCACCTCTTATTTTAGTAAATAAATATTCTCTCCATTATATTCTACCACCCTGAGACAAACAAATATTAATTATTATGATAGAATAGGGAAGTGGAATAATAAATATGTGTAAAACGGGAAAAAGATATGAGTCAAAAGAAGAATAACAAAAATATTAAACCTATGATGACAAAGCAGCCTGTGAACCCGGCAACAAACGGACCTACAGGGGATATAAAAAAAAGAAAGCTCATGGAGTCCACTGCTTTTAACAGTATGCTTCTTTACGGAGTTTTCGTGTTTTTTCTAAGGAGCGGAAGACTGTCGGCAAATAATATAAAGCTTTCCTTCGGTGTTATCGGACTTTATGTAGGCAGTGTATACTTAAGGTTTGTCCTGAATTATTACCTGGTTAAAAAGAATCGCGACATGATAGACATGGTGCTTTTGGTAGTCGGGCCACTTATAATCCTGGCGTTCATATTGGGAATTCTTGGAATAATTCTTGGAGCATAAAAATCAAATATAAAAATTAAGGATCCGGTCAATTTGATCGGATCCTGATTTGTCTTAAATTAAAATTTTATAGTGGCTTGCCTTGGCCTTTCCACTTCAGAAGGTCATGGAACTCATCAGTTGAGGTCCTGATTCTGTTTGGATCTGCGAAGAAGTTCTGAACCAATTTATGAAGAACTCCGGCAAGAGCTATAACAGCTATTAGGTTAGGTACTGCCATCAAGCCGTTGAATGTGTCTGAGATACCCCAAACAAGGTCAAGGCTGGTAACTGTTCCAACGAATACAAGGATAATGTACACGATTCTGTAAGGAAGAATAGTCTTTGAACCGAACAGATATTCCATACACTTTTCACCGTAGTAGCACCATCCAACGATTGTTGTGAAGGCGAACAGAAGGATACCAAGAGTAACTATGTATCCACCACCCGGGAATCCTGAGTTGAAAGCTGCTGTAGTTAAAGCTGCACCCTTAAAGTCAGTTGATAGGTGAACGCCTGAAGTTAAGATAACAAGAGCTGTCATTGAACAGATCAAGATTGTATCTACGAAAACTTCGAATGCTCCCCACATACCCTGTCTTACAGGATGGTCAGTCGTAGCTGATGCGTGTGCTATAGGAGCTGATCCAAGACCTGCTTCGTTTGTGAAAACTCCTCTTGCAACTCCGTATCTGATTGCCTGCATCATTGTGAATCCTAATCCACCACCTACTGCTGCTTCAAGAGTAAATGCGTTTTGGAATATTGAAGCAAAGGCTGCAGGGATCTTGTTAGCTTCAAGGAAAAGGATAACCAATGCGCCGAGGATATAGAAAGCTGCCATGAAAGGAACTACCTTTTCTGCGAACTGACCGATTCTCTTGATACCGCCGATAAGGATTATAGCTGCAACTACTGCAAGGAATATTCCCATTATGTAGTTAGGAAGTCCAAATGACTGATTGAATGCTGATGCGATTGAGTTAGCCTGAGTCATACATCCGATACCGAATGCTGCCAATGAACCGAAGGCTGCAAATAACTTCGCCATCCATCCCCAGCCAAGACCGTTCTTAATGTAGTACATAGGTCCGCCTGAGTATTCACCCTTCTCGTTCTTTTCACGGTAAGCAACTGCAAGAGTAACCTCTGCAAACTTTGTGGTCATACCAACTATTGCTGCAAACCACATCCAGAAAACTGCTCCCGGTCCACCTGAAACTATTGCTGTTGCAACACCTGCGATGTTACCGGTACCTACTGTAGCCGCCAGAGCAGTTGAAACCGCCTGGAAAGGAGTTACTCCGGATTCTGAAGCTGCCTGCTTGTCCAGCATTTTTCCGAAGGTGTTCTTCAGAATAAAACCAAACTTACGGTAAACAACGAAACCAGTTACTGATGAAACTATAAGTCCTGCACCGATGATCAGTATAAGTATCGGGGGTCCCCAAACTATACCGTTGACAAAATCGTTAATTTCTTGGATTTTGTCTGCAATTGATAAGAATAATGACATATTAACCTCCTGAGTTAAATATTGTAATACACTCATATTCTACTCTTTAAAATCTCAAATGTAACTATTGTTTACGTTTTCGCGGCATATTTTCGAATTAATTGGGATAATGGTAAAAATCGGTCTTTAAAATTAATTAATATTTTCTGAACTGTCCTATTTTTCAAAATTTGTTATCGAATTCATCATCCTTTACAATTAAATTGTGATAAAATTAACGTTTGATCAGTTTTAAGGTAATTCCATGTTTAATCTTATTTATATGATAAAAATGGAATAAATTTCTGTAAAATAAATAATTGTGCATTGTAAACAATTATTTTATATGATATTAATATTGATGTTTTATACCAAGAAGTTAGTGATAAATGACAAAACAGCAGTCTTTTCAGTTGGATAAAATTGATTGATTACTCACCTTTAAGACCTTTTTACAGACAGAACCTATGTATAATCTGTCATGGCTCACAGAAATGATACAGCCGGAAAATGATTTTAGTATATACCTTATGACAGGAGCGGAAAGTGGTGAGAAATTTCTGGTGGGTTCATCCAATATCAGAATATTTTTACCGTCCTTGATAAACCTTAAAATGAACAGCTTTGCTTTTTGCCCGTCGGACAGTTCAGAAGGATTGTTTTCCATTTCCTCCCGTGTAAACTTCATTGCTCCCATTAATTCTCTTCCACGGGTGATATCTTCTTTATTTCCTTTTTCGGAGAGAAATTCAAGAGCCGTATTATAATTATTTAACTCCTTCATATAGTCCTGTGGCATGTAGCCGATATTTAGGTCGCTTCGATCTTTTACCAAGTTGTATATTTCGTTCAATAAAAGGGTCTTGCCTGTACCGTTGTCACCGATGATTACTACCTTATCCCTTGCCTTGATATCCAATGGGAAAGTATCAATAAGAAGCCTTTTACCTATTGAAATTTTCATGTCGTTTTTTTGTAGAATTATCTTTGATGGGTTTAGTTTGACATCGGGGAAAAATACATTAATTGCTTCCTCGGGATGATCAACAGTGGAATAGCTTTCCTTTTCAAAACGTCTTTCCATTGCTTTGACTGTATGCATTTTCTTTTTTAAGAGCCTTCCGCCTGCAGGATCCTTTCTTGATATGACATTCTGGGCATGGTGTACGGCATTCATGATGTCATTGAGCTTTCTTTTCTTTTCAAGATATTCAGCTTTTTCCTTCCGTGCCAGGGTCATAGCCTTTTCAAAACCCTTAAGTCTTTTTTCCGCATAATCCCGGTAAGTCCCTGTGAATTCAGTAAAAACTCTCTTGGTTTTCATATTGACCTGTTCAAGATGAAGAATCTTGTTTGAACATTTTTCCAAAAGCAGTTCGTCGTGGCTGACAAATATTATCGGAATTTTGGAATTCAGAATGAAGCTTTCAAGGAACTCCAGGGTGTTTATATCAAGGTCATTTGTGGGTTCATCCAATAGAAGGATATCGTTGTGTGTGTTGACCAATTTGAGAAGCTGGAGCTTTACCTTCTCTCCGCCGGAAAGTTTCTCCATGGGTGTCTCTCTTTCAATAAGGCTGACATCCATTAGCATGGATTCCATGGATTTTCTGAACAGCTCCAATTTATTCCAGTCTTCCGGAGCAATAATTGATGAAGGCGTAGTTTTCAGAAGATATTCAGAAGGGGAATTATCTTTCCATTCATCAGGAAGGTGTTGAGGCAAATATCCGATTTTCTGATATGTGGATTCAATCCTGCCGTTGAAGGTGACAAAGGAATCTTCGAAAGGGTCGATATTACCGCAAAGAATTTTAAGCAGTGTAGACTTTCCGTTTCCTTCCTCTCCGATAATTGCGGCCTTATCTTCATCGTTTATGGTAAAGGAAGCATTTTCTATTAACATTGTTCCATTCAGTTTTTGTACATTTAGATTTTCAACTTTAAGCATAATTTTTCTCCTGATCCATTTTTTTATTTTTCAAGTAGTACTTTCATCAGTCAATAAATACGGGATCAAAAGCAAAAAGCCACGGAATTATCCGCGGCATGACATAAATACTAAAAAGAATTTAAGCTGCTTTGGATAATAATCCGGAAAAATTGCATGACAAAAAAGCTTACCTTATTTATCTTTGCCTGTCCCGAAAATTATCTGTTACGCATGGCTTAAATTACCTCCAAAAGAACTTTTTATTTAATCTAAAATTGAATTATTTTCCAAAAAATAAACTGCCCTACATCAGCAGGACAGTTATTTTTAAATCAAAGTTGATTACTTCTTGAATGAAGCTGCATCAAATCCCATCTTAGTGATTGCTTCTTCAACAGCCTTAACAACAGCTTCTGAAGTAACAGTTGCACCTGAATGAGCATCAACCTTTAGTGTATTTCCATCAACGATCTTCTTTGAAAGTTCCTTAATTGCTTCTCCGCCTAGTGCAGGAGTTTCATCCTTACCTTCAATTTCAACCTTTTCAATCTTTTCTTTAGTAGCTGTAACCTTAACTACTACGTCACCACCATAGCCTTTAACTGTTACTGACTCAGTCTTAGCTGCTGCTGCACCTGCTGTAGTTGTAGCTGCCGGTGATGAACATGCTGTGATTGTAAGCATGGAAACTAGTAAAATTGTGCTTAGTACCTTTTTCATTTGAAATCCTCCAAAAAACATAAATTTTGCTATATTTGATTGTATCAACTAAATCAAACTATGGCAAATATTATTCAATATCCGGTTCCTTATACAAAAAAATCTCGCAAACGGCACTGATTAACAGTTTTTTCTTCATACCCGCCACCGTATAAGTTAGGTTTTTTAAAAAAGATTGGATATTTTACGTATAAATCTATAACAAACCTAAGTAATTTTTACTATTTGCAGAAACTGAACATGAATTGTTATTGCATAATTAATGACAAAACAGCGAGTACGGAAAAAATAACCGATAATGTTGCGAAATTTTTTGCTTTTTTCAGGTCCCTTGTCGTGTAATGTCTGCTGAGCACGCTGAAAATCAAAGCTCCTATCAAGACAATATAAAATGAAAATCGAAGAATTGTTACTATACTTATTCCCATAAATTACCTCAAAATCTATTTTTATTTATTACTTTTGAAACTGATAGTTCTCATTATAATCCAAATTATAAGCTTGTAACAGAAATAATGTGTTGTGAAAATATAACAATCCGTAAACCCTGATAATTTTTTGATTGTTTATTGTATACTTATTAATGAGGTGCTTTAAATGGAAAATTTCAATATTTCCCTTGGGAATATTTCATTGTATATATATAAGTGGAAAGTAGAAGAAGGCAGAGAAAAAAGAGGTATAGTACAAATTGTCCATGGTGTTTCCGAGCATATGGGCAGGTATGATGAGTTTGCCAAATTTCTGAATGATTACGGTTTTGAGGTATGGGGACATGATCATCCGGGTCACGGAATGACAAGCGGCAGACACGGCTCATGCCCGTCAGATGCCATGTCTACACTTTTAGGCGGAATGGCAGAGATGAGGGAAGAAATCAGAAGAAATGAACCTGAACTTCCTTTGATTTTATTCGGGCACTCCATGGGATCGTTCTTGGCGTTAAGAACTGTCGAATTATATCCGGATACTTATGATGCCGTAATATTATCCGGTACCTCAGGAAAGCTGAACCCGGTTGTCATCGCTGCTGCAGAAGGATTAGGCAATATTTTACTCAAGAGAAGAACGGAAAACAACAGGTTTGATCTTCATAAAATGCTTTTTAAAATGTATAATTCAAAAATCAAGAATACAAGAACCCGCTTTGATTGGATCAACTCGATTCCTGATGAAGTGGATAAATATATCGCCGACCCTGACTGTGGCTTTAAAATGGATAATGACTTCATACACAGTCTTATAAACGGTATTTCTGTTTACTATAAGAACAGTGAAGTCAGTAAAATAAGGAAGAATATTCCGGTGTTGTTAATCAGCGGTACCAATGATCCTTTGGGTGATATGGGCAAAGGGATTATCAGGCTGGCAAAACAGCTGAAGGCGGTTGGCTTGAAGGAAATATATCTAAGGCTTTATGAGGGATCAAGACATGAAATACTGCATGATCGCTCTAAAAAGGATGTCATGAATGATATTCTTGAATTCATTGAAAATGTTAAAGGAGTATAGATTTAATGTCTACCAGTTCTGAAGAAATGGCTCAAGCCATTTTAGACAATATAGGAGGAGCTCAGAATGTTTCTTCCATAAAAAGATGTGCTACGAGGATCAGGTTTATTCTGAAAAACGGATCTCTGACAAAGGAAGAAAACCTCAAAAGAATAAACGGACTGTTAGGTATAATCGAAGCTGACAATCTTTACTACCTTGTTGTAGAAGAAAAACTTCAATTCAAGCTGTTCAACTCCTTGAAAGCTCTGCTTCCGGCTTTACCGGAAGAGCTGCCTGTTTCCGTTCAAAAAGAAGGCTTTGTATCTAAAATGAAGAACTTCTTTTCGGGTAAAAAAGGAAACAAACAACAAAATTAATAAAATTGATCTGAAATTAAATCTATGTTTTTAATAAAATAAACCCAAAATATCAGCAAACCTCTAAAGCTTAGGGTTTACGGATATTTGGGGTTTGAGACATTATCAAAAAGTTTTGTCTTACTAGTTATTTGGAAAATATAAATCAAAACAGACTGAAGAATTTTATTGAAGATTGTTAAATCAGTTTTTTGATCTAAGCTCATTGAAGAATTTTTCCATCAATTCTTTGATCTCTTCGGAAATCAGCCAGGATATTTCCGGCTTGTGGTGGGATGATATATCTTCAGATAAATCTATTTTGCTGCCCAAGGCACCGGATTGGTATTCAGGGTAGCCGACGATAATACGCCCGATTCGTGATTGGGTTATTAATGAAGTACACATTGGGCATGGTTCCAAGGTAATATAGATACTTGCATCACGCAGTCGCCAGTTATTTATAAATTCCGTGGCTTGCCTTATGGCAATTACCTCTGCATGTGCAGAGGGATCATTTAAGGTTTCCTTTAAGTTGTGACCTTTGCCGATTATCTTTCCGTCCAAGACAACGACGCAACCCACAGGGATTTCCCCCAGGACATATGCTTTCCCGGCTTCCTTTATAGCTTCTTCCATGAAGAATAAATCGGAAGGGGGTAAAATTTTCGAGTAATCTTTTTCCATTTGCTATATTATTGAAGGAACCTGTTAGGTTCCTTCTTCCTTAAGTATTAATCTGACTTTGTTGACCTTGTTTTTTTCAACCTCGGTTACAAGGAAATCCATTCCGTTCCAAGGAATGAGCTGTCCTTCTGCAGGGAAGTTGCCCAAAAGATCAATTATAAATCCGCCTATTGAATCAACATCATCCGACTCAATTGAGCATCCTAATTCATCATTGATATCTTCCAGGTGTGTCGATGCATCCATTTCATATATACCGGGAGCTACTTTTTTAATTTCGCTCTGGGAAACATCATCATATTCGTCATCTATTTCTCCGACAATTTCTTCAAGGAAATCCTCTATTGTGACAAGTCCTGCAGTACCTCCGTACTCATCAAAAACCACTGCAATGTGGGTTCTGTTCTTTCTCATTTCCAGGAATAAGTCCGATACAAGCTTGAATTCATAGGTGAAAAAAGCAGGTCTTAAGTGGTCGCTTACGTCAAAATCGGAGGTTTCTGTAAGAAACAATATATCCTTTATATGAAGCATTCCCACTATATTGTCGGTTGTATCGCGGTAAACAGGCATCCTTGAATATTTTTCCGCAAGTATAATGTCCTTTAATTCTTCGAAGGATATGTCTTCAGGAATGCATACCATATCAGATCTTTGGGTCATGACATCGCCGACTCTTAATTCTCCAAACTCAGTGACGTTGTCAATCAGTTCCTTTTCCTGAAGATCAAGAACACCTTCTTCTACTGAAACATCCACCAGAGTTTTTAATTCTTCCCTTGTTATGCTCGGTTCATCCTTTTTTCCCTTGTACCCGAAAACCCTTAAAATCAACTTGGATAAGCCGTAGAAAATTACAACAGAGGGTCTTAAAACCACAAGCATAATTTTTGTTAGCTTCAAAGAGAATAAAGAGATTTTTTCGGGATATCTTCTTGAAATCAGTTCGGGAACTATTTCAGCGATAATCAGGATAATAAAAACCATTATTACGGAGGATATTAAAATATCCATCCCCGGAGATATCCTGATAACATCCGTTAAAAGGTATGAGCCAATAGTTGCAGCAGCAATATTAACAAAGGTATTCCCAACGGTAAGTGTCATATAGACATTTTCGTGATCCTCCATTAGCTTGGATAATTCTTCAGCCTTTGGAACTTCATCTTCCACGAGAAGTCTCAGCTTACCTCGGGACAGGTTTAAGAAAGCTGTATCTGCCAATGAAATAAATGCAGAAACAAGCACTAAAAAAATAATTATGAGAATTAAAATCAACCGCCACGTATCGGGGTCCAAAGAAAATCAACTCCTATGTTGTTAAATCAAGAAATATTATATCACATTCACAGTAGTTGCTCTGTTTGAATTTTTTATCATAATTACAATATTCCGGCTCCGGACCAATATATTAATTCTTTTTAAACTATAGGGCATAGGCAAACCTTGTCTTGCCATGGCTTTATAATTAGATTAAAACTCAAGTCACCCACGGTTTATTGAAGGGTGGATGGGAGGGTTGAATGATATTAATAATTAACGGGCCTTCCGGATCAGGGAAGACTACCCTTGGAAATTACTTCAAAACATTCGGTTTAACCGAGCTGGTCTCAACTACGACGAGGGCACCCAGGCCCGGTGAGATTGAAGGAGTTTCCTACTATTTTGTGACGCCTGAAGAATTTGAGAAAATCGAATTCGTTGAGCAATCGGAATATTCGGGAAATAAATACGGAATTACTAAAAAAGAATTTGAAAACAAGTTAAAATCCGGGCATTCCTTTGCAAGCCTTGACAAGAACGGAGTTAAAAGACTTAAAGAGCTTTATCCCGATGATGTCAAAGTTATTTATCTTCTTGTTTCAAAAACAAAGCTCAAATCAAGAATGTATTTCAGAGGAGACAGTATTCCCGGAATAATGAAAAGAATGAAACACTATAGAATGACGGCAGAGGATAAAAACTTCATTCTTGCGGACTACATAATCAACAACAACGGGAATCTAAACAAGCTGTATATTAACGGGCGCAGAATTCTTGAATCGGAAGGGATAATTTAGGAATTAACCGATTAATTACGTAATTATGAATTAATGTTTAAAAAATTAATATTAAAACAAAAATCTATTAATTATTTACTTTTTAGTCACCATATTAATATTTTAATTATCTATAATAGTTAAAAGAAAGGCAGATTCTCTTGCCTGTATCTTTGATATTTAAGAATTTGATTAATTATTGAAGACCATGAATCTGAAATGAGGGACTAATAATGCTGACCAGATATATATTGATAGCGTCCATGACCATATTTTTATCGGTGATTACATATTCAATGCTTGTATCAATGACGCTTGCAGAGGAAAAATCAATATTGATAACTGCCTTGGTAACAATCCTGTTATTGGGGATACCTGGTTTGGTGGTTAACATCACTTCCAAAAGAAAAGCCGGGAAGAGTATTAAAAGCAGTTAAGAATTTTTGGATAACACAGACATAAAGTACAGCTTTTTCATGCTGTGCTTTTTTTATTTGGGAGAGAACAAAAATTTTAGCATTTTAATTTTCAGGAATGGGTATATTGAAACTTTGTTGAAATTTCGGCTGTTAAAGTGGATAATTATTGTAATTAATAGCATTTTGATTAAAACTGGGAGGATAATAATATGCATGATTTTTCGTTGATCCTTAAGGATGAACTTATCTGTGCTTTAGGCTGTACCGAGCCCATTGCAGTTGCTTTGGCAGGTGCAAGAGCGAAGGAAGTGCTGGGAAGCATGCCGGTTAAAGTGGATATCTACTGTAGTGGTAATATAGTTAAAAATGTAAAAGGAGTTACTGTGCCTAATTCCGGAGGAATGAAGGGTATTGAAGCCGCAGCTGCTTTAGGGATTATTGCCGGAGATTCCAACTTGGGTTTGGAGGTTTTGTCTCCTGTAACAGAAGAGGATATTGCCAAAGCCAAGGAAATGATTGAAAACAAGACCCTTGATGTCCATCTGAAGGAAGGGGTAGAAGGGCTCGATATTGAAATACATATGGTCGACAAGGATGGCTGTGAAGTCATAGTTGAAATACTCAACAAACATAATAACATTGTCAGAATATCCAAGGGCGGGGAAGAATTCGTCGAAGCTCAGGTAATGGGAAAGGAAGCAAGTAAAGACTTGTACCGTAACCTGTCTGTGGATAATATTATTGATTACGCAAATACTGTGAATCTTGACGAGATCTCACATGAAATAGAAAACCAGATAACCCTTAACAGGAATATTTCTGAAGAGGGGTTAAGAGGTGACTGGGGATCTTCCATTGGAAAGCTTCTGATAGATGAAGATAACAAAGTCAGAACCAGGGCAAGAGCCCATGCAGCTGCAGGATCAGATGCAAGAATGAGCGGATGCTCCATGCCTGTTGTCATAAATGCCGGCTCAGGAAATCAGGGAATAACCTGTTGTATTCCCGTAATGGAATATGCACAGGAACTGGGAAGCAGCAATGAGGAGTTAATGAGAGCCCTTCTGGTATCAAACCTTACTGCGCTGCATATAAAAAGATACATCGGAAGACTCAGTGCTTTTTGCGGGGTCACCAGCGCCGGAGCTGCAGCAGCTGCCGGTATTGCATACCTACATGATAAAAATGATAAAAAGTTGATTGAAAGAACAATAAGTAATTCTCTTATGATAGTATCCGGAATGGTGTGTGACGGTGCAAAACCTTCCTGTGCAGCTAAAATAGCCTCAGCAGTTGATGCCGGAATAACCGGATTTGAAATGGCAAGGAAGAACCTGAACTTCAATTCCGGTGACGGACTTATGAAAGGGTCCGTTGAGGATACCATAAAGAGTATAGGAAGAATGGGTGCCGTGGGTATGAAGCAGACTGACATTGAGCTTCTGAATATAATGCTGGACAAATAACGGGATTATAAATCACATAATTCTGCCACAGTTTTATCACACAAGAGTCAAAATTTATTGATAAGATGAAATCACAGTAAGAGATGCTTACAAATGTGATTAAGGATTTGGTGATAAAAATGAATAAAAAAATAATCGGCGGTGCATTGGCTGTTTCACTTTTAGCAGGGGGATTCTTTGCGACGAAAGCTTTTGCCAGCAATAACCCTAATAACAACTTCCGGAACCCTGTTTTTAATAAATTCGGCGGAAATTTCGGAGGTATGATGGGAGGCGGAATGATGGGAGGCGGAATGATGGGCGGAGGATTCTTTGACGGCGACTTCCAAGGAGGCATGGGCGGCAGATTCTTTGGAAATGCTTTGAATAATTTGACCGAGGATCAAAAAACTCAGCTAAAAGCACTACAGGAAGATATCAGGACTGTCAGGGAAAATGAGTTCACTGAGATGCAGACTGTCAGAAACGAAGTATATAACGCAATAGAAGCCGGAGATAAGGATGGAATTTTGACAGCATATGACAAAATGACAGCCCTACGCGACAAAAAGTTCGAAGAACTAAAACCATTGCTGACTAAGGCAGGAGAAATACTTGGCAGAGACCTGTCAGGCGTTGAACCAAATTTTGAAAATTCCTATATGCAGCAAAAAATAGATGCCTTGAAAAAAGCTACTACAGATGAGGAAATTAAGGCAGCAATAAATGCTCTTCAAACACCTCAGTGCGGATCCGGTTTTGGTTCCGGGTTCGGCGGAAGAGGCAGGGGCATGATGAAAGGCTTTGGACGATTCTAGGAGAAAAAACCTACTTAATAGAATATTGACAGGTCATTCATAACTTATGAAGTTTAAAATGATACAATAATTATGGGGAGAGCAAGAGTTCTCCTCTTTTTTTGACAGTGTCCCGTTTTACCGGGAATAAAAACTTAAGAATGAAAGAAAGATAATTTTGGGAGGAACTAGTAATGGAAGGACCAGACAATAATGTGAAAATTAATTATACCTTTGAATTTCCGGTGACCGAGAAAATTAAAAAAGCCGTTCCGGAATATGAATCAATACAGATCATGGGAAAAGAAATGAATGACAAACTTGGACCGAAGCTTCAGGATTTTTTCAGGGAATCAAACAGTGCCTTTGAAGGCAAGTTTATAGTAACAAAAGCTTCAGATAAAATAGTGGGTATGTATAATACAGAATTTATGGTAAAAAGAAGCGTAGAAGCAAAGGGACTTGATTATTTCAGAGAGCTTCTGAAGGAATTTACAGGTACAGATTCAGTAAAAGCAGATGTAAACCTGGCCTGCTTCTTCTAAAAACCAGTACAGATTGATTCATTTAACCTTTATTATCCATTACAGTATTGGTACAATTTCAGTACAACATAGTTTTTCCGGAGGTTAATATGGATCACACAAGAATTAAGAAACTGACATTTTCAGGTGTTATGGCGGCATTGACGTTCATAGCCACATATTTCATAAAAATACCAAACCCGATTGGTTACATACACTTAGGTGACGGGGTAATCATGGCAGGGGCAACCTTATTAGGTCCGGCGGCCATATTGCCGGCAGCATTTGGCTCAGTACTTGCCGACTTCATGGGAGGCTACTATATTTACCTGGGGCCTACCCTGGTTGTCAAAGGTTTAATTGCAGGCTTTGCAGGTATTCTTATAGCTAAAAACAAGCCCGGAATTGCCGGAGCTGCAGTTATTTTTACCCTGGCCGAACTCATCATGGTTGGCGGATACTTCATTACAGAATACTTTCTGTACGGTACTGCCCTTGCAGTTGGAGCCATCCCCGGAAACTTGATTCAAGGTTTTTCGGGTGTGACAATAGGTTTGGTACTTTATAACTATATGTTGAATATGAGAAACGAGTTCAATAAAGCGTAAAATCAAGAGAAAAGAAACAGAAATTGAATTTTGGCTGCTTAGGAAGTATGACTTCTCTAAGCAGTTTTTCATTGTTATGGTATAATATCCGAAAACTATAAATATATATGCAGTGCAGGAGAAATATTGATGAAGTATACAGTTTTCCCGGAAGTATTTGAATTGGACAAGGATATAGAATTTGGCATAGTTATCGGAAGAAACCTGAAAGTGAGTGAAAGTTCAGCGGAAGATATTGAAAGGCTGAGGCAGGCAGAAGGCACTTTTTTTGAAGACTCGAAGGACAAGGACATCAGGCAGCTTGATACAGTCAAAAGATACAGGGAAGTATTGACTAAGGCAGGGATAAATCCGAATAAATTTACGGCTTCGGTTGAGGCTATGCTTAAAAGAGTTTCAAAGGGAAATCATCTCCCCAATATAAATTCCATGGTGGATCTGTGCAACGCAGTTTCAATTGAAGAATGTCTTTCCCTGGGAGGACATGATTTAAGTGACATTGAAAATGATCTTGAAGTAAGATACAGCAGAAACGGTGATAAATTTCTGCCCTTCGGGGAAACAGATTGGGAAGAGGTTCCGGAAGGGGAACTGGTCTTCACTTCAGGACCTGTGGTACAAACAAGAAAGTGGGTTTGGAGACAGTCAGAGCATGGTAAAGTATCAAACCTTACAAAGGATGTTTTCTTCCAGATTGCAGGTTTTAAAAATATGGATCAGCTTAAAAATGCAGTTCGGAAGATTGAGCAGCTTTGTACTGATAGATTCGGAGGGGAATTTGTAACCTTCATTGTCAACAGGGAAAATCCAACAATAGAGTTTTAAAGTAAGTTTAAAAACTAATCCAAAGTAATTACTTCTTACTCCTACAATAAGATAAGTGGATATTTGCTTAAATGAATTTTTCCTTAAGTGAAAATTCAAATGAAGATCTTGATATGTACTCCATTTACAGACAAGCTGTAAATGGGGTACATATTTTACGTTACGGTTTGTATCGTTGTTTTTCCGGATTTTATAGTTTTTGAACAAGGCATAAGTGTAACCTGTGTGTGGAATATCAAAAAAATGTGTTTTTAAGAGAGTTTTACATATTATCTTATTTTGAATAATTAATCTTTGGTGAAATGAAGTGGTAAATAAACATTGTTTTTCTCAAGGGGTTGATTATAAACAAACAGTTTTCGTTTGGAATTGTAAATTTTGTTAGCTTTGTGTGAAGTCGTGGGTGTAAGCTGAAAATCTTCGTTTTTTTTGATATATAATAGTACTGTAAAAGATTAAAATTATGAATAAACTCAAAAAAACTCAATTTTATTGAATACGGAGGAGATCGAAAATGGATAAGAGAATCTATAACTTTTCTGCAGGACCATCAGTACTTCCAGAAGAGGTTTTAGACAGAGCAGCTAGAGAAATGTCTAACTACGAAGGATCAGGAATGGGAGTCATGGAAATGAGCCATCGTTCCAAGGTCTATGACAAAATAATCAAGGATACTGAGGCAAAGTTCAGAAAGGTTTTAGGGATTCCGGACAACTATAAGGTTCTATTCCTTCAAGGCGGAGCATCACTTCAGTTTGCGATGGTTCCAATGAATCTTCTGACAAAGAACGGAGTAGCAGACTATGTTGTTACCGGCAGCTTCTCAGGCAAGGCATACAAGGAAGCTCAGAAATTCGGAAAAACTATAAATTTGGCATTTACCGGAAAGGCTGAAAACTTCACCAGAATACCAAATCAAGATGAATTGAAATTAACTCCGGGTGCAGACTATGTTCATATCTGCGAAAACAATACAATATTCGGCTCAAAGTGGGGCTATGTTCCGGAGACTAACGGAGTTCCGCTGGTTTCAGACATGTCCTCATGCATACTGTCAGAGCCGGTTGACGTAAACAAGTATGGTTTGATCTATGCCGGCGCACAGAAGAACATGGCTCCTGCAGGACTTACCGTGGTAATTGTAAGAGAAGATTTATTGGGAGAAACTCTTCCGGGAACTCCTGATATGCTCAACTATAAGCTGATGGCTGAGAATGACTCAATGTACAATACTCCTCCGACCTACCAGATATATGTATTGGGAATGATGTTGGATTGGGTAGAGAAACAGGGCGGAGTTGAAGGAATGGCCAAAATCAACAAGGAAAAGAGCGATATGCTTTATGATGTGATTGATTCTTCAAACGGCTACTATGTCAACCCTGTTGAAAAAGGCTCAAGATCAAAGATGAACGTTGTATTCAGACTTCCGAATGAAGAGCTTGAAGCTAAGTTTGTCAAGGAATCACAGGCAGCAGGAATGTCCAATCTAAAGGGACACAGATCCGTCGGCGGAATCAGAGCATCAATATACAATGCAATGCCGGTTGAAGGTATCAAGTATCTGGTTGAATTCATGAAGAAATTCATGGCAGAAAATCCAGCATAATAAATCTAACTAATAAAAACATATTTTAAAATCTTGGAGGATAACATGATCAAAATACTTGCTACCGACGGAATAGAGAGCAGCGCAGCAGAGAAACTAAGAGAGCTTGGATATCAGGTGGACATTCAGTTCTACGAACCTGAAGCTCTTAAGGAAGCTGTTCAGGATTATGATGTTATGATCGTAAGATCGGCAACAAAGGTTAAACAGGACATACTTGAGGCAGCACTGAAGACCGGCAGACTGAAACTTGTCATCAGAGGCGGAGTCGGTATAGACAATATAGATAAGAAATTTGCCGAAGCAAACGGAATAAAGGTTACAAATACCCCTGCAGCTTCATCTGCATCGGTTGCAGAGCTGACCATAGGGCATATGTTTGCATTAACCAGATTCATAGGTATTTCAAACTACACTATGAGACAGGGTGAATGGAACAAAAAGAAGTATGAAGGTATGGATTTATCAGGAAAGACTTTGGGACTTGTGGGTCTTGGAAGAATAGCCGTTGAAGTTGCTAAGAGAGCTCATGCACTCGGAATGAACGTTATTTATTTCAAGAGATCAGGAGAGGATGCAACCTGTACTGACTATAAGTACGTAGATCTTGAGACTCTGTACAAGACAGCAGATTTCATTTCACTTCATATTCCTAAGCAGGAAGGCAAGGATTATCTCATAGGAGCAGAAGAAATTGCCAAAATGAAGGATGGAGTTTACCTGATTAATACAGCAAGAGGCGGCTTGATTGAAGAAGATGCACTTTGTGATGCATTGGATTCAGGCAAAGTTGCAGGAGCTGCCCTGGATGTTTATAAGGAAGAGCCTACAAAGAATGAAAGAATACTGAAGAATTCTAAGATAAGCATGACTCCTCATATCGGAGCTGCAACAAAGGAAGCTCAGACAAGAATAGGCGGAGAAATAGTTCAGATCATCAGCAATTTCTTCAGCGAAAAATAAGAAAAAGGAAGGTAATCTATGAAAGTTAAACCGTTCAAGGCCATCAGGCCTTCCAAGGAACGTGCAAGCCAGGTTGCTGCACTTCCCTATGATGTTATGAATTCTGATGAAGCAAGAGAAATGGTAGAGGGAAATCCATATTCCTTCCTTCATATTGACAAGGCTGAAATTGACCTTCCAAAGGAAATTGACCAGTACGATGACAAGGTATATGAAAAAGCCAGAGATAATATAAAGAAGTTCCTCGATGAGGGTACCTTCATCAGAGATGAAAAACCTAAGTTCTACATCTACAGACAGATTATGGGAGATGTTAACCAGACAGGTATCGTTGCAGCGGCTTCCATCGATGATTATCTTGAAGATACAATCAAAAAGCATGAATTTACTAGGGAAGCTAAGGAAATTGACAGAATAAAGCATGTTGACGTATCAAATGCAAACACCGGTCCGATATTCCTGACCTATCCTGAGGATAAGGGCATATCAGAAATCGTTAATACCTGGGTAGCTGAGCATGCACCTGAATATGACTTTACATCAGATGACGATGTAAAACACACTGTTTGGGTTATAGATAATGATGAAGTAATAGGAAAAATTGAAGAAGCCTTCAAGGCTATCCCTGCTTTATACATTGCAGACGGCCATCACAGATCGGCTTCCGCAGTTAAGGTTGGAGTTAAGAGAAGAAAAGCTAAGGGTGAGTACACCGGTGAGGAAGAATTCAACAGCTTCCTGTCAGTAATTTTCCCTTCAAACCAACTGAAGATCATGGACTATAACAGAATAGTCAAGGATCTAAACGGAATGACCGAAGAAGAGTTCTTAAAGAAGGTCAGTGAAAAATTCACTGTTGAAGAGTATAAGGGAGAGGGCCAATACAAACCTGAGAAGAAGCATACCTTTGGATTATATCTTCCTGGCAGATGGTATAAATTGACTGCAAAACCTGAGATTCTTCACGACGAAGATACACTGAAAGGATTGGACGTTACGGTATTGACTGAAAATCTTATCGCTCCGATTCTGGGAATTGAAGACCAGAGAACCTCAGAGAGAATTGACTTTGTAGGCGGTATAAGAGGCTTAGGAGAGCTTGAAAGAAGAGTTGCAGAGGACAATTTCGTTGCAGCGCTTGCACTTTATCCGACAGCAATTGAAGACCTGATGAAAATTGCCGATTCAGGAAGAGTAATGCCTCCAAAATCAACCTGGTTTGAACCTAAATTAAGATCAGGATTGTTCCTTCACGAGTTGGACTATTAGTCTAAATCCATAGGGAAACAAGAATTAAGTAACAATTAAATACAATTAACAGTTTGCCCCCGGAAGCTTTACAGAGCATCCGGGGGTTTCTTTCATACATACATTTACCGGATATATTAAACTCAGACTTATAGGACAAAAACAGTTGGTAAAAGTACTTGTAACAGTTGGGGTTACTGAGTTTTTATGGGTTGAAAGTCTATTAAAACAACTTTTGGGTTGGACAAAAATAGTCGGTGAAAACATATGGTTATCGGAGTATAGAAAAAAATATTTCTAATTTCCATTGACTACTACCTAACGTAATAGTTTAAAATCAAATTATGGTTGAAGGGGGTCAAAATGAAAATTAATGAATTGAGCAAGATTTCCGGTGTCAGCATAAGAACTCTTCAGTTTTATGATAAAAATGGATTGCTGGTGCCAAAAAAACTTGAAAATAACTATAGAGAATACACAGATGCAGATGTGGATAAGCTCCAGGAAATATTGTTTTTCAGAAAGCTGAATTTCAAGCTGAAGGAAATTAAGGAGATTATGGAGAAAGATGATTATTCAAGACTGGAAGCTTTAAAATTTCAAAAAGAAATGTTGGAAAAGTATCTGAAAGACTTGAAAACTGTAAAGAATACATTGGATGAATCAATAAATGAAATGGAATTAAAATTAGTCGGAGGTAGAAAGATGGGTAACAATAAGGACAAATTCAAGGGATTGAATTTTGATGAGAATCCATATGAGGCAGAAGCAAGAGAAAAATGGGGAAATAAGGTTGACGAATCAAAGAAGCTGATCAACAGTAAGTCTTCAGACGAAAAACAAGCCATGGGCGATGCAATGAACGGAATATTTGCAGATTTTGCCAAGTTGGTGGGTAAAAATCCAAGGGATGAGGAAGTACAAAGCTTAACAGGAGCATTCCATAAGTTCCTGAATGAAAACATAGGAAGCTTCTATAACAAAGAGGTCTTTAAGGGTCTGGGTCAGATGTATGTTGAGGATGAAAGATTCACAGAGAACCTGGATAAGTACGGAATAGGAACTGCAAAGCTTATGTCAGAAGCAATGGTATATTATTCGGATACAAAGCTATAAAATTGAAAAAGCTACCCGAGCATCCGGATGTATCCAAAAGCGGGGTGGTTTTTTTCATTTGAATTTCTGAATTATCAGCCATTATAATTTTCATTCGGATAAATGTACGATTAGGAACAAATATCATGGTATATTTAATGTATAGAAAAGACTATAGATTTCAGCCTATCAACATTTGCTTTAAATATTTTTATAAGGAGCATGTTATGAGAGCAATTAAAAAATGATGTGTTTATCCATGATTCTATTGACGGTAGCAGTGGGATGCAGCCCGGAGGTTGTGGTTAACCACACCACCACACCAAGAGTCACAGGAAAGGTTGATAATTCAAAAAACTATTCAGGACGGGACTGCATTATGGTTGATGGGAAGCTGTACTGGCAAGAATCCATCGGGAATTATTTGCCAACAAATTTCAAAGAGGACTATAAATTGATCGGAACCATAAAAAAGCTTGTAGATAAAATACCGGAGGAAGATATGACCAGTGCTAAAACCCAGGAAGGCACTGAGATCTACACCAGTGATAAGTATCCCGGTAAAATATTTAGAAAATGGGAAAACCCACAGAAAACAGAGGTTTTGATTACTTACATAATAAATCCGTTAATAAAGGGAAATTAATTTAGAAGCCGGATTCAATAAAAAAAATGAATCAAAATCATGGATTAAATGAAAAAAGCTTGGATAATCCTATAAATGCCAAGCTTTTTACGACTTTTAAGTCAAGTGATGATTATTTTATTATGTAGCCCCAAAGGAATGGAAGAAGTACAAAGGGCAGGCCGATTGAGAGCTTTTGATAAAATAGATCGGGGACATTCTCCCCGGTTTTTTCATTTGAAGCATCAATTGGGTTGCCTTTTGAATCCTTTTTTGGAGGCAGGATTCTGTTGAACAATCCACCTTCAGAGGAAACAAACCAGAACATATAGAAAAAGCCGATAACTAAATAAATCAGATCAATGGGGATTGATGTTAAGCTTCTGGCTAATGCAAATACAGCAATTTCTAAAAGTACAATCAGAGCAATATTTTTTATTGTCATTTCAACCTCGTCTTTTTTAATCTTTATTTCTCAACAGAGCCGGATGGGATTTTCTTTAATAATGAAAGCAGGATACCGGAGCATCTCGCCATTTCTTCGGCTTCTTCCGGAGTTAAACTTTTCATTCCGTTTTCTATGGCTTCAGAATTATACTCCTTCATTTTTTCATAAAAGGCTTTCCCTTCTTTCGTAAGACTTATCCTGAGTATCCTTCTGTCCTTTTTGTCACGGTCCCGTTTAATATATCCAAGTTCAATAAGCGAATCCAAAAGGGGGGTCATATTAGGCTTTGATATGCGCAATAATTTAGCCAGCTGTGATACTGACGGGTTTTCGATGCGTAACAGGGTAAACATAATTCCAAGCTGAGCCTGGGATATTTTTGATCTTTTTGCAATGATGGATGGGTTGAAAATCCTTTTATGGAGAATCATCATAATATCCGTTAGGTCTGCAGTTATCCTGAAAGGATCAGGTTTCATAGGGCACCTCAATTGTTTTAATAAATTAGTCAATTGAAAATAAATTCTCTGTAATAATAATTATATTTAACATAATAGTTATTGACTTATAACTATTATACTAGTACTATTGGTTATGTCAATAAAGAAGGGATAGGAATTCAACATGGGATTACTGATTAAAGAACTTAAAAAGTATTGGCTGCTTGTACTTGTTATCATAGCAGCGTTATTCCTGCAGGCATTTTCGGAATTAAGCCTGCCGGATTATATGGCAAAAATCGTAAATGTAGGTATTCAGCAGGGCGGTATAGAGTCATCTCCACCTGATATCATAAGCTCCAAAACCTATGGCAGGATGGAGCTGGTGATGAATGACCGGGATAAGAATACCCTTAATGAATCTTACATAAAAGCTACAGAGGAAGATGTGACGAAGGTCAAAGGAAGAAGCGGCTTCAACGGAATAAACACATCTGATTTCATGGTGCTTAAAGAACCGGGCTTAAAGAGTGATGAAAATCTTACAAGGCTGGTTTCAAAGGGATTTATGGCTGTGAGGTTCCTTGATAAAGGAGCCCCGGAAGGTATGAGCAATCAAGCCCCATCTGGAGAAATGGCCGGTCTCCCTAAGGGAGATGCAGCATTTGCAATGCTCGGTTCATTAAATGATCAACAAAGGGAAGCGTTTCTGTCGAAAATTGATTCAGCCTTTACAGGGCTTCCTGATTCTATGGTTACCCAAGGAGCAATGAATTTGGTTAGCGAAGAATATACCTCAATGGGTGTGGACTCCGGAAAAATTCAAAACTCATATATCATAAACACAGGTATCATAATGATCGGTATTGCGCTCTTAGCCCTGGCTGCCTCAGTTTTGGTGGGTTTCATAGCTTCAAGAATAGCAGCAGACCTTGGTATGAACTTAAGAAACAGATTCTTTGACAAGGTTATGAATTTTTCTTCAATTGAATTTGATAAATTTTCCACTGCATCATTGATAACCAGGAGCAACAACGATATCCAACAGGTTCAGAATATGATGGTTATGCTGTTAAGAGTCGTATTTTATGCACCCATCATGGGTGTCGGGGGAGTAATAAAAGCTCTGCAGACAGACGTATCCATGGCTTGGATAATTGCTGCAGCAGTTGTTGCAATATTGATCTTAGTGGGAATTGTATTCTACTTTGCAATGCCGCAGTTTAAAAAAGTACAGAAAATGGTGGACAGACTTTCCCTGGTAACCAGGGAGATTTTAAACGGGATTCTTGTTATCCGTGCTTTTGTTACAGGTGAGCATGAGGAAAAAAGATTTGAAAAAGCGAACAGGGATCTGACTGAAACCAACCAGAAAATTGCTAATGTCATGATCACCTTAAATCCGGTTCTCATGTTCCTAATGAATTTTGTAACCATAACAATAATCTGGGTAGGTGCAAACCAGGTGGAAGCAGGCCATATGATGGTGGGAAATATGATGGCGTTTATGCAGTATACAATGCAGATTCTAATGTCATTCCTCATGATTACAATGGTATCCATCATGCTGCCAAGGGCACAGATTTCTTTAGCCAGAGTCAATGAGGTATTGGAAACGGAGCCATCAATATCAGATTCGAAAAATCCGGTACAATTGCCCGAAAGAATAGAAGGCAAAATAGAATTCAAAAATGTCTCCTTCAGATTCCATGATGCTCCTGAAGATATACTAAATAATATAAATCTTCAGATTGAGCCCGGAAAAACCACAGCCTTTATAGGATCCACCGGCTCAGGAAAGAGTACATTAATCAACCTGATTCCGAGATTCTACGACGTAACGGGCGGAAGTATCGAGATTGACGGTATTGATATCAGAGACATTTCAATAAAAGAGTTAAGGAAACACATGGGGTATGTACCCCAAAGGGCAAATCTGTTTACAGGTACAGTCGCATCCAACCTGTCCATCGGTAAAAACAACGGTGTAACGGAAGAAGATATGGATAAAGCGATAAATATTGCCCAGGCCCGAGACTTTATAGAAAAAGCCGGAGACGGATTGGAGTATGAGGTTGTCCAAGGCGGAACCAACGTTTCGGGAGGCCAAAAGCAGAGACTTTCAATTGCAAGAGCATTGGCAGGCAAACCGGAAATTCTGATATTTGACGACTCTTTCTCAGCTTTGGATTTTAAAACGGATTTGGAATTGAGAAGAGCCCTTGCCACTGAATATAAGGGTGCCACTATTTTGATTGTTGCTCAAAGAATAGGAACAATAGTCAATGCAGATAAGATTGTAGTTATGGATGAAGGCAGAATTTCTGCAGTGGGAACCCATGACTATCTGATGAAGAACTCGGAGATTTATGAGAAAATCGCTTCCTCACAGATCAGATCGGAGGGAGCATAAAATGGAAAATAACAATAAATTAAAGCAGAATAAACCTGAAGTGAATAATTCAGGCAACAAGCAAAGGCAAGGCAGAAGAGGCGGACCCGGTATGGGTGGCCACGGAATGGGAATGGTGGAGAAACCAAAGGATTTCAAAGGTACCTTTAATAAGCTTATGGACTACCTTAAACCTTCGCTTCCGGCGTTGATTATTGTAATAATACTTTCCATAGGTTCCGTTGTATTTGCAATCTTCGGACCGAAGATAATGGGACAGGCGGTTACAAAGATTTTTGAAGGTCTGATTGGAAAGGTATCGGGAAAAGAAGGTGCATTTGATTTTGACGGAATCAGAAGTATACTTACATTCCTTGTCGTGTTGTACGGAATAAGCTCCTTCCTTTCATTCCTTCAGGGAATGATTGTTACAAGGGTTGCTCAAAAAATGGCATTTAGCTTAAGGTCTGATTTATCAGCCAAGATCAATAAATTACCATTGAAGTTTTTTGATACGAAGACACACGGAGAGGTTTTATCCAGGATAGTAAATGATGTGGACTCAGTAACTATGACTTTGAACCAGTCATTATCCCAGATAATATCTTCAGTCACCACCATAATCGGTGTTTTGATTATGATGCTGTCCATATCTCCCAGAATGACTGTTGCAGCATTGGCAATACTTCCAATTTCCATGGGTATCGTCATGTTCATAGTTTCAAGATCGCAGAAATACTTTAAGGAAAACTCAGCATTGGTAGGTGTTGTAAACAGCCATGTTGAGGAGGCATTCTCAGGATTTTCCATATTGAAAGCCTTCAACGGAGAAGAAGAATTCAAGGCTGAATATTCAAATATAAACAGCTCACTTTATAACTCTTCATGGAAATCCCAGTTTATATCCTCGATTATGATGCCCATGATGGGATTCATCGGAAACCTCGGTTATGTTTTTGTTTCCATTCTTGGTGGTTATTACGCGGTGAAGAAGGTGATCCAGGTTGGTGACATAGTTTCATTCATACAGTACATAAGAAACTTCACTCAACCCATGGCCCAGGTTGCACAGATTTCAGGTACCCTACAGACAACAATGGCAAGTGCAGAAAGAATATTTGAGATTCTTGACGAACCTGAAGAAGTCACTGAAGGAACAAAAATTATAAATCCAGAGGTCGTAAAGGGCAGGGTAACTTTTAAAAATGTAAGGTTCGGATACGATCCTGACAAGGTTATAATCAAAAACTTCTCTGCAGATATATTGCCGGGAATGAGAGTTGCACTGGTAGGTCCGACAGGAGCCGGTAAAACCACCCTGGTTAAGCTTTTAATGAGGTTTTATGAGCTGGACGGAGGCTCCATCGAAATAGACGGAACCGATATAAAGGAATATACGAGGGACTCATTGAGAAATCTCTTTGGAATGGTACTTCAGGATACCTGGTTATTCAACGGAACAATAAAGGAAAATATTCTTTATGGGGACTTGGATAAAAGTGATGAAGAAATAATAGCGGCATCAACTGCTGCAAGGGCACACCATTTTATAATGACCCAGCCCAAGGGCTATGACATGGAAATCAATGAAGAGGCAAACAACCTGAGCCAAGGTCAAAAGCAGCTTCTGACAATTGCAAGGTCAATCATGTCAGATCCTAAGATCATGATCCTGGATGAAGCAACCTCATCGGTTGATACAAGGACAGAGCACCTGATCACTCAAGCAATGGAAGAAACAATGAAATCAAAAACTTCATTTATCATTGCTCACAGGCTTTCCACCATTGTCGATGCCGATCTTATCCTGGTACTTAATGACGGTGATATTGTGGAACAGGGAACCCATGAGGAGCTTATGGCTAAGAAGGGCTTCTACGAAGATTTGTACAGTTCTCAGTTTGACCTGGTTTAAAGTCGGAATAATTTTAAAAAGAACAATATTCTCACTCCTTTTTTGTCATATGAAAATAAGCAAAAAAGTATGAAAAATCAGAGACTGACTCTGATTTCAACGTTATCTTAACAGTGCATCCCTGATTTTGGAATAAGTATTCAGGGATACATTTTTTTAATTTGGTATTGAAAAGTTGACATCTACAAGTACAATTAACCTATAGAAAGAGATACTGCCAAACAGTATAAATGGGAGAAAATAATGAAATTTAGCAAAAGTAAAATGATTATTTTGATGGCAGCCGGCACCATTGCCTTGTCCGGTTGTTTAAGCGGAATTAAACCGATTGACAAAACAAATCCGGCAACAACTGCAACAACAGTATCCCAGTCATCAGCCCAGACAACGGTACAATCTACCGGAGGGTCAACTCAAGTATCAACTCCTTCCGAGACAACTTCGGAAAAAGCCTTGAAAGCATACAGAGGCTCAATCGAAAAGCGTAAAAGTGATAAGTACACTGTAACCTGGCTCATAGAAAGTAATCTGCCGGCAAAAAGCGGCACTGTAATTTCCGAGAATATATATGATAATACGGGGAAAGTTATTGAGTCTAAGGGTGAATCAACTGAAACCTACAGCGGAAAGTCCAAGAAATCAATTTGGTACAGGACTGAAACTCAATATGTAACCGATATTTCAGGTAAT
>DAINSS010000001.1:34828-56486 GCA_036741195.1 Clostridiaceae bacterium | reverse complement strand
CAGCTTAAACAAACATCTACATATGAATTTTCGGAATTGGTAGAGGAGCTGTTCTCCAAATATACAACAACTGAAGAAGATGGCTTCTGGGTATTAAAAGCAAACAACAGCGACACTACCCTAAATTCTAAGCTCATGAAATATCTTGGTTATTCCAGAACTGAAGGGGGTGCCTGGGAAGGAAGCCTGTACATTGAAGTCAAAATGGTCCAATCCTCGGGTAACCTGGTTAATATTCTCTATACCTTCAAGCATGACACGGGAGTGGTCACAGATACGGGAGAGATTAAATTCTCAAACTATAATCTGATCAATCCGATCGTTATACCCGAAGAGGTGCTTGGTGAGGCAATCAGAGTGGATATAGACTCCGCCGGAGCTACTCAACCGGGAACAGATACTACATCGGTACCGGAAGAGGCAACTACCCCTGAATCCACAGAAACCACAAACCCGTAAATAAAAAGGAACTAAAATACTCCTTGTTTTACTCCATAATATTAATACCTCCAAAAAATTTGTTTTTGGAGGTATTTTATGTACTGTTAATTATCTTGTGATAATGTATTATTGGACTTATTTTTTAGCTTCGGAGGTAAAAATGAACATCATTGGAAGTAAGAAGAATAATGCTAAGCTCTCAATACTTCTGATTATTGTAATAATCAGTCTAGTTATTGGGGGATGTGCTTCAAATAGAAAAACTGCATTTGAAAAGTGGGTTGAAAAGCCCGGTGTCAGAGATGCCGTGGATAAAGCAGAAGACTCCCTGAAGAACGGCAAGATGTATCTTGGTGAGTTGGACAGTATTAATAACCTTTCAAAAGACCAGATGAAGTTCGATATATATTATCTGATCAGGTTTTTAGAAAAATATGTTCCTGATTTTATGGTAAAGGAAAGAAACGGGGTCAAGGGTCCGGAAACCCACCTGGATTATTGGTTTGAAAGAGTGGATGATATAAAAAACTCCTTTGATTTCTTTATACTTGTGAGGGAGATTTCCAACACATACAGATCGGCTAACACAGGGCTTGTCTCCCCCTATGATTTCAAGAACATTATCCAGTTCTCCAATCATCCTGACGAGGGTATTTTGAATAATGCCAGGGTAATTCTAAAAAACAGGGAATTTTCAAATCTATTAAGTAAATCCGGTTGGAGCGATGAATCAAAATCGAAGAAAAGAGAGGATAACGTCTTTACCGGAGTGACTGAGGACGGTAAAACGGCATATTTGAAGATTAAATCCTTCGACATTGACGGAACCGCACCTGACGGCACTGTTTTGGGAATCCAGGATTTTTTGTCTCACTTAAATGATTTTGATTCTTTCATCATAGACATCAGGGAAAATCAAAGCTACAGCACAGCACCCTGGAGGGATGAAATTATACCGAGGCTGATCAGAACTGAAAAGACAGTTAAATCCTATGTGGGCTATTACGATAATGCAATTGCACACAATGTTTTCGACTATTATCTCAATATGGATAAGGGGGTAAAAAGCCTGACAGAGAGCTCTGTAAACAACAGATTCAATCTTGATGAACTGGAGCTTGAAAAAGTAAGTGAATTACCTGAGTATATGCTTGCCAAAAACTTTGCGGACCTTCTGAAGGTGACAAACTTTATTGAAATCACCGATGTTATAAAGCCAAATAATCCTGTGGGGTTCAAAGGCAGAATATACCTTCTCCAGGATGCCCAGGTTATGTCTTCAGGGGACACCTTCAGTTATTATTTGAGAAACCTCGACATCGGTACAAGTGTCGGAAAATCAGCAAAAGGTGATGGTGTTGCAAGAGTTTTCGGATTAAGATATCTTGCTCTGCCTTACAGTAACCTCATATACAGAGTAGAGACAGGCTATGGCTTCAATGCCAACGGCAGTCCGAACACTTCAACGGGAACTCCTACGGATATCTACCAGGAGAATGGGCCTGAGCTTGATTATGTCTTGGATTTGATTAAAAAGTCTGAATCCAGATATAAAAACAATTGAATCAAGATAATTTAAGAATTGTAACCAAAACAATCAGGACCCCATTTTCACGGAGTCCTGATTGTTTTGGTTTTTATTATTATACATGTACTTTAATTAAGTTTACTTGTTGTTCTTGTCACTTATTAAGGATTGATAGGTTGGAGCTGTATTGTTTTTAGGATCTGTGTAGTCAACTGGGTTGATTGCACGGATCAGGGATTGCTTCAGGGTTTCTTCGATTCTCAAAAGCTCCTGTTCTGCTGCGGCTCTCTTTGCCTGACCTTCCTTCTGGATTTTCAGGGTTTCATCTATTGTTGATATCAAATCATCGTTGACCTTTTTCAATGTTTCAAGCTCCACAATTCCTTTTTCAGATTCCTTGGCAACTTCAATAGTATTGGTTTTAAGCATCTCAGAATTTTTCTTTAGTAATTCATTGGTGGTGGTTGATACTGACTTTTGCATTTCAAGTCCTGCTCTCTGCTTGGAAAGTGAAAGTGCTATGACAACCTGGCTCTTCCAGAGCGGGATTGTATTGAGCATCGCAGTTTGTATTTTGTCCACAAGTGCTTTGTCATTATTCTGTATAAGCTTTATCTGTGGGGCAGTCTGTATTGCCAAAGTCTTTGAAAGCTTAAGGTCATGGATCTTCTTTTCAAAACGGTTGACGGTATTCTCAAAATCATTCACCAACTGTGAAGCCATTGGATCCTGTGAGGATAAGGCTTCTTCCCTTAATTTGGGAAGGGTTACCGTTCTGTACTCTTCAAGCTTTTCTTCACCGGCTTTGATATACAGCTGAAGATCATTGAAATACTCAACATTCTTGTTATAAAGTCCGTCAAGAACCCCGATGTCCTTTAACAGTCCCATTCTTGCTTTATCAAGCTCTGATTCAATCTTATCTATCTGTGTTTCAACAGTGTGGAACTTAGCCAGGTATTTTTCAGTATTGTTTGCAAATTTTCCGAGGAAGGGAATTTTCTTTAAGAAGTTATCATCTTCCAAAGAATCTCCGCTGGCTTCCCTTACCTTGACCATAAGGTCAGTCATGATATCGCCCACATAACCTGCATCCTTACTTTTAATCTGACTTAGTATTGTTTCTGAGAATGAAGCAATATTTTTTTGTGCTCCCACACCAAACTGAACTGTTGACTGGGAATCGAGGATATTGATATTGCTCTTGATTTCATTGATTTTTTCCCTCTCTTCGGGGGATATTGTCTCAACCTGTTTTGTTACTTTTTCTATTTCCTGTTCCTTCTCTTCTTCCAAATTATTGATCATTTCCTTATTCTTACTAAGTGAGCTCAAGGTTATCTCTTCCGACATCTTCTAATCCTCCGTTTTGATTTTTTTATATTTTACTTTTATTACCATATTTTAAAATTTGGGCATTGATGTAAGTTTCCTTATTTGGGGTAAACTGTGTCTACTTATCGACTCTGTATCTATTTTACCTTTTTGTTCAGAGAAATGTATGTGTATGGGTCCATTATACCTATCTAATATTAGTTATCCATACAATGATTTTCAGGTCTTTGGATTATAGTTGGATTAAAATTTTGGTAATTAATCAAATTTTAACATTGAATGATTTGCTCAAAGGCTAAATGTATATTTTATGAAGTTAAGAATTTATAACAAAGTAAGTTTATTTTTAATTGTTCTTAGGGCATGAAATTTAACCCTGGTTTAATGAATCTGCTTTAGAATGAATATATGGGAAGCAAGTAAAACATTGTTACCCATAGGACTTGAAATATGGAAAACGACACATGGGAAACCATGTGATTTTTACGTGAGGTGGAATATATGAATTACGAGAAGTATACAAAAAACAGTATCGGCGTTTTAAACACAGCGTTAAATACATGTGTTGAGCAGGGTAATTCTCAGATAGAAGATATACATCTCTTATATGGCCTTGTTAAGGAAGATGACAGCCTGATTAATAATATACTCAGGAAGCTGCAGATCAATACGGAAGGTTTCAAAAGAGATGTGCTGATGAGCATTGAGAGAAAGCCCAAGGTCGGCGGGTCTACATCATCTCCCGGAATATCTCAGCAGAGTAATAAAATAATGCTCAATGCCGAGGAAGAAGCACAGAAGATGGGGGATCATTATGTATCGGTTGAACATATTATGATAGCTCTGTTCAGCTCTTTTTCCAGTGAGGTAAGAACTTTATTTTCAAAGTATGGTTTGACCAAGGACAGGTTTATGAATGTATTAAAGGATGTCAGAGGAACTCAGACCGTAACCAGTGACAACCCTGAGGCTACATACGAAGCTCTTGAAAGATTCTCAACAGACCTTATAAAGCTGGCCAAGGAAAACAAGCTGGATCCCGTAATAGGCAGGGATGAAGAGATTCGACATGCAATTAGAATTCTGTCCAGAAAAACCAAGAACAATCCTGTGTTAATCGGTGAACCGGGTGTCGGTAAAACAGCCGTGGCTGAAGGGCTGGCCCAGAGGATTGTAAAGGGTGACGTACCTGATAACCTTAAAAATGTAAACCTCTATTCTCTTAACATCGGTTCTCTTTTAGCCGGTACCAAGTACAGAGGTGAGTTTGAGGAAAGGCTCAAGGCTATTTTAGATGAGGTTAAAGGCAGTAATGGCAAAATAATCCTTTTCATAGATGAGATCCACAACATTGTCGGTGCAGGTAAAACAGAGGGATCCATGGATGCCGGAAATATGCTCAAGCCAATGCTTGCCAGAGGTGAGCTCCGTTGTATCGGTGCAACCACACTGGATGAATACAGGGAATATATAGAAAAAGACTCAGCACTTGAGAGAAGGTTCCAACCTGTCATGGTTGATGAGCCCACGGTTGAAGAAACCATATCCATCCTGAGAGGACTTAAGGAAAGGTATGAAATATATCACGGTGTAACAATTCAGGATTCAGCTTTAATTGAAGCGGCCGTTTTGTCTGACAGATATATTACGGACAGATTCCTGCCTGACAAAGCCATTGACCTTGTGGATGAAGCCTGTGCCCTGATTAAAACAGAGCTTAATTCTATGCCTACGGAGCTCGATGAAATCAAAAGAGCAATAATGATTCTGCAGATTGAGGAAGCATCGGTGGTCAAGGAAACAGATGCTGCATCATTGAAGAGACTTGAGGATTTAAGGCGTGAAATCAGTGAAAAGAAAGAAGAGTTTACAAGGTTAAAGGCTAAATGGGAAGAAGAGAAAGCTTCTATTAATAAAATCTCCGAACTTAAAGAAAAAATTGAAAAAATCAATTTTGAAATTGAAGAAGCAGAGAGGAAATACGACCTTAACAAAGCTGCAGAATTAAAGTACGGAAAACTTCCCCAGGCAATAAAAGAGCTTGAAGATGCACAGAAAAATTCAGAGAATAAGCCTTCGGATACATTGTTGAGAGAAAAGGTTACTCCGGAGGAAATTGCAAGAATCGTTTCAAGATGGACAGGCATACCTGTATCTAAAATGCTTGAAGGTGAAAAAGCAAAGCTTATGAATCTTGAAAATATTCTCCATGAAAGGGTAATCGGCCAGGATGAAGCAGTAACAAAGGTTACTGAAGCCATTATAAGATCAAGGGCAGGAATAAAAGATCCCGGTAGACCAATTGGGTCATTCCTGTTCCTAGGACCTACTGGAGTAGGTAAAACAGAGCTTGCAAAAACCCTTGCCCAGGTACTGTTTGACTCAGAGACAAATATGATAAGAATAGACATGTCCGAGTACATGGAAAAGCATACGGTGGCAAGATTGATCGGTGCCCCTCCGGGATACATAGGTTATGAGGAAGGCGGTCAGCTGACCGAAGCTGTAAGAAGAAAGCCATACTCCGTTATTTTGTTTGACGAGATTGAAAAAGCCCACAGGGATGTATTCAATATACTTCTTCAGATACTGGACGATGGCAGGATTACAGACTCCCAGGGCAGGACAGTGGATTTTAAAAACACAATTATTATTCTGACCTCCAATATCGGGTCTCAGTACTTGATTGACGGCATGAACAAGGATGGAGAACTTTCAGAAGAGTCAATAGAAGCTGTAATGGGAGAATTAAGAATGTCTTTCAGACCTGAATTCTTAAACAGACTCGATGAAATTGTAATGTACAAACCATTGACTAAACCTGAGCTTTTAAAGATCATGGATCTTATGCTCAAGGATGTATCAAAAAGAGTACGTGACAAGGGTATTACTTTGGAATTTGATGACAGCGCAAAGGAACTCATTATCAATGAAGGCTATAATCCGGTATACGGAGCAAGGCCTTTGAAGAGATATATACAGGGTTCAGTTGAAACACTTCTTGCCAAGGGAATAATCTCCGGTGAAATCAGAGACGGTGAGAAAGTGGAGTTTACTGCAAAAGACCACAATCTGTCAATAAAACAGTAAAATATAAAAAAATAGGATATGGTTGTATAGCTGCTTTAAGTCCCCGGTACATGAGTGCCGGGGATATATTTTTTTTCAACAATAAAAGTTGAAAAAATGTTGAATAATGTTGAAACATTGTTTAAATAATTGATATAATTTCAGTAATAAAACAAAACGGGGGAATAAAAGTGGATTATAATATTTTAGCCATCAATCCTGGCTCAACCTCAACTAAAATTGCTGTTTATGAGAACGAAACAGAACTGTTCACCACAAACATAGTACATCCACAGGAAGAACTGGACAAAATCAGCAGTATTAATGAGCAATTTGGGTATCGTAAAAATGTTATTTTAGATTATCTCAGAGATAAAGGATTTGAGCTCAGCAAGCTGAGTGCAGTAGTCGGCAGGGGAGGTATGTTACCTCCGGTCAAGTCAGGCTCTTATAAGGTAAATGATCTTATGGTTGATACCTTATCCAACAGACCGTCTATTCAGCATGCCTCAAACCTTGGAGGACCAATAGCCTACGAGATAGCAAAAAGTGTCGGAGTTGAAGCATATATCTACGATTCACCGAGGGTAGACGAATTGATTGATATCGCGCGAATTTCAGGGCTTAAAGAAATCCCGAGGACCAGTACGGTTCATACCTTGAATTCAAGGGCTATGGCCATAAAATATGCAAAAAGCATCGGTAAGGCATATTCAGACTTGAATTTGGTGGTTGCTCATCTCGGAGGAGGAATTTCACTATCCTGCCATGAGCATGGGCAGATGGTTGATATAGTATCTGATGATGAGGGACCTTTCTCACCGGAACGTGCAGGAAGAGTACCATGCTCCAAGCTGGTTGACCTTTGTTACTCCGGAGAATATACACAAAAGGAGCTGCATAAGCTATTAAGAGGAAAGGGCGGCTTAAAATCCTACCTAAACACAGCTGATGCAAGAGAGGTTGAAAGACGGGCCAATGAAGGGGATGAATATGCTAAAACGGTATATGAAGCAATGGCTTATCAAGTCGCTAAATCCATCGGAGAAATGGCAACTGTTGTTTCAGGTGATGTAGATGCGATAATCCTGACAGGTGGAATAGCTTATTCAAAAATGTTTACTGATTTCATTACAAACAGGGTTAAGTTCATTTCCAAGGTAGTAGTACTACCGGGAGAAAATGAAATGGAATCCTTGGCCTACGGTGTATTAAGGGTCCTTAAAGGTGAAGAAACCGCAAGGGAATACACTGAAGAGTAAGGAATACAGGAACTCCAATTTATTCAATCAACTAACCAAATATAAGAATTTCCTAATGATTTAAGACCTGTACCGGATAATCCGTTACAGGTCTTTTCAATAAACAAGCAGTAAAAATTATTCTTTTCTGTTTCCCTTAAGAGCATTGCTGATTCTTACAACAGCTTCCTTGATAATTTCTCCGGAGGTTGCAAGATTCATTCTCTGGAAACCTTCCCCGGTTTTACCGAAGGCAGAACCGTCATTTAACCATACTTTAGCTTTATTGATTAAAAGATCATTTAATTCATTCACCGTCAAGCCCAAGCCGTTGAAATCCAACCAAGCAAGGTACAGACCCTCCGGTTCTGTAAGCTTGACCGTCGGCAGATGCTCCTGTAAAAGTTCCTTTAAAAGGTTGAAATTTTCTTTGAGCTTTTCATGCAATTCATCCACCCATAAATCTCCGTATTCATAGGCAGCCTTTGTCGCAATACTTCCGAATAAATTCTGTGAATCAATGGAGTATTTTTTTAATTCATTGAGATATATATTTCTTAAGTTCTCGTCGGGAACTATAATATTTGAAAAATTAAGCCCGGCAATATTGAAGGTCTTACTGCTGCTCGTGGCAACAAGGAAGGTGGATTCATGCCCTTTATTGGCTGTCATATATGAAACAAATTTATTTGGCGCGAAAGCAAAGTCCATGTGTATCTCATCAGAGAAGACCAGCATGTTATATTTTCTTGAAAGCTCACCAATTTTTGTTAATTCTTCCTCTGCAAAAACTCTTCCAACAGGATTATGCGGATTTGAAAATATGAGCATTACTGGCTTTTCGACTGAAATTATTGCTTCCAATTCTGAATAATCTATAACGAATCTGCCGTCTTCATTTTTCATCTCATAAATAATGGGTTTTCTTCTATGCTGATTTATTGCGGCTTTAATCGGATGATATTCGGGCTCGATAATAAGAATCGGATCATTTTCGCCCGTGAAAGCAGAAATAGCAACTTTAAAGGCAGTAACAATACCAGGAGTGGTTAATATCCATTCCTTTTTTACTTCCATACCGTGACGCCTTTTCATCCAATTGCAGGTGGCTTCCGCTTCGCCTGTAGCTTCCATGGTATAACCGATTATTGGGTGTTTTATCCTGTTTTCCAAAGCTTCGGTTATTTCAGGAAGTATGGGAAAATCCATGTCTGCCACCCATAGAGGAAGTACATCCTCTGGCAAACCAAAGTGCTTTGCCCCGTCCCACTTTATGCAATCAGTACCTTTTCTCTCTATTCGTTCAAAGTTGTATTTCATATGTGACCTCCCTAATGTTTAAGTAAATAATCGAATCCTCTTACAGTTAATAATATTATACCCTTTTAAATAAATGCTAAAAACTGGTTCTGCATTACGGAGATACAATTACGAAATTCAGATAGTGTGATAAAACCAAAGCAGAGAATGCTGCGATTCCGCACTTCTCTGCTTTTCCTGTCTTTAAATATGTTGATTATGAAATACCAATATGTATAAGATGGTTTTTACCTCGTCGATGTATCTGTTCAGCCGAATATAGTTTAAATACTACCGGCAGAGAAAAATCTGACACATAGTATTTCTGTTTGATGAAGGAATCTACAGATAGAATCTAAATTGATTCTACATAGATTGATTTTAGAATCCCGGCTATTTCTTCATCACTTGTTCCTTCCGGTAGTACCAGGGATATTAAATAATCATCCATTACAGTTGTTACCAAAACGGCTTCCCCTGGGCGAGCGACGGCAACTAATTTCCCGTCTGTTTCTGTCTCGTTTGCTTTCTCCATTCTGCTCACAGAATCTTTATATGCTCCGTTTATATCTGCAAATTTTTGTTGTTGGATTGTGAAACCGGAGTTACTCTTTGTGGATGTATAGTAAACATTGGCAACTTCTTGTCCTATCTCAATTTTGTTTACTTTTATACCATTTTGCTTTTCCTCAATTATGTACAGTTTTGATTTGACCTTTAAAATGGGATCCGATTCCTTTTCTTTTGCTGATTTAAGTTCGGAAAGGGAATTAAAGGTACTCTGGCCAATTGAAACTGCTGCCTTCTTTTCATCAACTCCGTTATTCAGTGAACACCCTGTAACTAACAACAGGAGTAAAATCGAACTGATTATTTTCTTCATAAAGCATTCTCCTTGTTTCAAAATGGTCTGATGGTTTATGGCAATCCTGCAGTAAGAAAAATAATGAGAGTACTTTAAGCTCAGTATTTAACAAAACTCAAGTACTCTCAATTAGGACGATTTTACTGAACTATTCAGTTTTATCTTCTTTATTCAATGGCTTGTCTGCTGCCTTTGATTTTATTTCTGCTCTTCTTTCTTTTACCTTTCTGTTATGTCTGATACCAAGGATTGAAATTATAATCAACGCAGGAACCAGGACCGGTAGCAGGAATATTGCAGAATCAACTAAATTGATAAGTGCATTTCCCCAATATCTTAAGCCATCACCTAAGGATTTCATGAATCTTTCAACCGGGTTCTGAGGCTGTGTAGTGTCAAGTCCCTTATTATCGTTAGCATAAACATAGATTTCGGAATAGTTGGTTGAATTCTTCAGAATATTTAGTTGGCCTTCATTGAATTCAATTTCCTGTCTGGTGTATTGAAGGTTATTTTCTATGTTCAATATATCTTCAATCCTCTCTGCCTTAGCCAGAAGAGAAGTCAGGGTCTGTTCCTTAACCTTAAGAGTCTTTAATCTTGCTTCAATATCCATGAATTGGGTTGTAACATCATTGACATTCATGGAACTTGACTGAACTCTGCCCAAGGTTCCGAGCTCATTAAGTGCAGCATCGAAATTTTCAGATTCCACCTTGATGACTATATTCAGATAACGATAGCCTGTGTTTTCATTCAGGTTGCTTGAATATATATAGCCCTTGTATTTGCCTGCTAATTCATTCACCTTGTTTTTAAATTCATCGATGCTTGTAACATTAAGAGAAATTTCTCCTTTTTTGACAAGCTTTCTGTCTGCAGTCAGGGCATTTGTTTTATCTCCGGAGTCATATGGAGGTACAGGCATAATTGATGCAGATTCCTTTGAGTCATTTCCTGCGGCATTATCTCTGATTCCCATGTTACCGGCTGCTGTAGTCGCAGGGGACGACGGCTGGTAGGAAGCACGGGATGCGCAGCCTGCCATAAGCATCATGGAGAGGATCGCAGCAGCTATAAGTTTTTTATTGAGTTTCATACTATTTCACCTTACCTTCAAGTTTAGTTACTTATTTTTGGTTTCAACCTAGTTACGTTTAAAAATGGGGTGCAAGATTCAAGTATAAAATAATTTTTTGATTTTTCTTTCTAAACAAGGAAGTCAACAAATTCTTCGTTGGTCATATTATTGAAGAATTCTGAGACAGGCAGACTTTCCAATGCCTTTAAGACATCTTCTTTAGTATATTTAACACCTGTCAAAGCTTTTTCCAATACTCCTATTTCCTGTCTGACAAAGAAATCACCGAAGATTCTTATTTCGGAAATTACACCCTTTAGCACATTAATCTTTGCATCTACTATTCCGAATGGGAATTTTTCTGTTTTAGTCACATTGAATTTTGGGGATTTACCGTAGTTCCATTCCCAGGTACTGAATTTTGTATCCACCAACTCCTGGATGTTTTTAAGATCTTCTTCAGTCAGTGTATATTCTTCAAGGGGATAGATTTCTCCTATGGTCTTTATTAATAGCTCCTTGAACTGATCAATGGTGAAGCTCTTGTCCTCGAGATAATCCATTATGTTAGTAACCCTGGATCTTACAGATTTTACTCCCTTGCTTTCTATTTTCAGTTCTTTAACTTTAAGAGCTTTACCCAGCTCTGACATTTCTGAATTGAAAAGAATTGTTCCGTGTTGAAGCAGCTTACCCTTTGAGAAGAATTGGGCATTGCCTGAGAACTTTTTACCATCGATTAAAAGGTCATTTCTTCCTGAAAGCTCAGCCTTTATTCCCATTTTTTTAAGGGTTTTAACTACTGGTCTAGTCAAGACGTCAAAGTCATTTACATTTTCTACAGTTCCTTTGACAATGAAGGAAAAGTTCAGATTACCGTGGTCATGGTATACCGCTCCGCCCCCTGAAAGTCTTCTTTGTACCTGTATGCCTTTTTCATTTACATAGTCCTGATTTATTTCTTCAATTGTATTCTGATGCTGACCTATGATTATAGCAGGGTCATGAATATAGAAGGTTAAATAGTCATCCATGGGCATAGAGTTTATTATGTATTCCTCCATCGCCATGTTATATGCGGTTTTTTTCCAGTCCGTCTTGATGTATTTCATATCTTCTTAACTCCTTAATTTTTAATAATTGTCTTACTTTAAATTTTATCACCTATTCCTCGGTGTATAAACATAATAAGAATTTTTAACCTTAGTGTCATAATCAGATATGGTAAAATCTACTTATGAGAAACAGGGGGGTATTAAGTATGAAACAAAGTAAATTTGACAGACTTGGGATTGAAACTTCTCAGTTAGGTTATGGTTGTATGAGGTTTCCGGTTAATGAAGACAGATCGATAAACGAGCCGGAGGCACAAAGGCTTTTGGACAGGGCTATTGCAGGGGGGATAACCTACATAGACACCGCATATCCTTACCATGACTATAAAAGTGAGGAATTCGTAGGCAGAGCACTTGAAAAATATGACAGAGGCAGTTATAAATTAGCCACCAAGCTTCCTGTTTGGAAGGTTGAAAAGCCTGAGGATGTCAGGGAAATATTTTTTGAACAGCTTGGAAAGCTAAGAACTGATTATATTGATTTCTATCTTCTACATGCCCTTGATAAGGAAAGATGGGACAAGGTAGTTGAGTTAAAGATTTTAGATGAACTTGATAAGCTTAAGAAAGAAGGAAGAATCAGATATATCGGATTCTCCTTCCATGATGAGCTCCATGTCTTTGAAGAAATCATTAGGTCTAGAAATTGGAATTTCTGTCAGATTCAGCTGAACTATATAGACAGGAATATTCAGCAGGGTATGAGAGGCTATGAAATAGCAGAAGAATTGGGAATACCATTGGTAATAATGGAGCCTGTAAAGGGTGGAGCACTTGCCAAACTTCCAAAGGAAATGACCGATATATTCAACAGCTTGGACGATACTAAATCAGTTGCATCATGGAGCTTCAGATTTTTAGGTTCTCTTCCCAATGTCAAGGTTATTTTGTCAGGCATGACAGCAATGGATCAATTGGAAGATAACCTTGAAACATTTAACAATTTTGTACCGGTGAATGATGAAGAAAAAGAAGCCATAGAAAAGGTGACTGAAGTATACAGAGGCAGGCAGCAAAACAGGTGTACCACCTGTGAGTACTGTATGCCATGTCCCTTCGGAGTAAAAATTCCAAATAATTTCAAGCTTTGGAATACGGGATATATATATGAAGACATGGAAGAAGCAAAGAAGAAGTACTACGGTCTTGCAGAGGGTGAAAGAGCTTCACAGTGTCAGGAGTGCGGAACCTGTGAACCTAAATGTCCCCAGGGAATAGAAATTATAGAGGATTTAAAGAAAGTAGCTCAATTATTTGAGGCGTAAATGAATTTGAAAACTTAAACGGCGGCATGGAATCTTTTAATTTGATTCATGCCGCTAATTTTTTACCTATTACTTTTTGATTTGTGCCATTAAAAACTTAATGGCTTTTTCTATGTTTTGCTCACCGATTACCGGGTCATTTGTTTCCTTCACCGAATTCTCTATGGGACACATTCCGGTTCTGTCCCTGTTTTCGATGAATGGTACAAGCTTTAAACTGTATACGGGGATTTTGCATTTTTCTGAATAATTCAATGCAGCTTCAGAGGTCAAGGGAGTATAGATTTCATCTACACCGATGAGCTCGGCAAGCATTAAAGCACCTTTGCCTATTACCTTATCAATCAGGATTAATACATCATCCGGGGACTTGGTAAAATTCTGTTGTCTGAGCTTCCTTAAAGGTTTTACTCCCAGGCCTTTATCCTCGTAAATAAGTGTACCGTTTTTCAGAAGTATGCAGGCTTGATCTCTCGTGGTTAATAAATCTGTCATTTCAATCAATTTTTTGTCCATAAATTATGTCTCCAATGTATTCCTTAAATTCCGGCTAGAACCACTTCTCGGCAAATTGCTGCATGTCTTCTAGAATCGGTGCCAGTGACAAACCCATTTCCGTAAGATGATATTCAACCTTTATAGGGTACTCACTTTTTACAACACGGGTTACCATGCCAAGCTCTTCCATTTCCTTCAGTCTTTCTGTCAATAATCTTGAGGATAATCCATCCACTGTATCCAGTATTTCACTGAATCTGCAGTTTCCCTCTATCAAAACTCTTAATATTAAACCTGTCCATCTCTTGCCCATAAATTCTGCAAGCTTCTCATATCTTGGACAGATACTGAAATTCTCTTTCAAATTTGTTTCACATCCCTATAATTACATTAAGTAACTTAAATTAAAAGTATCATATAAATAATAAGAAATCAATTGTATTTAGTTACAAATGAAAATAATTATCAATTAAATTTACTTGAGACTCAATAACCGGTTATAATTTATCAGCAAATCGCATAAAAAACGGCCAATATATTAAATTGTGTCTTAAAATGCTATAATGGAGAATAGAGAAATTGTCGGGAATGTTTTGACAATTCAATTGGAATACTTAGGAGGCTTATGCACATGGAAGATAACAAATTCGGCCGCTTGATAGTCTGCGGTGGCTGAGACAGCAAGATAGGAGCAGGTGCTCTAAGTGATATAGTAAGTTCTCTGCCTGTAAAGTATGATGAAAATTTATTGATAGGATATGATTCAGCCGACGATGCGGCTGTGTATAAATTAAGTGATGACATTGCTTTGATTCAAACCTTGGACTTTTTTCCCACCATGGTGAGTGATCCCTATACCTTCGGGAAAATAGCTGCAGCCAATTCCTTATCCGATGTATATGCCATGGGGGGCAAGGTATTGACGGCGATGAATATAGTTGCTTTTCCGGAAAAAATGGATATTAAGATACTCGGTGAAATATTAAAGGGCGGAGCTGAAAAGGTCATTGAATCCGGCGGCGTATTAGTCGGAGGTCATTCAATTCATGACGACACACCAAAATACGGTTTGGCAGTTTCAGGTATAGTGCATCCTGATAAAGTGCTTGCAAATAACTCTGTAAAAGAAGGGGATCTTTTGGTTCTGACCAAGCCCCTGGGAGTAGGTATTGTAAATAATGCATGGAATGTCAATGAAACTGATGAAAAGTACTTTTCAGAGGCAGTTGAATCCATGACCGAGCTTAACAAATACGCAGCGGAGGTATTTAAAAAAGCAGAGGTATCAGCCTGTACAGATATAACCGGGTTTGGATTCCTCGGACATCTGCATGAAATGCTGTGCGGAAAATATTCTGCAAGAATATTTTCAAAGGATGTGCCCGTTGTGGCGGATGCTCTAAGGTGTGCCGAAGAGTTTATCATCTCCGCGGGGGGACAAAAGAACAGAAACCATATGGAAGAATACGTCACCTTTGATGTTGATAATTTTCCCATGGAGGAAGTCCTGTTTGATCCTCAAACTTCAGGCGGACTTTTATATTCTATAAGCCCGGATGAGTATGAAAAAATAAAGGGTGAACTTGGAGAGTTGAAGTATGTTCCCGCAGTTGTGGGAGTAATAACAAGAAAAGAAGAAAAAGAAATAACAGTAGTATAAGTTTATTTGCAGAGTAAAAGAAATCTTTGAGAAGAAAATAATTGATTATGAATCAAAGGAGAAATATTTATGTTAAAAATAGATGCACGCGGTAAGGTTTGTCCAATTCCGGTAATAGAAACAAAAAAGGCATTGAGAAGTGCGGATGGTGCCAAGGGTGCCGTTGTACTCGTGGATAATTTAATTGCAACCCAAAACCTGTCTAAGATGGCAGCACAAATGAAGTTGGCAAGCAGTGTCACCAAGCACTCTGAGGATGAATATGAGGTAGTTATCAGCCCTTCAGAAGCTTCAGACACAAAGATCGATTCAGTAACTGAGAATAAACCGATTCAGAGCTCAGACAGATATGTCGTGGCAATTGCTTCGGACAAAATGGGTGACGGCGATGATGAACTCGGGAAGAAACTCCTTGAAGGATTCATATACTCCTTGACGGAGCAGGATGTTCTACCTGATGTTGTTTTATTTTACAACTCCGGTGTAAGAATGACTACCGAAAATCAAAAGTCCATAGATGACCTTAACAGGTTGAGGAATTTGGGTACAGAGATATTATCCTGCGGATTATGCCTAAACTACTACCATCTGACTGAAAAGTTAGGTGTAGGAGAGGTTACGAATATGTACAGGATTACCGAAATATTAAGAAGCAACCATGTGGTGAGACCTTAAATGGAAAAATTTTTGATTGTTTCATTCAACTCAACCCATGACGCCATAAAAAGTGAGTCAATCACTTCAAAGGCTGAACTGAAGGCCAGGCTTATTCCGACACCTCCTGAAATATCTGCAGGCTGCGGACTGAGCTTAAGGGCTGAAGAAAAGGACAGGGATCGGGTTGTTGAATTATTAAGGGATAATGTTAATCCCGATGGCTTATATATCATGATAAGAGAAAACGGAAAAAGGAAGGTTGAACGGATAAATGGCTAATATCATAATAGGTACCGCCGGACATATCGATCACGGTAAAACCACGCTTATCAAAGCACTGACAGGTATTTCAACGGATACAACCGAAGAAGAAGTAGAAAGAGGCATGTCCATTAATCTGGGCTTTGCATATTTCGACCTGCCTTCAGGTAAAAAGGTTGGTATTATTGACGTCCCCGGTCATGAAAGATTCATTAAGAATATGCTAGCAGGGGCAGCAGGAATAAATATGATCCTTCTGGTCATTGATTCCAATGAGGGAGTAATGCCTCAGACCGTTGAGCATGCAAATATACTGAATCTTTTAGGAGTTGAAAATTTCATAATCGTATTGACCAAGGCGGATATGGTTGAGGATGAGTATTTGGATCTTTTGGAAGAAGACATCAGAGAAAAGTTTGAAAATACTCCCCTTGCCGATGCCTCAATTATCCGTGTGGACTCCTTGTCCGGAAGAGGATTAAAGGAGTTGGTCAACAATATTGACAGCCTGACCAACAAGGTTAAACAAATGAATTTATCTGCCGATCCAAGGCTGAACGTGGACAGGGTTTTTACGGTGAAGGGCTTTGGAACTGTTATTACCGGAACACTTATAGAAGGAACTCTTACACAGGATGAAGATTTAATGATTTATACATCCAGAGTACCTGTAAAGGTCAGGAACATACAGGTTCACGAAAAGAATGTTTCAAGTGCTTCGGCAGGACAAAGAACTGCCTTGAACCTTCAGGGAATAAAGGTTACAGATATCAAGAGGGGCGATGTTCTGACAAAACCGGACACTTTGACTAACTCCTATATTGCAGATGCATCCATAAGGGTATTGTCCGACTTTGGTAAGCCTTTGAAGCTTTGGGACAGAGTAAGGGTATATTTAGGAACGAGAGAAGTCATGGCGAGGGTGGTACCTCTCGGAACTGAAGCAATTGAACCCGGACAGGAAGGCTTTGTTCAGCTGAGATTCGAGGAAGAAATTGTTAGTAAGCCCGGTGACAGAGTAATATTAAGAGCTTACTCTCCAATGGTTACCTTAGGCGGCGGGGCAATATTGGACCCTAAGTCAGTTAAGCACGGAAGATTTGATGAAAGCATACTTAAGGCTCTGGAGCTTAAGGAAAAGAATGATGCGGATTCAATAATAACTGATTATCTGATGAACAGTACTAATGCCATGCCTACCTTAAGAGAAATAAGCGAGAAGGTGACGACTGAGGATCTGACTGGCAAGCTTTCAATGCTTATTGAAAAAGGTGAAGTATTCAAGTTCAACGAAGGCTATTTGAAAAGTGAAAGGTTCATGGAAATAGCCGAAGAAATAAAAAGATATTTAAAGGAATACCATTTAAAATTCCGTCTAAAACCGGGAATGCCCAAGGAAGAAATCAAATCAAAAATGAAGTATCTTTTAAAGGGCAAGGACTATGACGCTGTTTTTGAGGCAATTGTCAGCAAGGGCTTGGTTATCAGTGAAGGATCACTGGTAAGACTTCCGGACTTTGAGGTTCAATATACAAAAGAGCAGAAGAAAATCTGTGAAGAGATATTAAATGCAGTCAGTGCAAATCCATATTCTCCTCCATCGATAAAGGAAATGGCAAAGGATAAAGCTTCACTTGAAGTATTGGATTCTATGCTGGAATCAAAGCTCGTAAGAACCGATGCCGACACTGTTTTCTCAAGGGAAGCCTTTGATGAAGCACATAAAATTCTTAAAGATATCGGATCCAAGGGACCCTTTACCTTGGCTGACTACAGGGATAAGCTCAATACTTCCAGAAAGTACGCAGTTTCACTGCTGGACTTTTTTGACAAAGTCGGGATAACTGTAAGGAAGGAAGATTCCAGGGTGCTTACCGGAAAGGAGCTGTAATGATCTATTTAGACAATGCAGCAACTACTGCTGTCAAGCCTGACAGTGTCAAAGCTGCCATATTAAGGGGTCTTGACGGAAACTACGGGAATCCATCGAGAGGAGCACATGATTTTTCTTTAAATGCCTTCAGAGAAGTATATAAGTGCAGGGAGAATGCGGCAAGGTTGTTTAATATTTCCGATCCGTTGAATATTGCCTTAACTTTCAACGGTACGGATTCTTTAAATAAGGTTATAAAGGGAGCAATAAAGCCCGGTGACCATGTTATAACAACCATGGCAGAACATAATTCAGTTTTAAGACCTCTCTATCAGCATGCTACATCATTTGAAGAGATTACTATCGTGGGGCTTGATGAGGCTGCCGAAATTAAATATGAAGAGATGTTCAATGGTATAAGAAGAAACACAAAAGCTGTCATTGTAACTGCAGCTTCCAATGTAACAGGAAACGGCACCGATATTAAAAAAATTTCAGAATTTACAAAGGCTAACAATATTCTTCTTATTGTCGATGCATCACAGGCGGCAGGAGTTTTGGACCTGGATATGGAATATCTCGGAATAGATATCCTATGCGCCACCGGACACAAAGGACTGTACGGTCCGCAGGGTACAGGGATTGTTGCCGTAAGGGACGGGGGCAATTTTAAACCGTTTATTACAGGCGGAGCCGGGCACCATTCATTTTCAAAAAACCATCCCGATAAAATGCCGGACGTATTCGAAGCAGGAACCTTGAATACTCCCGGTATAATGGGGCTTAATGCCGGAATAGAATATATTTTGGACAAAGGGATTGAAAATGTAAGAAACCATGTAATGGGCCTTGAACGTGAGTTGATAAGGGGATTCAGAGAAATTGGAAGCGTAAAGCTCTACGGCAACATGGATAATAAATTCAGAACTCCCTGTGTGGGAATAAATATCGGTAACTTGAGCTCTTCTGAGGTTGCGGCAAGGCTTAATGAGGATTATGGGATTGCAGTACGCCCGGGTGCCCATTGTGCACCTCTTGTACACGAAGCATTAAAGACAAAGGAGCAGGGTATTGTAAGATTTTCCTTATCCGGCTTTAATACATTAGATGAAGTAAAAGAAGCAATAAAAGCAGTCAAAGAAATTTCTGAGGATCAGTTGGGGGATTGATGTATGAAAAACCAAAATATAATGAGGCTGTTGCCATCCGTTGATGAGCTTATCAAAAATCCTAGGCTAAGTTCCTTGTCGGAAAATATGCCCAAGGTGAGAATCAGGAATTCTGTGAGAGACGCAGTGGAGGAATTAAGGCAAATTTATAAGAAGAATTCTAATAATCCTGACTTTATACCCTTTGATGAGGACGAAATTTTAAAAAGAGTAATGGCAAGAATCACTGCCGATTATGAAACCTCCTTAAAAAGGGTCATCAATGCCACTGGAACCGTTCTTCATACAAATCTGGGCAGATCCATGCTGTCACCCTTGGTGAGGGATGCTTTGCTTGATGTGGCCTTCTACTATAACAATCTGGAATATGATTTGAATTCCGGTGAAAGAGGATCAAGATACATGCATCTGGAAGCGGCAGTGAAGGATCTGACCGGAGCCGAAGATGTGCTTGTAGTTAATAATAATGCTGCAGCGGTAATGCTTGCTTTAAATACCATGATAAAGGATAAGGAAGCCGTTATTTCAAGAGGTGAACTTGTAGAAATAGGGGGCTCCTTCAGGGTACCTGAAGTACTCAAGTTGTCAGGGGCAATACTCCATGAAATCGGAACTACAAATAAGACCCACCTTTGGGATTATGAGAGAGCAATTAATGAGAACACGGGAGCTTTGCTTAAAATCCATACTTCAAACTACCACATTATTGGATTTACAGAGAGCGTAGACGTAAAAGACTTAAGTCAGCTGGCGAAGAAGAACGATATACCTTTAATAGTTGATTTAGGGTCAGGACTCTTCATTGATCTGTCCAAATATGGTTTGAGCTATGAGCCTACAGTTCAGGATATACTTTCAAAGGGTGCAGATATTGTTACCTTTTCCGGTGATAAGCTCCTGGGAGGTCCACAGGCAGGTATCATTGCGGGAAAGAAGAAGTATATTGAAGCAATGAAGAAAAACCAATTGACGAGGGCATTCAGAGTAGACAAGATGACAATTGCAGCACTGGAAGCTACATTGAAGCTTTATCTTGACGAAGAAAAAGCAATGAAGGAAATACCTACAATGGTATTATTGACTGCACCGATTGAGGAGCTTGCACAAAAGGCTGAGGTATTATACAGAAATCTGTTAAGAAAGGTCCGTACCGCCACAATTGATGTCATAGACTGTAAATCTCAGGTTGGCGGAGGTTCTCTTCCTCAGGAGGAGTTGGATTCCAAGGCCGTAACAATAGTTCCCATGAATATGTCACTTAATGATTTTGAAAAAAGAATGAGGACAGGCATGTATCACGTCATAGGAAAAATCCATAAGGAACGCTATGAGATTGATGTCAGAACACTTTTGGACGGTGAATCGGAAAAGATAGTTGAAGCGGTTAAACTTGCCTTGAGGGATTAAAATATTTTTTGTAAGCCACAGTGATAATTTGAGGGCAAAAACATAATTCTTTCAAATTATTACTGTGGTTATTTTTGCCAAATTCAAATATAATGATTATAGATGACTTAAAATTAAAAATGCATTGTTTATTTTGTTAACAAATAAAAAGAGAACCTGTTACAGTTCTCTTAAAGATTATGGCGGGAGCGTGTAGGAATCGAACCTACCCGAGAGGCTCCTAACCCCTCATACAGGTTTTGAAGACCAGAGAGCACACCAGAACTCATCCACCCCCATGATATATTGGATTTTAACATTAAGACAAAGGCATAGTCAATGTAATTCAAATAATTCTTCGGGATTTAATTGATAAAAAAATTGTTTAAGAGATAAAAAATGACGATTTTTCATCAGTTGATTAGCCTTGCAGGGAAGTGAAATAAATTTTAAGGCATTTAAATAGCATTAAAATAAATTTTAAACAAAGTAATAGATTTTCAAGTATTTTTTAAGGGTTATTTTTAGAGTTTAATAAAAAAAGAAAACGTACTTCAAAATTATCAATAATAATTTAACAAAGTATGTGTTTTGTGTGATATTATATTAGAGTAAGTCGATGGATTTTACGTCATAATAGAAATACCGACAAGAATTAAATTCCTATGATTACTTAAAATAATATTGAAGCTGATGGAAAGACAGGAGAGAGACTCTATTTGAGCACCGTAGGGACAACCCATTATTCTTTAGCCGGAATAGTGAAGAAATTCTCAGGTAAAAACATTCTGTCCGGACAGCACCTTGAATTACAGGGAAAACACGGCAGGTGTTTTCCCTTTATTGCTTTTTTAAGATAAATAAAACGAACGGAAACGGGTAGAAAATGGTTATTATTACGAACAATCCAAGGGT
>DAINSS010000001.1:0-34818 GCA_036741195.1 Clostridiaceae bacterium | reverse complement strand
ATATTGAGATGAAATTTATAGATGTGGTTGGCTATATGGATGTGCTAAAGGAAGCCAGGGACATGATTCACCTGGGAAAAGTACTTTTGACTCACCCTTTGTCGGGATCTGTCAAACCGAATGAAACGCCTTATAAATCAGTTGCACTGGCTGATTCGGCATTACATGAGGTAGACTCTTTGTGGCTCATCGAAAATGCAATAGAAACATATATCAAGTTTGAAAAGAATAAGGGTATTCCGCAGTGGACTGAAAGAGTCAAAGCCGACTTTATGGTCGTAGATTTTGATATTTTCAAGAATGCACTGAGGATAGAGGCTTAGGTTAAACAACCTGTAAAGGGAAGGTTTACATATATAGAACAAAAAAATGTTAGGAGGCAAAAAGTATGCGTCTAGAAATCGGTAATATCCTGATTTCCGACATCCAGTTTGCAGATGCGACCAAGATCGAGAATTCCGTTTTGTATGTTTCAAAAGATGAAATGATCAAAACAATCTCAACCGACGCGAGAATAGCATCAGTGGATCTGGATATCGTAAGGCCAGGAGAATCTGTAAGAGTAACACCTGTTAAGGATGTTATTGAACCCAGAGTCAAGGTATCCGGAAACGGAGGTATTTTCCCGGGATTCCTGTCAAATGTTGAACAGGTAGGTGAAGGAAGAACTCACGTCTTAAAGGGAGCTGCTGTTGTAACAACAGGAAAGATTGTTGGATTCCAGGAAGGTATCATCGATATGACAGGACCGGGAGCTGAGTACACACCGTTCTCAAAAACCGTTAATCTTGTTGTCATCGGAGAACCAGTTGATGGATTATCTCAGCACGAACATGAAGAGGCTGTTAGACTTTTAGGCTACAGAGCTGCAAAATATCTTGGTGAGGCTGGAAGAAATGTTGAGCCGGATAAAGTGGAGACTTATGAAACAAAGCCGCTTCTTCAGCAGGTAAATGAATATCCTGAACTGCCAAAGGTAGTTTATGTCTATATGCTACAGACTCAGGGACTTCTGCACGACACATATGTTTACGGAGTCGATGCAAAGAAAATAATCCCTACTATAATCTATCCTACAGAAGTTATGGACGGAGCAATAGTTTCAGGTAACTGCGTATCAGCATGCGACAAGAACCCAACCTATGTACACATGAACAATCCAATTATAGTTGACCTTTATGCAAGACACGGAATCGACTATAACTTCCTAGGAGTTATAATAACAAACGAGAACGTATTCCTTGCAGACAAAGAAAGATCATCAAACATGACTGCAAAGCTTGTTGAATTCATGGGAGCAGACGCTGTAATCATATCAGAAGAAGGCTTCGGTAACCCTGATGCAGACTTGATCATGAACTGTAAGAAGATCTCCAAGAAGGGAATCAAGACTGTAGTTGTAACTGATGAATATGCAGGACAGGACGGAGCATCCCAGTCATTGGCTGACTCAGATCCATCTGCAGATGCATGCGTTACAGCAGGTAATGCAAACCAGACAATCGTTCTGCCTAAGCTCGACAAGATCATCGGCCACATAGATTATGTCAATATAATCGCCGGCGGACATGACGGATCTTTGAGACCTGACGGAACAATTGAAGGAGAAATTCAGTTTATAACAGGTGCAACTTCAGAAGTAGGCTTCAATAAGTTAACTGCAAGAACCAAGTAGTTTATCTTATCGGTTTAATTTAGCTGAGGGACACAAAGGCGGGATCCGGTACGAAAGTAAGGAATCAGTACTCCGGACTTTATAGTGGCTTGATCTTGAACCTTAAATACAAGTTAAGAAATATCAGAAATAAAATCAGTACAGTACAACAACCAACGTAATAAATACAATAAAAAAACATAAATAAATTAAAGGAGATCATTATGGGCAGATTTGACGGTAAGAAAATCATCGTAATCGGCGACAGAGATGGAGTACCAGCTCCAGCCATCACCGAGTGCTTAAAGAATATTGACTGCGAAACAGTATTTGCTTCAACAGAGTGTTTCGTCTGAACAGCTGCTGGCGCTATGGACCTAGAAAACCAGAAGAGAGTATTGGAGGCTTCCGAGAAATACGGAGCTGAAAATGTTGTGGTTATCATAGGTGCATCAGAAGCCCAGTCTGCCGGTTTGGCAGCAGAAACAGTTACTGCAGGAGACCCTACATTTGCGGGACCTTTGGCAGGAGTTGCTTTAGGATTAAGAGTTTATCACTGTGTTGAGCCTGAGTTCAAGGATGAAGTTGACCAGGAAGTTTACGAAGATCAGATCGGAATGATGGAAATGGTACTTGAAGTAGATGACATCATAAACGAAATGAAATCAATAAGAAGCCAGTACGGCAAATTTAATGACTAATTAAGGAGGAAGGTACAAAATGAGCAAGATCAGAGTAGTACATTATCTGAACCAGTTCTTCTCCGGAATCGGTGGAGAAGAAAAAGCTGATGTAGAACCTCAGATATTGGAAAAACTACCACCGGTTACCACACAGCTTGCAAATTTACTCGGAGACGAGTATGAAATCGTTGGAGCAGTAGTATGCGGAGACTCATATTTCAATGAGAATCTGGATTCTGCTAAAGCTACACTTTTAGAAATGATCAAGTCCTTTAACCCTGAGTTAGTAATTGCCGGCCCGGCATTCAACGCAGGACGTTATGGAATGGCATCAGCTACTATGGCTGAAGCTGTTCAGAAGGAACTCGGAGTTAAAGCATTCACTGCTATGTATGATGAGAACCCGGGAGTTGACGTATTCAGAAAGTCTGTTTATATAGTTAAAACAGCAAATTCCGCAGTGGGAATGAGACAGGCTCTTCCTGCAATGGTAAGCTTTGCTAAGAAATATTATGCAGACGAAGCATCTTTGGATCCGGTTGTTGATAATTTCTTCAGCAAGGGATTGAGAGTTAACTCATTTGTAGAAGAAAGAGGCTCAAAGAGAGCTGTTGATATGCTTGTCAAAAAGATTAAGGGTGAGGAATTCGTAACTGAGTATCCAATGCCTGCTTTTGACAGAGTAGATCCGGCTCCTGCAATAAAGGATGTTTCAAAGGCTAAGATAGCTTTGGTTACCTCAGGTGGTATAGTACCTAAGGGAAATCCGGATCATATTGAATCATCATCAGCTTCAAAATACGGCGAATACAAAATCGCAGGTGTTGATTATCTGACAGATGAAACTTATGAGACAGCACACGGTGGTTTCGACCCGACTTATTGTAATTCAGATCCAAACAGAGTTCTCCCTTTAGACGTACTGAGAGACATGGAAAAGGAAGGGGTAATAGGAGAGCTTTATCCTTACTTCTATACAACTGTTGGAAACGGAACTTCAGTTGCCAATGCCAAGGCATTTGCAAAGGAATATACCCAGAAGCTTCTTGCTGACGGTGTAAATGCAGTAATACTGACCTCTACCTGAGGCACCTGTACACGTTGCGGTGCAACAATGGTAAAAGAAATTGAAAGAGCAGGTATCACAGTAGTTCATATGTGTACAGTCGTTCCTATATCCTTGACAGTCGGAGCTAACAGAATAGTTCCTACAGTAGCCATCCCTTATCCGCTTGGTAATCCTGAGCTGACCAAGGAACAGGAAAAAGCAGTCAGAAGAAAACTGGTTGAAAAGGCATTAAAGGCTTTAGCAACAGAAGTAGACAAACAGACTGTTTTTGAAGACTAATATTAACTAAATCAAAACTCCGGAGCCATGTACATGCATGGTACCGGAGTTTTTCATTTTCATGGAACAAACAGACACGGTAAAATAAATTTTCAGTTTGATCTGTAATAAAGTTGTAATATAAATTATTTTTTTTGTAACTACAAATCCGTAATTTTCATTTAGAATTAAATCACACAATGTACACCTGCATATATCATAATAAGAGTGCACACTCAGCTGAAAACATCATTTTTCACAGAGGATTGGAGGAAAAAATGAAGATTAATGACTATATAAATAACGCCAAGATTACAGCTGTATTCATGGCAGTCTCACTGACTGTAACAGGCTGCAGCATTTTGGGGCTCAGACCCGGTGAAGAGACGACCAAACCGACAAAAACTGTGAGTGATACGGTACCCGATACAACAACACCGGTGACGAAACCACCTGCAACTAAGCCGCCGGCAACCCTGCCTCCTGCTACGAAGCCCCCTGCAACAAAACCACCTGCCACCACGACACCGGAAACAACAACTCCGGTTACGACTACACCTCCTCAAACAACAACTCCGGTTACGACTACACCTCCTCAAACAACAACTCCTGTAGCAACAAATGCATTGAAGCCGTTTGCCTCATACATGAAACTGAATAACGATCCTAAATCCTGGAGTCACGGATATCCTGACGATCTTTCAAAATATAATGGTTTCTACAGCTTCCCGGGGAAAAATATTTATCTTACCTTTGATTTGGGGTATGAACCCGGTTACACATTAACCATATTGGATACATTGAAGAATAAGGGAGTAAAAGCTACTTTCTTCCTTACTGGGACATATATTGAGGAAAACCCTGAAATAGTCGCAAAGATAAAGGACGGAGGGCATAAAATAGGAAGCCACGGTTACAACCATGTTAATATGGTAAATCTTACCAAGGAAAGTCCCCAGGGATTGATAGATGATTTTGACAAATGGATAAAGGCATATGGCTCTAAACCTGAGCTTTACCGGGCTCCTGAAGGAGTTTATTCAGAAAGAGGAATGTCAATTTTAAAGGATCTGGGATATAAAACCATATTCTGGGGAGCAGCATACGTGGATTGGCTTGAGAACGAACAGCCTGACAAAGCTACTGCCTTAAAAACAATTCAGGAAAGAATTCTACCCGGGGAGATAGTCTTACTTCATCCTATGAAAACAAACACAGAGATTCTTCCCGCCTTTATTGATTGGGCTAAGGCTCAAGGTTGGGGTTTCAAGCAACCATAAATTAAAAAAATAGATTTCCCATAAATTTAAAATCCACTGACATTCAGTACATTGAGTGTCAGTGGATTTTTTTAAAAAGCTTCTGTTAGAATTAGTATATGGTTTGTGTAATTTACTCAGCTAAGATCAACCCAGTATCTTTGGGTTATTGTACCGTCTTCCTTGGTAACTTCATTTTCTAATTCTCCGCCGTTATGCAAAATAGTTTTAAAGGAGCCGGTATTATCCTTGTCGCAGGTAATAAGGACCCTTTCTATTCCGTAAGCTTTACAAACAGATAAGGCCTGCCTTAACATTTCTGTTGCATATCCTCTTCTTCTGAATTCTTTTCTTACACTGTAGCCAATGTGTCCTCCGTATTGCATAAGGTATTCATTCAGTTCCAGTCTTATATCAATCATTCCCACTAATTTACCGTCAGTGAGTCTGACTGCAATATAGGTTTCTGAAGGGACTCTGTTGTCACGGACTGTCATGTGGTCCTCGTTATCACGTAAATATCCGAGCCACTCCTTGAAATCGCTGAATTGCTCCAAACCTGCACTTCCGTGCAGAACTTCATTATTTTTTATAAACTCATTTTTATATTCAGTAAGCAGATTCTTATGGCTAAGATCCGGCTTTAATAATTTTACAGACATGGCAGTACCTCATATTTTTGGTCATGGGAATAAATCTTAAATTCTTTTTGTGACTTTACAATACCACAAATGAAGGTGGTTATGGTAGTAAACCGGGAATTAGATGAAAAACCCTGTCCGATTAAATAGTCAGACAGGGTTATTAAGTAGCAAAATTTAAAGATTCTTTTCTCGTATTTAAATACGGTACTCGGTTATCTCATCACAAAAATTACACTGATATTTCAAGCTTCCGTTGGTTTTCTTCAGCTTAAAGGTTGGTATTGCAAGTGAATCCACATGGGAAATACATCTTGGATTTGAACATTCAAAGATGCCTTCTATCTCTGAGGGAACTACAACCTTACGTTTTTCAACAATTTTACCTTCCTTAATATGGCTGATGGTGACATTCTTATCTATCAAGGCAAGTATGTTCAAGTCAATATCATGACGACCTTCAATTTTAATAATGTCTTTCTTGCCGAGGGCAGTGCTTTTTACACCCATGAGAAGAACTACAGGGGTTTCCTGTGTATCAAGATTGAGCTTTTGAAAGATTTTTATTCCCATCCCCGCCTGAATATGGTCGATTACGATTCCGTCTTCTATTCCAGATACTGTTAACATGCTACACCTCCAAAAGCTTCATTATCAAAGCCATTCTTACATACATACCCAAAACTGCCTGATCGAAATATACTGCTCTTGGATCATCATCGACATCCGTTGATATCTCGTTTACTCTTGGCAGCGGATGAAGCAATATGGCATCTTTCTTGGCATTCTTCATCTTTTCCTTTGTCAGAAGGAAGGAGTTTTTGAGCTTGATATAGTCTGCTTCATTAAAGAATCTTTCCTTTTGAATTCTTGTCATATAAAGAATGTCAGCCTTATCGATGATATCTTCAATCATGGTTGCTTCTTCAATTTCGATTTCGGGATATTTTTCGTGTAAAACATCCAATATGTTTTGAGGAAGACTTAATTCCTTTGGAGATACAAGGAAAAATTTCTTTGTGTTAAATCTCGCCATGGTATAAATCAATGAGTGGACGGTTCTTCCGTACTTTAAGTCGCCTATGAAAGCAATTGTATGGCCCTCTAATGTACCCTTATAGTTTTTGATTGTGATAAGGTCTGTAAGAGTTTGTGTCGGATGCTGGTGCCCTCCGTCGCCTCCGTTAATTACCGGTACAGAGGAGTGCTTAGCTGCAAGCAGTGCAGCACCTTCATTCGGATGCCTCATGGCTATGATATCTGTATAGCCGCTCATTATCCTTATTGTATCCGCCAAGCTTTCACCTTTTTTAGATGAGGTTGTGTTAGTGTCCGAGAATCCCAGAACATTACCTCCAAGTCTTAACATTGCTGCATCAAAGCTGAATTTTGTCCTGGTTGAGGGTTCAAAAAACAAAGAACCCAAAATCTTACCCTTACATACTTCAGAGTAAGCTTTAGGATTCCTTTTAATTTCAAGACCCTTGTCAATAAGTTCAAGGTATTCTTCGTTGGTCAACATTCCTGGTTCAATCAAATGTCTCATTATTTTCTCCTTTCCATTTCGCTGAATGAATTAAAGGCATTTTGTTACTGTGTCCTCACATGAAGGATACAGCAACATGTATACTTTATGTTCTAACATATACTAACAAATGAGAAAATATTTTTCAATTATTTTTGGAGTGAAAAATCAAAAAAACTATTTTAGAGGTAAACCGGCTGTTTTTCCCCCAGATTGATAACAAGAGCACTGATCATACCGTCATAGACGCTGTGGCTATATTTGAATCCATATTTTTCATAGAAATCGGCTGCATTATTTCCGTTGGAAACATGGACAAAAACATATTCGACACCAGGTATGCCTGACAACCAAGCCATAGCTTTCTCCATAAGGGCTTTTCCGACTTTTTGCTCCCTGTATTCCGGCATTATATACAGGTTGTTCAAATGGGAGGCAATAACCGGTACAGGGAGTTCATAAGGGTAAAGCTCACCGCTTTCCTTCGGGATGCTCTTTGCCCAGGGGGGGCTTGCAATTTTAACCTCCTCTGTAACTGTGCCAGCGTCACAGAAAATGTAGCCTATTGGTTTATCTCCGTCGTATGCAACATACAGAAAGCGCTTCTCGGCTGAATCAAAGCCGGGTTTAAGTCTGTTGTCAAAATTCATTGAACTTAATATGTCCTTATATAAAACTGCTTTTTCTGCCTGAAATTTCATAAGGCAATTACAAAGCTCTCTGCATTCCTCAACAGGACCATTTTCAGAAAGGTCCCTGTAGATTATCTCTGACAATTTCCACACCTCTGTTTTCGATTTTTAGTTGAATAAACTAAATTGAATCAAGCCAATAATCTTCCATGAAAATATTATCCTACCAAGATTAACTGAAAATCAAGGTGATTGAAAAGAAACGAAGGTAATTAAAAAGGCGAGAGATTGCACTCTCCGCCCCTTGAATGTTAGCTTCTTACCTGACCGTTGCCTGTTATTAGGTATTTTGTCGTGGTCAATTCTGTTAACCCAACCGGTCCTCTTGCATGGGTCTTTTGGGTTGAAATTCCAATCTCTGCACCGTAACCAAATTCTCCGCCGTCTGCAAATCTGGTGGAGGTATTTACAAAAACACAGGCGGAATCAATTTTCCTGGTGAATTGATCTGCTTCATTTATATCCTTGGTAATAATTGCCTCGCTATGATGGGAAGAGTGGGAGTTGATAAACTCTATGGCTTCATCAAGACCATCTACTGTAGCTGCACTTAAGATGTAGTCCAAGTATTCCGTATGGAAATCCTCAGGCGTTGCGGGAATAGTACCTGTCAGCTCCGTAATCACTGAATCTCCGCGCAATTCCACATGGACGTCATCCATAGCCTCCTTCAGGATCGGAGCAAACTCTTTCACAACGGCTTTATCAATCAGCACGTTTTCAACTGAATTGCACACGGAGGGTCTTTGAGCTTTGGCATTAATAATTATATTTTTTGCCATTTCAAAATCTGCGGAAGCAGAAACATAAATATGGCATAAACCGGCACCGGTTTCGATTACGGGAACCTTTGCCCGGCTGACAACGGAATCTATGAGCCTTTTACTTCCCCTTGGAATGACAAGGTCAATATATCCTCTTGCTGTTAAGATGTCATCCACATGACTGTGTTCCGGTTTTTCAACCAAGAGTACCGAATCCTCCGGAAGAAGACCCGATATTGCTTCTCTTATTATTGCTGCCAAGGCTTGATTTGAGTTGAATGCTTCTTTGCCGCCCCTTAAAATGCAGGTATTGCCGCTCTTTATTGCCAAGGATGCTGCATCAACAATTACGTTTGGTCTGGCTTCAAATATCATGGCGATTACACCTATGGGCTCACGTACCTGAATAACCTTCAGTCCGTTTTTAAGGTTATTACCTCTTATTACCTGTCCCACAGGATCGGGAAGATCTGCAACGGCAAGAACGCCCTCTGCAATACCGCCGATTCTGCTTTCCGTCAGTCTTAATCTGTCGCTCATTGCTTTGCTCATATTTGTACTTAAAGACAGTTCCATATCAATTTTATTTGCCTTAAGAATTTTATCGGTGTTTTATATTATTGCATCGGCAATTCTATTAAGTGCTTTATTTTTGGTATTTGTATCTGCATTCTTGATTATGTTGAATGCTGCTTTTGAACTTAACGCCAATTCTTCAATATAGTTCATCTCAGACCTCCGAATATTTTAAGTTAAATCATCCAAAAGGATTATATTATCTGCGTGTACAACACTGGAATGGACCTCTTCCTTCAGTATTGACTGGTGCTGCATGTTTGGTGTTCCCATTATGAGTCGTATCTGTGAGCCGGATAAATAAGTGAGTCCCCTGGCTATTACTTTTCCGGTTGAATCAGAAATATCGACTGAATCACCGGGCTTGAAATAGCCCTCCGTACCTGTGATTCCCACTGCTAACAAAGATTTTCTTTTTCTTAAATCATCAACAGCCCCGTTGTCAATCATAATCTTTCCTGAAGATCGCGACTCGAATCCGATCCAATGACGCTTCGGAGAAATTAGTTTTTCATCCGGGTAGAATATCGTACCAATGGATTCACCGTTCATTATTTTATCGGCAAGATCCGTAACGGTTGAATGGCCTATATGCATTCTGATTCCTGCTTTATTTGTTATTATTGCCGCGGAAAGCTTGGTGATCATGCCGCCTGTTCCAACACTTGACCCTGTACCGCCTGCCATTTTCATTATTGCAGGAGTTATTCCGTTTACCTTAGGGATAATTACTGCACTTGAATCCTCTCTGGGATTTCCTGTATACAAACCGTCAATATCACTCAGAATGATATAGTCATCTGCATCTATGGATGATGCTGTAAGAGCACCGAGAGTATCATTATCTCCCAATCGGATTTCTTCATTAGAAAGGGCATCATTTTCATTGATAACGGGGACAACCCTCATTTTTATCAAAGTCTCCATGGTATCTCTGAAATTGAGCATTCTGTTTTTGGATTTAAAGTCATCTCTTGATAAAAGTACTTGTGCAACAGTAATATTTCTGGAGTTAAAGGCTGTATTATACAGCTCAATCAGTTTGACCTGGCCCAGTGCCGAAAATGCCTGCTTTGCATTAAGATCCAGTTTACCGTGCCATCCGTAAGTCAATCTACCCACTGCTATAGCACCAGATGTAACAATTACAATCTCATTGCCCTTGTATCTGAATTTTTCAACCTCAGAAACCAGCTTTTCTATAAAGTCATACTTTATTGTATTATCACTGACAATGGAAGATGAACCAATTTTGATTACTATTCTTTTTTTCTTACTGTCCATTTTATATAACCCGGTTATTCCTTTTTTGAATTACATCTGATTACATTACATATTTATGCAAAAAAGTAACATATTAAATGTATGTGGAAAGTTAAGTGGAAATAAACTTTAAAAAATTTTTTATAATTTTTCGCAAGTACATTCGATTTTTGTCCGACCAATTTTTTAGAATAAAAATATCAAATCGAACAAATGAGCGGAGGATTTTAAAATGCACATTAATTTATATAATTTGGGAATCAGATTTTTAGGAAGCATGGCCTTATTTTTAGTAGTGTACTATAACTTTTGGAAGGCTTTGGGATGGTTGATAGAGCGGATGTTTTAGATGACGGAGGATATTGCCGCCACAGAAAATGCAGGTTGGGTTTATATTACTTGGTTGGAAACGAATGCCGTAGTAAACAAAAGAAATACTTAAGAGAAATCGACGAAAGCCAAGTTTGGTTCGGGGATTGTCATGGATGCTTAACCAGGCAGGAAAGCGCTATTCTGGGAGTAGAAGACTGCATAAATTCTAACCGAACTTCTGATAATATTCATATTTGATCTTATTCAAATTGAATTTTATATAAAAAGGGAGTTGAAGCTCAAAAATTAGAACTTCAACTCCCTTAAAAATATATCAACTGGTACTCCAAACGAGAATCGAACTCATATCTAGCCCTTAGGAGGGGCTTATTCTATCCATTGAACTATTGGAGCAGGACAACATTTATTATATGGGATTGGAATTGGATAGTCAAACGGAATTAACGGGAATTATCACTGTCTTGAGTGTTCTGATCGTGTACAAATACTTTTTTCTTATAGCTTTGATTAATTTGGAACTCATTTTCTGATTCTTATGGATAAAAATGGCCCCGAATATCTTTAAGAGATCTTCGGAGCTGTTTTTTCTGATGTTATGCAACTAATTCTTTCTTCTTTCTTGTGTATTTGAATATAAGATAAATGACACCTATTGCTATGAAAAGAAGTGATATCATTTGTGCGGTTCTTAAACCGCCGAACATGAGTGAATCAGTTCTCATACCCTCTATGAAGAACCTGCCTACTGAGTACAGGATTGCATACCATGCAATAACGGTACCTTCGTGATCTATTCTTCTTTTATAGAACAAAACCAACAGTATTGCTCCCACAAGAAGATTCCAGACCGATTCATAGAGGAAGGTCGGGTGATAATATTGGCCGTTTAATAACATTCCGTCCTGGATAAACTTAGGAAACTTTGATATGAATTCCTTTGTAACAGGACCGCCATGGGCTTCCCCGTTGATAAAATTGCCCCATCTTCCGATAGCCTGAGCAATTATCAATCCGGGAGCAGTTGCATCCACCATGTCCAACATATATTTAAGAGATTTTTTCTTTATAATCTTATAAATCAATACACCGATTGCTGCACCTATCAAACCGCCGTGTATGGCAAGGCCGCCTTCGCGGATATTTAATATGGAGATAAGATTAGACTTATAATTGTTCCACTCGAAAATAACATAATAGATTCTGGCACCGACTATGGCCAGGGGGAATGCAATCAGAAAGGCATCTACAAAATCATCATAGCTTAGTCCGAGATCCTTCCTTTTTGTTGTTATGTTGATTATTCCAAGAGCCACTATTACTCCCAGCATTATCATGATTGCATACCACATTATGGGTATTCCGAATAAATTGAACGCTACACGGTTCATTTCAAGCACCACCTTTTGTACCTAATGATTATAACACAGGGTTTATTTTTTAGACCGCATTTTCCTTTGCGTTAATTTGTCCAATCTGCGCCTTCTTCTTGCCTTTCCTTTTTCTTTTAGTTCAAAGAATTTTCCGGAGACGATCTTTTTAATGTTTCTCGCTAAGAAAACAGATGCAGGAATTAAGGATATGACTACAACCGCCAAAGCAACCAGAGAAAAATTCTTTTTCACAAAGGGGAGATTTCCGAAGAAATATCCTAAAAAGATATATAGAGAGTTCCATATAAAGATTCCGGCAATGCTGTAAGGAAAGACCTTACGATACTTTACCTGGCTGAAGCCGGCTGTGAATGGCATGAAAGCTCTTGCGATGGGGATAAATCTATTTATCAGGTAAGCCTTTTTGCCTTTTTCCTCAAAAAATTGATTTGCGAGTTTTAACTGATTTGGTTTAATGAGTTTCATCTGAGATAAATCCTGGTATTTCTTACCGGCAAACCTTCCGATGAAAAAACTGCATGTATCTCCTATAAATGTAGCTGTCAGAAATAAGGGTATCAGAATTCTAATGTCCAGTTTCGTAGAAATTGCCGAAAAGGCAGCAGCAGCCACGATTAGTGCTTCACCTGGCAAAAAAGCCATAATAACGGCACCGGTTTCCAAAAACATATTGAGCCATAGGATCAAATATGTAAAGGGACCCAGAATCGTGATAATTCTATCCAGATGCGATGGTAGATTCATCATAATTTCTACCAGATTTTTGATTATGTCCATGATTTTTCCTTTCGATAATATACTGCCTTATCAGATTATTATGAGAAGATTTAGTTAATAGTAAAATTGAAGGGAATAATTCCGACTTTGATATAATTTTAAGATATTATGTGCTAAAAATACACATCCAGTTAAATTATAGGTTTTAGAATGGTTTAATAGTGAATAATTCAATTAGTCGGATTTTATTGGATGGGAAAAAGTTCGAAACTAAAAACTTGAGGAGAAGATTATTATGTCAGAATTTAAATATGAAATATCAAAGAGGATTGCAGTATTGTCTGTGTCAAATTCAGGGTGGTCCAAAGAAGTTAATTTAGTATCCTGGAACGGGAGGGAACCTAAGCTTGATATCAGAGAATGGAATCATGAGGAGAATAAAATGAGCAAAGGAATAACTTTAAACCAGGATGAGGTTGATAAGCTTAAGGAAGCTCTGAATTCTCTTTAATAATGCTTTAACCCGTTTATGCTCAAATAGATACAAGGATGATATCCAAAATAATAAAGGATGAGTTGAATGAAAAATAACAAGGCAATCCAAATTTTTGAAAATTTTAAAAAGGATGCTGAGAATTTATATAAGGATCCTGAAAAATTTAAAAATCTACTGGGTGACGTTAAATCCATGATGGAAGGTAATAACAAAGGAGCATTGGCATCTATAATTTCAAATGTCAGTCTCACTGTATCCATGCTCAACAGTTGGAGAAAGAAAGAATATACAAAGGTACCGAAAAGAACCATCATATCGATTATCGGAGCATTGATTTATCTTGTGTCCCCAATCGATGCAATTCCGGATTTTCTGGGGCCTCTTGGATTTGTTGATGATATATTCATTTTCAATTTAGTATATAAAGGTATTAAAAAAGATTTGGATGATTATGTCATTTGGAAGGAAAGCCGGAGTGAAGATAGAAAAGCACTAAACCAAGAAGATGAAAAATATTAATAAATGCATTGAAAAATATTAATAAATAGACTGAAAAATCAATGTAAAAAGTTAATATTGTTAAAAAATATCAACTTTTAAATTGGTTAACAAAATATCGTATTTTATCTTAAGTTTGATCTTTTTTCTTTATAAAGAAGTGGCAATAAATAAGTAACCAAGCGGATTACGGGAAATTATTAACTGTTTCATATATGTTTATTTGAAACAGTTTTTTGCTTTTTATATTAAAAAACCAAGCATTTCGAGAATTAGAACAGTTATAAACTGATTTTAGTAAATTAATTTATTAAACATAATAAAATTATAAATGTTGTTGAATTTTGGCAAATTTGTTTAAAATAAACATAATTTTATACAATTCTATTGTATATCGCAATTTCAATCAATATTTATTTATAAAAGCGATATTGTGAAGACAATACTTGGTGCAGAGTGATAATATTCATCGTACTTGGTAATATTTTATTAACTTTCAAAGGGTGGTAAGTAATGGAAGAGAAGAAGATCAACGAAGAAGTACAGATCACATAAAAACCAATGACAAGAAGAGATTTCGTTATTGGAGCAGGTAAAGCAGTTGCGGGGGTAGCTGTTACAGGAAGCGCTTTAACTTTGTTGTCAGCATGTGCACCGGCTGCAGCAACTACAAAAGCTGAAGTGGCATACACTTTTAAAGAACCATCAAAGGATGCTGCAGTTCATCCATTCCCATATCAGAAGCTTGACCCTGATGCAGTTCAGAAAAGAGCATATGAAGCTTACAAGCAAAAGGGTGGCTGAGGTGTCGGCATGGCCGAAGGGTTCTTCGGTGAATTAGGTGAAAAAGCTGGATATCCATTCAATCGGATTCCAACAGCAGGCTTTAAATCATTTGGCGGCTGATACGGATTAGCAACACTTTGTGGTTCACTTGGTGTAGGAGCTACTGCTATTGGTATGACAGTAAAGCCAGAAGATGCACCTAAGCTTGTTGCAGAATTATTCAACTGGTATAAGGAACACCCATTCCCGCAATATCAGCCTGAATATAACGGAAAGCTTAAGACTACAGTTTCTTCATCATATCTTTGTTCTGATTCAGTAGGAAACTTCATGGAAGAAATGAAGGTAAACTATGGAGATCCAGAAAGAAAGGCAAGATGTGCAGGTGTTACTTCGGAAGTTGCCAGAAAGGTTGCAGAAATACTTAACGCTTACTATAAACTATAATTTAATAAAGCTATACCCGGTGCCGCGGCACCGGGTATTTTTGATATTTACTCTTTTATAAATGTAATAAGAATTGATTCATGCTAAAACTTCTGGTCGTCGGGATTCAGGAAATTACCGTTAGTAACCTTGTTTAACAGATCTTTTCTTGGATCTGTTATTCTTTCCGGTTCAGATTTCACATCTGTTGAATCCATTGCTGATGTCTCATCAATTGTGTTTTCTTTATCTGTAGATTCAGTATCTTCGTCTACCCGGGGTTCATCTTCCTTGTCATCATCCGGCTCTTTCTCGGCAGATTCCTTACCACGGATGGTAGATAACAATGAAATACCCTTCTTTTCAACCAGTCTGCTGAGATAAGTCCAAGCTCGAAGGGAAGCATCAGAGGAATAGTGAGCAGAACCTGACTTACAACATCAGGAGGAGTTATTATTGCCGCAACTAATAGCACAATCAGCAATACATACTTTCTGTTTTTTGCCAGGAAAGATGTCCTGATTATTCCAACGAATGCAAGCATAACCATTAATATTGGAAATTCGAAGGCCAATCCAAAGGACAATATAATATTCAAGGCATAGTTTAAATAGCTGCTGAAGCTTATCATGGGAGGTATATCGGCTAATTTGAATCCCATGAAAAACCTGGTCGTCATCGGAAGCACCAACGGGTACGCAAACACCATCCCGAGTACGAAAAGCAGAAGTCCTATGGTTAAGGCTATGGTCAAGGACTGTCTTTCCTTCTTATTAAGCCCCGGTCTTATAAACATCCAAAGCTGAAACAGAAGAAAGGGAAGTGCAACAACCAAACCACCGGTAATTGCTATCTTCATAAAGGTTATAAACAGCTCAGCAGGTTCAATAAATACAAACTGCATTCCGCTTGACTTGCTGATCAGATCATTGACAAGCGGTTCTGTATACTGGAAAACGACTATGGTTGTAATAAGGAAAGCCAGAATGGAAAGGATCAATCTCATTCTGACTTCAGTTAAATGACCGACAATCGTCTCATCATTATTCTTTGATTTAAATAATTTCATAAATTTCAAGCCATGCTTTCAATATTCTATTTATCAGAGTCAGCTTTGTTGGAATCTGATGAATCTTTAGAAGAATTATTCATTGAAATTTTAAATTCATGAATTGCCTGACCGATTGACTTTCCGACCTCCGGAAGCTTCTTTGGCCCGAAAATGACAAGTGCAACCACCAGTATCAGAATCAGCTCTGTAGGACCTAATCTACCCATTTTTACTACCCCCTTAATTCATGATTATAGTATAATAAAGTTTAATTGGATTAAAGTAATTTGGATAAAGTATTAACAGGTTTAGCAAATGTGTGTCATGAAATAGATTTTATTGGAATATCGTAGATTCAACCCATGGTGAATTAAAAAATAACGCTGTTTTGCAGCATTTTAGATTAGGTGGTTCTACAGGAATGAAAAATTTGACAGCAACTTAAATTCTCAAGTATAATAAAATAGTTGTCTTTTCAGACAGACTGAATTGTGGAGAGGTGTCCGAGTGGCCGAAGGAGCACGCCTGGAAAGTGTGTATAGGGGAAACTCTATCATGGGTTCAAATCCCATCCTCTCCGCCATAGCCGTGCTAGACGGGGAACTAGCGATGCCCTGTAACCTGCAATCGCTACAGCAGGGTTGAATTCCCGGCCCAGGCATAATAATTTATTGCTGCAGCCAAGAAGTGGTGTTGAGATCAGGGTCCCACGCAACATATGTCTGTGAACCACGTCAGGACCGGAAGGTAGCAGCGATAAACAGGAATGTTATGTGTGCCGTGGCAAACCATGATTGAGCTAACCTTGGGAGACGGATAAGTTATTATTGTCAAAGTCGGGTGCACGGTGTTATCTAAAAATTTACTGCAGTTTTCAGCTGCAGTTTTTTTATACAATAAAATATAGAATTGTATGAAAATTGATATGGTTAAACATGATAGAATTTAGATAGACGTAAAATTTTAAAAGAACGGGAGGTATTTATGGCATACACCGCTTTATACAGAGAATTGAGACCGAAGGTATTCAAGGATGTCATCGGTCAGGAATATATAACAACCACGCTTAAAAACGAAATAAAAAATGGTAGGATTGCCCATGCTTACCTGTTCTCAGGTACTAGGGGCACAGGTAAAACCACCTGTGCGAAAATATTTTCCAAAGCGCTGAATTGCAAGGATCTTCAGAACGGAGAACCGTGCAATGTCTGCGATAATTGCATAAGGATCGATTCCGGGTTGTCCTTGGACGTAATGGAGCAGGATGCGGCAACCAACAATAAGGTGGATGATATAAGGGACCTAATTGATGAAGTTCAGTACCCACCGCAGGAAGGTAAATACAAGGTATATATTCTAGATGAGGCACATATGCTGACAATGGGTGCTGTAAATGCATTCTTAAAGACATTGGAAGAACCTCCGGAAAATGTAGTTTTTATCCTGGCAACCACAGATCCTCAGAAGCTCCCTATTACAATATTATCCAGATGCCAAAGGTTTGATTTTAAAAGAATAAAAGCCTCAGACATTGAAAAGAGGTTAAGGGAAATTGTTGATGATAAAGGTATTCTTGCCGATAACAAAAGCCTGTCCTTGATTGCAAGGGTTTCAGACGGTGCCATGAGGGATGCCTTGAGTATTTTGGACCAAAGTATTTCCATGGGCGGAGGAAAGGTGGATTATGAAATAGTAATCTCGATGCTTGGTTTGATAGGCAGGGTGGAGATATTCAATCTTGCCGATGCAATTCTTAAAAAGGATATTGAAAAATCCCTTGTTATCCTTGATTCCATGGTGGATTTGGGAAGAGATCCCTATTTTATAACCAAGGATCTATTGGAACATTTCAGAAATATCCTGGTAACCAAAATTATCAGAAACAACGCAGATGAACTCGTAGAGGCATCCTCAGAGGACATTGAAAGATACAGAGAACAGTCTTTGATGATACATGACCAGGAAATTATAAAGATGGTAAGAATTCTTCAAGGTGCTGAAGAGCAAAGCAAAAGAAGCTCCCAGGGAAGAACTTTCCTTGAACTTGCATTGATTAAAATTTGTAATGCCGAAAAAGATTATGGAATGGATTCTGTTCTGTCCAGAATGACTGCAATTGAGAACATGATTAAAAGCGGTAAATTAACGGTGGTTACCGGTGATGGTGAATCGCCGAGATCTCAACAGTCAAGGGAAAGCGCCGCCCCTAAAAAAACACTCACCCCTAAAGTTACTCCTGATGAATTACAAATGGAGGAGCGTGTCAAAGAAGCCTTTGAAGTCAATCCTGATTCCAAGCTGACATTGGAGAGTGTCAAGGCTTCCTGGAACGAGGTTTTAGAAGCCTTGAGGGCAAAAAGACAGATGGTTATCAGAGCTTCATTATTTGAGGGTAATGTAACCAAGGTAGATAAGGGAGTTATAACTATCGAGTTCCCTGAAAGCTACAGTCATAACAAGAAAAGGCTGGAAAAGCAGGAATTCAAATCAGTATTGAATGAGACGGTATCTATGATAGTAGGGGAAAAGGTTTCTGTTAAATTGGTTGTAGATGAAGCTTCCAACGGTGATAATGGAAATGATCTGGAAAAAACGATACTGGATATGCAATTTTCTGACATAGATATAGTGTAATTGGAATGAAACAAGATTATGGTATAATCAATTAGATAAAAACAACGGAGGAATTAAGATGGCAAAAGGATTTGGAGGTGGATTCCCGGGTGGCGGGAATATGAACAACCTCTTAAAACAGGTACAAAAAGCTCAGAAGCAAATGGAAGAAATGCAGAAAGAGCTTCAAAATAAGGAATATGAAGGTTCAGCCGGAGGCTCTGCTGTAAAAGCTGTAGTATCCGGAAAAAAAGAAGTTAAAAGCATTACCCTGGATGCATCAATAGTTGATCCGGATGATATAGAAATGCTTCAGGATCTAATAGTATTGGCTGTAAATGCAGCTATGAAAGCAGCTGATGACGAAGCACAGGACTCCATGAGCAAAATGACCGGTGGGATGAATATCCCGGGAATGTTCTAAGAATGGATTTTTACCCGGTTTCAATTGAAAAATTAATAGATGAATTTGCAAAGCTTCCGGGTATCGGTTATAAAACAGCTCAAAGGTTGACATTATTTGTACTGAATCTTCCCCAGGAAGAGGTTACTGAATTCGCTGAAGCGCTGATAAAGGCCAGGGGAACCTTGAAGTTTTGTTCCCAGTGCGGAAACTTTACAGAAAAGGATCCATGCAGTGTTTGTTCCAATCCTTCGAGGGATCAAGGCACCATTTGTGTAGTTGAACAACCCAAGGATATTATGAGTATTGAGAAGATCAAAGATTATAACGGAGTATACCATGTACTGCATGGGAATATATCTCCGATGCAAGGCAGAGGTCCAAGTGATATAAGAATCAGAGAACTGGTTGCAAGAATGGGTTCCGATATAAAAGAGGTTATTGTCGCAACAAACCCAACCATTGAGGGAGAGGCGACGGCAATGTATATTTCAAGGGTATTAAAGCCCCTTGATGTTAAAGTAACAAGAATTGCTTCCGGAATGCCTGTAGGCGGTGACCTGGATTATGCTGACGAGGTTACTTTAATGAAGGCGATGGAAGGAAGAAAAGAAATATAATCTAACGGAGGATGAAATATGAAAAAGGAAGCTATAATAGCTAAGAATGCACCGGCAGCAATAGGACCATACTCACATTGTAACAAGGCAGGAAATCTTATTTTCGTTTCAGGTCAACTACCACTTAAAGACGGTGAGTTGGTTACAGACATCAAAGATGCAACAAGAGCATGTCTTGACAATCTCAAAGCTATCTTGGAAGAAGCAGGGTCATCTTTGGACAATGTTGTAAAAACTCTGGTATTTCTAACGGACATGGCTGATTTTGCCGAGATGAACGGCGTATATGCCGAATACTTCAAAGAAAACTGTCCTGCAAGATCTGCTATTGCAGTTGCCGGACTACCAAAGGGAGCGATCCTGGAAATCGAAGCAGTTGCAGTAGTTGACTGATTCAACTGAATAATTTAGAGTTCAAACTATTAAGGGTACCCGGAAGGGTGCTTTTTTTTATTTATCAGCATTGCTTGCATCTGGACAAGACGAAAGAATAGAAAGTAGCGGTCACTCATCTTAATAATTCTTAAATTAATATCAAAAAGTGATTTTTAACAATAATAAGAAGCGGGTTTTAGATGTATAAAATATCTCTTTAATCTATACGAATAAAAACGAGATAAAAAAAGCAATGGTAAATGAAGAAAAAAAGATTACAAGACGGAAACAATGAAAACATATATGAAGTATAAAATGTAACCTAAATGTTACTAAATATACCAACAAATGCTTATTTTAAAATTACATCAAGTTTCGCGCTAAAAATGAATAATCGGCTTAAAAAGCCATTAGTTAATGAATTAACAACATAAAAACCGTTTAGTTGTTGATCTTTATAAAATAATTAATTTAGTTTTGCTTATAAAAATTAAGAAATATTCAATCAAAAGCTTTATATAACAACGGAAGCTCAAGAATAATAACTATAAATTATTGAAATATCAGAAAAAAAATGAACCGGTAATTTAGTTTTTCATTGAAAAAATACTAAATTAGATAAGATATGTGGTGTAAAACCAGTATAAAATGTAATTAAGCTTAAAATATCATCACTTGTTTAACGAAGTGAAAATTTATTAAGAATGAATATAGTTCTTTTATTCATATCATAATTATTAGATTAATATGGTTGGGATTTAATAATTTTATTTATTTTAGGTTGCATTTGAATGAAAACGAACACATATAAACAATTTTTACTTATAATAATTTCGAACTATTAATTTTTTATTTGGGGGTAAAAATGGAGAACAATATTCAGAAAAGAGATAATTGGGGATCCAAATTTGGATTCTTGATGGCAGCAGCCGGATCTGCCATAGGTTTGGGAAACCTTTGGAAGTTCCCTTACCTTGCAGCACAGTTTGGAGGCGGACTGTTTGTACTTGTCTATCTTGCATTAATTGTGCTTTTAGGCTTTACAATGATGCTTGGCGAATTGACTATCGGTCGTGCTACGAAGCTTGAGCAGTACAGTGCTTATAAAAAGCTGAACAAGAAATGGGGATTCTTAGGATTCCTGGGGATTATGTCGGCATTCTTGATCCTATCCTTCTACTCAGTAGTCGGCGGATGGATTTTAAAGTATATCGTAACTTATTTGACCGGCGGAATTGCCGGAGACACTGGAGCATTCTTTGGTAACTTCATGAGTTCACCTGTGGAACCTGTAATATGGCATGCCTTATTTATGATAATGACCCTGGTTATTGTTATGGGAGGAATATCAGGCGGTATTGAAAAAGCTTCTAAAATACTAATGCCTTTACTGTTTATTTTCCTGATTATTATGGTTGTAAGAGTTCTTACACTACCGGGAGCAATGGAAGGTGTAGCTTACTACTTAAAACCTGATTTTTCTAAATTCAACTTAGATGTTGTGGTTCGAGCCACAGGACAGGTATTCTTCTCATTATCCCTTGGAATGGGAACATTGGTTACCTACGGTTCCTATTTAAAAGGAGATGAAGATCTTCAGGAGAATGCACTTACAATTCCGATTCTTGATACCCTGGCAGCATTGCTTGCAGGTCTTGCAATAGTACCGGCAGTTGTAGCATTCGGACTGGATTTGGATGCAGGCCCGAAACTTCTTTTCATCACATTGCCTAAGATATTCGAATCAATGCCGTTTGGCGGAGTCTTTGCACTCATATTCTTTGTATTAGTATTGTTTGCAGCAGTTACAAGCTCAATTTCACTGCTTGAAGTGCCTGTTGCATGGACTGTTGACTCAAAGGGCTGGACCAGAAGAAAATCAGTTATTTTCTTTGCTACAATTTGTTGGATAATCGGAATCGGAGCATCCTTATCACTTGGTATATGGGATATGAAATTCCTTCCTGAAATGGGATTGTTTGACACCCTGGACTATGTAACAAGTAACATTATGCTTCCTCTTGGCGGATTTATGTTGTCACTATTCATAACCTTCATATGGGGATATGACAATGCATTTGCAGAAATCAAGAAAGGCTCAAAATTCAGTCTGGGGACTTTCTGGAAATTCTCAATGATGATCCTGGTACCAATCTCAATGATCATATTATTCTTGACTCAGTTAAACATCATAAAACTGTAATCATTAATTTTAAAGCAGAATAGTCGCGTCAGAAACAGGTTTTTACAGCTTGTTTCTGACCTGTTTTTTTGATTTTATGCAAATTCAAAATGATTTTGTACAATATAGTGTTTTCTTCAATGCTTACTGAAGCATTGAAATTTAAACGGTGTTTTTAATACTATATATGACAAAACGTTGTTTTTTGCCACAAAAATGGATGAAAATGGAAATAATTAAACAGTATGTTGAAATGATTGAAATCCATGCTTGGTAAACACATGATTATAAATTGATCTTGGATCCAAGGATAAAAACATCTCAAAAATCGCATGGCATAAGCTAAGTTTAAAAAATAACGAAGAATTTAAAAGAATGACAATCAAATTAACAACATCAAAATTTATATTTGCTAATACGTAATAACAGACTGATATTTAAAGAATTCAAATTTTACTCTTATTTAAGTTAAATGCACTTTCTTCATGCTATTAAATTTAAATAACACGAATATCTAAAATTACTTCTGCAATATTTAATGTTCCAAAATTATTCATCTAATTATTAAAATATTGCATAAAATATTCCGGATTCCATAGTATTTGCATTCAGATTTAACAAAGTAGAAAAGTATCAAAACGGTGACAAAAATAATTAAGCAATATTACGGTTTGTCAATAAAAGTCAATAATTATAATGAAAAAAGCAATGGCTGTTGCATTTAAATGAAATCGTTCACAGATATTCATGATTTTGATTATAATTAAGGAGAACTACTATTCATATTTGTTTAATAGGGAGGAAATTATGGAAAACAAAATTGAAGAAAGAGGCGGGTGGGGTTCCAAATTTGGATTCCTGATGGCTGCTGCAGGATCTGCAATCGGTCTTGGAAACCTGTGGAAATTCCCTTATCTGGCAGCTAAGTTCGGCGGCGGACTTTTCGTTGTTGTATACTTGGCGATCGTTGTGTTACTAGGATTTACTATGATGCTTGGTGAATTGACCATAGGTAGATCCACACGTTTGGAGCAGTACAGTGCTTACAGAAAGCTCAACAAGAAATGGGGATTTTTAGGAGCGCTTGGTGTTCTATCTGCATTCATGATTTTATCATTCTACTCAGTAGTCGGTGGTTGGGTATTGAAGTATATCTTCACATTCTTAACCGGTGGTGTAAAAGGTGATCCGGGTGCATTCTTCGGAACATTCTCAGGAACAGTCGGAGAACCGATTTTCTGGCATGCGCTGTTTATGATTGCAACTTTGCTTATAGTTTTAGGCGGAATCTCAGGCGGTATTGAAAAAGCATCAAAGATAATGATGCCATTGCTGTTCTTGTTCCTGATCATATTGGTTGTACGTGTACTTACACTTCCGGGAGCAGGCGCAGGTGTTGCTTACTACTTGAAACCTGATTTTACTAACTTCAGTCTCGATATTGTGGTGAAGGCCATGGGCCAGGTATTCTTCTCCTTATCTCTTGGTATGGGTACCCTGGTAACCTATGGATCATATTTGAACGGTACAGAAGATCTACAGGAAAATGCTTTGACAATTCCTGCACTTGATACTCTTGCTGCATTATTGGCAGGTTTAGCAATAGTTCCGGCAGTTGTTGCATTCGGAATGGACTTGGATGCAGGCCCTAAGCTGTTGTTCATAACCCTTCCTAAGATATTCGAATTAATGCCTCTAGGCGGAATATTTGGTTTGATGTTCTTCGTTCTGGTTTTCTTTGCAGCGGTTACAAGCTCAATTTCATTGTTGGAAGTTCCGGTTGCATGGGTTGTTGACTCTAAGGGCTGGACCAGAAGGAACGCAGTATTCTTCTTTGCAACAGTTTGTTGGATCATCGGTATTGGTGCATCCTTATCATTAGGCGTTTGGGAAATGAAGTTCCTTCCTAATATGGGATTATTCGATACACTTGACTACATAACAAGTAATATAATGCTTCCTCTGGGTGGATTATTGATGTCATTGTTCTATACCTTTGCATGGGGATATGAAGCTCCAATCGCAGAGATTAAGAAGGGATCGACCTTCTCATTGCAGTCATTCTGGAAACTGTCAATGATGGTACTTGTACCAATAATGATGGCTGTTCTATTCCTGACTCAGATGGGTATCTTAAAACTTTAGAATCAATAAAATAAAAAATACAAATATAACTTACGGCGGATGGAAACATCCGCTTCTTTTAACTCAAAATTATTCAGAGCAGCAACAGGGAATCAACGGCTCCGTGACTTTTGCATAAAACTGATACATTAATGATTAATGGGTTTTAATTGATGGAAATTTTAGTATTTTAATGGGTTACATAAATTACTTGAATAAATATACATGGGTGTATTGCAATTATTTTGTGATGTATTATACTTTAGAAAAAAGAAAAGGGATATAATACACCTATCGAAGTATATTTATACAGGAGTGATTACATTGGTTAAAAACATGAAAAAAATTATTGCGGCTTTGACACTTTCAATTATGGCGGTGGGAGTTACTGCTTGTACGCCTAAAACAAATCCAAATGCTGACAGACTCGATAAAATAAAGAGTACGAAGGTTCTAAGACTGGGCACGGAAGCAACATATCCTCCAATGGAATTCACCGATGAAAAGGGAAATAAAATTGGCTTTGATATTGAGATGATAAACCATATTGCAGAAAAGCTCGGTGCCAAAATGGAAATAATCACCACAGACTTTGCCGGAATAACAGAAGGTTTATCTGCAGACAGATTCGATGTTATTGCTGCTACAATGAACATAACACCTGAAAGAGAAAAGATTGTACTTTTCAGTAAGCCTTATATTGAGGCTGTCGGTCTTTCAGTCATAGTTAAATCCGGAAATACTGATATAAAGAGCTTCGCGGATTTATCTGACAAGGTAATCGGTATTCAGCAGGGAACTACCTCTGAGGATTATGTTAAAGATAAGCAGTATAAAGAAATAAAGAAATATATCAAGATCGCAGACGGCCTTTTAGACCTTAAGGCAGGAAGAGTTGATGCAGTTATTACCGATAACGTTGTTGGAGCTTACTATATGAAGGTTGATGCTGCAAGCTATGTTATGTTGGATGAACTTGCTGAAGCAGGCCCTGTAGGTATTGCGATTCCAATGAACTCTCCGCAGTTGAAAGCTGAGGTTGACAAGGTTCTGGATGAAATGATGAAAGACGGTACTTTTACAGAGCTTTCAATGAAATGGTTTGGAAAAGATATCTACAAGAAGTAATTGTGGATTAAATTTAATAGGAGGAAAAATTGATACAATTTTTTAATGATTACGTAGCAATGTTTCCTAGAATACTCAGTGGAGCGCCTATGTCGCTCCTTCTGACTGTTATAGGAATTGGATTCGGAACTGCCATAGGTATTCTGATTGCATTGATGAAAATTTCTAAGAATGAAATTTTAAAAGGGATAGCATCCTTTTATACCTGGGTTTTAAGAGGAACCCCGATGATGGTTCAGCTTTATTTCCTTTATTTTGGCTTACCCAGTGCGGGTATTAACCTGTCCCCGCTGTTGGCGGCAAGCATTGGTCTTTCCCTTAATATCGGTGCCTATATGGCAGAAATTATTAGAGGCGGAATACAGGCAGTAGACAAGGGTCAGTTTGAAGCGGCACATGCACTGGGAATGACCTTCGGGCAGACCATGAAGAGAGTAATAATACCTCAAACAGTCAGAATAATAATGCCATCGGTTGGAAATGAATTCATAACTCTTTTGAAGGATACTTCCTTGGTTGCAGCGATAACCATGACTGAGATTCTGAAAATAACCTATGAGGTTTCATCTGCTACCTTTAAGCAATTACCTGCGTATGCAGTTGCAGCAACACTTTATTTGGCGATGACAACGGTTCTTACATTTGTTTTCGATAAGCTCGAAAAGAAAATGTCAGTTTATTAGGAGGGGACCATGGCAGATTACAAAGATAATCCTAATATAGTAGAAGTAGTCGATTTGACTAAAAGATTTGAAGACTTAACAGTTTTTGAAAACTTGAATTTTACAGTTCAAAGAAATGAAGCTGTTTGTATAATCGGAGCGTCCGGATCAGGAAAAAGTACACTTTTAAGATGTTTGAATAACCTTGAGACTCCAACTTCAGGACAGATTTTCATTGACGGACAGGAGCTCATCCCGGGAAATAAGGCATCGGTTAAAAGTGCAATCAGCAAAGTAGGAATGGTATTCCAAAACTTCAATCTCTTCCCCAATATGACGGTACTTGAGAATATCATTGAAGCACCGATAACTGTTAAAAATATTCCTAAATCTGAAATTATCCCGGAAGCAGAAGAACTTCTGCGTAAGGTTGGCTTGCTTGAAAAGAGGGACCAGTATCCTTCAAAGCTTTCAGGCGGACAGAAACAGAGGGTTGCAATTGCCAGGGCACTTGCAATGAAACCTGAGATCATGCTCTTTGACGAACCTACCTCAGCGCTCGATCCGGAGCTTGTATGAGAAGTTTTATTAGTTATGAAGGATTTGGCATATTCAGGGCTTACCATGATTGTTGTTACACATGAAATGGGCTTTGCAAGAGATGTATCAGACAGGGTAATATTCATGGATAAGGGTGCAATTGTAGAAAATGAATCACCTGAAATTCTGTTTACCAATCCAAAGCATCAAAGGACCAAAGAATTCTTGAAAAAATATATTGATCAGACTAAGCATAACGATTAGCGCAAAAACAGAATAGATGCTGTTTGATTATATTAGAATATGAAATAAATCCCCCATCAAAGATGAGGGATTTATTTTTTAGAATTACCACTTTTTATCTCTTTTAACCGTTTCCTCTAGGATCATTGCCGTAGCTGTCCTTTGTCTGGATGACTCCGTTTTTTCCATGAATAACGAGTTCTGTTTTCATTTCCTTTGCAAGTTCTCTGCCCGCATCAACTGCTTCTTCTTTAGTTTCTGTTACCTTTCTTGCTTCAGGTTCCCCGCCCACTTTGACTTGCCATCCACCACCGGTAAAAGGTGTAACATGTACATTCTTTGCCATATGTTATTACCTCCGAAAATTATAAATCTTCTACCTATAAGTATAAAATCCAACAGTAATGATGGATTGATTTGTTAAAAAATTTAATAAAAAATTGTTACCGGCTTAAAACTTATAAAAAATTGGACATATTCATTTTTATGAACTAAGACTTGATTAAATGTTAAATATGATATTGATGAACTATTTGAAAGGAAGAGTTTATAGATAATTCAGATAATAAAAACAGCTTTCATCCAAAAATGAAAGCTGCCTGTCTTCTTTTGTGGTGACCCCAAGGAGAATCGAACTCCTGATTCCAGCGTGAGAGGCTAGCGTCTTGACCGCTTGACCATGGGGCCTTAATTGTTGACAAGGTTTATCATAACATTGATAAAATCATAAATCAACAATTAATATTTTTTTGGCTCAAGTATTTTTTAAGTTGACGTTCCTGGTTTAAATTGCAGCTATTGAATTACTTCACTGATTCAAGGACTTCTTTATAAATGGTTTCTATTGTTTCGAATATCTCTCCGTCACTTTCCATTGTAGGGATTGTAACAAGCTTGGCATTTGTTTCTTTTGCAAGTGTAGCGGATACCTTTGGTGATGCAGCTTCTTCCGTAAATACTGTGGTTATTCCGTTGGCTTTTACGTAATCAACAAGCTCGGCAATCTTTTGCGGGGTAGGTTCGCCTCCGCTGAAGGGTCCTTCTACAGCCATTTGTACCATTCCTATGTTTCTGCAAAGATAGGCAAAGGCTTCATGACCGGTTACAAAGCTTTTACCCTTGAATTTTTCAAACTGTGATTTGTACTTTGAGTTTAAATCATCAGCTTCTTTATTAAACTTATCAAGGTTTTCCTTGAAGTATGCCTTATTATTCGGAGAAATTTCCGAAAGTGCATTAAAGGTATTCTGTGCCATGGTTTTAAGCTCGGTTAGGCCAAGCCATATATGAGGATCTTCAACATTTGACGTTTTAATGGGAGCTATATTTTCAGACAGCTCAAATTTTTTAACACCTGAAGGTAAAGTAAGCTTTTCAGACCAATGTTCCATATCAAGTCCGTTTAGAATGAGAGCCTTTGAATTTGTAAGCTTTTCCATATCCTTTGGAGAGGGCTCAAAATCGTGGGGTTCAATTCCGGGCTTAACAAATTGAACAGTATTGATCTTGGTTCCGCCGATATATTTAACTAATTTATCAATCGGATTGATTGATGTGACTACGGTAACAGTATCAGTATTTTGTGGAGCAGATTTGCTTTGAGTGGCAGGTGAGCATGCTGTAAGCAGAAATGCAATACTTGCTGATGCGATGATGATTTTATTGAACTTCATAAGTCTTCCTCCGTGTAAATGCAAATGGTTCGCATTAACAATATAATATATTTAATTTAACCGGTCAACCCACGGAGTTGAAATTTCTTAACAAATTTTGTCTTACTTAAACGGGAATACTCAAATATAATAAAACTCAACTTATTCAAAAGTTTAATTTACAGCTGTCGGAGGAATAATGAACAAGGATAAAAAAGAGCTTGAAGTAAAACATGAAAGTCTTTTTGAAATATTCAAAGTATTTTTGAAGCTTGGATTTACTGCATTCGGAGGACCGGCAGCACACATTGCTTTAATGGAAGAGGAGTTGGTCTCAAAAAGAAAGTGGACAGACAGGCAGCAATTTATGGATATCATTGGATTGACTAATCTGTTGCCGGGGCCAAATTCAACGGAAGTAGCCATAATGATGGGCTATCTAAGGGGTGGACCTCTTGGCCTGATCATTGCGGGCATTTCGTTTATCGGTCCGGCAATGCTGATAGTTATGCTGTTGGCGGGGATATATGTTAGCTATGGTGCATTGCCTGAACTTAATGGAATAATGTATGGGATAAAGCCGGTTATTCTTGCGATTATACTGACAGCCTTGATCAAATTCTTCAAAACTGCAGTCAAAGGAAATAAGGATGCTGTATTTGCGATAACGGCAATTGTTCTGGCATTTACAAAAATAAATGAAATCCTATTATTATTGGGATTCGGACTGTTATATTTAATCATGCATTTTTTAGAAAACGGAAATAAAAACGGAGATAAGGAAATTGCCGAAGGACTAGGTAAAAATAAGGGATTGAAGCTTAAATTGATGATACCGCCGTATGTTCCGTTGTTATTAGGCACAATGGCTGCAGGGGCTAGATCGGGGGCATATGAACTTTTTAGGATATTCCTTAAAATAGGTTCGGTACTTTACGGATCCGGTTATGTACTCCTTGCTTTTATTGAGAGGGAGTTTGTAACAACCAGGGGTATTTTGACCTTGAAAGAGCTTATGGATTCTGTAGCAATCGGGCAGTTTACTCCGGGGCCTGTATTCACAACTGCAACTTTCATTGGTTATATTCTGGGAGGAATAGAGGGCTCAATCGGGGCAACAATAGGAATATTCCTTCCATCCTTTGTGTTAGTGTGGCTCTTAAAACCAATTCTTTTCAAAATGAGCGATTCTAAAATACTTCGAAGTGTACTAAACGGAGTTAATATTTCATCCCTTGGTTTAATGGTTTCGGTGACATTTGTTCTGGGGAGAAATTCAATAACAGATGTGTTTACTATAGCTGTGTTTTTAATCTCGTTTTTTATACTTCTGAAAACTAAGCTGAATTCCGTTTGGTTAATAACCCTGGGAGCTGTTTTGGGGTACATATTCTCCATGGCCTGATCCTAAAACTAACACCCGATTCTCATATTGGTGTATTATAGATTTGGAATACGGGAGATAATTATGATATTCAAAAAAGAAACAGCCATAGGCGAATTTATTGAAAGGCCGAATCGGTTTGTGGCATATATTAAATTAAATAATGAGATAATCAAAGCCCATGTACCTAACACGGGGAGACTTAAGGAAATTCTGATTCCCGGGGTTAAATGTCTTATTCGTCTGGAAAACAATCCTGAAAGGCAGACTCAGTTTTCACTGATCGGTGCCTGGAAGGGAGATCTGTTAATCAACTTTGATTCACAAATTCCCAATCCCGTTGTTGAAGAAGCTTTATTAAACGGGAATGTCAGGGAACTTGATGAGTATGATGTGATTGAAAGGGAGAAAACCTACGGTGCATCCAGGTTTGATTTCAGGTTGAAGAAGGAGGGGCTTCCCGACTACTATTTGGAGGTTAAGGGTGTGACCTTGGAAAATAGCGGAATTATGAGCTTTCCGGATGCTAAAACCGAACGGGGCTCCAAACACTTAAGGGAGCTGGCAGAAGCTAAAAAAAGAGGCTTTGGAGCAGGAGTGTTATTCTTGATTCAGGTTGACAAAGCAAGTTATTTCACACCGAATACGGCAATGGACCCTTATTTTTCTGAAAGCCTTAAATATGCAAAGGATAACGGAGTGGATATATTAGCCTATACCTGTGAGGTGACAACTAAGTCAATAACTCTTTTGGAACCTTTGAAAGTCGTTGTCTGATTGATCATCAGTTTAAAGAGATATCTAAATCTAATAAGAGCGATTGGGAGATAAAATGGAAAAAATAACTAAAAATGAAGACCTGCTGAAAAATTGCAGATATTGCCCAAGCTATCAAAAGACCTGTGATGGCAACGATAAGAGCTGTCTGTGTCTAAGATGTCCCAGAAACCTTGGACAATGCATAAAGGTCAGATATTGCAGGGAAACGGAGTCTGTACTGGAAGATTTCACCAATCCAAGGATGCTGAAAAGTGAGGACATTGATTTGATGATATTGGAAAAGTTAAAGAGGATGAAGGATAGGTAGAATAATTTTACCCAGAATATAAAAATAAGAATCACACCGGAAACAGCAAAATGATTCCGGTGTGATTTTTGTTAAGCCTGTCTGTATAACTCTATAAAGGTGTTGATCAGATTCCAGGTTATTTCCGATGCGCTGACTTTGAATTCTTCAAAGTCCATTCCTGCTCCGTTATTTGCATTGTCTGAAATTGATCTGATTACCAGGAAGGGAATTTCATTCAAATAGCAAACATGGGCAATTGAGGCTCCTTCCATTTCAACGGCAACAGCTTCGAATTCCTTTATTAAGAATCTTACCTTTTCCTGATTGGCAATGAACTGATCACCTGAAACAATTCTTCCCTTGTGTAGTGAAATATCATTTTTCAAAGCAGCCCTGTCTAAAATTGACATAAGGTGCGAATCTGCTTCAAAGGAAAATGTATCAAGATTGGGAATCTGCCCTAATTTTTCTCCGAAGGCAGTAACCTCCACATCATGCTGTACAAGATCCGTGGCTGCCACAATATCCAAGGGATAAACATCTTCAGCCAATCCTCCGGCAACACCAAGGTTTACAATATGAGTACAACCCAGGACCTCAATCATTATTTCTGTACAAACTGCAGCATTGACTTTGCCTACACCGCAAACTACAGTAACGATTTCCTGTCCGTTCACCTTTCCTCTTGTGAACGCCATCCCGGCCTTGCTGATTTCTTCTATGAACTCCATATTTCTCAATATCGGAGCTTGTTCTGATTTAAGTGCACATATTATTCCTAAAAGTTTCATAAGTCCCTCGCTACGCTTACTAAAATTTTCCGATGAAGAGTAGTTAGATCAAGAGTATTTTATATAAAATAGACTCATCGGACAAATACATTGTAAAATAAAGAGATGTATGGTTCAACCGGAGGATTTATGAAAGAAAAATTTATAAGATCCCAGATGCTCATAGGAGAAGATGGGATGAATGTTTTATATAACAGTAAAGTTGTGGTTCTTGGTCTTGGCGGAGTCGGAGGACAATGTGCCGAAGCTTTGGTAAGGGGAGGAATCGGAGAGCTTGTTATAGTGGATAATGACAACGTTGCAGAGTCCAATATCAACAGGCAGGTATTTGCTACGGAAAAGACTGTCGGAATGAGAAAAACAGATGCGGCTTTAAAAAGATTAAGCGAGATAAACAGTGAATGTAGGTTAACTCCGTTAGATAAATTTATCAGAATGGATAATTTAGAAGAGATTATTCCGGTTGATGCAGATTATGTTGTTGATTGCATTGATACGGTGACTTCCAAGCTTGATATAGCACAATACTGCAGCGAAAAGGGTATAAAGGTCATTTCTGCCATGGGAGCAGGAAATAAGCTTGACCCTTCAAAATTTGAGTTTACAGATATATATAAAACCAGTATATGCCCCCTGGCTAAGGTCATGAGACGGGAGCTTAAAAAGAGGGGGGTTCAAAATCTTGATGTTCTTTATTCAGTGGAAGAGGCGATGATTCCTGAGGAGATTGGGCAATCTGAACAAGTTAATGTTAGCGGCCTTAAACCAAAAAGGAGAACTCCCGGATCCGTATCCTTTGTACCACCCGTAGCAGGAATTTACCTTGCCTCCTATGTTATCAGAAAGTTGATTGGAAATATTGAATAAGAGTCTAAGATTAGAGAGTTAAACACACCGGTGTCTGTTAATAAAAACTGACACCGGTGCGTTGTCGAAAAAGGGGTTATCTTTCCCTGAACTGATTTAAATTACTGATATAGGTGTATCCTTTTTTATCCATATGGTCTAAGAGCTCATCCTGATCTATATAATTCTCTTTGCAAAAATCCTCAAGATCATTATTTCTGACTCTCAGCCTTGCATTGACAAGACTTAAAAATATATGGGGGTCCATGGTTTTATAATTTTCAAAATTCAAAAATACACAGCTCCTTTCATGTTTTGTGTTGCTTATATTATAAGATACTTTGGATTTATTGCGTATTGTTTGGATTTCTTTGAGAGTTTAACGGTCTGTTAATATTCAGTTATAAGTTCAAGGCTCATTCTGATGTATAATGTAATAGAATTTGTTTTGCCATACGTTATTTGTAAGACAGTGAATTTTTATGATTGTAATTTAAGGGGATATATATGCTGAGTTTTGAAAAGGCTAATTTAGGTAAGTTGGAAATAAGGAACAGAATAGTAATGGCACCAATGTGCATGAATATGGCTGATAATGAAGGACATGCCACAAATTTTCATTATGTCCATTACGGCAATGCGTCCATAGGCGGTGTGGGGCTTATTATTGTAGAGGCTACTGCAGTTACGTCGGAGGGTAGGATTTACAACCAGGATCTTGGTTTTTGGGATGATTCGCAGATTGAAGGTCATAGAAAAATAGTTGAATTCTCCCATGATTTTGGCTCAAAAATCGGAATCCAGCTGGCACATGCAGGAAGAAAGTCACAGATCAGCGGAGGGCCGATATATGCTCCGTCTGCCCTAAGATTTGATGAAACCTATGCAGTCCCCGAAGCCCTGGACAAAGAAGGGATAAAAAGAGTAGTCAAAGCCTTTGGTGAAAGCGCTGTAAGAGCAGTGAAGTCAGGTTATGATTTAATTGAGCTTCATGCAGCCCATGGATATCTGCTTCATGAATTTTTATCACCCCTTACCAATCTAAGGGAAGATGAGTATGGCGGATCCAGGGAAAACAGATGCAGGCTTTTAATTGAAGTTGCAGAAACCGTAAGGGAAGTCATACCAAAAGATATGCCTCTGATAGTAAGAGTATCGGCAACCGACTACAAAGCCGGAGGTATTGATATCAATGAAATGGTGGAATTGGTTAATATATTCAAAGACCATTTTGATGCCGTTCATGTTTCTTCAGGGGGACTTGTTCCCGATGCTTTGATGAGGATATATCCGGGATATCAGGTGACCCTTTCTGAAAAAATTAAACACAGCTGCGGGGTTAAGACCTTTGCAGTTGGGTTATTAAAGGAAATGGATCAGATTGAGGCGATACTGCAAAATGACAGAGCCGATTTCGTATCACTTGGGCGAATACTCCTAAGGGACCCATACTTCCTATTAAGGGAAGCAAAGGGTGAAATAGAGATTCCATTTGCAATACAAAGGGGATTCAGATTTACATAAAATATTTGTTAAAGAAAACACCTCAGAATCAATTTGGATGAACTTGTCAACAAAAAGTAGACACATAAAAAGAACTTGTTTAAATACAGGTTCTTTTTTAGTATCCTTTACTCCTTCTATACTCATAGGGACTTAAATAACCAAGTGAGTAAAACTCTCTCTCTTTATTACAGTACTCCACAAAATATTCCAAAAAGCTCTCTATACTTGAATACGCATCAATGTCAAAATCAAGGAGTATTTCAGATTTAAACCAACCGTTTAATGACTCTATTACAGGATTATCTGTAGGCGTTCCTGATCGTGACATTGACCTTGTTATGTTATACTTAGTTAAGTCATTGTTGTAGCTTGACGATGCGTAGACGGCTCCCTGATCGGTGTGCAAAACTGTGGGAGTCTTCTTTTTTGCAGTTAACCTCTTTAAGTCGAATAAACAGTCAAAATAGGGTTTTCTGTCGCCTTCAACGGAGCTAACGTGACTGGATATTATAGAGTTATCATATACATCAACCATAAATGTCCATTCAAATGTTTTTCCTCTGTACTTTAAATGTGTCATATCACTGACTATGACTTC